>CAVUKL010000030.1:0-31028 GCA_963742015.1 uncultured Acidobacteriaceae bacterium | reverse complement strand
TTGGATCGTTTGAGGGTTATTTCGTGGATGGGATAGTCGGGGTCGTCGGACTTTACGGTCAGGGTGATTTCGTCTTCGTGGACGGCGCCGGTGTGGGTGAGGGTGAAGTCACTGAAGACGGCGACGAAGGAGATCTTGTCGCCGTCGACCTTGCCGCTGCTGATATTGGCGGTCTCGTCAGGTATCGCGACGGTGCCGGTCAGCTGGGCCCTTCCTGCTTGAAGATGTAGGTGATCGTGGACGGGTTGCCATCGGGGTCTTTGTCTTCGGCGGTCCACTTGCCGGTTACGTTTGCGGCGAGGGTTGGGAGCGCGGAGAAGGCGATCAACAGGGCTGCGGACAGGACTATCAACCTCTTCTTCATGGAAGAGATCCCTCCGAGGGAATTGCGGTTCGCGGCAAGTGTATCGGATGGTTGGGAGGGTTGGGTAGCGCGAAGTGATTAGAGGCCGAGGCCGCCGTCGACTCCTAGGATTTGTCCGGTGATGAAGTGGGGGCCGGTGGCGAAGAAGAGGACGGCTTCGGCTACGTCCTGGGGGGTTCCGTTGCGGCGCATGGGGGTTCGCTGGGCGAATTGTTCGTATTCGGCGGTGGTTTCCTGTCCGCTGCCGGTGGTGCTGGTGTTTCCGTTGGTGGCGATCATGCCGGGGGCGACGCAGTTGACGCTGATCTCCGGGGCGAAGGCCTTGGACATAGTGGCGGTGAGCATGTGGAGGGCGGCTTTGGAGGTGCAGTAGTGGGCGTGAGTGGGCCAGGGGTGGATTCCGCCGAGGGAGCCGATGTTGATGATGCGGCCGCGGGCGGCTTTGAGATATGGGAGGGCGGCCTGTGAGGTAAGGAAGGGCGCGCGGGTGTTGGTCTCGAACATGGCGTCCCATTGGGGGACGGTGATGGCGTCGAGGGCGGCGGTCTCGAAGATTCCGGCGTTGTTGACGAGGAGGTTGATGCGGCCGAAGTCGCTGGCGACGGCATTGACGGTGTGGCGGATGCTCTCGGGGGAGCGGAGGTCGCAGGGGTAGCCTCCGGCGCGGACGCCGTGGTGGCGGAGTTCGGCGACGGTGCGCTCGGCTTCGGCCTCGGATTCGCGGTAGGTGATGGCGACGTCGGCACCGGCGGAGGCGAGGGCGAGGGCGAGAGCTTTGCCGATGCGTTTAGCCGCGCCGGTGACGAGCGCGGTCTGGTGCTGTAGTGATCCCATTGATTGAGGGTAACTCAGGGGCTAGACGCTAGGGACATTGGGACTAGAGACTTAGAACAGCGATCAGGTGCTATTGGGCTTCGGGGGTGCCCGAGGCGGTTTGCGATGGGTCAAGCAAGCGGACGTCGACGTGGAAACGGCGGAAGTCGGTGTTTTCCTCGACGGTCTCGCCGCGGATGAGTTGGTCGCCAGCCATGGCTTCGAATTGCACGTCGCTCTGAGAGGGGAGCCAAACTCCGGCTTTGCGTTCGAAGTCGATGCGGGCGACGGTGCCGGTTTTCATGAGCGCGTCGTCGGCGACGAGTGTGGCTTCGAGCTTGCTGACGATGAGGTCTTCGCGATCGATCCAGAGCTTAACTCGCTTGTGCAGGGCGCGGCGCTCTTCTTCGTCGGCGGGGTGGGCGTCGGGGCGGGGCAGGCTTTCGATGATGACGGCGGGGCGGCCCTCGACGATGTCTTCGCCGACGATGGTGCTGTTGAAGAGGCCGATGAGCTGGGGCAGCGGGACATCGACGTTCCAGGGGCGGCGGAGGTAATCGCGCTTCTGGTCGATGGACATGTGGCTGCGTTCCGCGAAGGTCTGATCGTAGCGCTGGGCTTCCTGCGCGGCGGCGAGGCCGGTGAGCGGGCGGTGATTTTCTTCGACGAGGCGGCGGTAGGGAAGTCCGCCGACGAAGATGACTTCGTATTTTGCCGAATAGTCGGTGAGCAGCTTGCCGCGAGGGCTCAGGTTGCGATTGTGATAGTCGACGTCGTAGGTGAAGGCCATCGACTCGCGGCGATTCTTGAGCGTGCGGGGAACGGCGACGCCGAGGATGGAGTCCGCATTCTGGAAATTAACTGCGGGGAAGTTGACGGCTGGTGCGGGGTCTGGGAGCAGGGTGGCGGCGGGAGATTGGGCGCGGGCGGTGTTATGTGGCAGCACGATGAATGCTGCCAGAAACACCAATCCTGTTTGGCGCGGTGCGATCATCCCGCTTACTCCGATTAGGGAATATTACTGCTTTGGGGGAGTTTGCGTCGTACTTTGTTGCGGCGCACTCGACTGGCTGCCGGAGGTGCTTCCCGAAGCGGCATGGGCGTAGGTCGAGTACTGCGATTGTGGCCGCTTGAGGCGCACGGTAATGTCCTTGGTGTCGGCGTCGATCTTGTAGTCCTCGCCAAAAGTTTGGAAGCCGTTGGCGATGACCTGGAGGCGGAGGGTATCGCCGATAGGGATCACGTCAATGACCGCCTTGCCTTCTTCGTTGGTCTTCATCTCCATGTTGCCCTTGCCTTCTTCGCCGGAGAGGTGGAAGACGACGGCGGCGTTCTCGATGGGCTTGCCGTTGGCGTCCTTGACGACGGCCACGGAGATCTTAGCGGTGGGCGGGGGTGCGTGGTATTTGCGGCCGCGGCTGTCGTTGTCCTGAGCGTGTGCGGAGAGCAACGACATTGCCAATAGAACGAGTGCAGCGAGCGTGGCGGGAATGCGGAACTTCGACCTCGGGGAACTTGGGAAAAACAACTTCGACATTTCTACCAAAAACAACTTCGACATTTTTATATTGTATTCCCGGCCGATTCGGTTGGGAATTGGCGGGTTGCAGCGGTTGCCGGCGATTTTTCGTGGGATACTCGTTGCCGTGGAGGGGCGATGGGATGGAGATAGCGGATTTTCGCAGGCTAGCGTTGAGCCTTGAGGGTGCGGAGGAGGGTTCGCATATGGGCGCCGCGGACTTTCGGGTGGGCGCAAGGATTTTTGCGACGCTGGCTGCGCAGAGCCAGGGCTTTGGGAACCTGATGATCACTCCGGAGATGCAGGCGGAGTTTGTGGAGGCGGAGCCGGAGGTATTTGTCCCCATTCCGGGCGGATGGGGCAGGAATGGGGCGACGCATGTTGTGCTTGCGAAGGCTAACGAGGACTTGCTTGCGGGGGCGCTTCGCGCGGCGTGGAAGCTGCGGAAAGAAAAGAATGAGAAGACGGGGCCGAAGCGTGGTGCGTCGGCTCGGGTGAAGAGTGTTGCGAAGAAAAAACCGGCGAAATCGTCGCCGAAGCGAGCGTCTTAGCTTGGGTTCCGGCGCTCGCTTTTAGTCGGCCCTTAGCGCCTGCATGGGTTCGACCGAGGCGGCGCGGCGAGCGGGGAGCCATCCGGCTATGGTGGTGCAGAGGAAGAGCAACGCGATGGCCGCGATCATGACGGGGAGATCGAAGGGCTTGGTGGCGTAGAGCAGGCTGGCGAGCAGGCGGGTCATGCCGACTGAGGCCGCGAGTCCGAGGCCCGCGCCGATTGCGGTGAGTGAGAGCGCGTGGCTCAGCGTGCGCAGCAGGACGTTTTCGCGGGTTGCGCCGAGGGCCATGCGGATGGCGATTTCGCGGGTGCGTTCGGTGACGGAGTAGGCGAGGACTCCGTAGATGCCGAGCAGCGAGAGCAGCAGCGCGACGGCGGCGAAGCTCGAGAGCATGGCGGTGTTGAAGCGGCGTGAGGATTCGGTGGCGGCGACGATCTCGTCCATGGTGTTCATGTCGGAGAGGGCGAGCAGCGGATCGAGTTGGCGCACGGTTTGGTTGAGCAGGTTTTCGAGCATGGCTGGGTCGCCCTCGGCGCGGACGACGATGTTCATATCGCCGTCGACTCCGATCATGGCTCCGTAAGGCCCGAGGTCGGCCACGGCCTGGCCGAGCGGCTCGTACATTTGCGGTACTGTGGCCTGGTCACGCGCGCCCTGCTTGATGTCGCCGACGACTCCGACGACGGTCATGGTGGGCATGGTCGATTGAAAGCTGGGGCCGACCTTGAAGCCCATGCCTATCGGATCTTTGCCGGCGAAGTAGCGATTGGCGAGCGACTGGCTAATCATTGCGACGAGCGGCGCTTTGGGATCCTCATCGGCTGCGGTGAGGTAGCGGCCGCGGATGAGCGGAATTCGCGCGGCTTCGAAGTAGTTTCCCTGAGTGAGGTAATTGGAGGCGATGATCCAGCCTTCGCCGGGCGATTTGGTGTAGCCCTGGGGCGCGATGAGGCGTCCTGATCTTTGACCGACGATGGGGATGTTGGAGGAGAAGCCGACGGACTTCACCTGGGGGTTGGCTTCGAGGCGTTGCTGCAGGTTGGTGAGGAAGTCGTCGACTTTTTGCTGGGTGGGATAATCGTGGACCGGTAGCGCCAGCGAGGCGGTGAGCAGATGGGCGGGTTCGAAGCCGGGATCGACCTCGAGCATTTTTGCGAAGCTGCGCAGGAGCAGTCCAGCCGAGACGAGCAGCACCATCGCCATGCCTACCTCGAGGACGACCATGCCACTGCGCAGGCGGGATTGGCCGCGTCCATAGCTGGCGCCGTGGCCTCCGTCGCGGACGGATTCGATCAGATGCGGGCGGATGGCTTCGAGGGCTGGCGCTAGTCCGCAGAGGAGGCCGGTTGCGGTGGTTAGGAGGATCGCCACAATCAGCATGGGCCAGCTGACGCCGATTTCTGAGAGTCGCGGCAGGGAGTCGGGGAGTTTGACTGCGGCTGCCTGCACGAGAGCGATAGCAAGCGCCATACCCGCGACGCCGCCGAGAAAGCTGAGCAGGAGACTTTCGGTGAGGAGCTGGCGGACCATGGTTCTGCGGGCTGCGCCGAGGGCGAGGCGGACGCCGAATTCGCGGCGGCGGCCGGCCGCGCGGACGAGAAGCAGGTTGGCGAGATTGACGCAGGCGATGAGCAGGATCAGCGCGACAACGCCGAAGAGGACGCGGAGTAGCGGTCGTGCGCTGCCGACGACTTCATCGTGGAGCGGGATGAAATAGGCATGGAGCTTGACGCCGCTGGCCGGATATTTGGCCTGGATTGCGGCGATGACGCGGTCGACGTCCTGCTGCGCCTGCGCGGAGGTGACTCCGGGTTTGAGGCGGCCGATGGCGCTGTAGTCGAAGTTGTCGCCTTCGCTGTTTTTCTCGACGGTGGTGAAGCTCATCGGCACCCAGAGATCGCGATGACTGAGGCGGCCGGCGTCGAGGGGAAATTCAAAGTCGCGGGGCATGACGCCGATGATGGTGTAAGGGCGGCGATCGAGGTCGATCTTCTGACCGAGGACGTTGGGGTCGGAGTGGAAGCGCTCCTTCCACAGCGCGTAGCTGATGACGGTGACGGGCGCGGCGTTGTCGTCTTCCTGCGGGGTGAAGGTGCGGCCGAGGGTGGGTTCGATGCCGAGCAAGGGGAAGATTGACGAGGAGACGCGTTCGGCCTGGGCGCGGAATGGCGTTCCTGCTTCGGTGAGTTCGAAGCTTGAGCCGATGAAGCCGCCGATGGCCGAAAATGCCTTGCTCTCCTGCTGGAAGAAGAGGACATCGGGCGCGGACATGCGGAGCTCGTGCTTATCCTGCTCGGCGCGCTCGTGGAGGCTCATCAACTGTGCAGGCTCGCGGAAGGGCAGCGGGCGAAGCAGGACGGCCTCGACGACGGAGAAGACGGCGGTGACTCCGCCGATGCCGATGGCCAGGGTGAGGACCGCGGTCAACGTGAAACCGGGTGCCTTACGGAGCTGGCGGAGCGCGAATTGCAGGTCGCGAATGAGCGTTTGCATGGAGTCTCCGGCGTGGAGCAGTGCACGTTCCACGCCAGATGGGCGGCCACACGAGGGGCGGTAATTGAAGGGCTTAGAGCGATGCAACGGTGATGAGTTTGAAGATAATTGTTCGGAATCGAGCATGGCCGTCCGCAAACGAACAGCGCGCAGGTTGCGGGCATTCCGAGGGCATTACGGACGGTTGCAGTTATGATTTTCGAAAGATCGTTACTTGATTTCGCCTATGAGGAGTTTTCGGATGAGTCGTTGCGGAGTTCGTTGGTTGATGTTCCTTGCAGTTGTTGCCGCACTGGTGGCATCCGCGAGCGCGGCGTTGGCTGGTGAGACGATCTTGCTCTCGGTGGATGCGACCAAGACGTCAACGAAGATCCTGCATGCGCATCTGGTGATGCCGGTGCAGGCTGGGCCGCTGACGATCTATTACCCGAAGTGGATTCCGGGCGAGCATGGGCCGGACGGGCCGATCTCGAGCCTTACCGGGTTGAAGTTTGTGGCGGATGGGAAGGTGATTCCCTGGAAGCGGGATTTGCTGGATGTGTTTACCTTCCATGTGGATGTGCCTGCCGGGGTTACGAAGCTTGAGGCGAATTACGACTTCATTGAGCCGGATGGGTATTCGGCGACTGACAAGCTGATGGTGCTGGAATGGAACGAGGTGGTGCTGTATCCGGCGGGGACGCCTTCGGCGCAATTGACATACGAGGCCAAGCTGACGGTTCCGGAGGGGTGGAAGTTTGGCACGGCGCTGCCGGTGGCGAGCGCTCCGGGGAACGAGATCTCGTTCAAGCCGATCTCGCTTGATTTGCTGGTGGATTCTCCGGTGATCGCGGGTGAGTATTACCGGGAGATCGATCTGACGCCTGTGGGCGAGCCGATCCATCACGAGATCGACATAGTCGCCGACAGCGAAGCGGCGCTGGCCATGAGCCCCGACATTCAAAAGAAGATGACAAACCTGGTTGCTGAGTCGGGCAAGCTGTTCGGGGCACGGCATTATCGCGACTACCACTTCCTGTTTACGCTGAGCGACCATGTGGCGCACTTTGGGTTGGAGCATCATGAATCGAACGACAGCCGGCTGCCGGAGCGGACGCTGCTTGGGCCTGATGCGGGGATGGCGTTGGGCGGGTTGCTGGCGCATGAGTTTGTGCATTCGTGGAACGGGAAGTTTCGGCGTCCGGCGGACCTGACGACGCCGGAGTTTGAGACGGCGATGCAGACGGACCTGCTGTGGGGCTATGAGGGGCTCACGGATTATCTGGGGCCGATGCTGGCGGCGCGGAGCGGTTTGTGGACTCCGGAGCAGTATCACGAATACCTGGCGAGCATTGCGGCGATGCTGGGGCCGGGGCGGCCGGGCCGGACGTGGCGGCCGCTGCTCGATACGGCGGTGGGTGAGCCGATGCCGGGCCGAGACAGGGGATGGCTGAACTGGCGGCGGGGCACGGATTATTACGACGAAGGCGACCTCATGTGGCTGGAGGTCGCGACGATTATTCATCGCGAGACGAAGGGGCAGAAATCAATTGACGATTTCTGCCAGGCTTTTCATGGCGGACGCGAACAATGGGCCGGAGGTGAAGACTTATACCTTCGATCAGCTGGTGGCGGCTCTGAATGCGATCTCGCCTTATGACTGGGCGGGCTACTTCCATGAGCGGCTGGATTCGACCTCGCCGAACGCTCCGTTGGGCGGCATCGAGAATGGCGGATGGAAGGTGGTTTATGACGACAAGCCTTCGAAGCTGACGGGACGCCGTGGAAGTCCCACCGACGCGTATTCGATCGGGCTGCAGCTTGGGCCGGATGGCACGGTGAACGATTCGATCGTGGGAAGTCCGGCTTATGAGGCGGGGATCACGTCCAGCATGAAGGTGGTTGGCGTGAATGGCCGCGTCTATAGCCACGATCTGCTGGAGGACGCGATCAAGGCTGCAAAAGATGGCTCGCAGCCGATCTCGCTGCTCTATATCGATGACGAGTATTACAAGACAGCGACCATCAACTATCACGGCGGCGAACGCTATGCACACCTGGTGCGGAACGATCAGGTTCCGGATTATCTGGACGATCTGATCAAGAGCCGAGCTGGGGGCCAGTGACGAGATAGCCGGTAAACGGGAGCAGATTCGCCTGGTAAGAGTCTGGGTCAAGCCGGCTACCACGCAGCCGTGGGGGACGCGTTCGATTTATTTCCGTGATCCGGACGGGAACCTGGTTGATTTCTATGCGTCACGCAAGGCGCAATAGATCGAGGTACTTGCGGCAATTCCTGGTTGGATTTTGCGAGCTGAAGTCTCGCCTTCGACGAGTAACGGTGACGCGAGGCCATCTTGCTTTTCGCGCGTAAGTGACTTATACTTCTATAGCTTGTGACTTTCCGGTGAGGTACAAACCCACAAGCGGGAGACAGCTCTGCCTCTCATCAGTCTATGAGCCAAGGAGAAATAAAACGATGGCGAAACGTCGTGGTAATCCGAATTGGGGAAAGCCGGAGCCGATTGGCCCGGTAGTCCCTACCGTAACTTCCTTCGAACAGGTTGTGAAAGAGTTTAAGCTGACCCCCGACCAATACATTCGCTCCACCCGTTTGCGGGAATGGGCGCGCCGGAACAAGAATTCCAAGTACATTCCGGAAGCCCTGCTGGAAGCCTGGGGTTTTGAGATCGAGTCGACGCTGTAAGGGCAAACCTGTGGGAAGTTGAGACGCCGTCCCGATTTTGGGACGGCGTTTTCGCATTGTAGGGAGGGTTTAGGGTAAGGGTTGAGGCGGGAAAAGGACTAGGCTATTAAAGAGTTCAGGGCAGGAAGCCGGGTACTTGCCTATGAGTTCGAAATCTGCGAGTTCAAATCTATGAGTTCAAATCGAAATTCACATCCTGAGTTGCCGTTTGTGGATGTTCCGGCGGCGCTGGAGGAGTTCAAGGCCGGCCGCATGCTGATCGTGGTCGACGACGAGGACCGCGAGAATGAGGGCGACCTGACGCTGGCGGCGGAGTTTGTTACTCCGGAGGCGATCAATTTCATGGCGAGGTTTGGCCGGGGACTGATCTGCCTGACGCTGACCGAGGAGCGGGCCGACTATCTGCGGCTGGGGCCGATGACGCAGGAGAATTCTTCGCGCTTCGGCACGGCGTTTACCGAGTCGATCGAGGCGCGCGAGGGAGTGACGACGGGGATCTCGGCCTTTGACCGGGCGCATACGATCAAGGTCGCGATCGACCCGCGGACGACGGTGCAGGACCTGGCGCGGCCGGGGCATGTCTTTCCGCTTCGGGCGCGCAAAGGCGGATGTGCTGGTGCGGGCGGGGCAGACTGAGGCTTCAGTTGATTTGGCGCGGCTTTCTGGGCTGGTCCCGGCGGGGGTGATCTGCGAGATCATGAAGGACGATGGCACGATGGCGCGGGTGCCCGACCTGATCGAGTTCTGCAAAGAGCATGGGATGAAGATGCTGACCGTGGCGGAATTGATCCGGTACCGGCTGCGCAACGAGCGGTATATTCATCGGGTTGCGGAGGGCATGCTGCCGACGCCTTACGGCGAGTTCCGCATGATTGCCTACGAGAGCGAGGTGGATGGCGGCGAGAGCCATCTGGCGCTCGTGAAGGGCGATGTCTGTACGGGCGATATTCCGGTGCTGGTAAGGGTGCATTCGCACTGCCTGACCGGAGACGTCTTTGGGACGACGCTTTGCGACTGCCACTCGGTGATGCGGCGTTCGCTGCAGGCGATTGCCGAGGCTGGATGCGGGGCGCTGGTTTATCTGCACAACACGAGCAAGGGATTTGAGATCGACCGGCGAACGGAGCCGGGGCGGTTGGTCTTTCATAGGACTGCTCGCGGAGTGCATCAGGACGAGCACGAGCATCACGAGGAGCGCAGCCGCCGAACTTTGCGTGAGGTTGGGTTGGGTGGACAGATCCTCTCGGATCTGAGGATCAGCAAGATCCGGCTGCTGTCGAATACTCCGACGCATGTTCCGGCGCTGGAGGGGTTTGGCTTGGAGATTGTGGAGCAGATTCCGATTCCGGCGGAAAGCGCGACGAGGGTTAGCTGAATTGAGCCTGGCGGCGACGGTTTATATCAAGAAAGCTCACATCTCTATTGAATGGCTGGACGATACGATCTCGGTCGATGAGACTACGGGCGAGGTGGTGTCGGAGATCTATCACATTCCGGCCAAGGCCAAGGAAGCGGTGAGCTACCGGCTGGGGAACGACAAGTACATCCTGCATTGTCGCGAGGAGATCGAGAAGGTCGCGAAGGGCCGGGGACTGGCGATGCCGATTCTGCTGGAGCAGGTGCTTTCGGGCGAGGTGCAGCCGGGGGACGTGGTGACCTTTGCGGATATTCCAAAGTTGAAGCGGGAGTTGAACTTTCTGGAGCGAGCGCCCAAGTTTTCGGCGGATGTGCGCGAGTTTCTTTTCCGGATGAACAAACTGGTGGAAGCGGCTGAGGCGAATCGGAATCCGATTGCGTTTTCGTAGCAGGATTTGTCGGCAAGACTTTCCCGGGGCCAGTGGTTCAGTGCAATTTGTAACAGATTTGGTGCTAAATGGCCGCAATTTGGCATTTGGAGACTGGCTTTTGCACAGGCTGTCTTGCGATCCACACATTGGACGCTATTTCCACACAGGAAATCTGATTTAGGCCCTTGCGCAGCAATCAATTAGGGCTAATATCAAAACCAACGGAGGAGAAATTCTCCAAGAAGAGAGCGGAAATCAAACCAGCTGGGGACTTGGAAACGAGGCCCACTTCGGGGAACCAAGACCGGGCAACCGGAATCGGGGAACAGAAGACAGGCGGTGGCGACGGAAGCTCTTGCAACAGGTGGGAACCGAAAGACCAGGAGGTAGCGGGCTTGCTCGCGGCGTCCGGGAGACTGCGGGACAGCACGGTTGTGATCGGGGGCCGAAACCTGATCTTCGAGAATTCGGATGGCTGAGGGCGGAGTCTCGCAAGAGATTTCGCCCTTTTGCTTTGTGGGGGACTTCCAGCGAGGTGCTGCAGCACACCTCACCTAGTGCCGGCTACGGAATCGCCCGGATGACTTCGGCGAGAACCTTGCTGGCTTCGCTCAATATCTTCTGGTCTTCGGCGGTGAGAGACGCGATCTGATGGGCTAAGGCGTCGACCCTCCGTTTTCTTCCTTCCATTAAAAGAGCTTTTCCTTCAGGTGTGGCTGCGAGGCGGATGCTGCGGCCGTCGGTTTCGTCGCGCTGCCTGGTGACGAATCCCTGCGCTTCGAGGGCGTGGACGATGCGCGTCATGGTTGGTGGGCGTACCTGCTCGGCGGCGGCGAGGTCGCCGAGACTAAGCGGTCCGCCGAAGACGATGACCGAGAGCGCGGAAAGACGTGGCGCGTTGAGGCCGCTGCTTTCGTCCTGGCGGCGGAGCTTGCGGAGGAGATGGATGGCCGAGGAGTGGAGCTTGTCG
Source organism: uncultured Acidobacteriaceae bacterium (assembly GCA_963742015.1). GTDB lineage: Bacteria > Acidobacteriota > Terriglobia > Terriglobales > Acidobacteriaceae > Acidisarcina. The sequence continues at coordinate 19,842 of CAVUKL010000030.1, read as the reverse complement.
GCGAGTTCGGCGGGGTCGGTGCTACTTTTTCTTGGCATGTGTGGTCGAGATTATGATATATCGTTAGCTGGGCTAATTAGTGTGGCTTTAGCGGGAGGTGTCTGTGGCTACTGAATTCGAGGTTTCGCACCCTCTGGTCATCCAGTTGGAGTGCATTGGGCAGATCGCGCTGACGGTGCGCGACCTGGCGGAATCGAAGCGGTTCTACCAGGAAACTCTGGGCATGAAGTTTCTGTTCGATGCCGGTTCGATGGTCTTCTTCCAGTGCGGTACGGTGCGCCTGATGCTCGGGCTTGCGGAAAAGCCGGCGGCAGGCGAGAGTGTTGCCGGGTCGGGGACGATTCTTTACTTTCGGGTTGCGGAGATTGAGGCGGTGTGCGCGGTGTTGAAGGCGCAAGGTGTGGAGTTCGTGCAAGACGCGCACCTGGTGGCGAAGATGCCGGACCACGATCTGTGGATGGCGTTTGTGAAGGACCCGAGCGGGAATGTGCTGGGGTTGATGAGCGAAGTGGTGCGATTGGCTGCCGATGCGTGACTGAGTGGCCCACGGCATCCTATGATTTGAGGGTTCTGTTGGACGCCTATGCTTTACCTCGAGAAAACGCCGAGTGCAGTGCTTGCTCCGTGGGTGAGGTCGCTTTGGTATTGCCGGGCGCCGGGCGTGGCGTATGGCCGGGAGCGGGTGCTGCCGAATGGATGTATCCAGATCCTGTGGAACCTGAATCGTGACTCGCTCACCGATTGCGGTGACGACGGCACGGCGAACGGGTCGGCTGGCGCAAGCGATCGTAGTTGGAGCGCGCTCACGCTATGAGGTGATCGATACCTCCGATCTGGCCGAGCTGGTGGGTGTGGTGATTCGGCCTGGTGGATTTGCGCGGCTTTTTCGCGAACGCGCGGATTTGTTCTTTCAACAATCCATCTCTCTTGACAGCGTCTGGCGGGAGCCGGTTGTCGACGGGCTTTGCGAGGTTTCGAGTCCGGCGGAGAAGCTTTGCAGGCTTGAGCGGTTGCTGATCGGAGTTCTGCGCGGAGATGCGCGCCGATCGGAGATGGTCGATTACGCCATCTACTTGTTTCAACGAAAACATCTCAGCGTGGCGGAGTGTGCGCGTTCGGTTGGGGTGAGCGAGCGGCGACTGTCGCAGGTCTTTCGGGAAGAGGTGGGGCTGGCTCCGAAGATGTGGTGCCGGATTCATCGCTTTCAGGCGGCGACGCGGGCTCTTCATGCGGGGGTGGATGTGCCGTGGTCGGAGCTGGCGCTTCGTTGTGGCTATTACGACCAATCGCACTTTGCGAATGATTTCCGGGCTTTCTCGGGGATTGATCCGACGACTTACTCGGCGTTGCGAGGCCGGTGGCGGAATCATGTGCCGGTGACTTAGTTCCGATTTTTCCAAGCGTGTGGGCGTCCGTCGATGGCAAGATTCCTGGCATGACAAACTTTGCGAAGAACTGTACATCGACTGTAATTCCTGGGCTCCGCTATAAGAACGCGAACGCCATGATCGATTGGCTTTGCGATGCTTTCGCCTTTGAGAAGAAGGCGGTTTATAGCGGCGCCAACGGAGTCGTCAACCATGCCGAGCTGACCTTTGGCAACGGTATGATCATGCTCGGCTCCGCCGACAATAACCAATCTCCATCTGCGAAGATGATCACGCAGCCGGAAGATATCTGGGGCAAGGTCACTCAAGCTCCTTATTTCGTGGTGGCCGACTGCGATGGCCTCTACGCGCGGGCCAAAGCGGCGGGCGCGACGATAGTGGCCGATCTGAGAGAGATGGACTACGGCGGGAAGGCCTTCAGCTGCACCGATCCTGAGGGACATCTCTGGCACTTTGGCGGATATGATCCGTGGGAGCCGCAGGGAGGGTAGCGCGCCGGATGCTGTTCGGGTTTGGACAGCGAATGTCGATTCCGGACAGGCGCGACGGCTGCGCGGTGCGGCGAAGCGCGTATCTCTGCGGAAACAGAGCCGTTCCCGCTGAAGCCGATTGGCAAGTGGCGTGCGATGCTAAAAGCACGCTGGCGTGTGCCGGGAGGCTTCTGTGGGATCGTTGTTTCGAGAAATACGTTTTTCGCTGCGCCAGTTGCGCAAATCGCCTGGATTCGCGCTGACTGCCTTGTTGACACTGGCTCTGGGGATTGGCGCCACGAGCGCCATCTTCTCGATTGTCGAGGGAGTGCTGCTTCGGCCGTTGCCGTTTCCCGATCCGAGCCGGCTGGTGACGCTCGGCGACAAGTTGGAAGGCGTGGACGTTGGCGGTGATGGCGCGGCTCCGGCGACCGCTCCGGGAGTTCGTATTTATATGCGCGACACGACTGCCTTTTCCAGCCTGGGCGGTTATCAACCTTCTTCTTATGAACTCTCGGGCCAGGGCGAGCCGGTGCGGATCAATGCCGCGCGGCTTACTGCCAGCATGTTTCCCGTGTTAGGTGTTTCGCCGCTGATGGGGCGCGGCTTTACCCAGCAGGAAGATGAAGGCAGCGCGCAGTTGGCGGTGCTGAGCTATCAGACCTGGCGCGGGCGGTTCCATGGCGATCCCAATATCCTTGGCCAGAAGATTCTGCTCGACCGCAAGCCGTACGAGATCATTGGCGTCATGCCGCGCGAGTTCGAGTTTCCGCTGGTTCCGGGGCAGTTGAACCGCAGCGAGCTTTGGGTGCCGATGAGCTTCACCCAGACGGAACTGGTACAGGGTGTGGGCTCGTGGGGCTATTTCCTGGTCGGCCGTCTCAAGCCGGGAGTGACGCCGGCGCAGGCCCAGCAGGATGCGGTGGGGGCTGCGCAGGAGATCATGCGGAACTTTCCTCCGGCGCTTTCCAGCCGGCGGATTCATCCGTCCGTAAAGCCGCTCGATGAGGTGACGGTGGCGCAGAGCCGTCCGCTGGTTCGCACGCTCTTTCTTGCGGTGATCGTGGTGCTCTTCATCGCTTGCGCCAATCTAGCCGGGTTATTGCTGGTGAGAGTGCTTCGGCGTCGGCGCGAGATCTCCGTTCGTCTGGCGTTGGGTGCTAGCGGTGCGGCCATTTTGCGCCAGTCTATTGTCGAGGCGCTGCTGTTGAGCGTCTCCGGCGGATTGCTTGGCCTGGGGTTGGCATGGGCGGCTTTGCGGGTAGGCATCAGCTTCCTGCCTGAGACTCTTCCACGGGTGAGTTCGATCGCGCTGGATTGGAAAGTTGTGGCCTTTGGCCTTGGATTGGCCGTGATCACCGGGTTGGTCTGCGGGGTCGTTCCCGCCTTTGCTGCCGCACACACCGAGGTTAACGAAGCCCTGAAGGAAGGCGGACGGACGGGCACGGCCGGCGGCGGTCATGCGCGGTTGCGCTCGGCACTGGTGATTGCGGAGCTCGCGGTCGCCCTGGTGCTGGTTGCCGCCTCTGGCCTGCTGCTGCGCAGCTTTGAGAAGATGCGCTCGATCGACCTTGGGTTCCGCGCCGATCACACGCTGACTGCTGCGTATAGTCTGCCACGGCAGCAATACTCGACGCAGAACCAGATCGACGGATTCAATACAGCGCTGCGTTCCAAGCTGGAGCAGTTGCCGGGGGTGCAGGCGGTTGGCTTCACAACAATGCTGCCGGCGAATGACGTGGAGTTCCTGGGCACGTTCACTCCGGACGGATATGTTCCGCCCAAAGGAGCGGGTCTGAATCTGGCGTGGATACCGCAGGTGATTGGCAATTACTTCCAGGCCCAGGGGATTTCGATCATTCGCGGGCGCGACTTCACCCTGGCCGACGACGCTAACGCGGCGCTGGTTGTGATCGTCAACCGCACTTTGGCCGAGCACTATTGGCCGGGGCAGGATCCGATCGGCAAACGGCTGCATCGCGGACCGGCGGAGGCGCATCTGCCATGGCTGACAGTGGTGGGAGAGATCGGCGACGTGAAGGAGCTCGCGGCCGATGAGCCGACGGAGATGCAGTTCTACATTCCCTCAAGTCAGGTCAAGGCCGGTGCTGGATCCTTTGCATCTGCCAGCTTTATCACCGGCAATCAGGGCGTTATCGTGGTTCGCGGCCAGTTGCCGCCCGAGCAGATGGCTGAGTCTCTGCGGTCGGTCGTCCATTCGCTTGATCCCCAACTTCCGTTGACGCAGGTCGAGTCGATGGATCGAGTGGTGGGGGAGGGTCAGGCTTCGCGCCGCTTCAATACCATGCTGATATCAGCTTTTGCGGGGGCGGCGGTGTTGCTGGCGGTGCTGGGCATTTACAGCGTCATCGCGTTCTCGACGGCGATGCGTACACAGGAGATGGCCATTCGGCTGGCGCTTGGTTCGCAGCGCTCCGGGGTGATGCGGATGGTCTTGGTTTCCGGCGCAAAGCTTGGCCTGGCGGGTTGCGGTATCGGCGCGATCGCCGCGGTCTTTGCTACTCGTCTGCTGCGCTCGCTGCTTTTCGAGGTTGATGCGTTGGACCCGGTGGTGCTGGGGCTTGCCGCCGTCTCCATTCTTCTGCTGGCGCTCGCGGCCTCGTTGGTCCCCGCTCGCCGTGCAGCTTCCATAGAGCCGCTTGAGGCCCTTCGCACGGAATAGACGACGCTTCGCCGTATTGAAGATGATGCGGAGCGGAATTTCGATGGAGGACGCGTGGCTCGTGAACGGAAGGCAGGATCAAGCCGAAAAATTCGCTGCTTTGGATATTCGAAGCCTTGGAAGACGACCCGCGATATCTTCTAACGCGGTTCTTCAATATGCATGCCGCTTATCTGGATGGGAAGCTTTATCTGGCGGTCGCGGATGGCAAAGAGCCGTGGAATGGGCTGATGGTGTGTTCGTCGCACGACCAGCACGCGGCGATTTTTAGCGAATATCCGCAGCTTGTTTCGCATCCGGTTTTAGGGAAGTGGCTGTACCTGTCGCGATCGAATCCGGAGTTTGAGACATTGGCAACGGAGCTTGCGATGTTGGCCCGCCAGCGAGATCGGAGACTTGGTGTCGAACCGCAGCGGCGGAAGCGATGATTTTAAGAGGCTTCGCTTACGGCAGGCTTTTGAGGACGAATGCGAGGAGCACGAGAAATACAAATTCGTCGGAGAGCATGGCCATGTTCTCCTTTGCGTTCCTGGTCTTTTGCACGGCATGGCCGATTCCGGCGAGGCCGTAATACAGGCCACCGGCGATGGCGGCGGGTAGGACCCAGCCGGGACGGAAGATGCTGCATATTCCGAGAATGCCTATGGAGAGATTTCCGAATCCGACTTCGCGCACGATCGGGAGCGATGAGGGGTCGTGGACGTGGAAGATCTTCTCGGCGGTGAACTGAGGCTGGACCACTTGGCGCGTGCCAGCCATGAAGAGTCGAACTCCGACGGCCCAGAAGACGAGCCATTTGCCGATGAGGGAGATCAGGCCTAGCCCATGCGGATAGAGAGCGGCCTCAATGGCAACGGAAGCTGCCGGCAGAATGAACAGTAGCAAAGCGATGCTGACGAAATACATTGAGGTTGAGCGACCGCTACTTCTTTGTAGCAGTGAAATCGCCTGTTGCGTTATAGGGATCGACGACGATGGAGCCTGAGATCGTGCCGTCTTTGGCGAGCTTTCCGCTGTAGGTGACGGTGATCGGATCGCCGTTGTACTCGGAGTTGTAGTGCCAGGCGACAGCATCGTCTTTGACGGAGCCGGTGGCGTCGACGCTCTTCCCATCTGCTTTACGCACGCAGGTTCCGGCCAACGCGTTGTCTTTCTGAGTGAGCGTGCAGGTGGTGTCGATTGGAGTGTCCGAGACCGAGCCGGTGACATGCCAGCTTCCGGAGACATCTGCGGCATTTGCCGCCTGAAACGCAGCAATGAGAAACACGGCGAAAAGGATTGAGCGTTTCATTTGTGCTCCTTAATCCAGTGCGAAAAAGTCTTGTGCGTCTAAACTGCACCTGGCAGATTTTCGGTTGTGAATTGCCGGTTCTTCCGCACAGAAGGCCAAGCATATCAGCAGTCGCACCTGGCATGGTAGCGTTTTTGTGCGGATCGGGAGGTCCCTTTCATGAGCGATCGTCGCAGCGGAGCGTTGAAGGCAGTGGCGATGTGTTCCTTGCTGTTCTCGACAGCTGGCTTCGCGTGGACACAAGCAGTAGACCCTGCGGCGCGTAAGGGTATCGATGCGGGGAACCAGGCGTGGATCGACGGGGTGAAGGCTGGGGAGGCTGCACCCATTGCCGCGACTTACGCCGACAATGCGCTTGACTGCGGCCCTACTGGCGAATGCATTCGCGGCCGGGCTGCGATTGAGGAGCACATCAAGGGCATGTTTGCTAGACGGGGACGCGCACAGGAAGCGAAGGTCTCGAGCGTGGGTTCGGTGCAGCAGGGTGATTTCGTCTACGAATGGGGACAGGCCGAAGCCTCGTTTGCGAACGGGAACAGTCTTGTGGATCGTTATTTGACAGTGTGGCAACGGGAAGCCGATGGCAGTTGGAAGATCTTCCGGAATATGGTCATTCCGAATGACAAAGCGCAGTAGGAGATTGCGGTCTAGCTAGCGTTGGGATACGCGGATGGATCCAGATATTTGATGAGCAGCACTTGGTTGCCGACTTCGTTGTAGAGGAGTTCGTCGACTGCGCCGCTGGCGAGGAGAAGGCCGTATCCCCCTGGGCGCATGCCTTCTTCTTCGCGTTTCAGGATGTGGGCTACAGGGTCGTGGGAGGGGTTGGCAAGGGCTGCGTGGCTGAGGGATTCGCGGCGGAATCCAGCTCCGGGGTCGCGGACGTAGAAGACGAGGGACCTCGCGGTCTGGACGCCAGTTACTTCTACTGTCTGTTCAGCGTTGAAGGCGGCGCCGTGCTCCATGGCGTTGAGCAGGATCTCCCGCAGACCATTCAACATCTCCTCTTGCGCGTCTTCAGGCAGTTGGGAGGTCAGTTCGCGGGCAAAGGTCATGAGGCGCTCGGCGGTGATGAGGCGGCAATTGACGCGGACCGAAACCCAGCCGGGCCGGGCCGATAGTACCTGGATGTCGTCTCGCCACTGGTTGTCAGTCGCTGCGCGAGCGGCGAGCTCTGCAATATCGCTGCCGTCGAAAGGCGGCGTGAAGCAGGCGAAGACGTGGGCGCGGAGCGCAGCGATGACATCGTCGGGGGTGCTCTCGCGAGCGAGGACAATGCATTTGACTCCGGGACGGATGTCACGCATTTCCTCCAGCAGCGCCAGGTCTTCGTCGACGGCACTGTCGGGACTGGTGATGACGACGCCAAAGGCGCGCATACGCAAGCGATGGAGCGCGTCGGCGTGGCCCATGGCCCGCTCGGTGGGCAAGCCTGTTGCGGCGAGGGCGTCCGCGATATTGCGGCTCAACTCACAGTGGCTTCCAATTACCAGCACCCGGCTCATTGTGGGCTCCGAGAGGAGGAATTGGATGATTCTAGATCATCGTTACGATAAGGGTCTTCGGTTGCGGGAGGATCTGTGGAGAGCCACCAGCCCTGGCCGGCGTACCAGCAGCTTTCGTCAGGCTTGTCGTCGCGATGCAGCGATTTGACCTGGGGCCACTTGCCATTGCGAAACGCTTCGGCGAGTTTGGCGGCTTCAGTTTCGTTTTGCGCGCCGACGCAGGCGACGAATTGAGCCTGGGAGAGGAAGCGGGCGGCGAAGGCTCCGTTTTGCTGGCGCGTGATGAGGAGCATTCCCCCGACGCCGGAACCCGGCGCCAATGGAAAGAGCAACCGGCCGTTGGGATTGAGCGCGTCGAGCCAGATGGGGAGTGGTTCGCTTGCTCCGGCGTTGACGTAGAGGACATCGCAGGCTGGGAGGGGTGGTTCTGCGCCGGAGCGGGCGTGGACGGTGATGTGGGGAAACTCGGCGAGGTTTTGCTTGGCGCGGACGGCGAGTTCGGGGTGGATTTCGTAGGCGTCGACAGTGCCTGATTCACCGAGGAGCTTCGCGAGAATCGCGGTGTAATAGCCGCTACCGGCGCCGACGTGGACGATGTGTTCGCCCTTCTTAATTGCGAGAGCCGTGATGCAGTAGGCATGGAGAGTGGGCTGGCCGTTGTTGAGGGAGCCGTCGACGCCGAGCGAGACGACGACGTCCTGATACAGGATGGCGGGATCGCGGTCGTTGGCGTCGATGTAGCCGGCGCGGGTAAAGACCTTCCAGGGCGGCGGGCCGACGAACTTCTCGCGAGGTAGCGAGGCGAGTGCGGCTTCGAGTTCGCTGCCCGCTGGAAGGCCTGCGTTGGCGGTGATCAGCCGGGCATAGAAGCTGCGATGGGTTTGGAGGCGCTGGGCTTGGCTGTCCTGGTCCATGCTTCAACGTTACTAGGGACCAGGGACCAGGGACTAGGGCTAGGGAATAGGGAATAGGGACTTGGGACTGGGTTATGGAGGTCTGAGTGGTGATCCGCTATAGTTGCAGCGATATGACATACCCTACTTCTTCTCCGATCCTCCGCCGTCTGTGGCTTGCGTGTGCGCTCCCTTTATTGCCAGCTTCAGCGATCGCGCAGCAGGCGACGCCTCCTCAGACTGACAGCAGCTTCATCGACTCGAATGGAACGGCGCATGTTACGCGGGTGGTTCCGGTGCCGAAGACGATCAGTCCGGAGGCGCAGGCGATGCTGGCGCGGCGAGTTTCGGACGCTCCGAAGCCTGAGACTTTAGATCAGCGGCGGACGGGCACGGACAAGTGGCAGATTGGAGCTGGGGAGAAGTCGCGGGCGATTTATCCGGTGAAGATTGAGAGCCAGACGATTGCCGGGGTTCCGGTGCGGGTGGTTGATCCGATTGATGCGACGCCGATGCATCCGGACCGAGTGCTGATCAATTTGCATGGCGGCGGGTTCAACTCCGACTCGGGTTCGTTTACGGAGTCGATTCCGATTGCCAACCTGACGCATACGCGGGTGATTGCGGTGCTGTACAGGCTGGCGCCGGAGCATCCGTTTCCGGCGGCGGTGGACGATGTGGTCGCGGTCTATCGCGAGGTGCTGAAGACTTACAAGCCAGCGAATATTGGGGTTTATGGGACCTCGGCGGGGGCGATTCTTACCGGCGAGGTTGCGGTGAAGTTCAAGCAGCTGGGGCTGCCGCTGCCGGGCGCTTTAGGGATTTTTTCGGGGATGGGGGACTTTTCGCTGCTGGGCGACTCGTTTGCGATGTATGCGTTGAATGGGCTTTCGGGGCATTTGGATATTCCGGGGCCTCCTCGGGATACGGAGTATGTGGGGACTACGGATCCTAAGGATCCGGTGCTTTCGCCGATGTATGCCGACCTGCATGGCTTTCCGCCGACGCTTTTCATTACCAGTGGGCGCGACCTGCTGTTGAGCGGAACGACGACGATGCACCGTGCGTTTCTGCGTGCGGGCGTGGATGCGCGGCTGGTGGAGTTTGAGGCTTTGCCGCATGCCTTTTGGAACGATGTGAGTCTGCCGGAGTCGAAGGAGGCTTATGGGTATATGGCGGATTTTTTTGATCGGGAGCTTGGGAAGTAATTCCTTTGGTGATTTCGATTGGGGGCTAGCACATCAGCTGTAGCATTGCACCTATGCCAACAAGAAGGAAGTCAGAATCGCGAGGAACAGAGGATGATCTTCACCCGACTATGGCAGTCCAGCTGGCCCGGCTTTTCGGCGCAAAGTCGCGGCTAGCCAGCACAAGTAAACGAACGCCCGCGCAGTGGCGGAAGACCCTCAGGGCGGTCTTGAAGGAAATACATCATTAACGTGATTGCTAACGCGGACACCGACGAGCTGCATCGATTCATTATTCTGAGTGGCCTGTACGCCGCAGATGAGGCGTTAAAGCAAGACGATTTCTGGCAGGGGTATGTTGAAGGCATCACTCGCGCACTCCTCATTCTCTTGGGGGATTACCCCGATCATAGAGATCGAAAGACAGGCCGGAAAGATGAAGCCCACTACAAGCTTGATACCATGCGCTCTGCTCAATGGGTGTAGACCCCAGAGCAACGGTTTCGTACGTTTTTCTGTGCCGGAATAATGGGCTTTCCCCAATTATCCGCACGGCCCGAGGAGGTTTTACACGGCTTTCGGAGCCGCTATGGTGCCAAGCCAACGCACGCCGAGTTTCTCGAGTGGTATCGCGAGACCTTTCCTCCTGACTCCGCCAGATCTTCCGCTAAGGCGGCGGTCGAGCGTATCGCCAAAAGAAACCTGCTAACGGCTAGCCCGGTGGAAGTAGCATTGCGGGCATGGATAAGATATTGCACGATCTCAACGATTTGATCGGGTTATTTCTGATCATTATCGCGTTCGGCATCGGCTCATGCGCTCGGTCTCTTCTATCTATACGCGAAGAAATTCAGTGCTTGCATGATGACTTCAACACCGTCCACCATGCCCACGAAACAAAAGAGTTCGAAGACCGCGCCAAATACGGCGTGTGACAGCGAGGTTTCCAGCCCGACACTTGTCTGCGTTTTGGCTCTGCGAGAATTGGGGGAATGGCGGAGGGGCGTTTTTCGGGGCGGACAGACTGGGATACGGCTGAGACAGAATGGGCGAGGCTGCTGCGGGAGTTACGGGCAACCGGACAGCCGATTTGCGACCTGACGGCTTCGAATCCGACCCGGTGCGGATTCGAGTATGATGCAGACGCAATTCTAGGCGCGCTGCAATCGCTGGCGGCGCTGGATTACGATCCGAACCCGAAAGGGTTGTTGCAGGCAAGAGAAGCAGTGGCCAGTTACTATGCCGGGCACGGCTCTGCCGTTGACCCGGAGCATATCCTCCTGACCACCAGCACCAGCGAGGCGTACAGCTACCTTTTTCGGCTGCTTTGCGATCCAGGGGATGAGGTGCTGATTGCGCAGCCGAGCTATCCGCTCTTCGACTTTCTGGCCGATCTGGACGATGTCCGGCTGGTTGCGTACCCGCTTTTCTATGATTATGGCTGGCATCTGGATCCGGCGGCATTGCGGGAGCGGATTACTTCGCGGACGCGGGCGATTGCGCTGGTCCACCCCAATAATCCGACTGGGCATTACACCAAGGCGAAGGAGCGGGCCGTTTTAGAGGAGATCTGCGCAGAGTTCGGATTAGCTTTGATTGTGGATGAGGTGTTTCTGGATTACCCGCTCGAGGCAGCGGCCGAACCGAGCTTCAGCGGAGGCTCGCATCCGGCGCTGACCTTTGTTCTGAGCGGTTTGAGCAAGATTGTGGGGCTTCCGCAGATGAAGGCGGCGTGGGTAGCTTGTTTTGGGCCGGAGACGGCGCTTCGGGAGGCTCTGGATCGGCTGGAGGTGATTGCGGATACTTTTCTGTCGATGAATGCGCCGATCCAGCTTGCGATGCCGGATTGGCTGGCCGGACGGGGCCGGATTCAAGAGCAGATTCGGGCGCGGACGCGGGAGAATCTCGGTGCCCTAGATACAGTCTTCACTGCCGGTGGCCAAGTTAGCCGGCTGGTTGCCGAGGCCGGGTGGTATGCAGTGTTGCGAATCCCAGCGGTGGTGAGGGATGAAGAGACGTTACTCCGGCTGTTACAGGAGCATGCGGTTGCCGTGCATAGCGGGGATTTTTTTGGATTTGGCGGCTCGGGATGGCTGGTTCTGAGCTTGTTAGCTCAGAACGAAGAATTTGCGAGTGGAATCAATGAGATTGTCAGATATCTTAAAGTTTTATATTAAGAGAAGGCCGGGTTTGTTATTAAGTTGATTCCCGTCAAGCACAAGTTTAATAAATCACGCTTAAGATGCAGAAAAATAACTAACTTACCGAGGACGCGTCGTTATTTTTGGCTGGCGAAGAGGAGAACATCTGGTACACGAGCGCTTTTAACGCGCAGATCCTGATGTGGAATGCGTCGCTGCGGATGCTTTCGAGCAGTTCTTCCGGCACACCCTTCCCATTGCCGTATTCGGCGGCGTAGTCGGCGAGTTGGACCAGCACCGAGGCATTGCAATAGATCATCCAGATTCCTCTGGCGCAGCTCCAGTCGTTTGGCCTCAGCTTTCGAACGATCTCGTCCCACGACTCTGAGCGGCGTTTCGACTGCTGCATCCGCCAATAGCCTGCGTAGCCGAGCAGCAGAGCAGCGGACAACAACTGGAGGAATGGCATGGTGAATTACTTCCCCACAACATCGTACTCACTCAGAGACTTGCTGTGTAGAGTCCCGACCGGCAACCCGGGTCTGTCATGCGGCTAACAAGGTACGCCACCTAGAGGAAGGGGTTGGTGGCTCTCTCTTCGGCAATGGTGGTTTTATTGCCGTGGCCGGGGATGACGATTACGGGGTCAGGCAGCGTCAGCAGCCGCTCGCGAATGGAGCGGATAATTTTTCGTCCGTCGCCACCGGGGAGGTCGGTTCGGCCGATGGAGCCGGCAAAGAGGGTGTCCCCGGCAATCAGGAGCTGCTGGGGCGCGAAATAGAGGCAGATGCTGCCTTCGGTGTGGCCGGGGGTGTGGAACACCTCGCCGGGGATATTGGGCAGGCCGAGTTTGGCGCCGTCGTCGGCGCTGGCGTCGGGTGGGGCGACCTCGGGGGTGTCAACGCCGAGCCATCCGGCCTGCACCTCCATCATGGCGAGTTGGGGCAGGTCGTACTGGTTGAGAAAAATTGGAGCGCCGGTGACGCGCTTTAGCTTAACGGCTCCGCCCACGTGGTCAATGTGGCCGTGGGTGATGATGATCTGCTTGAGGGTGAGCTTGTGTTTGGTCAGGCGGGTCAGGATTTCGGAGACGTCTTCGCCGGGGTCGACGACGATCGCTTCGCGCGTGATCTCGTCGCCGAGGATGGTGCAATTGCAGCGCAGCATTCCGACTGGGAAGGTTTCAAGAATCATGGAGCAGCTAAGCGGGCCTCGCCGATTGAGAGCCGCTACTTGGCCGGCTTGCCGGGAGTTGCTGGCGCGGTCGATGCAGGCACCGACTTGGTGCCTGAAAGCACCGAGCGCGGGCCGCTCTGGCGCGCGATGAGCACGAAGAGTCCAATCGAGGTGAACATGAAGACAATGGCGGACCAGGTGGTGAGCCGGGTGAGCAGATTGGCCGCGCCGCGGGGACCGAAGGCCGTCTGAGATCCCTGGCCGCCGAAGGCTCCGGCAAGGTCGGCGCTCTTGCCCTGCTGCAGCAGGATCACGCCAATGAGGAAGAGGCAAACTATGACGTGGATGATGGTGAGAAAGATAATCATTCGGGTCTTTTCTAGTGCGAAACTTGGTGCGGTCTTTTCTAAGACTGCGGCAGGTTGAGGGCGCCTGCTATCGTGCTTTGAAACATATTGGTGCTTGGTGCGGAAGAGGGGACTTGAACCCCTATGCCTTGCGGCGCCGCCCCCTCAAGACGGTGTGTCTGCCATTTCACCACTTCCGCGATCGACAACGATCATGTCGCGTCTTCTATGCCGGAATGCCGAGGAGAACAGTGCTATTCCGGATGAATAAGCGCACTTCTCATATTAACTTGTGGCGTGGCCGTCTGCAACGGAGGCTGGTAGTGGGTAGTGTCCTAATTTGAAATCCGGGCCCGTTTTTACTTCACCGCCTTAGCTTAATCTTCTGCGCAGATATCGGTATGCACCGTAGGAGAGACTTACGCAGCAATACAGGCCGATCCCGTAGTTCCAATCCCAACGGTGGAGCTTGAAAAGCACCACAAGGAAAAAGACGCTAAAAGCGGCACAGGTCGTAAGCGCAATCGCAATGAGCGTAATCCACAATTTGTTCATCGCTCAGGCCCTCAAGCCTCCAGTGCGGTAGTCACTGCACCTCGAGACGAATCCCGAAGACGCCGCCCTTAGCTGTGCTTTTCAGCTATTTGAATCTTCCGGCTTTCTTAGGCTTGGGCGGCGGCGCCAGAGGATCCGGCGACACTAGCGCGTCTCCGCGCTTTGCCTCGACTTTATTGTCTGGCTCAATCGGTATCGGCAATGGGATCCGTGTGGTGCTCCCCCACATGCAGTCGTACGATCTGGCCGGGCTCCGCATTCACCCGGAAGTAAGCCTTGTTGTCGACGACCTTTAAGGGTTGGGGATCGGAGTCGACCTTCCAGTCCTCGGGCAAAACGTGTTCAACGACAAACGTCACCGGCTCGGAGGTTACATTCTGGAGAAGGTATTCCTGCTCGGCAACCGAGATCTTGCTTCTTTGCATCACGCCGTCCCGAAGAGCCTCCTCGACATGATGCGAGGTGAGCACACTCTCAAGGTGGCAGATCGCGTGGTCATTTTGCAGATCCGCTTCGGAAAGGTCGGAGAGCGCGTCACTCTCATCCAGCAAAATCTTGCAGCTCCGGTCGACATGAATCTCCTTGAGCGGAGCCGAAGGCTGAGCGGGAGAGGATGATTGAGGAAATGCCGAGGGATGACCGAAACCGAGAGTGATTCCTATGCCTAACAACGCTGCGAGAGAAAGATGAGTCTTAGACATGCGCAGAATTATACGCCGCTTGGCGTTGTGGCAACTCTCCGGGAGACTGCTCTCACTACCGGCTTCAATGGCCAGCTCGATGCACGACGTGCGGCCTCGTGCCGTCTGGAAAAATTCGGGTGGTGTGAGGCAGTACGGTAAGACTCTCCTCTAGAAGTACTGCGCTCACAGATTGATTTCTGCGCCTAACTCTTCAAGATGATTCCGAACAAGCCTTTCTTATTGAAACGGCGCAAGTCCGGGTGGAGCGGCTCTGCCTCGCCAATCATGAATTGTTGACCGGGAAAAGCTTGAGTGAAAGAGTGAAAGCCCCAATTGGCGTCGACATCGTCCACGACGATCGCGCCTTTTGCCGCCAGAGCAACCCATGCTCGATCCAGTTCAAAACGCACATTGCGTTCGCTGTGGAGGCTGTCGTGAACGAACAGATCGATCTCGCCAAGGCTGGAAAGCAACTCGGGAAGGCGCCGCCTGCTCGAACCAGCGATGTAAGTCCATCGATCCGCGTATCGATCGCCCGACGGCCGCGCCGACTTGTTGCCGCCAGAACCTGTCTACGGGCGGAAGATCGATACTCCACAGGCGACCGTCCCCGTTTCTGGCCAGCGCCTCCAGAACACAGCGCGAGGTGACGCCGTGAGCCACGCCGGTTTCGACGACCTTTTTGGGTCGCAGATGGCGCGTAAGACACCAGATGGCGCGCGTCAGGCCGGCGTCGCCGTCGTTCCACCATTGAAAGCTTTCCGGACCAGGCTTAATCCCTTTCGCTTCCAGTTCGGCGTTGACCTGAGGCCAGACAGTCCAGAACTCCGCGGCGGCTGGGCACGGCCATGGGGCGCCGAGAGACTCATGAAGTCGTTGTTCCCAATGGGCATCGAAGTCGTACTGATGCCTTGGCTTGCTCGCCTCGCGTCTGGCCGCATACTCATCCTGAATCGTCAACCAGAGTTGACGCGGATCCGCCGCGATGTCCGCGACCGTAGTGATCGGATGTTTCAGAAGATAACGTGCCGGTATCCCAAGCATATCGAGGCTCCACTGGGCGCTGCTTATGTTCCCACAAAGCCAACCCGGAATCTAGGAGAATTCATCTCCCCCTGCGGTAAGAGGATTCGTCAGCCCGGTTTGGCCGGATTCCTTAGGGTGACCGAAGTGACGGTCTGAAAGAGAATCTCTGTTTAGGTTCTTAAACGGGACCTCAAGCGCTCTTTCAAATCTCTCTTCCGCGGGACGAACCGGTTTGCGAAAGGAGTGATAAAGGCGCGCTGCGGGCTGGCGGTATGGCCACTCCTCGCGAAGCAACTGCTGCACCAGTTCCGGGGCTTCCCATGGGACATCGTGATGGCCGCGATAAAGATGTGGGCTGCCGGGATTCCAGCGCAGGGCTTGGGGAAAGAAGGCCACGATCTCACCCTCAATGACATGCTCGCCGTGGTTCCCCGGCTGCGGCATTGGGTCCTGCCGCAGCCGGGCGGCGAAGATGCCCGCCAAGTCTGCCTGGTCGGGCAGGCACAGATGGCCGAGCTGAGTGCAGCGAGGGTTCACTTCGATGAGATACGCCGAATCGTTGGCGTAGCCGTCCTTTTTCTGGAGGATGAAATCCAGGCCGTAAAAGCCCGTTAACCCCAGCCGCTGCGCCAACCTTTGCGAAGCCTGCTCGATTTCCGGATGACGGATCAGCCGGACGACCGTGGCGGCTCCCGTGGCTCCCTGCGAACTCAAGACCTCGACCGTCACCGATGCCAGCATTTCTCCGCGCCAGCAGGCGATCATGGTGTTTGCCGGCCTGCCGGGAATGAACTCCTGGATGGTAATGCTTGGCTTTCCTAGTTTTTGCCACAACCAAATCGACAGCGGACGGCGATTGATCACGGTCCGCTTGAGAGCGGCGAAGGCGGTGATTGGCTTCGCCAGCCTGCGATAGGCGGCAATCATTTCTGCTGGATTCTGGGCAATGGCTGTTCCTTCGCCACCCATGCTTCCATCAGCCTTCAATACCGCCGACTCCGAGGACCAGGCGGGCAGTTCCGCCGCCGAATGAATCGCCTGGGTGTGAGGCACTCTTATGCCCAGTTCAGCCGCAACCTGAAGCAGGCGGTATCGGCTGTCGAGGATAGGATAAGCCTCGGCTTTGCCCAGGGAGTGTTCGATCAGAGGACGCAGGGAAGGCTCTCGTTCGTGCAAGGCATGCAACTGCAGCACGACGCCGTCGTCGCAAGGAACGACGACGTCGGGTCGCACGGAGAGTATCGCCGCTTTGAGCGCCCCCAAGGAGCGGAGACCGTGATACCGGTAGAGGGATTCAATGCCAGGGACGAACTTAAGCGGATGGCCCTCAGGGCAGATCGCCGATACCCTCGCGCCATGGCGAATCAAGGCCATCGCCAGACGAGCCGACAGCGCGTACCACCTGCTTGCACTCAGTAGTATTACCGGGTGACTATCTTTCTTCATCAGGCATCCCAGGTTTCTAACTCCAAGAACCCTTCGGAGTGCACGATCATTCCCGTTGAAGACGTGAGCTGGGGATTGATTAACGCCTAAGTATAGAGCACGAAGTTATGACTTATGCAATTCTTTCAAGTAATATCTCTAGCGCGGGCCGAGATTAACCGATGATTTGTTCACCTGGAGACTGCCTTGGATAGTCCGATAACCGATGTTGCCATCTTGGGAGCGGGACCATACGGTCTTTCGATAGCTGCTCATCTGCGCAAGAGTAACCTACTGGTACGTATCTTTGGTACTCCTATGCAGAGTTGGCGCGACCGGATGCCCAGAGGCATGCTTCTGAAGTCAGAAGGCTTCGCCAGCAGCCTTTATGACCCCGACTCGACCTTTACGCTGCGCCACTATTGCCGCGAGAATAATCTGCCTTATGCCGACGTAGGGCTCCCTGTGCCGCTCGAGACCTTTATTGCTTATGGAGCCGAATTCCAAAGACGCATGGTTCCTCATCTGGAGCAGACCGATATCGCCACGATCAAGCGCTCTCCCGGAGGGTTCGCGCTACAGACTGTGTCCGGCGAGACGTTCGAGGCCCGCAAGGTGGTCATAGCAGCCGGCATTTCGCACTTCTCTTATCTGCCTCCCATTCTGGCGGAACTTTCGAGCGAATTCGTAACGCATAGTTTTCATCGGAATGATCTGAGTGAATTCCGTGGGCGCAAGGTTGCAGTAGTCGGCGCCGGAGCATCGGCCGTGGATGTCGCAGCCCTTCTTAAGGATGCCGGCGCGGATGTTCATCTGCTGGCACGCAGGGCCAAAATTGCTTTCCATGGAGAATCAAAGGAACCTCGCCCGTTGCTGGATCAATTCCAGAGCCCTCGATCGAGCATTGGCGTAGGTTGGAAGTCGAAACTCTGCGTTGATTATCCTCAGCTCTTCTATACACTGCCGCAATCCATGCGCTTCCGCGCGGTAGAGCGCCACCTTGGTCCAGCTCCGGGATGGTTTGTTAACGACAAGGTCGTTGGGCGCATCCCGCTGCACCTTAAGACCGCGATCCGGCAGGTCGGCATCGAGAATGGCCAGGTGCGCATTCTCTTTACGAACGGAGACGGCAGCGAGGACAGCTTGAGTGTGGATCATCTGATCGCCGGCACCGGCTTTCGTGTCGCGCTTTCCAGATTCAAGTGGCTCGACGAAGATCTTCTACGCGCGATTCGAACTGTCGAGGACACACCCGTTCTCTCCCGTAACTTTGAATGC
This sequence comes from uncultured Acidobacteriaceae bacterium, assembly GCA_963742015.1. Classification (GTDB taxonomy): domain Bacteria; phylum Acidobacteriota; class Terriglobia; order Terriglobales; family Acidobacteriaceae; genus Acidisarcina. The sequence continues at coordinate 1,794 of CAVUKL010000030.1, read as the reverse complement.
TCTGTGCGTGGACTTTACTTCGTCGGCCTGGCCTCTGCGAACTCTTTCGGTCCGCTTACCCGATTCGCGTGCGGCGCGGAATTCACTGCAAAGTGTCTCACCAGGCATCTGACAGCATAGTTGCCCATGGGCAGATCTGCTTTGTTGTAGGAGCTGCACAAGATTTCCGCGCACTCCACAGGAGTGGAGCACCGATGCGCCTGGAGCGCTGAGGGCGTGAATCCCAGTGTGGCGAGGAGATTGGTAAGCTAAAATTGGTTATCTGTTCGGCCCAGTTTTCATCGATAATCCCGTTTGATTTCCCTGCGCTAGAGGAGAATTGATCATCGAAAGCAGCTTTCAGAGCCAGTCATCCCTTTCGGGCGGTTTACGTCTCGGCGCCGGCGATGGCGGCTATCAATTGCATCGAGCAATTGGGCTGAAGCGCGGGGTGTCGAGGCTCTTGCTGGCCGCTGTGCTGGGCTTGACATCTTCACCGGCTGGTTTGGGACAGCAGGGTCAACCGCAGGCGGTCCCGGATGCGCCGACTCCAAGCCAGCAGGAAACGCAGCCTCAGCAGAACAAGAATCCAGTCTCGAGCGGCGTGGACATGTTCCTTGAGCTGCAAAGGAAGTCTTTGGTCTTTCCCGATTTGGCCACGAACAGCGGACCGCTTACCAGCTTTGAGAAGCTCAAGCTGGCCGCGAACAATACTGTTTCGTTGTCGTCGGTAGGCGCGGCGGTGATTGGTTCGGCCTATAGCCAGGCCATCAATAGTCCGTCCGGCTGGGGTCAGGGTTGGGACGCCTACGGTCAGCGATTTGGCGCGGATATGGCGCGGGTGGCTTCGTACAACTTCTTTGGCAACTATATGATTGCCTCGTTGACGCACGAGGACCCTCGATTCTATGTGAGGAAAGACCTGAACTTCGGACAGTCAGTGGAGTATGCCGCGAAACGCCTGATCATTACCCGCAGCGACTCCGGCGAAGAGGTCGTCAACTATGCCGGAATACTGGGTCCGCTGGCCGGCGAGGGGTTGGCCAACGTCTATTACCCGGCGGGCAACCGGGGTTTTGGCAGCACGATGATTCGCTACTCGACGGATGTGGGGTGGAGGTTTGCGGGGCATCTTTTGCGCCAGTATTGGCCGACGATCGACAAGAAGCTCGAGACAGCTCCGGAGCCAAAGCCGTAGTCGATTCCGTGAGGAGTTCTCGGGGACGGAGTTTTCCGCTTCTTAGACGACGATTCTCCGTTTCCTTCCCGGTTGCGATATGCGAGAATCACCCCGAATCGGTTTCCGGTGCGTGCGGAGACTTGAACGAGGCGATCTTCCATGTCCGACAACGTAATCGCGAAGCCGCTCTCCTTCGACGTTGAAGTGACGGGCGACACTGCCCTGGTGCGCTGCCACGGCCAGTTGGTGATGAGCTATACCAGTCTGCTGCAGGCCCGGGTGAAGAAGCTGATCCCGGAGCATAAGCGGATCGTGCTGGACCTTTCCGACCTTAGCCACATGGACAGTTCCGGCCTGGGCGCGCTGGTGGGGCTGTTTGTCTCGGCGCGAGCTTCGGGCTGCTCTCTGGAGCTGATGAATCTGAGTCATGGCATCCAGAAGGTGTTGTCGCTGACGAATCTGTTGGGGGTCTTCACGGTGATCGGGGAGAGCGGCGTGAAGATTGGGTGATCCTTCCCCTATGGCTTATTTTCCTGCTGCGTGTTTCCGGTGAGTATCCCCTACCCCGTCTCTGTATGGAAGCCGTTTATTTTGTTCGATTTTAGGTTGTCTAGTCAACTTCTAACTATTTCATT
>CAVUKL010000029.1:0-198687 GCA_963742015.1 uncultured Acidobacteriaceae bacterium | reverse complement strand
AATCAAAAAGCGCGCCAAGGATTGAGCACGTCGCCAAAGCTGGTTTTGGGTATCACGATTGCCGCCGACGGGGCCGCGGAAGAAGATTTCATTCGGTTCGAACAGATGGATGTCCTGCCTGCTCCTAACTAGCGCGTTTCTCTCGACAGAAATATTTCGTTGACTTTCCGCACTAACCCGCCCATACTTCCGTGGCAATGACATAGATAGGCCCATAGCAGGAGGCGCCGCTATGCAACTGCCCCACCTTCCCTGGTCTCCCGTTGTGAAATCCCTCTTCCAACACCCACTGGCGCTGCTCGGCGGCCTCCTGTTTTGCGTCGCCTCGCTGGGAGCGCCCGCGCAGAGCGTGACCTTCGCCGGCACGCAGACCACTCTGCCGACGAGCGGCCTGAATGATCCCTGGGGAGTTGCCGTGGACAGCTCAGGCGATGTGTTCATCGCCGGCCTTTACAATAACGGCGTGGCGAAATTGCCGTGGACAGGACGACCGACCGACCGCAGACGTTCCTGCCGACCAGCGGCTTGATTTACGCCTCAGGGGTTGCCGTGGACAGCCCAGGGAATGTGTTCGTCGCCGACTTATTCAATAACCGCGTGCTGGAATTGCCGAAGACAGAGACGGGGTACGGGCCGCAGACAACCCTGCCAGCCAGCGGTCTGGCTAGCCCCGAGGGAATTGCCGTGGACGGAGCCGGGAATCCAAAACGCTCTGGTTCGTGAGGGAATCGAGGCCGTCGCGGCGGTCTCACCAAGCGGCCCTACTCGAGATAATTCTTGATAAAAGGATCTTTGGAGTGGACCAGCTCGTCGGTCGTTCCGTCGAAGACAAGCTTTCTGTCGTGGAGCAACAGGAAGGTGGTCTGGGGGTCGAGTTCGCCCTGGGGTAATGGGACCATCTTGTTTTGTTCGGGGTCAAAGCGGTGGGTAGCCATGGTGAAGGCGTCCTGAAGGCGGTGAGTTACGAGCAGCGAACTGGTGTGGAAGACGTCGCGTTGCTTGACCACCATCTCGATGATGGTGGTCGAGGTGATCGGGTCAAGACCTCCGGTGGGTGAGTCGTAGAGGAGCAAATCGGGTTTGCTGACGATGGCGCGGGCGATGGCGACGCGGCGGCGCATGCCTCCGGAGAGTTCAGAGGGGAACTTGTCGATCGTTTGTTCGAGTTCGACGAAGCTGAGGACCTCGCGTACGCGGCGGTCGATCTCTTCGGCAGATTTGTGTTCCTCAATCAGCCGGTAGGCAACATTGTCGCGGACTGTCATGGAATCGAAGAGCGCGCCCTCCTGAAAGACCATGCCGATGCGGTCGCGGAAGGCGAAGAGCTCCTCCTCGGGCATCGCGTTTACTTCCTGGCCGAAGACGAAGATTTTTCCTGAGTCGGGGAGCAGGAGTCCATTTGCAAGCTTGAGCAGGACGCTCTTGCCGACTCCGGCAGGACCGAGGACGATGCGGGATTCTCCGGGCATCACTTTGAAGGAGATGTTTTGGAGGACTTCGTTTTGATCGAAGGCGATGGAGACGTTTTCAAAGACGACAATAGGAGTGTTCGGGCCTTGAGGAGGGGATGCGGGGCGGGTTAGCTCGGCGGTGGCCATAGGTTAGGGAGCAGGGACTAGAGGCTAGCGACCGAAGACGCTGATCATGAATTGGCTAATGACGAAATCGGAGGCGATGATAAGCACCGAGGAGACGACCACTGCCTGAGTGGTGGAGCGACCGACGCCCTGAGTTCCTCCCTTGGTGTTCATGCCGTAGAAGCAGCCAATGGTTGCGATGATGAAGCCAAAGAAGACCGGCTTGACCAGACCCTGGAGGATGTCCGGGTACTGCAAGGACTGATAGGCGTTGTGAAAATACTGGGTGGCGTCCTGGCCGAGGAGCCAGACCGCGACCCATGCTCCGCCGAGGGTGCCGATTGCGTCGGAGACAATGGTCAGGAAAAACAGAACGAAGACGGTCGCGAGGATGCGCGGGCCGACGAGTTTGCGTACCGGGTCCGTGCCCAGGGCGCGCATGGCGTCGAGCTGCTCGGTGACGCGCATGGAGCCGAGTTCGGAGGCCATACCCGAAGCGTTGCGCCCGGAGACCATCAGGCTGGTGAGAACCGGGCCTAATTCCTTGATCATGGAGAAGCTGACGAGCTGGCCGGTGATGGCGGCGGCGCCGAACTGGGCGAGCGTGGATGCCGATTGCAGGGCGAGGACGCCTCCAGTGAAGAAGCCGGTGAGCAGGACGATAGGGAGCGATCCGACGCCGATACTATCAGCTTGGGTGATGAAGTCAGACAGGTAGCGCGGTCGTTTGAGAAACGTGCCCACCGCCCGGCCGGAGAGCAGAGCATAGTTCTGCACCGCGAGGACCGATTGCTTAGCGGCGTCTTCAACCTTATTCATTGGCATGGCGGCGGTGGGCGTCGATGCCGACGCTGCTCAAGGTCATTTATGCCGAGGGTACCACATGGGGCGCGTCACCGGTCTTGCGCCACCCCATGTGGCTTATCGCTCTAAGTGTCGTCATAGTCTTCTGTTAGAGATTGCAGGAAGGCGACCAGAGCCGCCAGATCGTCCTGGCTCAGAGACATGGTGGCGAACTCCGGAGGGGCGTTGCGCATCGCGCCCGAATGCGCAAGAGCGGACATCGTGATGTAGTGGTTGATGACGTCGTCGAACTTGGGCGCGCTGCCATTGTGGAAGTAAGGCGCAGAATCTTCGAGGTCGCGCAGCACCGGCGTTTTGAATTGAGCGATCGTCGATGCGAGGCCACCGTCTACGGAGCAGTTGGTGGCGGCGCAGACGACGGAGGAGAGGTTCGTCTGCGGATTTGGGTAATCGGGATTGAGATAAATGTTCCAGAGTCCGAGATCCGCATAGCCGAGGCTGCCCGCAACGGCAGGGTGACGGAATGACTCGCTTGCATCCGGATGATTTGCCGTGGCCGGCAGGTAAGCGTTGTAAGTGGCGAGCCGATCCGTGTTATCTGGAATCGCGAGATTCATGAACGCTCCCCCTCCATTGGCAGCGTCATACTCCTCCTGGCTCACTCCGGTGTTGTGGAAGACGAAGTCGGAGAAGTCAGGAGCCTGGTGGCAGGCGGCGCAATTGCCGGCATGGGCGTTCGTTGCACCGGCGGTTGCCGAGGCAAGGAAGATCTTCAAGCCCTGTAGCTCGGTCGCGCCAAACTGATAGGGCTGGGCGTGATATTTGTAGGAGCCGTCGGTGGCGGTGATGTAGATCGGGTTCTTAAGCGCGAGTACCTGCTGATAAAGGCTGAGGTTGTAGGCTGCCTTCGTCTGGCCCGCCAGCGGCGCCTGGGGCAGGTGATTGACCCGCAGAAAATTGTCATACGGAGAGCCGATGTAGCGTCCGAAGGAATCGCGCTGAAAGAGAAGGTCCTTCATGTATTGGCCGATACACAGAGCGACCTCATTCACAACCTGAGCATCAGTAGCCGTGGTTACGTCGATGCGTTGCGAGGGAGGCAGGAGAATATCGGGAGTGATGCGAGGGTCGGTCCCCTTGAAGATCACTGCGTAGCTCAAGCCATCAAGCCGGTCAGCGGCGAGTTGGCCGCTGCCATCGTCCTCACGGATCACCTTGGCGATGTGGGCGATGGCGTCGTTGTACTGAGAGGGAAGCCAGCCGAAGTTGCGCCCGGTCATGGTGCCGATGACCAGGTCTTCTCCGGTAGCGAACTCGCCATCGAAGTGAAGGAAGAGCGGACCGGAGCGGCTGGTGAACGAATCCACCATCTGCATGGCGTTGCGCGGGGTGTGATCGAAGCCGTTGGGTTGAGGCTGAGAAAGAGGGATTGGGCTGCGGGTGGTGAAGTCGGCATAGGTGCGATTGCCGCCTCCGCTGACGCCCTCGAATTCGGTCACAAAATGGCACGAGCGGCAGTTGATCGACTGCCCGGCGAAGGGACCGGGTAGCGGGCCGTTTATGGTTTGCACCTGGTTGACGACCGGGTCGCCAGTGGCCAGCGGAGCATTCACGCTGGTCATGTTCGCGGCAAAGAATTCGGAAAAGCGAGTATCGAGAAAGAGTGCCTCCCCGATAGGATCCGCCGCCGGGACTGAATCAGACTCAGTGGGAGCCTTCGGGGCCGCCCCTCCGCAGGCTTGGACCATAATTCCCGCGAGCAGCGCGGTAGCGAGCAAGGCAAAGATAATGAGTGGATTTGTGCGCGTGTTTCGGTGTCCGGTTCGGCGCTTATTTCTATTCTTCATTTCTGGACTCCGGAAGTGTTCAAGTTGCGCAAGAAGGCGACCAGCTGCCAGCGCTGCTGTTCGGGCAGGCTACCCCAGATAGGCATTCCTTTATAGGGCTCGCCGTTCTTGAGCAGCCAGGCGAGGTCGCCATCGGTTGCCTGCTGGATGCGGTCACTCTTGAGAGGTGGCCGCGAGCCTTTGCCCTGGGCGTCATTGCCGTGACATTTTGCGCAATTGTTGCGAAAGATATTTGCACCCGCCGCTACGGCAGCAGGGTCGCCTGCATAGGGATTCACGCGAGCGCGGTCGGCCTCGGGCACCTTTTTGAGCCACGAGCCATCGGCTTTGGCGAAGCACACGAAAGATACTGTCAGGAACGCCGAAACAATCAACAACCGGACCTTCATTTCGTCCTCCGGAACAAGTCACGGAACTGGGAGATTTCATAGGAGACGCCGAAGCGCCACAGGACCCCGGCGGAGTTATCGTTCAATCCAAACTCGGGCGAAAACTTGTAGGTGAAGCCCGACGGCGTGTTGAGCGCCACGGTGGGCGCGAGGTATTGCTCGGTTTGCCCGACTCCGAATCCGTCAGCCGTACCCAGGCCGCCGAACAATTCCGCCCCGGCAGAGATATTCTGGCGGCAAAAGACACAACGGTTTCCGCTCCCCGCCAGCGCCAGAGGCCGAGAAGCGGCCAGAGCATAGCCGAATTCCCACGGCTCGGTTTCATTCAGCGCCTTCTCAGCGATGAAGTTCTCCGACAGATTCCACCCCTTGACGTTGCTGGAGAGGATCAGCTTGGTCTCGATCGAGCGTTCGATCTCTTTGACGAGCTGGGCATTGGGCACCTGGAGGGTAGCGATCGAGGTGTTGCCGGTGATTTCGAGAAAGCTCTTGTCGGCGGCGTTGACGTCTTCATACTCGACGTAGAAGACGGGGTTGATCCAGTATTCGTGAGGCAGGGGGCGGAAGCGGCTTTCAAAGCGGAAGCCCGTGAAGACCGAAGAATCGTTTGCGGTTGACTGGCCCTGGACGTATGCCTCGGCGGTCCACCAAGCGGTGACACCGTATTCGAATTCGACGGTGGGCGCGAAGAAGGCATTGGCGTTCTTGGGAGCGGCGGCGATGTTCTGGTTCTCAATCTCGAGATTGCCGGGTTCCTCCATCATCGAGGAATAGGTGACGAAGTAGGGCGGCTCTTGCGCGTGTGCGGCCCAGCTCATGAGGGTGAGGCAGCCGACAAAGATCAGGAGAGCAGGCCGGGCAAGTCGTGGCCCTGTGGGACTGAGCTGACGCGGGAACAAAACTCGCAAACCTCCAAAATACTGTGCCCAGGCGAGTGAAGCAAAAGCGGCACGAATATGCGACTTGTTAAGTCTTATTTAACTGAGACTAAATTGGTCTTAATTGGGGGTCAAGTCTGGAATGGGCTTTTTGCGCATTTTTCACGGAGGGGAAACGAAGGCCTTTGCGGGACAATACAGTCGGAAAGACGATGTAGTCGGAAAATTAGAAAGGCCGGTCGCGAACGGGGAGGCTCCGCGGTTCGATCGGAGGAAGGGTATCGCTCAAGGTGGGCACGGCAACTGTTGCGACTCACGTTTCAGTTCGTACACTTTAACTCTTCGACCGGCGTGGGGAACCTACACCGGCCGAAGCGGTTGTCTCGTCCTCATTCAAAGGTCCAGCTGAGAATTTGCTGGGTCGCGGATTCGCCGCCGGTGCCGGCGGTGAATCCGACGTAGGCGGTGTTGCCGCCGACGGTTGCTGGAATGTTGATCTTGAAAGGATGCGACCAGGTTGCGCGGGTAACCAGGTCAGTGATGGAGAGAGTGAGGGTGGCGCCGTTGTAGGTGAGGTTGGCGTCCATCATATTGCCGCTGTGCAGGTTGATGCCAGTGCCACGCCGCCAACGTTATAATCCGCCATGAACACATCCCCTGCATTGTCCGCAGCAATCATGTAGGGCCCGTAGCCTGGGCCCGTGAACAGAGTCGTCTGTGGCCCGTAACCCGTTGCCGTCCGCGGCAACTCCACCACCAAGCCGAAGTAGTAGTCGGAGACGAAGACGTCCCCCGCGCCATCCAGGGCAACTCCCGAAACCGCATAGTTGAGGTCAGTCGGCAGTAAAATCTGCGCCCCATAGCCAGTCGCTGTCCGCGGTGATTCAAAGACACCTGTATAGTATTCGGTAAAAAACAAATTTCCGGCGCTGTCCGTGGCGACTTGCGAGGCACCCACGCCGGTGACAGCTGTACTCTGCGCCTCAGCGAAGGTCAAGCTCTGCGCGGTTAGCGCTGGGCAGGTGCAGAAGAGCACACCGCTCAACAGCGCGATCCACGGTGAAAGAAGAACTGAGTGACGGGAGTTAGCAGAGGCTGACAACCAAGGTAAATGCTTCATAGGTTTCCATCCTTCTTAATTACGCGGACGCAATATTGTGTTCCTATTCTCGTACCTGCGCTAACAAAAGTCGGCACAAATATTCGAGAACTAATGCGGTTCTCTGCGCCGAGTTCTTTTCGCTAGAGCAATCTTTTCAGCGATCAATCAAAGGTCCAGCTGAGAATTTGCTGGGTTGCGGATTCGCCGCCGGTGCCGGCGGCGAATCCAACATAGGCGGTGTTGCCGCCGACAGTCGCTGGAATATCGACAGTGAATGGGTGCGACCAGGTTGCAAGGGTTACCAGGTCAGTGATGGTGAGAGTGAGGGTCGTCCCAACATAGGTGAGGTTGGCGTCCATCTTATCGCCGCTGTGCAGGTTGATGCCGCTGCCGGTCAGGTCGATTGAGGTCGGCCCAGTAGGCACCGCCCCGTCGACAAAAAGGCCGGTCGAGTTGTTCGAGGGGTCCCCGGCATTCTGGAAGAGGTCAAACTTGATTGCCACACTCTCGCCGATGCCCGCATATCCCAGCGAACCGCCGATGGATCCGAGTGCGGTGAGGCCTGCATTCTGAATGGTGAAGGTGAAGCCGTCCGCGGCTGGATTCGTGAGCTGGAAGTTGAAATTGGTGGTGAATGCCTGAATGTTCAGCGGCGACGTATAAAAAGCGCTGCCGGCCTCGTCCGATTCGCGGGTGGTCAATTGAAGGGCCGTCCCGGAGACCGACGCGCTGCCGTTCATGGACAGGCTGCTTGCAGAAGAGAAACCCTTCGGGTAGTAAAGCGGTTGCCCGACTTGGTAGGTCCAGGTGAGGATTTGTTGGGTCGCGGTCTCGCCACCGGTTGCACCGGTGAAGCCGACGTACGCGGTATCGCCGCCCACAGTTGCTGGGATGTTGATCGCGAAGGGGTGCGACCAGCTCTTCCAGGTCACTGTGTCAGTAAGAGTAAGGTTGAGGGTGGTTCCGTCATAGGTGATGTGGGCCGCCATGGTGTCGCCGCTGTGCAGGTTGATGCCGCTGCCGGTCAGGTCGATCGAGGTCGACCCAATGGGCACGGCCCCGTCGACAAAAAGGCCGGTCGAGTTGTTGGAGGGGTCCCCGGCATTTTGGTAGAGATCGAACTTGACCGCCACGCTCTGGCCGATGCCCGCATATCCCAGAGAACCGCCATCAGCGCCGAGCGCGCCGGGGCCGACACCCTGAATCGTGAAGGTGAAGCCGTCCGCGGCTGGGTTGGCTAGCTGGAAGGTGAAATCAGTGGTAAACGACTGAACATTGACCGGCGACGGATAGAAGGCACTGCTGGCCTCATGCAATCCGCCGTTGGTCAATTCAAGGGCCGTTCCGGTAATTGAGGCGCTGCCGTTGAACTGCAACTCTCCCTGAGCCTGCCCAAACCCCTGGCTGAAGTCGATGGTGGGCATCGTCTGCCCAAAGCCAAAGCCGTAAATCAGCGTTGTGGTGAGCACGTTCCCACTGCCGTCGGTTATCTCAACCGAGCCATTCCGTTTGCCGGCGGCAAGAGGCGCGAAGGTCACATTGACTGTACAGGTTGCGGCCGCCGAAAATGCGCCGGTGCAGGTGCTTCCGCTGGCCAAGGTGAAGTCAAGGTTCGGCGCGCCGCCGGTGAGCACCTTCGGAGTGCCCAAGGTTCCGCTCGCCGCGACGTTGTAGTTGAGGGTAACCGTCTCGCTGCACGGCGCCGGCGTCAGCTGCCCAGCGGGGCAGATATTGACACCCCCAAAGTTGACCGATTTCGTCTGTAACTCCACTACACTACCGGGTGCATTGTTGAAGTTGTTGTTGACGACAAACACGTTCCCGTCGTTGTCCACAGCATCCCCGTAAGGGCCGGACAAGCTGCTGAACGGCAGGGCCACCTGCGGGCCGTAGCCGGTCGATGTCTTCGGCAATTCCACCGCATTGCTACTGGCCCAGTTGGTGACGAAGAGTCCCCGGCGCTGTCCAGGGCTACGCCCCAAGGGAAATCCAACCCGCTGAACGGCAGGGTCACCTGCGTTCCGTAGCCAGTCCCTGTCCACGGGAGTTCCAGCACACGTTGATTGAAACTATCAACGAGAAACACATTATTGCTGCTGTCTACGGTCATTGCTCGGAGGGAATACATGAGATTCAAGCCGGTGAACGGCAGGGTCACCTGCGCTCCGTAGCCGGTCGATGTTTTAGGCAATTCCGCCGCGAGGTCATCGGTGTAATCGGCGACGAAGACATCCCCGGCGCTGTCCACGGCGACTGTCTGGGGCTGATTCAAACCGCTGAAAGGCAGAGTGATTTGCGCCCCGTAGCCCGTCGGCGTCCACGGAAACTCCACCACAGCGTTAATGTCACCGTCGACGACGAACAAATCCCCCGCGCTGTCAAAAGTGATTCCGCCGGGGCCAGACACAGCGAGCGCGAGGGTTATTTGCGGTCCATAGCCGGTCGTCGTCCTCGGCAATTCCAGCACTCGGTCATTGCCAGCGTCGGTGATGAACACATCCCCGGCGGTGTCCACGGCAACTTGGTTTGGTTGATACAGGCCGCTGGTTGGCAGGATGGTCTGCGTGCCGGTAAAGGTCACGCTCTGCGCAGGAGCGGGCGGCGGCGTCTGCCCGAAGCCGTAAATCAGCGTTGTAGTGATCACGTTCCCACTGCCGTCAGTGATCTCAACGGAGCCATTCCGCGTGCCTGCGGCAAGGGGCGCGAAGGTCACATTTACTGTGCAGGTTGCGCCCGCCGAAGATGCGCCGGTGCAGGTGGTTCCACTGGCGAGGGTGAAGTCGAGATTCGGCGCGCCGCCGGTGAGCACCTTCGGAGTGCCCAGTGTTTCGTCAGCATTGACGCTATAGTTGAGCGTAAGCGTCTGGCTGCACGGCGGGGTCATCGCTCCGGGCGTGCAAACATTTGCACCCCCAAAGTTGACCGAAATCGTCTGCAACTCCACTACATTGTCGTTGTTGTTGCCAGCGATGAACAGATCCCCTGCATTGTCCAGGGCATCTCCTTCGGGCTGAAATAGACCGCTGACCGCCAGGGTCGTCTGCTGCCCGTAGCCAGTCGACGTCTTAGGTAATTCCAGCGCACGCTCACCATTAGTGACAGTGATGAACACATCGCCTGCGCTGTCCAGGGCAATTCCGAAAGGGCCATTCAAACCGCTGAACGGCAGGGTGGTCTGCGGCCCGTAGCCGGTTCCTGTCCGCGGCAACTCCACCACACGGTCGTTGCTTGCGTCGGCGATGAACACATCCCCCGCGCCGTCCAAGGCAATTCCCAAGGGTGAGTTCAGACCGCTGAACGGCAGTATGATCTGTGTCCCGTAGCCGGTATCTGTCTGTGGCAACTCCACCACACGGTCGTTGCTAGTGTCGGTGATGAACACATCCCCGGTGCGGTCCAGGGCAACGTAGTGGGGCAAGTCCAAATCGCTGAACGGCAGTGTGGTCTGCGGCCCATAGCCCGTCCCCGTCCAAGGCAATTCGACCACGCGGTTATTGTAAGCGTCCGCGACGAACACATCCCCTGCGCTGTCCACGACACCTCCGGAGGGGAGATACAAACCGCTGAATGGCAGTGTAGTCTGCGGTCCATAGCCGGTCGCTGTCCGCGGCAACTCCACCACAAGATTATTGAAGGTGTTGGTGATGAACACATCCCCTGCGCTGTCCACGGCAACTGCGTTGGGGAAAGACAGACCGCTGGTTGGCAGTGTGGTCTGCGTGCCGGTAAAGGTCACGCTCTGCGCGGTAAGAGCCGGCGGCGCACAGAAGAGCACGGCGCTCAACAGGGTGGTCCATAGTGAGGGGAAAACGGATCGGCGGGAAGGCGGGAGGGGGGCAGCGAAGGCAGATACTTCATGGGTCACGCCCTTGTCAATTACATGGACGCAATTCTGGGCCTATTTTAATAGCCGCGTCAATGGACATTTGCGAAAGACGCGAGAATTTAATGGGCTTGCGGGACAAGGTCTTTGGGTGGAGCAATCCTGCGGACCTGAAAGCGGCACGCGGCAATATAACGGCCAGACCGCCACTCCCCCGTCAAGCACAGGCCCCGCTACTCAATGTTCGTAGCCGGAATCCGGATAGATGCCCGATACCGATCACCGCGATAGCGTGAACAGGCCATCTCCACCGGAGTCTCATCTGTCGTAATAATCACGCGGGTAATCGACAGGATGCTGGCGCGGCGAGGGATGGTCAGCAGCTCCGCTTCTTCGACGGTCGCCGGCTGAGCTTCGATCACCTCGTCTGCCCAGCCAACGCGGACCCCGTATCGGTCGCGCAGCACTTCGTAAAGCGAGCGCGTCTCAAAGTCGTACGTTTCCAACCCAGGAAAGGCATTGAGCGGCACGTGGGAAAGTTCCACCGCCATGGGTATGCCGTCGGCTAGCCGCAATCGGCGCAGCCGCAGCACCCTGGCTGTGGGGCGCAACCGAAGTTTCGCACATTGCTCTTCCGTGGGAACGGCGATCGCTTGCTCCAGGAGACGCGAGGCCGGAGTCATGCCGCGTTGACGCATGTCGACCGTGAACCCCTGTAGGTGCATGATATTTTTTTCGAGCTTTGGCCGCCGAACAAACGTCCCTCGACCTTTGTGGCTAACTGCTACGCCTCGCGATTTTAGTCCGTGCAGCGCTTGCCGGGCGGTCATTCGGCTTACCTGATAGCGTCGCGCGAGCTCTTCTTCGGAATCAAGCAAATCGCCCTCGGCAAGTTCGCCGCGTTCGATCTTTTCCAGCAAGACTTGTTGAATCTGATAGTAGAGCGGGATGAATCCCTGCTTGTCCAACGAGACAACCTCTCGTTCTTCGGGACTCGCCGGGAACAGTTGCGGTTTGGTCGTGACCATGGCGTTACACTTTCCAGGACTAAGAATGAAGAGACTGCAATGTGGGTCGGGGATCGGCCATCGCGGAGCTGTCGGCTGGCCTTGGACTTCGCTGCCGCAGTCGATCTCGTTTTGCGGCTCCGACCTAGTTATAGTCGAAGCGGTGCGACCGTCAGGAAAAATTCTGAATTGATGGGGACATTTGCTTGTCTTTCCCGGAACAACTGCGCCACGGCCTGATCGTCTCCTGCCAGGCGGCGAAAGGCGACCCGCTGGATGACACCGCGACGCTCACCCGGATCGCCGCCAGCGTCTTGCGCGGCGGAGCGCATGGATTGCGGGCCGAAGGAGTCGAGCATATTCGTGCCTTTCGCGCTCTGACCGATAGGCCGATCATCGGCCTTGCCAAGCGTTATCACCACGGGCAGGTCTTTATTACCCCGGATTTCGCTTCGGCCCGCGCGCTGGCAGAAGCGGGGGCTTCGATCATCGCCATCGACTGCACGGAGAGAGACGCGCCCTTTCGCGAACCATGGCCGGTGCTTGTACGGCGCATCCGCGCCCAGCTCGATTTGCCTGTGCTCGCCGACATCGCCACTGTCGGGGAGGCGTGGCCGGCCATCGCCGCCGGGGTCGATGCAGTTGCCACAACCTTGGCCGGCTACACTCCGGCCAGCTCCGGGCTGGTGGGCGCCGCATGGGATTTGTTGGCAACGCTCGCCGAGAAGAGTCCCGTGCCGGTCCTTCTTGAGGGACGAATCGAGAGCCCGGCAGACTTTCGCCGGGCGCTCGATATGGGTGCCTACGCCGTCGTCGTCGGAGCGGCGATCACCAAGCCCGAGAGCATCACCGCGAGATTTGCCGCGGTCTCCCCGCGCAAGTGAAGTTCCCACTCGCATAAATCTCATTCCTGCCGGTGTCACTAAAGCCTCTCCTGAGAGCGCCGAGAAATACCGCACCTGTGGATTTCTCCGGCTTTCGACTAAATTCAACGCATTTTCTTCTTGTATCTAGAAGACTAGTTGTCTATACATATAGCAGATCATACAGGATCGGCCACTGAAAAAATTCAGCCCATCCGCTCCTGTGTTCCTTTTCTTAAGGAACGATCCTTTTAGGAGGCAACATGAATATCCGACGCATTCGGCAATTCACACTCACCATTCTTGGCTGTACGCTTGCCTCGCTTGCGCCGGTCGTCTTTGGGCAGGACGTCAGCTCCAAGATCACCGGCACCGTGACCGACGCCTCGGGTGCGGTCATCTCCGGCGCATCTGTCACCGCAACCGAGAAATCGCGGGGCACCGTCTACCCCGCCGAAACCAATTCCGCCGGAGTCTATTATCTGTCGCCACTGCCGATCGGCGACTATGTGCTCAAGGTCTCGGCACCCGGCTTTTCTTCAGTCGAACGCCCTTCGTTTGCACTGGCGATGGACCAGACCGCCCGTATCGATATCACCATGCCCGTGGGCCAGACTTCACAGACAGTCGAAGTCAGTGGCGCACCGCCATTACTACAGACCGATCAGACCTTTCTTGGAACGGTGCTGGATGCGCGCGCGAATGTCACGCTTCCGCTCGCCACGAGGAACTATAACCAGCTCACCCTGCTTTCTCCGGGCGCGGTCAGCCTCAACCCCGGTGCATTTACCGGCTCCCAGGCAAGCTTTCAGGTCGGCCGCCCATATATCAACGGCAACCGCGAGCAGACTAACAACTACATCCTCGACGGCATGGACAACAATCAGATCGACAACAACGACGTGGCCTTTGCACCCAGCGTCGATGCCATCCAGGAATTCAACCTCATCTCGCAAAACGCTCCGGCCTCCTACGGCAACTATCTTGGCGGCATCATCAGCGTCACAATCAAGTCGGGCACCAACAATTTTCACGGCGATGTTTTTGAGTTCATTCGCAACGACGCTCTCAATGCCAATACCTGGGCCAACGGCCTCACCAAGGGCGAGCCCTACATCCCGGGAGTGAACAATCCCGACGGTACTGGACTGAAGCCGATCCTTCGTTGGAATGAATTCGGCGGCTCGGTAGGTGGCCCCATTATTAAGGACAAGCTCTTCTTCTTCGTCGACTATCAGGGATCACGGTACGACCAGCCGGCGACCTCGGTTCCCTACACCGTGTTCACCACGGCGGAGCGCGCGGGCAACTTCTCCAGCGTCTGCACCGCCGGCTTTGACGCCACGGGAGTTTGCCTCAATATCACTCAGCAGCTCTACAACCCTTACTCAGCAGCCACTCCGGCTGGCCGTCAGCCATTCCTGAACAACATCATCACCGTGCCGTTCAGCCCGGCCGCAATGAAAATCCTGAGTTCTGCCTACTATCCAGCGCCGATCAATGGCCTGAACAACAACAATCAGGTCAATGTCACTCACTCCTACACCAACAGCGACCAGGGCGACCTCAAGATCGACTGGATTGCGACCGAGAAGGACCATGTCTATGGCCGCTACTCGCAGCAGCACATCAGCAACCCCACCACCAACAGCCAGTTGCTTACCGGCAACTCCGATAATGAATTTCCCCTTTACAATGGCGTCATCAACTACACCCACACCTTCAGTCCGTTTCTGCTGAACACGGCACGCCTCGGGGCCAGCTATTTCCCCGTCACTGAGGGCTACACCAATCCGACCGGAGAGAACCTGCCGACAACCTTCGGCATCGCCGGCGCCGCGCCGAATCAGACCTTCCTGCCTTTACAGGACTTCACCGGCCCGAGCTATGGCCCGCAATTCGGCAACAACAACCTCATCTCGCAGTTCCATGACACCGTCATCCAGGCTGAAGATCTCCTGACAATGATTCATGGAAAACACACCATCAACTTCGGCTTCGAGTTCTACAACTACCGCACCAATATCCTTTACGTCGGCAACTCCGGACTTGCTGGCGAGTTTCAGTACAACGGCTCCTTTACTGGAAATCCCTCGGCCGTCGGAACATCGGCGCCCGGATGGTCAGAGGCCGACTTCCTGCTCGGCCTTCCCGAGAACGTCGGCCTGGGCTCCGGCGGCGGCCGCGGTCTCCACAACAGCTTGTATTCCGGGTTCGCGCAGGACGATTGGCATATCCTGCCCAACCTCACTCTCAACCTGGGACTGCGCTACGAAGTCGTGACGCCGCGCGGTGTGGTAAATAATGAGGCCACCAACTACAACCTCCAGACCGGCGCGGTTGAGATTGCCGGCGTAAACGGAAATTCCAGCGCGCTTTACAACCAATACAACGGGCCGACCAACTTCCAGCCTCGCTTCGGCTTCTCCTACCAGCCGGAGATGGATCGAGCCATGGTCATCCGCGGCGCTTATGGAATTTCCAACTTCACCGAGAGCACCGGCACTGGCAACCTGCTCTTCCAGAATCCTCCCTTCGCGGTTCCGCTGAACGTCACTTACGCTGGCGGCACACTGGCGCTGCCCGGCAGCACCCTCGATCAGGGCTTCTCCGGCTTTCCCTCGTCGGGATGCACGGTTGAGGCCGCGCTCGCGCAGTCGCCTCTGTGCTTCTCGGGAACCGGCATTCACGCCTTCGACCCAAACAACGTTCGTCCGGCCGTCTCGCAGCAGTACAACCTCACCGTTCAGCATCAACTGGGCAATTCCTCGACCTTCCAGATCAGCTATGTTGGTCAGAAAACCGACCATCTGATGGCTATCGAGCTCATCAACCAGAAGGTATTGGAACCGGGCGGCGTCATCGCTCCCAGCCCCTACCTGAATCCGACGCTTCAGGCTCTGGTCGGACAGGCGCGGCTGACTACCTCAGTCGGCTATTCCAACTACAACGCTCTGCAGGCCAGCTTCCAGCACCGTCTTAGCCGCGGACTGGAATTCCAGGGCAACTACACCTGGTCGAAGTGCATGGGCAATTCATCGGGCTTCTTCGCCGAATACGGCGATACCAATGCCGATCTAACCCAGGCCGGCAACAACCACTTCTTCTTCCAGAACACCTACAATCCCGGCGCCGACTATGGGCGTTGCGATCAAAATATCGCGAACGCCTTCAATGGCTACGTAACCTACGACCTGCCCTTCGGGCGCGGCCGTCAATTTGGCAGCGATATGAACCGCGTTGCCGACCTGGCCTTGGGTGGCTGGCAGGTGAACTCGATCCTGCAGTTCCACAGCGGCTTCCCGATCACCGCGCAGGCCGCCGACAACTCCGGCACGACTTCCGGATTCCCTCGTGCCAACTGCGACGGGTCACCCGTCGAAACCCCGGGCAAACGTTCAACCATCCCCGGCAGCCCTGGCTATCAATGGTTCAGCGGCAACTCGGTCTCTCAACCCGGAACCGGAACCTTCGGCGACTGCCAGGTCGGCAGCTTCACCGGGCCAGGCCTCCAGGCGGTCGACTTCAGCGTTTCCAAGAACTTCACGACCTTTGAGCACCAAAGCCTGCAATTCCGGGCCGAGGCGATCAATGTCTTGAATCACCCCATCCTGGTGGCTCCCAACTCTTCGATCGGAAACACCTTCGGCCTGGTCAACAACGCCCAGGGAGAACGCAACCTTCAATTCGCATTGAAGTACATGTTCTAGAGCGTTTGTCACTCAAACAGAAGCGGCGACCAGAATACTGGCCGCCGCTTCTGTTTTGAAGTTCAAGAGGAATGGATCTCTGCGCAACAGACAAGGGTCGCCGTTAGACCACTCTTGCTCCGCCCTGCTAGGCTGATGATTCCGATTGGAGTCACTTAGCAAATGGCATTTAAGTTCAAAGGCGTAGATTTTCTCGGATTCGACAACCTGCTCTCGGAAGAAGAGCGCCTCACTCGCGACACCGCCCGCGATTTCATCGAAGACAACCTCATTCCCATCATCGAGCAGTGCAATCGCGACGGCCGCTTCCCGCGCGAACTGGTCAAGCCCATGGGCGAACTCGGCTTCTTCGGCGCGACCATCGAGGGCTACGGCTGCGCCGGCCTCTCCAACGTCGAATACGGCCTCGTCACCCAGGAGCTCGAGCGCGGCGACTCCGGCATCCGCAGCTTCGTCAGCGTGCAGTCGGCGCTGGTCATGTATCCGATCCACGCCTTCGGCTCCGACGAGCAAAAGAACTACTGGCTCCCTCAGCTAGCGACCGGCGAAAAGCTCGGCTGCTTCGGCCTCACCGAACCCGACTTCGGCTCCAACCCCGGAGGCATGCGCACCCGCGCCCGCAAAGTCGGCGACGAGTACGTGCTCAACGGCGAAAAGATGTGGATCACCTCCGGCTCGATCGCCGACGTCGCCATCATCTGGGCGAAAGTAGAGGACGAAGAAAACACTGTCCGCGGCTTCCTCGTAGAAACCGACCGCCCCGGCTTCTCCGCCTACGATGTCCACGGCAAGTGGTCGCTGCGCGCGTCAGTCACGTCAGGGCTCTCGCTGCAGGACGTCCACATCCCCGCGTCGAACCTGCTCCCCTTCACCGGAGGCCTCAAGTCCCCGCTCATGTGCCTCAACCAGGCCCGCTACGGCATCTCCTGGGGAGCCATCGGCGCGGCCATGTCCTGCTACGACACCGCGCTGCAATACTCGCTGCTGCGCAAGCAATTCCGCGACGAACCCATCGCCAGCCACCAGCTCGTGCAGGAAAAGCTCACCTGGATGATCTCCGAGATCAGCAAGGCGCAGCTGCTCTCGCTCCACGTCGGCCGCCTCAAAGACCAGGGCAAGGTCGGCCACGAACACATCTCCATGGCCAAGCGCAACAACGTCTGGATGGCCCTCGAATGCGCCCGCCTCTCCCGCGACATCCTCGGCGGCAACGGCATCACCGACGACTACCCCATCATGCGCCACATGATGAACCTCGAATCGGTCAAGACCTACGAAGGCACCCACGACATCCACACGCTGATCATCGGGCAAAGCGTGACTGGCTTGCCGGCATATTGAAAATCCTGCGGGGCGGATGGAAGACGCTGTTGCGAGTCGGTGAGAATAGCCACTCTCGCTGATTTCCCGAGCTATTCAACAGTAATCGCTGCAACTTCATAGTCTTCCACAGAAGCAACGCTGAACTGCAATATCTGGCCATGAAAGGTAAACGAGGGAGTTTGCCCTGTCTTGAGGAGTTCGACCGACTTCACACCAACTCCGGATGGCAGTTTCATGGTCACCTTCTGCGGGCCGATGGGATTGACCGAGCGCAACCATCCATGATGTGCATTGGCGTTGGTGTAGTTGAGCAAGTGAACGGCATAGCCGGGAGAAGTCTCCCAACAAATCATCTCAACGAAGCCCGGACCATCGACATGGATGACACTTTCATCATGGCTGACCCAGCGGATCGTATTGAGCAGCAGTCGTAGAATATCTCCGTGTCCGGTAAGCCAATAGGTGCGTTCAAGGTCTCCGGGAAACCAGGCAGTGCGGCTGGCCCCGGACTCACGCAGAACCACGGCCGGCTCGCTGGTGTGCGGATGCGGAGGGTAGGCTAACTCTGGTGGATAGCGGACGAAACCGGGAACGACGGTGAGCAGCCGGAGCGTCGACGGGCTTGAGTGGAACGCGATTTTGAGCGCCGGCGAGCCAGGTGGTGTCTTGAAAGCCTTGCAGAATCGGATGCCCCGGAGCGGCGGCTTCGATGCGCGCCGAATAGGGATTCCCGTTGGTTCCCACAACGTCGCCGTTCTTGCTCACACCCATAAGATCGGCGAGACCGAAATCGGCGCGGGGTTTCAGATTCTCGTCGTAGAGACTGGTTTCAAAGCTGGCCATCAGCGACCCGCCGGACTGCACATAGTCTCGCAGTTGCTGGCATTGGCGTTCGCTGAGCATGGCAACGTTGGGCAGCAGGAGAGCCCGATACTTGGCAAGACGCTCCGGTTCAAGCCGGTCTTCGTGCACAAAGTCGAAGGCAAAGCGGCCCTGCAGGAGCGCGTCATAGATCCCTTGAGTGGTTTCGTGCATGTAAGTGCGAGAAGGTGCAGTAGCAGGGCCGGGATAAAGCAACTGGGTGCTCTGCCCGATCACGACTCCGATGTTGGCAATCGAGCGGCGGCTAGCGAGGTGCGCCTCGTGCACCGTGGTCCAACGGAAATATTGGTGCCAACTTCCTGCCAGCGCCGGTCTTCGACAAATCCGTTCTCGGCGCCGACGAAGTGGAAGTAGGGCACCATGCCGCTGGCGACGGTTTCGTTGAGCCACATTTTGGATTCATCGGGGTTCTTCGAGACATTACGCCATCCAGGAGTGCCGGTTGAGTAGGCGGCGGTGACGTTAGCAGCGACCTTGCCATCGAGCACGGCGTTGCAGACCCGACCTTGCAGGCTGCATCCCCAAACAGCCGCATCGTCATAGGTGCGGCCCTGATTGTCGGCCTGAAACCACGCGGCAATCTTGCCGAGGCGATCGAGGTTCGGCCCACCACGCACGTTGCCACCGGAGTTGGCAAAGAAGAAGCTGTCAGGCTTCTTCTCCTTCGCGATCGCATCGTATTTCTGCCATAGCTCCAGAACACGATCGGTGAAGACGCGCCAATAGGCCGGGGTCCCGGACGGCGGAAGCTTGCTGCAGATGGAACAGTGGCAATCCGGCAGACTGCCGAGAGGCGGCCAGCCGTTAGTGTAGAAGCAGTCCACGTCGTAGAGCGAGTTCACCTCGCGCATGATGGCGGGGATGTAATCGTCCATGTAGCTGGTAAACATGCAGGTCTTAAACAGGCGAGGCTCTTCGCCGCTGTACTGCACCGATCCGTCGTGGTGGCGCATGGCCCACTCGGGATGCGCTTCGAGTGCATCGCCCCAGTTGAGATCTGGGCTCATGCGTGCGACCACCCGCATACCGCGCTTCTTCGCCGCGGCCACACATTCGCCGAAGAGATCGCGATCATTGAGGAACTTCCCGTGACGGTGGAACTTTACTTGAGAGGGATAGAAGGCAAGGATTCCTGTGACGCTGACGAAGACAATGTCCGCTTTGCCAGACTGCCAGTAATCGGCCCACCGATCTACGTTCATAACGGCGGGATCGTACTCCGTCATGTTGGTTTGCCCAACACGCCGGATCTTCTGCTGCCAGGGGACGGTCGATAGGTCGAGCGGAGGCAAGCGCGTGGGAAGCGAAACAAGTTCGATCGCTGAGGACTCCGTCTCTGCGGCGGCTGCGTGTTCGGGCAACGACGTCGGCATCGCGTCAAGACGACTCGGCGCGGAGGTCAACGAAACGACTCCCGCTCCAGCCGTAAGACCCGTCTTCAGAAAATTGCGTCGGTTCAGCAAGGGCACTCCGAATGTGATTCCAGCAAAGTCTACTAGCTATTGGGGTCGGTCAGACAAACCACCCGATCGGTTATCATTCTCCGTCTATGCAAATCCTCGGGCGCGCATCGTTTCTTTTGCTTTCGTTATTTGTAACAGTCGCTGATTTATCTGCGCAGCCCATCCCACCGACTCACATCGATGACTCCACCGGCAAACCACGCGTCATCATCATCAGCGACATCGGCAACGAGCCGGACGATCAGATGTCCCTCGTTCGCCTGCTCGTGTACTCGAACGAGCTCGACATCGAAGCCCTCATCCCAACTACCTCCACCTGGCAGAAAGCCGCAGCACATCCTGAAACCATGCACGCGCTGATTAAAGCCTACGAAGAGGTGCGTCCCAATCTGCTACTCCACGCACAAGGCTGGCCTGAAGCGGACTATCTCGACCAGAGAGTCACTCCCGGACAGCCCGCCTACGGCATTGCCGCCACCGGCTCCCGGCAAGTCTTCAGCAGGATCAAAGGCCATCATCGCCGCCGTCGATAAAGACGATCCACGTCCAGTTTGGATCTGCATATGGGGCGGAGCCAACACCCTCGCCCAGGCGCTCATCGACGTCCGCGCGACGCGCTCGCCCGCCGAGGTCGACAAGTTTGTCGGCAAGCTGCGAATCTCCTCCATCTCCGACCAGGACGACGCCGGCCCATGGATTCGCCGTGAGTTTCCCAACCTCTTCTATGTCGTCCAGCCATCGTCGCCCGACGGCGGCCAATACTACTATGCCACCTGGACCGGCATCAGCGGCGACGCCTATTACCGCAACGGAGCCGGAGCCGACTTCACCACCGTCACCAACGCATGGCTCGAGACCAACATCCGCAGCAAAGGCCCGCTGGGCAAGCTCTATCCGCGCTTTCTGTTCATCATGGAAGGCGACACGCCGTCCTACCTCGGCCTCATCGACAACGGATTGAACTCGTGGCGCAGGCCGGATTGGGGCGGATGGGGCGGCCGCTACATCTACCGCCAGCCCTATGGCGAAACCCATCCCATCTGGACCCAGGGCGGCGACGAATTCATGCGCGTCACCTCGCAGGACACCGTGACCGGAGTCGACGGCGCACAACACATCTCCGACCAGGCCACGATCTGGCGCTGGCGCGACGCCTTCCAGAACGATTTTGCCGCGCGCATGGATTGGACCATCAAAGACTTCGCCAACGCCAACCACAACCCGATCGTCGTCGTGAACGATCAATCGGGAAGAACGCCCATCTACCTTGACGCCGAAGTCGGCAAGCCGCTCACGCTCGACGCCACTAAGAGTAGCGATCCGGACGCTGGCCAGAAATTGCATTACAACTGGTTCCACTACTTCGAGGCCGGCAGCACCGGAACCAACCTCTCAGAAGTCACCATCAACGGAGCCAGCTCTGCCAAAGCCACCGTCACGGCGACTGCCGTCTGCCGCGAACCGTGGCTGCCAGGCTTCATCAAATGCACAGGCAACGGAACCGCACACATCATTCTCGCTGTCACCGACGACGGCTCGCCGCGGCTGACCTCGTATCGGCGAATCGTTCTCACCGTTCATCCAGCGTCGGCCCAATGACCCTATGATTAGTCCGCCGATTTAGCCTAGCCAACCGATTCTTGTTCGATATGCTGCGGATGCTCCGCCCGGTTGCGCTCGGTAACAAGGTCCTCGACCACCTTGTCGATTTCGGCGCCGAGCATCAACGCCAGACCACTTAGATAGAACCACGTCAGCAAAGCGATCACTGCCCCAAGCGAGCCATAAGTAACCGAGTAGGTGTGGAAGAATTCCAGATAAACCCGCAGCCCTGCCGACGCTGCGAGCCAGAGCAGGATTCCAATCGCCGCACCCGGCGTCATCCATCTCCAATGCTCTCGCTTTCTGTATGGAGCAGCCAGATGAAGCAGGGCAAATGCGAAGGCGACAAGGCAGAAGGCAATCGGCCAGGCGAGAATGCGGCTTGCAAGCGTGAGCAGCACGGGCAGCTTGAGAATGCCGGTTAGATAAGCGGCAATCATGTCTCCGCTGACCAGCACGATCAACGCCATCACGACTAGGAAACCGGAGCCAACCGTCAGCCCGATGGCCAATAGCCGCGCCCGCCAGTAAGGCCGATCGTCCTTCACCTTGAATACGGTATTGAATGCCTCCTGAATCGCCACCGTGCCCGAGCTCGCCGACCACAACGCCACGGCCAGGCCGACGATCAGCTTCCCGCCGCTGCTGGCCTGGGTCGTCTCGTTGAATATGCTCCAAACCATCTCGTAGGCGGAGGGCGGAATTACCGTCCCAAGGTAAGCAACTAGCTGATCGGAAAACTGCCGAACCGAGGAGGCAAGCAGGCCGATCAGAGCCGAAGCCGCGATCAAGGCTGGAAAAAGCGAGAAGAAAAAATAATAGGCCAATTGTGCCGCGCGTCCAGTTGCGTTGTCTTGCCACATGCCAGCCCAGGTTCGGCGCACAATCAGCCAGATTCCCAGCGTGCGAAAGTTCCACGGCGTAACGTTGGCGTGTTCGTCTCTGTTGCGCTCGCCGTTTTTCACCTGCCGCATCGTCACTCGCCCCGCCAATTCTTAGGAACCTGATCGTTATCGTTTCCCTCGTATCGTATATCGATGCCGCGCAATCGATTGCTTCCACCCAGGATTTGTAACATCTAAATCGACGGGGTCAGCCTTCATCAACTGATACCGATCCTGGATGACCGAACAACCCCATAGCTCCCATGCGCCGTCTTAACTGATAGCTCCGTCACTCCAACAGGCGATGAAATTCCCCAAGCTGCCACGAAAGCCGGAGTTGGATGCACTGCGAGGCCTTTTCCTCGTTTGGATGACGCTGACCCATCTGCCGACCCATTTCAGCGACTTGGTGAATCAGCCTTTTGGCTTCGTCTCCTCGGCGGAAGGCTTTGTCTTTCTCTCTGCGCTGCTCGTCGCCCGCCTCTACATCCACCAGGCGATGCAGGACGAAGCCGGCCTGCGCAGCAAGCTCTGGCGCCGCTCCCTGAAGATCTACGGCTATCACCTGCTGATGCTCGCGCTGGCCTTCACTGTGGCCGCCGGTCTCGCCGTCACCACCCATCGCACAGCCATTTATAACCTGCTCAACTTCTACATCGCCCATCCGTTTGTCGCCATTGCCGGCTCGGTGCTCCTGATCTACTGCCCACCCCTGCTCGACATCCTGCCCATGTACGTGATCTTTCTGGCCGGCAGCCCGCTTATCCTCTCCACCGCCGTCCGCTGGGGCTGGAACCGCATTCTTGCGGGAAGTCTGGCCATCTGGCTGCTGGCCCAATTCGGCCTGCGCGAGCTGGTGCACAATGCGGTCGTCCACGTCACCCACCTCCCCATCCCGCTGCAGGAGACCGGCGCCTTCAACCTCTTCGCCTGGCAGTGGGTTTGGATCGCCGGCATGTGGCTCGGGGCAAAATCCGCCGAGGGATCCTTGCCCATCAGCCGCGTTCCCGGCAGGCTCACCGCGCTCGCCGCCGCCGTCTGTGTCTTCTTTATCGGCGTCCGTCACGAGTGGTTCCACGGTCTCGATCACTTCCACGGACTGGGCACGCTCCTTACCCAGCAGGGGTTGGGCATGACGCTCGACAAATGGAGCATCGGCTCGCTGCGCATGCTCAATCTTGTCTGCTTCACCATCGTTCTCTACTGGCTGCGCAAACCCGTTTTGAAAGTCGTCGCCATCGAGCCGTTCCTCACCCTCGGCAAGGCATCGCTCGAGGTCTTCTGCGCCCACGTCTTCTTTGTCTTCTTTGGCCTCGCGCTGCTCTACGGCGAGGTCACTCAACTCCACGGCTACGTCGCCATCGCCCTGTTGACCTTCACCTTTACCGGCTTAATCCTCATTGCACTCCGCGAAGTCCGTCGCCGTCGCGATGAAAAAGAGCGCGCCTCCAAAGATGGAGAACCAATAGGACAATCGACGCGCCTCCCACCAACCGTGAGCCGATTTGCGGAATGAACCAGCTTCGATCAGCCATTCATCAGTTCCAGGCGTCCGTTCACCGCTCACAGCGGCTTTCTTCCCTCCTCCCGGTCTGCTAACGTGAAAGCTGCGGCATGACACATATTTCCAGCCTTTTCACCATCATTCTGCTCCAAGCCGATACCTCTGCTGCTGCGCCTGCAACGGCCAGCGGCAGCGCTATCATCGAAATGCTCCAGAACAGCGGCGCCATAGCCCTGACCGTTCTTGGCCTGCTGGCGATCTCGAGCTTCTTCTCCTGGGCAGTCATCTTCGCCAAGCTCTCCAGCTTCGGACGCGCCCGCACCCAGAGCCAGCGCTTTCTCCGCGCCTTTCGCAAAGCCACCCGCCTGCAAGATATCGCCGCGGTCAGCGAACAGTTCAAGCCCAGCCCGCTGGTCGATGTCTTCGACGAGGTCTACGAGACCTACCGCCGCCAGACCGGGGGTGCAGGGCCGCCGCGCAACATCACTTCGCTCGAGCGCTCTGCTCAAACCGCTGCCAGCGAAGCCCTCACCGTGCTCGAGAAGCGCATGACCTGGCTCGCCACCATCGGCGCAGTCTCACCCTTCGTTGGCCTTTTCGGCACCATCATGGGTATTGTGGACGCCTTCCACGGCCTCGGCACCGCCGGCTCGGCGACCCTCCGCGCCGTCGCTCCCGGAATCTCCGAAGCGCTCATCACCACCGCCGCGGGTTTGCTCGTCGCCGTGCCTGCCGTCATCGCCTATAACCAGTTCACCGCGAGGCTACGCGAGTTCGGTGCGCGCATGGACGATTTCGCCCGCGAGCTGCTCAACAGCATGGAAGACGTCAATGTCCGCCCTCAGGAGCCGATCGCTCCCGGCCGCGGAGAGAGGGAAGCGCGTGGCGTTCACAACTAGCAACGGACACACCCAGACCGCCCTCGCGGACATCAACATCACCCCGCTCGTCGATGTGGTGCTCGTGCTGCTGGTGATCTTCATGATCTCTGCGCCGGTGCTGCAGTCTGGCATCGAAGTCGCCGTCCCCAAGACCAAAACCGTCCGCGAAATCACCGAGCAACGCCTCGTCGTCACCATCGATCGCGAACAGCGCGTCTTCTTAGGCGACCAGCCCATCAACCTCGCCGACCTGCCATCGCGCCTCAAGAAGCCCGGAACAGACGACACCAAGCAAGTAATCTATCTCCGCGCCGACGAGAAGGTCCCCTTCGGGGCCTTCGCCTCCGTCATGGACGCCGTCAAACAAGCCGGCATCACCAACATCAGCATCGTGACGCAGCCGCTGGAAACGCGGAAACAGTAGCGGGCCGCAACGCCCGCGTACTGTCAAACGGTGTACCCTGTTCCCGTGGCCAAGGATGAAGCAGCAGAGGTCCTCTCCATCGACGGACACGAAGTCCGCGTCACGCACCCCGACAAGCTCTACTTTTCCAAAGAAACCCGTCTCACCAAGCTCGACCTCGTCCGCTATTATCTTGCGGTTGCACCCGGCGCAATCAACGGGATCCGGGACCGTCCCATCGTACTCAAACGCTTCGTCAACGGAGCGGAAGCCGAGCCCTTCTACCAGAAACGCGCCCCGGCCGACCATCCATCCTGGCTGCGGACGACTACGCTCTCCTTCCCCTCCGGCCGCACCGCCGAAGAGGTCGTCGTCGACAACCATGCTGGTCTCGCCTGGATTGTGAATCTCGGCTGCATCGAGCTCCATCCGCATCCGGTCCGCACCGGCGACCTCGATCATCCCGACGAACTGCGCATCGACCTCGATCCCGGCCCCGGAGTCGGCTGGACTGATGTCCGCCGCGTAGCGCTCGAAGTAAAAGTGCTGCTCGAAGAAAACGGCCTGCGCGGCTGGCCCAAGACCAGCGGCTCCCGCGGCATGCACATCATCGTGCGTATCGAGCCGCATTGGAGCTTTACCGAAGTCCGCCGTGCCGCGCTTGCGCTATCTCGAGCCGTCGAACGCCGTGCTCCAACCCTGGCCAGCTCCAAATGGTGGAAAGAGGAGCGCCACGGCGTCTTCCTCGACTACAACCAGAACGCCAAAGACCGCACCACCTGCTCTGCTTACTCCGTGCGTCCGCTCCCCGACGCTCGCGTCTCCACCCCACTTGGCTGGCACGAGGTTCCCGACTGCGAACCCGCCGAGTTTAACGTGCTCACCGTTCCGGCTCGCTTCGCCGAAATTGGCGACCCTCACGCGGAAATCGACTCCCACTCCGGATCGCTGGAAAGCCTCCTCGATCTGGCGGCCAAAGACGAAGCTGAAGGCCTCGGAGACGCCCCGTGGCCGCCACACTTCAGAAAGATGGAAGGCGAAGCGCCGCGTGTCGCTCCATCCCGCGCCAAGTCCGCAGCAAAGCCGGCGGCTAAAAAGCCGCGGGAAAAGATGCCGCTTCTTGTAATCGCCAACTCCCCCAGCAAAGAAGCCGCACTCGCAGGTCTCGAACGATGGAAGAGCGCGCATTCTAAGGCCGCCGAGTTCATCGCTGTCGAAGACGTGCTGGTCGACTCCATGCGGGGAAAGAACTCAACCTGGACGCGAATTCGAGTGAACCTTCGAAACGTCCCCGAAGAGCTTCGCCCGCCCCAGGAAACGCCCGATCCGGATGAGGACCCAACCCGCGAATGGCGCAACCGAAGACAACCAAAGTCATGAAGAGGCTCAGGTTCAACGCCCCGCGGAAAATATCTCCATCAGTTCATGTGGAGGGACCACCTCAAGCTGCGCGTAAGTGCAATCTTGCGGGCGCTTATCCATTCGCCAACGCCGCAGATGGGCTAGATGTCGGAACCTGCGCCCTTGCATATGTTCATAGGCCACTTCGGCAACCAACTCCGGCCGCAGCGGCTCCCACGACAAGTCTTTCCCCTGGCTCCACCGGCTCTGCCCGCCTGGCATCCGACGCTCGCCATCTCCCGCCTCCGGCGTCGCCCAATGCCGCCAGGGATGCTCGGCCATTGCGTTCTCGCGATAAGGAGCTAGAAATTCCACTAGCTCGCGGCGCTTCTCTGCCGTAAAACTTGAGCAAACACCCACATGCTGTAGCTCACCGGAATCGTCGAAAAGCCCCAACAGCAGCGAGCCGATCATCGTGCGTTCCCCCTGCTTGTGCCAACGAAAGCCGGCGACCACGCAGTCGCAGTCGCGCTCATGCTTCACCTTGAGCATTACCCGCTTGTCCGGTTCATAGCCGCCAGTGAGGGGCTTAGCCATGACTCCATCAAGTCCCGCGCCCTCGAATCGACGAAACCAGTCCAACGCGGTGTCACGCTCGCGAGTCGCCGGGGTGATATGGATCGGCGCGGAGGCAGATCCAAGCAACTTCTCCAGCCGCTCACGACGATCTGCAAATGGAATCCCGCGCAGGTCCTCTTCTCCTTCGCACAACAGATCAAAGAAAACGACCGAAGCCGGAATTTGCTCCGCGAGCAGCTTCACCCGAGATGCCGCCGGATGAATGCGCAGTTGCAGCCTCTCAAAATCAAGTCCGCTCGGAGTCGCAATCACAATTTCTCCGTCGAGCACGCACCTGCTCGGTAGTTGAGCACTCAAAGGAGCGATCAATTCGGGGAAATAGCGATTCAAGGACTTCGTATCGCGGCTTTGGATCAGGAACTCTTCGCCTTCGCGAAAAATCAGCGCTCGAAAGCCATCCCACTTAGGCTCGAAGATCCACGAGCCACTGACCGGTAGCTCGCCCACTCGCTTGGCAAGCATCGGCAAAATCGGAGGAGCTACGGCAAGCTTCATACTTCCAACCTATACCTTTGCGCCAGACGGGCGAGCTGAACATCACTCACCCTCGGGGTTGCGTGTACCGCAGTTTCCTTCTGCCTTAAACTAAAGGAGGAGTGCCGCTCAGCGCCCAACTCGACCGCGACCCCGACAGCTTCGGAAAATACACTGCCCGCTCCCTCGCTCTGCATCTAGCTATCGTGGCTTCGATAGCCCTCTACGCCTTCATCCAGGCGCATCTCCGCCACAACAGCTGGGGCGCGAACGAAACCCAGGGCGCAATCGAGGCCACGCTGGTCAGCAATGCGCCGGCCATCCCGCTACCCCAGGATCTTCCGCCAACCCCCAGCGTCCTCGCGACCCCGACCCCCAGCGTCGCACCAGCCCCAACCGCCGAGCAACCGAAGTCCGTTCAACAGCCCGAACCAGACGCTATCCCGATCCCCATAAAAGAGCCTCCGAAGACCGCCCCACCAAACAAGGTCGCTCAGAACCAGCCCCCCCCAAAGCCGCAGCCGCGCCAGCCCCTCGACTCGCGCGCCAACCGCTATCCCAGCCCGGTACAGTCAAGGCCAAACACGGCCCAATACGGCGAGGCCGCGCCCCAGACGCGGAGTTCGATGAATACCAATCAGGGGCCGAACAATCCCGTCAACATCAAGGGCGGCGACTTCGGCTCCCAGTTCCCGTACTACGTCGACATCATCCGGCGCACCGTCGCCCGCAACTGGTATCAGCAGGAGGTGCAGCCCAGCACCCCCGCCGGCACACGGGTCTTTCTGAACTTCAGCGTCGCCCGCGATGGCTCCCCGAGCAACATCCATATCGAGACCCCAAGCGGAAGCCCGTCGCTCGATACCTCGTGCCTGCGCGCCGTGCAGAGGGTTGATACCTTCGGCCCCCTGCCCTCCGGATATAACCAGAGCAGCATCAGCGTCGAATATTATTGCGAATATTCGGGAGCCAACCACTGAGCAGGGTCTATCATCCAAACTTAATGCCCAGTCTGTCGGCAGGAAGTAGCATTGGGAAGGCATGACAAAAATACGCAAGTGCAGTTTTTTTCCTGTTTCCTTGTCTTTGGCTCTTTTGGTTGTTACGACCGCCGCTCTGTTCAGGGCTTCGCCGACCGCCAGCGCCCAGGATTGGGTGCGTACCGGCACCAACCTAGGCGCCGCCAAGATCCGCATCGCCGCCGCCGATTTTGCGCCCGGCTCGCAGGATCCCCAGACCCCGGCGCTCAAGGCCACATTCGATGCGACCCTCTTCAGCGATCTGAATAACGCGGGCATCTTCGACCTGGTCTCGAAGAGCATCGCGCCGCCCCAGATGCCTGCCACGCCGCAGCAGATCATTCTGAGCAATTGGTCTGAGCCGCCGGTCAACGCCGAGATGGTCGCCATGGGCTCAGTGGCTGTCAACGGAGGCCGCGTCGTGGTTTCCGGCTGGCTCCTCGACGCCAAGAATACGCAGTCGCCTCAGGTCCTCGGCAAGCAATACAACGAGGCTGCCACCGAAGACAACGCCCGCCTAATCGCCCACCGCTTCGCTGACGAGATCATTCTGCGGCTTGGCGGAGGCATCAACGGCATCGCCGAAACCCACATCTTCTACATCTCCTCCAAGTCCGGCACCAAAGAGGTCTGGGAGATGGACTACGACGGCCAGGGAGCGCACCAAGTCACCCATCTGGGCAGCATCTCGCTCTCGCCCCATGTCTCACCTGACAATTCCCGAATCGCCTTCAGCTCGCTCGGCAAGAATGGCTGGAGCATCAGAATGTATTCGCTGGTGCTCAACCGTCTGGTCGCTTTCCAGTCGCCGGGCGGCACCACCCAGTCGCCTGCCTGGTCCGCCGACGGAACGAAACTGGCGTACTCTTCCAGCGTCTACGGCGATACTCAAATCTTTATCAGCAGCGCAGACGGAGCGGGGCCCCATGCCGTGACCTCGTTCCGGGGGCCAAATGTCTCGCCCTGCTTCAACCCCAAGACCGGTTCGCAGATCGCTTGGGCCGGAGGCCGCACCAGCCTTCCGCAGATCTACATCGCCGACAACGACGGCGGCAACGTGCAGCGCATGACCGACGGGGGCTACGCTACCTCGCCCTCCTGGTCTCCCAACGGACAGTTCCTGACCTTCGCATGGGACCGCAAGTACGGCCCCGGCGCACCCGGCGGACGTGACATCTATATCATGGACATCGCCAGTAAGCGGTGGACCCAGCTGACTCACGACACAGGTAGCAACGACTTTCCGTCGTGGGCTCCAGATGGCCGTCACATCGTCTTTGAGCGCGAGGTCAACCATCGCAACGAAGTCTGGAGCATGCTCGCCGATGGCACCCAGCAACAGCAGCTCACCCACGGCGGCGACAGCTTCATGCCGAACTGGAGTTGGAAATGATTGATACTCGTTCGCGATCGACAAATCAAATCACAAAAAGGGGGAATCACTTGCAAAATCATCGACATCAATACTTAGCGTCGTTCGCCGTCTTCGCCGTAGCTGCCATCGCCGGCGGCTGCAGCAAGAAGGCCGCGCCTCCTCCGCCACCGCCCCCGCCGGCCATGACTGCCCCTGCTCCGACTGCGTCAATCACTGCCGCTCCTACCGTTGTCAATCCCGGCGATGGTGTCGCGCTCACATGGCACACCACGAACGCTAACGACATCTCCATCGACGGCATCGGCAAGGTGCCTTCTTCCGGAACCCAGACCGTCAATCCGACCTCGTCGACCAACTATCATCTGGTCGCGCGTGGCGATGGCGGTTCGGCCGATGCCACTACCCGGGTCACCGTCAATCCGCCCATGGCGCCCGCAGCCGAAACAGCTCCGGCCATGTCCGACGATGCCGCGTTCCGCCAGAATGTCCAGGATGTCTTCTTCGATTACGACAGCTATGACATCAGCACTGAGAACCAGACCGTGGTCATGAAGGACGCTGCATACCTCAACGCCCATCCCAACATCAAGGTAGTCATCGGCGGGTATTGCGACGAACGTGGCTCGACCGAATACAATCTGGCGCTTGGCGAAAACCGCGCCAGTGCGGTCAAGAAGGCCTTGATCGCCGGTGGCGTGAGCGCCGACCGCATCCGCACCGTCAGCTACGGCAAGGAGAAGCAGTTCTGCACCGAGCACGACGAGAGCTGCTGGCAGCAAAACCGCCGCGGTCAGTTCTCGATCGACCGATAGTTCTGAGTAGAGTGGGGTACCCCAGGTCTCGATTTTGAGACCTGGGCTTTGCCATACCGAACCAATTTCGTGGGAATAAACTAACAGTAATGAAAACGAACTCTCGTCTTCGCCAAATCGCCGCCGTCGCATCTCTAGCGTTGCTGGTCTCGGTCCCACACGCCCGCGCTGCCTCCAAAGAGATGATCCAGCTGCAGACCCAGGTCCAGGCGCTCCAGGACATGCTGCAGCAGATGCAGCAAAGCAACGCGGAGAAGATGGGCGTCCTCCAGCACCTCGTCGAGCAGACCGCCGACACCGTCAACAAGATGTCGGCAAATATGGACTCGCTTGCGCAGACCGTCAAAGCGCAGAACGATGCGACAGCCGCCAAAGTCGACGGCGTCTCTGGCCAGGTGCAGGCGCTCAACGATTCGGTCGACGAACTCAAAACCCGCATGGCTGGCCTGAGCAAGGCAATCCAGGACCTGCAGGCGCAAACCCAGACCATGGCCGCTCAGCCCCCAGCGCAGTCTGGAGCGGCACCCGCTGGTGGACAGCCGCCCGCTGCAGGCCAGCCAGCCGAAGGACAGCCGACAGCTCCACAGGCGCCACCGGTTGGCGACCTCTACCAGAGCGCGCTGCGCGACTACAACTCTGCCCGCTACGACGTCGCGGGTTCCGAGTTCAGCGACGTCCTCCGCTACTACCCGCAGGACGACCTCGCCGGCAATGCCCAGTTCTATCTCGGAGAAATCGCCTATCGCCAGGGCAATTACCAGGCCGCCATCAAAGCCTACGATCAAACCGTCGAACAATATTCGGGCAACCCGAAGATCCCTGCGGCCCAGCTGCGAAAAGGCGAGGCGCTCATCGCGCTCAATCAAAAAGAAGCCGGAGTCCGCGAACTCCGCAGCCTCATCCAGCGTTATCCGCAGACTCCCGAAGCCCAGCAGGCCCGAAGCCGGCTCAACGCGATGGGTGTGCGCATCAGCTCGCCGGCAAAGCCGGCCGCCGGACATGAGTAAGCCTAAATCGCTCGAAGCAACCGCTCCGTCTATCTGATATTCTCACCGCCATGAATGAATCGCCTCAGCAGAAACACCGCGACAGTGACCTCGAAAAGGGTGCTGTGGAATCAGACCGCCCCGAATCGCCTGATGATGAGTCAATGGGCGGCCAGCTTGGCCACCGCGATGACGACTCGATGATCAAGGAAGGCGACACCGACTTCCCCGAACCCGACGCAGAAGCTGAACATAGTGGTCAGCAAAGTTAGCGAGCGTTCAGCCTCTAATACCGATAGCTCAACTCAATCCCCACGTCGTTCTTGAGATTGGTTGTGCTTGTGAAGTGGTTGAGCGGAAACTGATCGTAAGGCGACAGGCCCCAGCGGGCCTTTTCGTCCAGAGCGAACAGCAACCCCGCCTTCAGCGTCTGGCCAAATTCGTCGGCATTAAAGTCCCAGTAGGTGTCATAGTCGAGGAAGCCCGCCAGTCGTTTCTTGAATTCGTGGGTGACGATCGCTTCGGGCTCGAAAGTGTTCACGCCCTGTGCGCCTTCTTGAGTAGTGGCCGCCTTGTTGTAAGCGAGGACTCCATTGAGGGCGGTCTTGGCGCCCAGCGGCGTCGAAAATCCCCATGCCATCTTGATCACCAGCTGCCCGGCGCCCTTGATGTTGTCTGGCGCCGACGGAAAGGTCACCTCAACTTTGGCTGCTTGCCTGAACCGTTCGTTCGCGCTAAGCACTCCGCTCATGCTCAGCTTGATGTCGCCCAAACCACGCCCGCTCGGCGAGCTCGCGCCGCCATCCAAATCGAAACCAAAACCCCTGATAATAGGAATCTCATATCCGAAAGCCAGCCGACCTTTCGGGCCAAAGGCCTGCTCGCCCTTGATGCGCTCGCGGTTGTT
Organism: uncultured Acidobacteriaceae bacterium; assembly: GCA_963742015.1. Classification (GTDB taxonomy): domain Bacteria; phylum Acidobacteriota; class Terriglobia; order Terriglobales; family Acidobacteriaceae; genus Acidisarcina. Next base: position 166,192 of record CAVUKL010000029.1, on the reverse strand, counting down.
GCTCTTCCCCCCGCTAAAGCTCCCATGGTCGTACTCGAAGGAAACCCGAGAGAACAAGTCCGCCGGCTCAACGTCGTCATCCGTCTCTTCAAGCAGAACATCGTCCAGTGGATGGGACTCCGTCTGCAGCCCGGCCGTCGCCGCTTGCAATGAACTCGTTTGCGTCTGTCCGCTTTTCGCTGGAGTCGTCTGTTGCGCCTGGACGTTGAAGCCGAACACGCCAAACAGAATCACGAAGGCGTGGCTTGAAATCCGGAGCGTGCCCTCGAGTTGCAGGTTTGGACTTGCCATGCCACGCAAAATCATACCTGATCGGCGCGAGGCCCTTGTACAAGCCCTGCCACAAGCGCGTGGCATACCGCTACAGCGTCTTGATGTCCAGCACAAACCGGTACTTCACATCGGCCTTGACCACCCGCTGCCACGCCTGATCGAGCTGATCGAAGCTGGTCATCTCGATATCGGAGACGATGCCTTTCTCCGCGCAGAAATCCAGCATCTGCTGGGTCTCCCGAATGCCGCCAACCATCGAGCCCGTAAACGTCTTCCTTCCCAGCACCGAGAAAGCATGAACAGAAACCGGAATCTCGGGTATACCCACGGAACACATCACCCCGTTGCGCTTGAGCAGCCCAAGATAGGTATTCACGTCATGGTTAGCCGAAACGCAGTCCAGAATGAAGTCAAAGCTGTGCGCGTGTTTGCTCGCCCACCCGGAGTTCTTGGTGAGGATCACCTCGTCCGCGCCCAATCGCTGTGCATCCTCCACCTTGGCCGCCGAGGTGGTGAACTGCACCGTCTGCGCGCCCAGCGCATGCGAAAACTTCAACCCCATGTGGCCAAGCCCACCCAGTCCCACCACACCAACCTTCATCCCCGGCCCAACATTCCAATGTTTGAGCGGCGAATAGGTCGTAATCCCGGCGCACAGCAGCGGCGAAGCCGCCGCCGGATCGAGGCCCTTCGGCAGGCTTAAAACGTATCCCTCATCAACCACGATGTGGTCGGAGTAGCCCCCAAACGTCAGATTTCCCTGCCGGTCGATCGCATTGTAAGTGCCCGTCATCCCCGGCCGTTCGCAGTACTGCTCTTCGCCATCCAGGCACGAGGGACACTCGCGGCACGAATCCACCATCACCCCAACCGCAGCCGCATCGCCTACTTTGACTTTCGTCACCCCCGAGCCAACTGAAGCGACGAGACCGACAATCTCGTGCCCAGGAACCATCGGATAAATTGAATTGCCCCACTCATTCCACGCCTGATGAATGTCCGAGTGGCAAATCCCGCAAAACTGAATGTCGATCGCAACGTCCTTCGGCCCAGGATCGCGCCGCTCAAACTGAAAGGGCACCGGAGAAGTAGTGGCAGAGTGCGATGCATAACCGCGAGTAGCAATCATGAAGAGCGTTTCTCCTTTGATCTAACTTGCTTAAAAAACAAATTTGTCATCCCGAGTGGGGTCTGGCGCAGCCAGACGCAGTCGAAGGATCTGCGGTTTCAGCCCACCTACGGCGCCGTCACGATGGGCAACTCAATAAAACTCGCCCGTCCCGGCTCATGATAAATCCGCTGTGTTGCCTTCTGATAATCTCCTGGCTTCGCAAAAAAGATATTCGGCACAAACGTCTGCGGATTCCGGTCGTACAGCGGAAACCAGCTCGACTGCACCTGCACCATGATGCGATGTCCGGGCAGAAAGACATGGTTCGCCGTCGGCAACGCGAACTTGTAGAGTAGCGGCTCATTCGCCGCCAGAGCCTTCGGATCCGAGAGACTGTCGCGATAGCGCCCGCGAAAAATATCCATGGACACAGCAAGCTGATAGCCGCCCATATTCGCCTGCCCAGCGACCTCATCGGGATATACATCGATCAGCTTCACCACCCAATCCGAATCCGTCCCGCTCGTCGACGCCACCAGGTTCGCGATTGGCTGGCCGCTGATCTTCGCCGGCGCGGTCAACACATCCGAGGTAAACACCGCAACGTCGGTTCGAGTCGATTCCTGCCGCTGATCGTCGACAAGCCACTCCGACCATGTGTAAGTCTCCATCGGATGAATCGGCCTTATTCGATACGGTATTGGCTTGGCAGGATCGGAGATGTACTCATAGAACGCCGCATCGCCCGCCCCTCCCTTCTTGGGCGCATCGAAGCCCAGCTTCGATCCCGCTTCCAAATACAGAGGCGTAGCCTTCGGCGCACAGCCGCTCGCGCAGCCAGAAGGCCACGCCGGAAGCTCTTCCCAAACATTCGCGCCCGTCACATAGGCTGACACCGGTGGCACCGGTTTCGGCGGAGGCTCATCCTTCAAGTACTTCGCCAGGAACGGCGCCAGAATGTTCTTGCGGAAATACAACGACGTATCGCTGCCAAACTGGATCGCCCCCAGAGAGCTGCCGTTATCGATCTCCTGCCCGTGATACCACGGCCCCAGCGCCAGGTAGACCATGTCGTTGTTCACGTCCTTCGGCTTGATCGCGCGATAGACCGCCATCGCGCCGTAGATATCTTCCTGGTCCCACAAGCTCGCCACCAGCATCGTTGGCACTTTCAATGGCTGGCCAGCCAATATCTTGTCGACCGCCTGGTCGCTCCAGAACGAGTCATAACTCGGATGCGCCGTAATCTTCCGCCAGAACCCAACCTGGTCCATCCCGCGTTCCTTACCAAGCTCGCCCGCCGATCCCGCATCCAGAAACATGTCGTACTCGTCATAGTTGGTCGAGTACCACTTCGCCGATGAGTCGCGTCGCGCCTCCTGTTCGTAGATGTACTGCATGTTCTGCTCTCGAAACGCGCCATTGTGGAACCAGTCGTCGCCCATCCAGCCATCGACCATCGGATTCATCGGTACCGAGACCTTCAATGCCGGGTGCGGATTCACCAGCGCCATCAGCGGCAAGAACCCGTCATAAGAAATCCCCAGAATCCCAACCTTCCCATTCGTCTCCAGAATGTTCTTCACCAACCAATCGATGGTGTCGTAGGTGTCGGTCGAGTGGTCGACCGGCGTCGGATTCAGCGGCCCATGCAGTGGCCGGTTCATCACATAGTCGCCCTCCGAGCCATACTTCCCTCGCACATCCTGCACCACCCGAATGTACCCGCCATCCACAATCACGTCGGTGGCGTTGTCATAACCGTAAAGCGTCGGTCCCAGATGCGAGCTGTTGCTGTTCGTCGTCAACCCGTCCGCGCTATAAGGCGTCCGCGTCAGCAGGATCGGCGCATTCTTCGCACCCTTCGGCACCAGGATCACCGTATGCAGCTTCACCCCGTCACGCATCGGAATCATCACCACCCGCCGCTCGTAGTCATACCCATAAGTCGACGGCTTGAGATCGGTTGGCGTCTCGCTCGGCAACTCCGGATAAGTCTTCGGCTGGTTGCTCGTCTGCGCCTCAATTCGCGGAGCTGGCATAGAAAAAGCTGCAAAGATCGCCCCAACGGAGGCGAACGCAGCAAGGGCATTTCTCTTCGGCATGAAGGTCTTCCTGATCATTAAAGGGTCAACGGATGGCTCTTGCGATGGTAGCACCCGAATTGCGACATCTGCCCCGGTTCGCACTACTCCGCATCACCCTGTTCTCTGTTTGTTCATCATATTTTTGACATAATGGCACTCAGAAAAATGACCTACCCTCCAGATTCCCACATAGAATGGCGTCTGCGAGCAACATCGAAGGAAAGAAGGGCTGAGCGATGAAGCAGACGGACCAAGTGAAACCCGAGCTTTGGCTGATCCGCCACGGAGAGACCGCATGGAGCCTCTCAGGCCAGCACACCAGCCGAACCGACATTCCTCTCACCGACCATGGCAGAGTGCGCGCCGAAGAGATTCGCCACTACCTCGGCGGCCGCCCGTTCGCGCTGGTGCTCACCAGTCCGCGCCAGCGCGCGAAAGAGACCTGCCGCATCGCCGGATACTCCGAGTGCGCCGAAATCGACGATAACCTCGCCGAATGGGACTACGGAAGCTACGATGGCCGCACCACGGCCGATATTCGCGCTGAGCGCCCGGGCTGGTCCATCTGGGAGGATGGCGTCCTCGACGGAGAGACGATCGAACAGGTCGCCGCACGCGCCGAGGCCGTCATCGAACGCTCCCTGGCCGCAGGCGGTCACGTCGCGCTCTTCTCTCACGCCCACTTCCTCCGCATTCTCGCGGCCACTTGGCTCAACCTCGATCCCCGCGCAGGCAAGTACTTCGCCCTCGGCACCGGATCGATCAGCCGCCTCGGCTTCGAACGCGAAAACCGCGTTGTCCTTAGCTGGAACCGCTCCTTCGAAAACGACTAGGCCACCGCAAAAGCCGGGTGCCCCATTCAAGCCTCTTTTTAGCTTGAGCGGGAGGCGGCAACTCTGACGCCGAAACTCTTCTCCTAAAGTGTTAGTTGACAAATTCGCCGCCCTGGGCGTATTGTCCTAATTCATTAGGAGCATTCATGGTCGGCAGAAAAAAATCCACCACCCTCATCACCCCGCTCGAGCTCGAAATCATGCAGGTGCTTTGGGAGACAGGCCCCGCAAACGTACAGACCGTCCAGGAGGGGCTCAAGTCCAACCCTCCGCTCGCATACACCACCGTGCAGACCATGCTCAACGTCCTCCATCGCAAGGGAAAGGTGAAGCGCAAGCTGCGCGGCCGAGCCTTTGAATATGCGCCAACCGTCACCCGCGAAAAGATCACCAATCACGCCGTCCGCGAGATGGTTGAGCGCCTCTTCAGCGGCTCGGTCGACGGCCTGCTCATGAACCTGGTCAAGACTCGCCAGCTCGACGCCAGCAAGATCGCCGAGCTCGCCCAGCGTCTGAATCGTGAAACAACACTCGCAGAGAAGGAAGGCCGCCATGAATAGCTTCCACCACTGGCTCCTCACTTTCCTGCTGAACTCGCTCTGGCAGGTCCCCCTCATCGCGCTCGCCGCAATCGTCGCCGCGCGCCTGATGACTCCGGCAAGCTGGCGGGCACGGCATCTACTCTTCATTGCAGCGCTCCTGCTCGCGATACTGCTACCCGCGTGGAGCGCCTCAACCTCAACCGCAAAGGCCGGGCAAAGCGTCGTGGTCAGCATTCTTCCCGGGAGCCTCGACGACCATGGATCGAACCAAGCTGCTCGCCACGCGCTCACGCCGCATCGCTACAGCACTTCGCTCCACATCGCACCGGCGGTATCAGATACGGTCGCGCTCGTGTATCTCGCCATCCTCTTCGGTCAGGCCGCATTTCTGCTATGGAAGTGGCGCGCTACGCAAATTCTCTTTCGCCACGCTGCACCCGCTGAACTCCCGGGCGATCTATCCTCCCAGTGGCGACGCTGGCAGAGATCGTTCAACATTGGCGGCGTCACTCTGCTCGTTTCGGATCAAGTCGCCGGCCCGGTCACACTGGGCTTTCGCCGCGCAGCGTTGATCGTCCCGCCTGACTTCATCGCAACCGCGACCCGCGAGGAGACTGCTGCCGCCCTCTGCCACGAACTCGCCCACATCGCGCGCCGCGACTTTGTCGCGAATCTGCTCATCGAAATCGTCAGCCTGCCGATTGCCTTCCACCCTGCCTGCTGGCTGCTCAAGAAACACATCGACGAGTCCCGCGAACTCGCCTGCGACGCTATGGCCGCTGCGGTCTCCAGCGGCTCCGAGACCTACGCCCGTTCCCTGCTCTCGCTCGCCCAAACCATCTGTGCTGCCCCCGCCGCCACCGTCAACAACGCCCTCGGCATCTTCGAGGCCAACATTCTGGAGAAGCGCATCATGCACCTCATCGACCGCAAGCCAGCCTCGACTCGGACGAGCTCGACTGCTCTCCATAGCAGTCGCCAGCTCGTTCCTCGCCGCCACCTGCATCGGCATCTCAGCCTTCACCCTCCAGCCGGCAGCGGCGCAATCAGCCACCGATCTTCAGCAGTTCGTCGGTACCTGGAAGACCACCGTCAACGGCCAGCCAGCCGCCACAGTGCAAATCCTCAGCTATCAAGGCAAGCTCACCGGCAGCGTCAGCAACGGTGACTTCGGCGTCGACGACAAGACCAACACGATCACCGGATGGCACGATGGCACACCAGGCGGCGCGCCGATTGTCGAGGCCTCAATCTCCGGCCAAACCCTCGCCTTCAAGACCCTCGACCTGGACGGGCCCGTCGCGTGGGATCTCTCACTCACCGGCCCCGGCAAAGCCGACTTGCGCATCGCCGAAGCGCTCCCCAGCGGCACAAAGCTCCCCGCAATTCCGGCCGAAAGAGTCGACACCGCCTCCGCAAAAGACGACACACCAGAACCCTGGCTACACCCCGCCGCGCCTGCTACACAGCGTCAATCCCGAGTACAGCCCCGAGGCCCGCGCCGCCAAGTTCTCCGGCATATGCGTCGTCGCCCTCACCATAGACACCCAGGGCAACCCGATCAACGTTCACGTTGAAAAACCCATCGGCATGGGCCTCGACGAAAACGCCATCAACGCCGTGAAGCAATACCGCTTCACCCCCGCCACGCAGAACGGCGTCCCCATAGCCAAGCGGATTCACATCGAAGTGGCCTTCCAGTATTACTAAGTGCGGCTACTCGAACACCGGCAGCGTAGAATCTCCTCATAAGGGAAAGAGAATCGGCATGGCGACCACCACCTTCGTTCCCGTCGAAACCTACCTCCGCATGGAGTCCGAGCCGGACTGCGAATATGTCGATGGCCAGATCGAGGAACGTCCAATGCCCGAGTACGATCACTCAACCTGGCAAAGCGCCTTGATTCTGTTCTTCAGCGTGCAGGGCAAGACCTGGAACGTCCGCGCACGGCCCGAGCTGCGCGTCCGAGTCTCACCCACTCGCTTCCGGGTTCCGGATGTGACGGTGCTTTCCCGCTCCGCACCAACCGAACAAATCATCGTGACGCCGCCGCTCGCAGTCTTCGAGATTCTCTCCCCCGAAAACCGAATGGCCGCCATGATGGAGAAATTCGCCGACTACGAGCGTATGGGCATCGCAGGAATCTGGATCATCGACCCACGGAAGTCGGTTGAAGAGGCAGTAGGCTACGGTTACCAATCGGGGAAACTTGAAACCATCACTGCCTTCGGATTGCCCAGCCTGGGCGTCACGTTCACTATCCAGGATATTGCCACATTCATCGACTAGCTTTGCTCTCGACGGAGGAGTCTCGGCTTATACCGCAACCGTAAACGCCTCTTCGGTCCGCGTCACCGCGCGATACAGCGTGTCCCGCTCAAACGGTTCACGCCCAGCTTCGGTAATCAACCGCACCAGATCCTGTCGCCGCATCCCCTGCGGAGTCGTGGCGCCAGCATCGTGATAGATCTTCTCTTCGACCACCGTGCCATCGATATCGTCCGCTCCAAAGCGCAGCGAAATCTGCGCGATCTTCGGCGAAACCATCTGCCAGTACGACTTGATATGCGGAAAGTTGTCGAGCATCAACCGGCCAACCGCAATCTGCTTGATATCGGTCATTCCCGTGCTCTTTGGCAAGTGGTCGAGCGCAGTGTTGTCGGGGTGAAACGCCAGAGGAATAAATGTCTGGAAGCCGCCAGTCTCATCTTGTAAAGTCCGCAGCCGAACCAGATGATCGACCCTATCCTCATCGTTCTCGATGTGGCCGTAGAGCATCGTCGCATTCGATTTCAACCCCGCTAGATGCGCCTGTCGCGCCGTCTCCAGCCACTCGTCGCCGTCGATCTTGTGATCGCAAATGATATGCCGCACGCGGTCGGCAAAGATCTCCGCGCCGCCGCCCGGGCATGAATCGACACCAGCGGCCTTCATCTGTCGCAACGTCTCGGGAATCGATAACTTGGCCCGCTTCGCCAGGAACGAAACCTCGACCATGGTAAACGCCTTGATGTGGACAAGCGGAAAGCGCTCTTTAAGACCCGAGACGAGATCGAGAAAATATTCAAACGGCAAGTCCGGATGGAGGCCCCCCACAATGTGGAACTCGGTCACCGCCTCGCTGTAGCCGGAAGCCGCCGTCTCCCAAGCCTGCTCAAGCGCCATCGTGTAAGCGCCCGCAGTATCTTTCTTGCGCCCAAACGCACAGAGCCGGCACGCGGCAACACACACATTCGTCGGATTGATATGCCGGTTGACGTTGAAGTAAGCAACGTTGCCATGCAACCGCTCGCGCACCAGGTTCGCCAGCCAGCCCACCGCCAGAATGTCTCCTGAGCGATACAGGTCGACCCCGTCGTCGAAGCTCAGGCGCTCTTCCGCCATCACCTTTTCGGCAATCGGCTTAAGCCTAGGATCATCGGTTTGAAAGCTATGACGCTGCGGGCGAAACTCTGTCTGGCTCATCTTCTTAAGAATAAACCAACGACCCGCTCAGGCTGTGGCTATGAAAGGATCGGTTCATGGATTGAAGGGCTGCCGGTCACGCCAGCTTCTTCTCCATCACGATCGCATCGACGGAGCCCTGATAATAGTCGGGAATCCGCCCAAGCGCCAAGAATCCCAAGCCAAGATAAAACTCACGGGCGGCAGAGTTGTTCTCAGCAACCTCGAGCCGCAGCCAATCCGCGCCCATGCCTTTTATCCGATCTTCGATTTGGCCCATCAGCAGGCGGCCGACACCAAGGCGGCGAAACCCGGGGGCCACATCAATCGTAATGATGCTGGCTCCCGGACGACTTGCCGATAGAAGTGTGCTGCGCAATCGCGAAACCGGCCAGTGCATCATCCTCCTCTGCGATAAGGCAGAGCGTTTTGCCCGACCTGAGCAACCAGCGAAACTGGCGAAGGGAATAAGCGACGCCGGCCGAGAAGCAGACGCGGTCCAGCTCAAAGAGCCTGCCCGCGTCTGCCTCGATTCCCTCGCGCAGTCGAATCACGCTACGCCGCAGAGTTCATTTGGCGCCGGAAGCCAGCTGGGTTCCCATTGCCGACTTAGGCTGTAGAACCACGCCGTCATAGAGCGACGCGGCGACCAGACGCCCGCCCGAGGTACGCACCGTGTGCACGTTCCAGCCGATGTCCCACCAGTTCCAATCCTTCTTGGCCGGATCGATCGCCATCATCAGCGTTCCGTTCGCTGATGTCACCATCAGCCGCTTGTACTCCGGGTTGAAGTCAAGACCGTCGACATCGCTGAACGGAAGGCTGCTGAGCTGGGTCCAGTTTTGCCCTTTGTCCTCGCTATAGAAGACACCCTCTCTGCCGCCAATCCAAAAGCTGCCGTCATCGGCGCTCACCAGGAAGCGCAGCGTCTTGGCCTGGGCCGGCATTGACACAGGCTGCCAGCTCTTGCCTTCGTCATTGGAGGAGACGATGAACTGCCGCCCCGCAGCAAGCACCGTGTCGCCGCTGATCGCCACGCGAACGAACTCCGTATGGCCCAGTACCTCGCCGCCTTGCCAGGTGGTGCCCTGATTCCTGCTCGTATAAAGTCCCGTAGCGGACGCTGCATACCAGACCGGCCCGCTCACATTGACGTCCGTTACACGGCTCTCCAGATCCTTTGCCGGAAGCGCAACTTCCTTGGTGACTTTGACCCTCTTCTTCTTTTCGACGACGGTCGAGTCAATTTCCTTGGTGTTGACGATACTGCTCCGAGGTTCCCAGCCGCCGCCCGCCAGAATCATGACGCCGTGGTTGGTTCCCGCGTAGACATCGCCGCTGGGCGCCTGGCGCAGCGCAAAGATATCGCGCCCTTCCAGTCCGATGCTGCGCTGGTTCCAGGTATTGCCGCCGTCCTCTGAGACAAAAACGCCCCCATAGGTCTTGTCGTTCAAAACACCCGCATAGATCGTATTTTGATTGCGGCTGTCGACCAGCAGCGCTTCGACCTGCCGCTGCGAGAATCCGTCATTGGCCGCAACAAAACTGGCCCCGCCGTTGACGCTCAACAGAACGCCGCTACGGTCGGTCGCCAGCAGTACGTGCTTGTTATTTGTCGGGTCCACATAGACATCGTTAATGATCACGTCGGGACCAGTGAGCCGTTGCCAAGTTGCCCCGGCATTGGTGGTCTGGTAAAGCCCTTCGGTAGTTCCCGCGTAGACCGTGGCTGAGTTCACCGGATCCTGCATCAGAACGCGGGTGCGCCGCGCGGTATTCGGAATTCCCTGCTGCTTGCGAAAGACCTCGCCAGCGGTCTCGCTCTTGTAGATGCCGGAGCAGGCGCTCAGGTAAACAATAGATGGGACTTTCGGATCGAGGATGATCGAGAAGACGTCGGAATCGTCGATCAGGCCCTGCTTGACATTGCGCCAGGTGGTGCCGCCGTCGGTAGTCTTCCAGGGCAAATGCCAGGTTCCCGCGTAAATGGTATTCGGATCGGCGGGATCGATCGCGATCGACTCGACCTCGTGGATCTCATGGCTGTCCGCCGGGCTGATCTGCTTCCAGTGCGCTCCGCTATCGTCGCTGCGGTAGACGCCCTTGAGGGTACCCGCGATAAATACCTTTGAATTCGAACGAGACTGTTCGAGAGCGCGAATCGATTGGCCCTCCATATCGGCCACCGTGGTCCAGCTCGCTCCCCCATCGTGGCTTACATACAGTGTTCCGTCGGGACGATTGAGCATCCACGCGCCCACCAGTATCGTCTTGGGATCGGCCGCATCCACCACGATGTTGTCCAGTACCTGGTTCTCTGCTCGACTCAGTTTGGCCAGGCGCTTCCAATTGGCGCCTCCATCCTGAGACTCATAGATCCAGCTGTCCAGCGTTCCCATATACAGGTGCTTGGGATCGGTCGGATCGGCGGCGAAGGCGCGTGCGTCTCCTCCGGCGGGACCTACCGGCTCCCAGGCCGCGATTGGCGAGGCCTTCGCGTCGGAAGCGTTTGAGCAAGGCAGAAGTGCCAAAGACAGGACGGAGAGGGCAGAGAGGCGTAGCACTATGTGTTTCATGTTCCTGCTGTTCGATAGTGGGTTTGTCGGGCGATGATCAGCCATCTACAAGAATAATCCTTGCGAGCAATGGGAAAAGGGCTGACCGAAATTCGGTCAGCCCTTTTTCCTCATAGAGTCGCTGCCTGGTAACTACTGGGCCGGGGCAGCGGCTGCTTTCTTGTGGTGCGCCGCCGGCTTGGTGCCAAGCGGTACGCGGGTTTGCGGTTTCACCACCGACTCATCGACGGCAGTGGTTCCGGGTACGTCGCTGTCGAAGGTTGCGCCAGCGGGCACCAGGTAGTTCTCCACTTCGTCGACGCTCTGGGTTCCGGTGCGGACGCTGATGCGGGAAGCATCGATGCCCTTCTCGGTGACCAGATACGCCTTGGTGTTGACAGCGCGCTGCGCGGCCAGGTTATCAACCACGACTGCCTTATGACCCTTCTTAGGCGCTGGTGCGGGCCCAGCTTCACCGACCACAGTGATCGTGGCGTCCGGTGTCTGCTGTGCGCTCAGAGCAACCTGATCGAGGCAGGCCTTGGCTTCATTGTCCACACGAGCCGGACGCTTGGTGTCACGACCGAAGGAGATCGTGCACAGCGTCTGGGTCTTGGCCGGCGCCGGCGGAGGTGCGTTCACCGACACTGTGGCCGTGCAGGAAGCGGTTTGGCCCTTGTCATCGGAAACGTTGCCGGTGACGGTAATCGTTCCGGTCGGCGCTCCGGTGGTGTTCAGGGTCGCGGTGTTGCCGGTGCCGCTGATCTGGCCGGCGGAGGAAGTGAAGCTATAGGTCAGTGGACGGTTTTGCGGGCTGACACCTGTGGCCGTGATGGTCACAGTGCCACCGCTGGCAGGAACGGAGGTCGGATCGGCTGAGCAGCTAACTGTCGGCGGCTCATACGGCTTGACGGTGAAGTTGGCGGTGCAATCCGCAAACTCGCCCGGCTTCTGGCCTTCCGAGACATGCCCGGTGACCGTATAGTTGCCCGCGCTCAATCCAGTCGTGTCGATGTTGCCGGTCGTGGAATCGCCGGTGATCTTCACGCCGGTGCCCGACCAGGTGTAGGTGGCGGGCTTCTTCGGATTGAGGTTCATCGCGGTTCCGGTGACCGTGACCGGGTCACCCGGGAAGACTGCGGACGGGTTGACCGAGCAGCTGTAAGTCACGGGTGGCGGCGGAATGATGCTGCCGAACTTCAACACAATGCCCGTGCTCAGACGCGCGTTGTTGAGGTTGGCGCGCCCGCCGGTGACGGGCTGGGGGCCAAACGAGGCGTGCCAGTATTGGTAGTCCGCCTGGAAGAGGCGGATCGCAAGGTGGTGATCAAACCATGGAAGACCATAATCGAGGCCGCCGCCAACCGTTATGGCCGGACCCCAGGTGTATACGTGATAGGCGATCGGCTCATAGTTCGGACCGCCTAGCTTGACAGCTCCGACATCCGCATGCCCGAACGGGGTCACCCCTTCGTCAGTTGGGTAGCGCCCAACGATGCCTAACGAATAGGAATACGCGCCATCATTGTTGCCATCCGGGTGGGCGCCGAACTCAAATTGGCCGCCTACGTACTTGTTAAAGAAATAGGTCGCGCTGTCGACCGTGCCCAGCGTGATCGACGAGTAGGTGTTGGGGCTGGTCGACCCATCCGGCAGCGGCGTGTAGATCGTGCCATGCGGCGCCAAGTACGAGTAACCCATGAAAACATCGATTCTCGATATCGGTGCGGGCGGCGTTGCGGTTGGCGAATTCTGTCCGTATAAGCTCGATGATCCGAGCCCTACGGCACACGCTACGAGCAGAATTCGGCTCAGGGAACCTTTAGGACGAGAAAGCATACGTCTATCCTCCAAAATCTTGATGGAAAGTGACCTCTAAAACAAAAATCAGCTTAAATCACATGAGCCGACTGCAAGTGACCCATACTGCACTAGCTTGCAAAATCCGCGTTTTCACGAACCACAACTTCCCTCAAGCTCCAGCAATCAGAATGTTACACGCTAAGTCGCTGCTGGGTAATTAGTATTTTTAACACCCCGGGGCTCCAATCGACTCCTCCGGTCTTCTCACATGTTCAGAGTCCGCCTCATGCTGCCCCGTTCCTGCTGGATTTTTTCCTGCAGAAGCGTGATCGCATACATCAACTGCTCGGGCCTCGGGGGGCATCCTGGGACGTAGACATCCACCGGAATCACCTGGTTCACACCTTGAACGATCGCGTAATTATTAAAAACCCCACCGGAGGTTGCACACGCGCCCATGGATATTACCCACTTTGGTTCCGGCATCTGATCATAAAGCCGTCGGATTACCGGCGCCATCTTTTGCGATACCCTGCCCGCGATGACCATCAGATCGGACTGCCGGGGCGATGGTCGAAACACCTCGGCGCCGAACCGGGCGATGTCGAACCGCGAAGCCCCCATCGACATCATTTCGATCGCACAGCACGCCAGCCCAAAGGTCATCGGCCATACCGAGCTCTTGCGGACCCAGTTGATCGCAAGATCGAGAGATGTCATGAACACGCCTTCTGGTTGCTCAAAGCCATAATTGGCCTCGCGCACTTTCTCGCGGTTCTTCGAGCTGCTCTCCAGAGCTCCGAAAAGATATCGATCTGAATTCGCCAGCTGCATACACCCAATATACCCCGAACTGATTCATTCCAGACGTTTTTGGAATCAATCGGCTGTTTTTTTTTAACCTGTCCCGGGAGCCATTCGCAGGCTCCGGCGGGCTGGCCCGGTCAAATCCCGCCGAAGCTCTCTCCGCCTCGATGGAGGCGACGCTCAAACCAATCCACGTTCCGTCTCTGCTTGGTACTTTCACCGGCTTGTGTGAAAGTAGGAAAAAGACAATTCAACGGGCCTTCACATATTGCGCCCTTGGCCGCAATTGCCGGTTTCAGATCATTTCGGACTGCAAGCTGCCTGGGCCGTTCATCCGCATCCGTATAAAGGCTGCGGCTCAGACTTTTCAACGGGAGTATTGCCATGATTAATTTGGGCCGCGGGATCTCCACCATTGTCGTCGGCTGTTTGTTGATTCTTTCCCATGCCGGCGTCGCCCAAACCTCCGCGCCGCAGGCTTCGTCTACTTCGGCGGAGAGTGCGAAGATCGCACAACTGGAGGCTCAGGTCGCAGACGCCAAATCCTCCGCCGACAACACGTGGATGCTGGTCAGTTCAGCCCTGGTCTTGCTGATGACCGGCCCTGGCCTTGCCCTTTTCTACGGCGGCCTCGTGCGAAAGAAGAACATCCTCTCGGTCATGATGCAGAGCTTCGCTATGATGTCGATCATCACCGTGCTTTGGGCGGTGTGCACCTACAGCCTGGCCTTCGATTCCGGGACCAGCTTCATTGGCGGACTTCACCACATCTTCCTTCGCGGGGTCGGTTTGACTCCCGATCCCGATTACTCCGCAACCATCCCGTTGCAGACGTTCATGATTTATCAGCTGATGTTCGCCATCATCACCCCAGCCTTGATTACAGGGGCTTTCGCGGAGCGGATGAAGTTCAGCGCCATGTGTGTCCTGCTCACCCTTTGGTCGATCTTCGTATACTCCCCGATGGCCCACATGGTGTGGGGGAAGGACGGCCTTCTTAATGCCTACGGGACCCGCATTCCCACGCTGGATTTCGCTGGGGGGACGGTCGTCCATGTCACCTCGGGTGTCTCCGCCCTGGTCTGCGCGCTCTACCTCGGCAAACGGCTCGGTTACCCCAAAGAGCATATGGCGCCCCACTCCATGGTGCTCAGCGTCGTGGGGGCCTGCCTGCTGTGGGTGGGCTGGTTCGGCTTCAACGCAGGAAGCGCCCTCGCTGGCGGAACGCTCGCCACAAGCGCCTTCGTGAATACTCATTTTGCAGCCGCCGCGGCGGCCATCGGCTGGGCCGTCGCCGAATGGCGTCGCAACGGCAAGCCAAGCGCCCTTGGCTGTATCTCCGGTGCAGTCGCTGGGCTCGTTGCCATCACCCCAGCTGCCGGGTTTGTTCAGCCCATGCCTGCTTTGCTCATCGGCCTCGTCGCAGGCGTCTTCTGCTATTTCATGGTGACCACCGTCAAGCGCATCTTCGGGTACGACGATACTCTCGACGCCTTCGGCGTTCACGGCGCCGGAGGCACACTGGGAGCAATCCTAACCGGGATCTTCGCCAGCAGCGCGATCAATCCCGTCTTCCACGACGCCAACGGGAAGACGCTGCCCTCGGGCTTCTTCGAGGGCAATTATTTCCAGCCCCTCCATCAACTCGCCGGAGTCGCAATCGCCTGGTTCGGCTCCATCGTCGGCACCCTGGTCCTCCTCAAACTGGTCGATGTGACCATCGGCCTGCGCGTCACCGCCGAGGACGAAGAGGAAGGCCTCGACACCACCCAGCATGGCGAGGAGGGTTACGACTGGGCATCGTAAGCGTTCACAGCGAGAAGACGAGTCGCGAACCTGTTAGTCTGGCCATCGGGAAAAGCAGTGGCTCGCCGGAGCCGGAAGTGCGAAACACGAGATAGATATGCAAAAGATCGAAGCCATTATCCAACCATCCAAGCTCGACGCGGTCAAAGATGCCCTGATCGAGATTGGAATTCAAGGGATGACCATCCTCGAAGCCCGCGGCCACGGTCGCCAGAAAGGCCACACCGAGTTCTACCGCGGCCGCGAATACACCGTCGACCTCTTGCCTAAAATCAAGCTGGAGATGGTGGTCGCCGACGAAATGAGCGAGAAGGTGGTGCAGGCGATTCTCTCCGCCGCCCGTTCGGGCAAGATCGGCGACGGAAAGATCTTCGTCTCCAGAATCGATGAGGCCATCCGCATTCGCAACGACGAACGCGGCGAAACCGCCCTCTGATTCCGCTTTTGCCGCCGCGGATCCGCGTTGGCGACACTAGCGTCAGCCTCCAGATCGGTATGGTTTTGGCCCTGTCTTGGGAATTTGAATCCCTCCGGCGGCCAAAGAGACTGTAGACTTTTTCTACCCTGGTAGGTAAACAGCCCCACTCTATAGGCTTGCAGCAAGGAAATTGAGCGTCGCAGGGCGCTCAAGCCAGGCATTTTGTTCCACTCGCAGTTGAGGTGCTCCAGCACGATAGGACCGCTTTATCAACCAGGCAATGCAGGAGGGCCTGAGCGACAACATGAGCGACACTGCATTTCTCTCTCAGCAGAGAGAGAACTATCAGCAGGAGTTCCTCGCACTCCGCCAAAACTTTGAGCGGACTGGCGACGGCTCGGCCATGATCCGTCGACGCGCGATCTCTGTCGATGCTCTCTTCAAAGTGGTATGGAAGCAGTCGCTCGCCAAAGACCTCGACCGCCCGGGAGTCGCAGTCCTCGCAACCGGCGGCTACGGCCGCCGCCAGCTCTTCCCTTATTCCGATATCGACCTGCTTTACATCTTTGTCAATGAAGACGCCGAGCGCGAATTTCGCGAGCCGGTGCGCGCCTGTAATCAGACTCTATGGGACATCGGCTTGAGCGTAAGCCCCGCCATGCGGACTCTGAAGGAATGCGAGCGCGCTGACCCCGACAATCTCGAGTTCATCGTCGCCACGCTAGATCGACGTTTTCTCACCGGAGATAATGCCCTCAATCGCCGGTTTCAAACCGAGGTGCTTCCCGCGCTTCTCCTCCGCGAATGGAGCACCATCACACAGAAGCTCGCGGAAATGGCGCGTGCCCGCCACGCCAAATACAGCAACACGATCTTCCACCTGGAACCGAATATCAAGGAATGTCCGGGCGGCCTTCGCGACTACCAGCTCGCCCAGTGGCTGATCTTGCTGCGCCATCTGCAGGACCAGCAAAGCTGGCCGAAGGAAGGCCTCGCAACGCCTCAGGTCGGCGCCAGCGACGCCGAATCGGCCTTCGACTTTCTCGCCGCTACCCGATGTTTCCTGCATTTCCGCCGCAATCGCGACGACAACACCCTCGACTGGCATGCCCAGGATGAGGCCGCCGCGCTCAGCATCGGCCTTGAAACCCGAGGCACCGCCGACCCCGCCTACTGGATGCGCACGTACTACCGCCACGCCCGCGCCGTCTTCCGCCGCGCCTCGCTCATGCTCGACAGCCTGCCCCCTGCGCGCCAGTCCTTCTACAAGCAAGTACGCCGCCGCCGCACTCCAATTCCCGGTACCGATTTCTTCCTCGAGCAGGGCCGAATCGACCTCGACGAAACCGCGCCCGTCAATGACGCCGACAGCATCCTCAAAGTCTTCGCGATGGTTGCCACGCACGGCTACTCGCTCACCCAAAATGCCGAGGACCGCGTCGCCGAATCGCTCCCAGTCCTCGCCGTCCACATGCCCGAGGGCCCATTTCTCTGGAACTGCCTGCGCGAGATTCTGCTCGGCCCGCACGCCGCTCACGCGCTGCGAACCATGCACGCGCTCGGCGTTCTCGAACTCCTCATCCCTGAGTTTCACGGCATCGACGCTCTCGTGATCCGAGACTCCTATCATCGCTACACCGTCGACGAACACACCTTCCTCGTCATCGACAACATCCATCAGCTGCGGCAGCCGCGCTCTGACGGCGACCAGCGCTTTGCCGCCCTGTTGCCGCAGATTTATCGCCTCGATCTCTTCCTGCTCGCGCTGCTTCTGCACGATACCGGCAAAGCGCGGCGCAACGGCGACCACTGCGCGGCCAGCGTAGAGCTCGCCGAAAGTTTACTCGCTCGGCTCGATTTCGACCCCGAAGAGCGCGAGACGGTGCGCTCCCTCATCCGCAATCACCTCAACATGTCCCTCATCATGCGCCGCGATATCTTCGACGCTGAGAACATTCGCGCCTTCGCCGAATCAGTCGGCACTCAGGCAAGCCTTAAGATGCTCACGCTGCTTACCTATGCCGACATCAAGGCCGTCAACCCCGACGCGCTCACACCGTGGAAGGCCGACACACTCTGGCAGCTCTACATCTCCACGTCGAACTTCCTCGACCGCAGCGTCGATGAGGTTCGTTATCACGTAGATTCCGACACCGGCCTGCTGAATCGCATCCTCGCGCTCGTCCCCGATCGCAAGGAGGAACTCCGCAGCTTCCTCGAAGGCCTGCCCCAGCGCTACCTGCAAAGCCGCCTGCCCGAGCAGATTCGCGATCACTTCAGAATGGCGCTCAATCTCGAATCGCACCCGGTGCAGCTCTCGTTCCGGACCGCCCGGCAGCTTTGCGAACTCACCCTCGTCACCATGGATCGCCCGATGCTCTTCGCCGACATGGCCGGAGCGCTCTCCGCCTGGGGTATGAACATTATCAAGGCCGACGCCTTCTCCAACCAAGCAGGCCTTATCATTGATACCTTTCAGTTCACCGACACTTTCCGCACCCTCGAGTTGAACGAGAGCGAGATTACTCGGTTCGAGGAAAGCATCGCCGGCGTGATCGCGCTCAAGACCCCGCTCGAAACGCTGATGCGCCGCCGCCGCCACGCTTTCCAGCGCAAAGCGGCCAAGGTAAACCTCGCCACACGGCTCGAGTTCGACAACACCTCCTCCACAACCAGCACCCTGTTGCAGATCGTCGCCCAGGACTACCCCGGACTGCTGCGCGAGGTCGCCAAAACCTTCGCTGAAAAGGGCTGCAACATCGAAGTCGCGCTAATCGACACCGAAGGCGAAATCGCTATCGATGTCTTCTATCTGACCGCGCAAGGAAAGAAGCTTGACGAGCCGCGCCAGATGCAGCTCCGTGAAGCACTTGAAGCCGCGCTCAAAGGCGTCCCTGCATAGAATTCCTGAGCAAAAATGCTTTGAAGTGCCCCGGCTTTGGCGGTGCCGTTTGAAAGCCTCTAATCTGGGATTGGATTAGGTCTTGCTGCTGCGCTGATGGAGTCGGAGACGACCCAACTGGCGCCGGCCAAAGCCATGCTGATCGCGTTGCCCGCCCAATTGAAGTGATTGCTTGGCCCGCGGAAGAGATTCGGAACCCAGATCAGTAACTCGAAGATCACGATCTCCGCCGTGAGAAGGCGTGCGGCAAGAGGCGCCATAATGCCGGTGAGGATGGCGACGGCGGACCCGAAAAAACCAAGGGTAGTGGCATAGGCCCAGAACATCCTGCTCGGCGGCAGCCAATCTGGAATCCAGTTCAACAGACCAGGCATGTCAATGATGTGGGCGATGCCGAAGGAAATGGGGCAAAGCCCGAAGAGGAGCACGAAGAACGACCGCCGGCGCGCAATGGACGAACCGGCAGGCGAGAACGTCGCGTAGAGAACCAGACCGGCAGCGACCAGGGAGAACTCCTCAAAGACATTGCCAATCGGGTCGTAATTCCCGAGATTCACAAAGGCCTTGGGCACCCAGATGAGCGTGAAAACAGAGTAGACAATCGTCAGGGTCACAGCGCCGGCTCGCGCGGTGCGGGGAATGAGGAGCGCGATCCCCCCGGCGAGCTCAATGACCGCAGTGAGATAGGCGAGCGGTACACGCAGAGGGATGTGGGGGCCGACGTTCTGCCAGGTCGTGGCGAAATCGCCGGAAATCAGGCCCAGCAACCCTAGAAAGATGGCGGCAACGCCATAGACGTAACACCCGAGATTTGAGGCTATGCCACGTTGTTTTGCCATCGAGTGCCGGGGATTTCAATATCTCTCGGCGAGGTGCGGTGGGCAATAGCCACTTTGCGCGATCTGAGCCGAACCACTGCTGCCTGGCCGGATCCCAGGTTCGTGCGTCGGAGTAGATATCCAAAACATCCAAGCGGCATGAAAACCACCCCGGTTGCCGAGGGCTCGCAGTCTCTGAAACTGACACGCGTTGGACTAGTCAACTGCTACCTTGTCGCCGAATCGGACGGCTTCACCCTCGTAGACACCAGCTTCCCAGGATTTGAGAACGTGATTCTCGCTGCGGCAGCGACAGCTGCAAAGCCGATCCGGCGGATTCTTCTAACCCACGCCCATCCCGATCACATGGGATCTGTCGATGCGCTCGTGGCGAAGCTCGGTCCGATTGAGATCGCCGCTAGCCGGCGTTCAGTGCCTCTGCTGAAGCTGCCGGCCGACACCACGCTCGAACCCGGCGAGCCGAACAAGCCGATCAAGAACACTCCCGGAATGCGCTCGGCAGTCACGCGAACACTCTCCGAGGGCGAGCTCTACGGATCGCTGTGCGTCATTGAAACCCCAGGACATCTCCCCGGACATCTCTCCTTCCTCGACGAACGCGACGGCACGCTATACGCCGGTGATGGAGTTATCGGCTTAGGCGGACTCCGTATTGCCGGACACGCCCCCTGGTACGCTGCGCCGACCAACCTATTCACTTGGGACAAGGAACTCGCGCTGGCCAGCGCGCAAAAATTGCTAAAGTATCCAATCGCCCGCTTCGCCACTGGACACGGGCCTGTTCAAGAAGGCGGAGTTGGGCGGCTCAGAACGACGCTGGCAAGAGTTGGCGCCAACGTCGATCCAGCTTGACCGCTCAAGAATTTTACAGAGACCGGGCCGAGCTGTTTACCGGTAAATCTGAAAATCTGCCCGGCAGCCGCGATCGACCCAGATTCCCTGGCTGTTCCATCCCCAGGTTTGACCCTGGATACACGCGGAACCGCTGCGCTGATTGACCAGCCTCACGCCGCGGCCGGTATACACCTGGCAGAAGTTGCGCTTCATGTTGTTCGAAGAGCAGGTGATCGTCCCACCCGGAGGAGGAGGCGGTGGTCCCGGCGGCGGACGATAGCCGTTTCCCGGAGGGGGAGGCGGTGGATATCCGCCACGCCCGACTATAAAATCCGCGCGGCAGCCGCGATCCACCCAGATTCCACCGCCGTCATATCCCCAGGTCTGCCCCTGAATGCACGGCGACCCGCTGCGCTGGTTCACCATGCGCACTCGACCCTGCGTATCAATCCGGCAATAGTGGCGCTTCATATCGTCGGAGGCGCAGGTGATGTTGGGGTATTTCAGGTAGGTGGTGCCGCTCTGAGCGGCGGCCTTCTGCACGCCAGAAACTCCGAGATACAAAAGCGCTGCCAAAAAAATCCATTTGCGCATGAACATGAACTCTCCCGACGTACGTCCGCAGATTAGCCGATCATCTTATCCGACACAAGCATGGGTCTCCCTTGCCGAAGGTCAGTTCTTCCCCTTGCCAGCCTGATCGGTAATGAGCACCACATCGGAGCTCGATTTCACCAGCGACAGGGCCAATTGCTTGCCCGAGAGCGACCAACTGAAATCCGAGATCGTCTCGCTCATCGGGTCGACGAACTGTCGTGCCGACGAACCATCGAGCGGTTGATACAACAAGGTGTGTCCTCCGTTGCGGAGGACCGTATAGACGAGCGCCTGGTCATTCGGCGAAAAGTGTCCTGGGCCCAGGTCGCTCCGATCGTTCAGCTCATGGATGGTGCAGATACCGGGATGATTGAGCGAAGACGCCGCCCGCGCCTCGCGCCAGAACCTCTCTAGCGCCCCGCTGCTCTCGCGTGTGGCTTCAGGAAGCAGCTTGATCGCGACATGGCGGCCAAGCTTCTGGTCGACCGCCTCATAAACAATACCCATCCCGCCCTGACCCAGCCGGCGGACGATCTTATAGTGCCCAAGAAGAGTGCCAGGAGCCAGTTCGTTCACTTCAACATCTTGCCTGTCAGCCTTGAATGCAGCAAGCTATTCTTTCGCATGCTATTTGCTGGGCGTCGGAGCGGGAGCGGCGGGCGCCGCAAGCTGCTTCGAAGCCGGCGCATCGGGAAGCGTATAAATCACCTCGCCGGGGCGCGCATAATGAAGCCTGGCTCGGGCCTCGTGTTCAATCGACTCAGGATCGCTCTTCAGCCGATCGATGTGCGTCTGAAGCTGGGCGTTCTCCTGCTTCAGCGTCTCTATCTGCCGGGCAAGCTGTTTGTCCTCCGCCCGCTTTTGCTTATAGATGGTGATGCCGTTTTCTCCGGCAACCGCAAAGTAGCCAAGCGCCGCCGCCACCAGCATCGCGCACCCCGTCGCCAGCCTGCGCCGGTTCCGGTAGAGAGAATCCAGAACTCGCTCGCGCGCTGAGTGGGACGGATTGGCGACGCTCTTCTTCACAACCCTCCGAAAAGTCCTTACTAGTGGAAACCGTGGGCCAAGATACTTCCGCGAGCCTGCTACTGAAGCGCCCACTCCTTCGCGGCGTTGCCAAGGGCCGCAGTATCGCTATGCGACCGCGCCTCTGTATACACACGCACCACCGGCTCGGTGCCTGACAACCGATAGCAGACCCAGGCGCCATCGTCAAAGATCAGTTTCAGGCCATCGGTACGCACGATTTTGCTCACCCTCCGACCATGCAACTCGGTCGGATCCGCCTTGACCTTCTCTATGAAATTCGCCTTGGCTGCGGGAGTCAAGCGGAAGTTCTCCCGAACCGGGTAGTAGGAACCAACTCTGGCAAACAGCTCCTTGAGTTGCTCGCCGATGCTCTTGCTGCGCGTGGCCACCATCTCAGCAACCAGCAATCCTGCGATCGGCCCGTCCTTCTCCGGCACGTGGCCGCGAATCGTCAGACCGGCGCTCTCTTCGCCCCCGATCGCGATCTCGTCCTTGATGATCAGCTCCCCGATGTACTTGAAACCCACCGGAGTCTCATAGAGCGGAATCCTGTGCTCTTCGGCGAGTGCGTTGATCAGGTTGGTGGTCGCGACCGACTTCGCCACGCCATTCTTCCACCCCCGCGTCTCCACCAGGTAGTCGAAGAGCAGAGCAATCACATAGTTCGGCTGGATGAAAGTCCCGTCGCGGTCGACAATGCCGAAACGGTCGGCGTCGCCGTCGGAGGCGATGCCGAGATCCGCGCCCGTCTCCTTGATCTTCTTCTTGCAATCGTTCAGCAGCTCATCGTCAGGCTCCGGAGCATGTCCGCCAAAGAGCACATCGCGATAATCGTGGACCGTCGCGACGTCAATGCCCTGCTCACGCAGCAATTCGCTGGTGTAGCCGCGAGACGCACCCCAGAACGGATCGCAGACGATCTTCAGGTTGGCCTTCTTGATCGCTCCCAGGTCCACCAGTTCAGCGAGCCGCTTCAAATAGGCAGGCTTGACGTCAATCTCTTCGTACCTGGCGTTCGTCGTCTTGGGCTTCAGGTCCGCATCATCCGGCAGCGCCGCGATCACTGCCTCGATCTGGCTTGTCGTCTCCGGCAACGCCGGCGCGCCATCGGGGGTCGAGAACTTGATGCCGTTATATTCCGGGGGATTATGCGAAGCGGTGAAGTTGATCGACCCGCCGGCCTTATGGGTTACCACTGCATAGGCGATTGCTGGCGTCGGCGCGGCTTCGGGAATCACTACCGGCGTCACTCCATGCGCAGCGAGCACCGCCGCAGCCTCGGCGACAAACGCCTCTCCCAAAAATCGCGGATCGCGGCCCACCAGCACCGCGTGCGAGCCCGGCTGGCTCGCGACAAACTTCGCAATACCGGTCACCGCGCGGCGGATGTTGTGAAAGGTGAATTCCTCGGCAACAATCGCGCGCCATCCCGACGTTCCGAACTTAATCCGAGTGGGCATTCGATTCTCCCGTTTCGATTTTCACAGTAATTGCGAGAAAGCTCTATATAACCAGGGTTACGGAATTCCGCTCCAGGAGTCTCGGCCCGTGAATCCGCAGCGCAATCATTTATGATCGACTTACTGGAGATTCAGCAGCCCGCGATGCGTGTTCTTTTTGTAATTTTCGTCCTGTGTGTAGCGGCGCTCCTCTTCACCGCCTTGGCGGCCGCCCGACATATTCGCCGACACGAGGAAAAACGGAAGGCGTCCACAGAAGATCAGCCGGTTTCAGCAAGCGAAATATCCACGAATTCCGAAATTCTGGTTCCCGCAGGCAAGGCCCCTGGAGATTAGATTGGAGAAATCTATGGCGGAAATCACTCTAGCCAGCCCTCGCGTTACCGACCACTCGCCCGCTCGGCGGTTCCTGGGCAAGGTCGCCCTTGCGGTAGCCGGCAGTGCGCTCGTCGCCCTCTGCGCTCATGCCGCGATTCCGTTGGTCTTTACCCCCGTGCCTCTCAGCATGGCGCCTTTCGCGGTGCTCTTCCTCGGGCTCGCGCTGGGCCCCGGTGCCGCCTTCGCGTCGCTGTGCCTGTACCTCACAGAGGGCGCAGCTGGACTGCCGGTCTTCAGCCCTCTGGGCCCCGGAGGAATCCTGCAGCTGCTTGGGCCGACCGGCGGATACCTGCTCAGCTATCCAATCGCAGCAGCCTTGGCTGGATACCTCTACCATCGTCGTCGCCGCGGCATCACACTCGGGATTTTTTCCGCCGGTGCCGCGAGCCTGGTGATTCTGCTCATGGGAGCAACCTGGCTTAAGGCCCTGACTCACATGGACACCCGGCTCATACTCGATCAGGCAATTCTCCCTTTTCTGCCCGGCGACATCCTCAAGGTCTTCGCCGCGGCGGGCGCAGCCAAACTGGTCGACGTCGTTCGCATGCGGCGTCAGCTTAACACTTTTCTTTCGCGGGATCACGATTTATAGAAAGTAAGTCGTTACCGGACTATCCACGCAGAGCATCGACAATAATCAAGATCTTCCAACATTTTTCTCGTTCCGGCACCAACTGACGCCATGACACGGATTCGAGGCATGGCGGGTTAAGCACCATAATTAGGAGACCACGTGAGCACTACAACTTCGAATATCGAATCGGCGGGGCATACTCAGCCCGACCCGCCTGTGAGTCATGCTCATGCTGCCACCGGACACACAAAAGAGATCTCGATCGCCCACAGCCCGGACTCCGACGACGCCTTTATGTTTTACGGCCTCGCGACCAACAAGATTCGCGTCCCGGGATTCAAGTTCCATCACACCCTCACCGATATCGAGACGCTCAATCACCGCGCGATCAACGAGGCTTTTTACGACGTCACCGCGATCTCGTTTCACGCTTACCCCTACATGCAGGAGAATTACGCACTGATGGCCTGCGGCGGAAGCGTGGGCGAGGGCTACGGGCCTATGATTATCGCCCGTCATCCCTATTCCCTCGACGAAATCCGCAAGGTGCGTGTTGCGATTCCGGGCGTGCTCACGACCGCCTTCCTCACTCTCAAGATCTTCGCGCCCGAAATCGAAACCGTCTCGGTCCCCTTCGACCGCATCATCCCCGAGGTTCTCGCCGGCAACTTCGATGCCGGCTTGATCATCCATGAGGGCCAGCTCACTTACTCCCACAGCGGATTGCAAAAGATCATCGACCTCGGCCAGTGGTGGCGCGAGCAAACCGGCCTGCCCCTGCCGCTGGGCGGCAACGCAATCAGGCGTTCTCTAGGCCACGAGACCATGTTGACCGTCACTCAGGCGCTGCGCGACTCTATCCAGCACTCACTCGACAATCGCGAAGCCGCGCTGGAATACGCCATGCAGTTCGCCCGCGATCTCGACACCCGCCTCGCCGACAAATTTGTGGGTATGTACGTGAACGAGAGGACGCTGAATTACGGCGAGGACGGCAAGGACGCCATCCGCAAACTGCTTCAGATGGGCCACGAGCGCGGAATCATTCCAGCCGCCGCCAGAATTGAATTTGTAGGGTGAGCTTGAACCTATAAGCGCTAGGTTTGGTCGAGTCCTCGTTTAAAGAGGCGACTACCTTCACCGCTCGGCAGATAGACGCCTGCTCAGCACGCTGGAAGTACCAAAGTTACATCGTCCGAACCAGAACGCAGGTAACGTTGTCGCGTCCTCCGGCGTCGTTAGCGGCATCGATCAGGTGCTTGCAAATTGCATCCAGATCCTCCGTCTCTTTCAGCAGCGTTTCGATACGTCCGTCCGGAAGCTCTCGCGTCAGGCCGTCGCTGCACAACAGGAAGAGATCGCCAGGCTCTGTCTCCAGTTCGCTGATCTCGGTGCTCACCGAGCGCTGCGATCCAACGGCGCGGGTGATCACATTGCGCAAAGGAGAGCGGTCGGCCTCCTCGCGAGTAAGCTGGCCAAGCTTGACCTGTTCGTCCACCAGCGAATGGTCGCGGGTCAGCTGCTCCAGCACGCCATGGCTATAGCGGTAGCATCTGCTGTCGCCAACGTGGGCCACCCAGACCCTGTGGTCTTGAACCAGCAGCGCCACCAGGGTCGTTCCCATGCCGTGTAACCGTGAATCGTTGGCCGCCTGCGAAAAAACCAGGTCGTTGGCGTCCGAGACCGCGTCGCGCAGAAGCCCCGACATCTCGGAGTGATTGGTGCCGCCGATCGGCCCGGGATCCGTGTCCATGGCAGCCATCACCTTGCGCGGAGCGCACAGGCTCTTGAGAACGGCATCGACCGCCACGCGACTGGCCACTTCTCCAGCGGCCGCGCCGCCCATGCCGTCGCAGACTACAAACAGGCCCTCCTCGGCGCAAATGCCGAAGGAATCTTCATTGGCGGTTCGAACTCGGCCCCGATGCGAGGCCGCGGCCGCCAGGTAGCCGTACTTACACAGTTGAGGCATGCGGGTTGGTTAGCTTTAAAGGATTCGATGCAAGAACAGCCTGCGCTTCAACCATAACGAAAACAAGACTTTCAAAATACAACTCTCGTTGCGTCGATACGCGGTTCAGAGTCCGCCGAATCGTTGTGCCTAAACGATACACGTCCTTGCTTCAATCCGCACCTCCCAAATCTGGAGCCCTGGTTACCAACGGCCCGCCCGCGCCGGCGTTCTGCGGCGCGGCCGCGGGCAGGTTGTAAATCTCGATCGCATTGTCCCGCAACACGGCAAAACGGTCTCCCTCCGGCGACAACGCATAGTTCTGTCCGGCGCTCAGAGCGGGCGTCGCATACTGCGTCAACTCCAGCTGGCCCGTCTCCGCATCCAGGACGTCGACGCGTTGCGCCTGCACCTCTGTCTCATCAAAAGGATCATACGTGCTCACCGGACGCGAAACCCGCAGCGTGCTGAAGGCGATGCGCCGCCCGCTCTGCGAAGCCGCTGTGGTCGGCCAGATATAATGGCTGTCCCAGCGATATGTCCAAAGCATCTTTCCCTTGAGCGAGATCGCTTGCAGGATATGGTCTGCACTGTGGTTCGTGCAGACCGTCACCACCGTGGTCTGATCGTTGAGCGGATCCTCCTTCGGCTCACACGATGACTCCACACTGCCAATCACGCTAGGCTCACCGCTAAATGGCCGGTACCGCAGCATCCAATGGTCGCCCTGCGCCGCAAGTGTCTCAATATACCCTTCGGAAATGATGGGAACGTCAGAGATACTCAGCGACCGCGCGCGGAGAAGGATGCTGCGATCGGATATGCGAAGGAACGTCAACAGTACATCCTCATGGGGACCAAAAAGGGCGTCCGCCCCCGCCTGGGCTGCCAACCGCTCGTGCTCCTCATCGGAATGCTTCTCAAGATCGGTCTCCACCAGCACCAGCTGTGCGTCGGGCGACAGCTTGACCAGCCGCAGCGGGCTGCTGGACTTCAGGAACGGGTGCAACTCCAGACTGGCATCGGTAAGCTGCAGCGAATCCCGCTGCCGCACCATAAACTTCCCATTGCCCAGCGCCCAGAGGTAACGGCCGCGGTCATGCATCCGCCACTCCGCCGACCGCTCAATCTTCCCGTCCGGGAGATGCACCACAAGCGCCCGGATCAACTGGTCTTCATCATCCGGCTGGCAATCGGAAAGCCGCTTCATCAGACCGGTCGCGCGAAACGTAAAAAGCAGATGCTGATCATCGATAAAGTCCAGAGAGGAAGAAGAGGATCGCGACAACAGATAGAAATTGCTTAGCGGATGATAATCCAGCGAGACCGTATCGATGCGTGCAGAGGGGGTTGGCGGTTCTGTCTTCTCATGCTTCGCGGCCCAAGCGGTGGCCGCCAGCAGGCAAACGCAGGCAGCTCCCAATGGGCGAAGGCCTGGCAAAGCTCGTTTCCGGCCACTTGGCAGCAGAACCTGCATAGTTCACCGCTACCATTGTCCTACAAGTTACCCGCCGGCGGCCAAATCCCTTTGGCTGGGTGAAAGACAGATCGGCCCGAGCCGCTTTCGCGACTGTGACATTGGCGAGTCTCAGTCTCTCTAGTTCTCCGAGCGCGCGAAAAAACCAATGCGGTTGCGGCCATCCTGTTTAGCCGTCATCATCGCCTGTCCAGCCCGCTCTAACAGCTCTTCGGAAGAGTAAAAATGGCTGGGCATCAGGATGCTGACGCCGAAACTGCACGTCACAGTGAGCGACAACCTGTTGAACTGGATTGGCTTGCCGCAGATCGCGTCGTGGATCTTCCGCAGCCGCTCCACTCCTGTGTCCGCCTCGAAGCTCGGCAGCACCAGCAGGAACTCGCCGCCCGCGTACCGGCCGGCCGCATCGTAGTTGCGGATGGCATGTTCCAGACGACGGCCCACTTCTGTGAGCACCTCGTCGCCCGCAGACTCGCCATGGCTCTCATTGATCTTCGTCAGGTGATCGACGTCGGCGAGCACCACACTGAGAACGCTCTTGTCTCGCACCGCTCGCGCCATTTCCCGCTCCAGCACCTCCACAATCGAGGTTCGGTTCGGCAGCCCCGTCAGCTCATCGCGGACCGCATGCGAACGAAGCGCCTCCCGCGCTACAGCCAAATCTGACTTCTCGCGCTTCAAGTCTTCATCGCGCGAAAGCAAGTCAAACTGCAGCATTTGCCGTTCATCAAGATGGCGCTGGTTCCGGCTCCACGCGACCACCCACAAGCCGAAGAAAAACAAGGCCGCTAAGGAGAGACCCAGCACTTTCGGCTCGGAGAGAATCTGGACGGCAAAGGCAGGCGCTAACACCTCCCCGAACCAGCTCGCCGTCGAATGTCCACCACCTAGCCACTCGGCCGAGTGACCGAGCAGATTTAGACGTAGCCCCATATTGGTTATGTCGGCATTCGGCGGGCGGACAAGAGAGGCTGAGCGTTATTTATCCCACCCGGCCAAGCGCATCGAGCAAAACGCCGCAGACCTCGGCAAGCTCTGCACTTTTGATACGATTGAAAAATGGCAGCGCCAATGTGCGCTCCGCTTCTGACTCCGTTACCGGAAGCCGCACCGCCGCCGAAGGCAGTGATCGATATGCAGATTGTCGGTGAATCGGCGCAAAATAGCGCCCACACCCAATCCCGCGCTCAAGCAAAATATTCCGAACGGCATCTCGATCGGCGGTGCTGAACCTCGCACTCAACCGCACAACATAAACAAACCAGCTCACGACGCGCTGCGGCACGGTTAGCATCGGCAAAACCAAATCCGGACACCCTCGCAAACGCGAGTCATACTCCCCGGCCACTGCTCTACGCCGTTCGACGATGCTGTCGATGCGTCTCAGCTGCGCCAGCCCAAGCGCGCAATTCATCTCCGAAATGCGGTAGTTGTAGCCCAGCTCCGAGTGTTCCAGCCAATCGTCGGTCGGCCTCCGCCCCTGGTTCCTGAGCGACCGAAGCGAAGCCGCAACCTCAGCATCGCTGGTAACGATCATCCCGCCCTCCCCGGTCGTGATCTGCTTGTTCGGATAAAACGCAAAGACCCCGGCGTCGCCAAACGTCCCCACTCTGCGTCCCTGATACTCGGCCCCGATCGCCTCACAGGCATCTTCGATAACTCTGAGGCCATATCGTCCCGCGAGTTCGAGCAACTCGCTCAGATCTGCGGGAAATCCAAACGTATGCACCACCATCAGCGCTCGCGTGCGTGGCGTGATCGCTCGCTCCACGCACGCAGAATCCATATTCAGAGTCACTGGGTCGATATCGACAAAGACCGGAACGGCCCCGACATACCGAATCGCATTTGCAGCGGCGATAAACGTGAAAGAGGGAACGATCACCTCATCGCCCGCGCCAATGCCAAGCGCAAGCAGTGCGAGATGCAACCCGGCAGTCCCGGAACTCACCGCAACAGCATTGGAGACGCCAACATACTCGGCAAAGCAACGCTCGAACTCTCCAAGCACAGGTCCCAGACTCAGCTGTGAGGTACGCAGCACGCGAACCACCGCCGCGATATCGTCCTCGTCTATATCCGGCGCTGACAGTGGAATGCGCATCTCGTTCACAGCGGCAGCTCAGGCGCTTTCTTCATCAGGAGCTTCTCTCCCAGCGGCGCCCCCGCAAGCACGCTGACTATTCGTTCCGCCGCATGGCCATCGCCATAAGGATTTGTCATCCCCTCGAGCGCCTTGCGAAACTCATCGCTTCTCGCCTTCGACACTTCCGCCAAGAATACTCTCGACCGTCGGCTCAACGTCGATCACATTGGCCGCGCGCTCCCGTCCCTTTTGTCGAATGCCGATATTCACCGTCGGCAGCGCGAACGAAGCCGTCTCCATAATCCCGCTGCTCGAGTTGCCCAGCAGAAGCTCCACCTGCGCCAGCAGGCTCCAGTAAGTCACGGCATCCAGGTTGGTGAAGATGTCCCCATTCCCCCGCTCCGCAAGGAAACTCCGCGCCCGCTGAATCAGGCTGCGGCTCCCCGCATCGCTGTTCGGATAGCAAAAGAGAATCTGCCCCTCCACCTTCGCGAGCGCCGCGAACAAGGCGTCCGCTTCCTCAGTCGTATCCTCAAGCAGCGTCACCGGGTGATACGCAACCAACATCGCGCCCGATTGAATCGCGATGCCCAGCCGTCCCTCAAGCTCTTCGCGGCTGAACAACTTCCCCTTGACCAGATGATCGAGCGACGGCGCACCCGCGCGATGCACCCGCCACGCCTCCTCTCCCATCGCAATTACCCGCGCCCGCGCCCGCTCGGTTGAAGTGAAATGAATGTGGCTCATCTTGGTAAGCGCGTTGCGCACCGCATCGTCGATCGCGCCCTCGCTGATCTCGCCGCCCTCGATGTGTGCAACCGGAATGCGCAGCGCCAGCGCGACCGAACCCGGCGCCAGCATCTCATAGCGGTCGGCGATTAGCAGCAAGATATCCGGGCGCATCGCTCCCAGCAAATCGGCAAGACTCAGCGTCGCGACGCCGATCGTCTTCGCCATACCCACATCGGTATCCGAACTAAGCAGGCACTCAATCCGGCCATCGATGGAGAAGCCGTCCTTCTCAATCTCCTGAATCGTCAAGCCAAACTCCGGAGACAAATGCGCGCCAAAGACAATCAGCTTCAAATCGATATCAGGATGCTCTTCCAGAGCCCGCAGCGGCCAGTAGAGATGGCTGTAATCAGCACGCGACGATGTCACCACCGCAACCGTCTTGCTCACTCCGCAGCCACTCTTTCAAAAGAGTTGTCATCCTGAGCGAGACGCGAAGCGTGAGTCGAAGGACCTGCATTTTCAGCATTACTCCTAAACGAAGAAGTGGCCTTCGCGAGGCCCATTCCGTACCCGGGAACTAATTTCGCAACCGCGCCGATCAGCTCCTCGTGATCGAAATTCCCGACCGCCGCCTCCAGCCTCTGCATCGTGATCGACAGCTCCGCCGCGCTCGGAGCCGGACTCTTCAGCACACGCATCCCACTCGGAAGCACACCCTCCAAAATCTCATCACCCGACCAAAGCTCTTCACCCAGCTTGTCTCCAGGCCGAAGCCCGGTGAATTCAATCGCGGCATCGCCCTCAACTCGGCAGCGCCTCGCGATGTACTTCGCCAGATCGAGAATGCGAAATTCCTCGCCGCAATCGGGCACAAGGATCCGCCCCCAAGACGGGCTTACAGCCGCGCCTAAGATCGCTCTCTCAGCCTCTGCTGGAGCAACAAAATACCTCTTCGCATCTCTATGTGTCACCGTGAACGGCAAGCCTCGCTCAGCCTGCTCCTGAAAAATCTTAGCCACGCTTCCGGAACTGCCCAGAACGTTGCAAAGCCGGACCACGTTCGTTTGCACCTCATCGGTCGAATGAGCCAGCACCACTAACTCGGCAATCCGTTTCGAGACGCCCATCACGCTCGCCGGATTCACCGCCTTGTCCGTCGATACCGCAATCAGTCGCGAGACGCCTGCATCAAGAGCGGCAACCACAAGCCGATAGGTTCCAATAGAATTGTTCGCAATCGCACTGAATGGATTCTG
The DNA here is from genome assembly GCA_963742015.1 of uncultured Acidobacteriaceae bacterium. Lineage (GTDB taxonomy): Bacteria > Acidobacteriota > Terriglobia > Terriglobales > Acidobacteriaceae > Acidisarcina. The sequence goes on along the minus strand of CAVUKL010000029.1, from coordinate 134,394 downwards.
TTCCATCAACGGCACATGCTTATAAGCCGCCGCATGAAAAACAACCTCAGGCCGATGCTGCCGAAGTAAGTGGGAGATAAATCGCGCATCGCCCACGCTCCCAGTGATCGGACGAATCTCGACCTTCGAAGCACCAGCCATTGTCGACAACCGCCGGAAGCTCTCATAGAGCGCACCCTCCGATAGATCGAGCAGCACCAGGCGTCGCGGACGCCCCGCCAGCACCGCCTCAGCCAGCCCTGAGCCGATCGATCCTCCAGGGCCCGTGATCAGCACGGACTGGCCCGCGACCGCCGACTCCGCCAGAGCACTGTCCGCGGCAAGCACAGGCCTGCCCAGAAACTCCGACCAATCCATCTGCCGATCCGCGTAAGTAGAAGGACGCATCAGTTCCCCACCGCCATCGGCGGCGGTCTATATCCGAACTCGTCGTCCAGCATCTCCGCAATCCGCAACACCGCCTCGTCCTGAAAAGGCCGCCCGGCCACCTGAACTCCAATCGGCAGCCCATCAGCCGACCGTCTTATCGGAACCACCACCGCAGGCGCGCCGAGCAGATTAAACCACTGCGTGAAGCGCATCACATCCAAATACTCCGCGCGCCGCCCTTCAATCATCCATTCCCGCTCGCCATGCCGAAACGCCGGAACGCTGCACACCGGGGTGATCAGCGCCGAATAAGGCGACAGCTCTTCCAGCAGTCTTGCCCGAACGTGATCACACTTTATCCAGGCGTGCAGTAGTTCCTCTCCACTCAGAACCGGCTCCCTCCGCGCTGCATCGAGGAAGTAACGAAAAGTCTCGCTCAATCGAGCCTCTTTACCGCGAACAAGTGGCTCGAGAAGCGTACGGCCGCAGCGCATAAAAAATATCCACCACACCTCCCGCGCCGCTTCGAGCGATGTCGACTGAAACCGTCTCACGTCAAAACCTCTCGCCTCCAATGCCTTCGCCGCCGAGCGCACTGCCTCCCGTGTTTCCGCCGTAACCGGAATAAGGCCGTCATCCTCAAGCACTGCAATCGGCCGTGCACGCAACTCCGCATCACTCACAGACCGCAAGCGCACAGGAGCGCCCACCGGATCACCGGCCTCGTTTCCCGAGAGCGTCTCAAACAACAGCCTCACATCGCGCATCGTCCGTGCCATTGGGCCCACCGAGCCAAGAATCGAAAAAGGCCCAACGCACGCAGGCAGATGGCCCTTGCTCGGGATGCGTCCCGGCGTCGGCTTCAGCGAACAAATCCCGGTAAAGTGCGCCGGCACGCGAACCGATCCCCCGCTGTCGCTGCCTATTCCGACCGCCGACAACCCGGCCGCGATCGCCGCCGCCTCGCCGCCGCTCGATCCCCCGGCCGAATGCGCCAGGCTCCAGGGATTGCACGTCTTGCCGTAAAGCAGGTTGTCCGTCTCATAAGCCATCAGGAATTCCGGACAGTTCGTCGTCCCGAGAATGACTGCGCCCGCCGCCTTCATCCGTTCGACCACAACAGCATCGTCTACGGCAACAAATCCTCGATTCAATGTGCTTCCCGTCTCGCACCGATATCCAGCCGTCGAGATCGACGACTTCACCGTCATCGGCAGTCCGAGCAGCGGCGAAGAACTCTCGCCATGCAGCTTGTCCGCCGCCTGCGCGACCAGCAAAGCGCGTTCCGAGTCAAAATGGGCAAAGGCATGAAGGCTAGGATCGAGCCTCTCGATCTCTCGAATATGCTCAGCAGCAAGCTCGACCGCCGAGATCTCCCGGCTGCGCAAAAGCCGCAATAGTTCCACAGCTGGCTTAATTGTTAGTTCACTCAAAAGCTCTTCTCAGACCCCGCCCGCTACGCTTGTGACCCATGTTGCCCGACATTTACAGTAACAGGGGCGGTGATATTCAGCGCCAACCGAAGGTAGGACACGCACGCATTCAGCGCAAGTTGTAAGCGGCATGAAAGACGGTTCAATTGGTGACAGTGGTGCATAAACTTCGGCTCGGCGCGAAGTCGGCAAGACACTCGCGGGGCCTCCAGTTTCTTGGCGAGATATTTTCGGCGGGCTCCCTCAAAACGACCACCGGCCTTTTCGCGGTTGCGATCTTTCTAGGCCTGCTCGCAGCCGTGCCGGCCAACGCTGCCGACGCAACCGGCTCTCTCGCCGGCGCCGTCCGCCCCAACAACCTCGGCGTCGCCTACATGAACCAGCAGCGCGGCGAAGACGCCCTCGCACAATTCAAGCTCGCCATCGCCGCCGACCCATCGCTCGCCGTTCCGCACATGAATGCCGGCATCGTGCTGCTCGTCCTGCAACGCCTGCCCGAGGCCAAAGCCGAACTCGACCGCGCCGCCAAAATCGATCCCAGCAACCCTCGTGTCTGGTACAACCTCGGGCTGCTCGAACGCGCCCAGAGCAACTGCGAGGCCAGCATCGCAGCCTTTGAGCAAGTCATCAAGCTCGATCCGACCTCAGCGGACGCCTACTATTTCCTCGGTTCCTGCTATCTCGAGCGCCAGAACTTCGCCAAAGCCGCCGACGAATATCGCGAAGCCATTCGCATCAATCCCATGCATCCCTCGGCCGAGTTCGGTCTCGCCCGCGCTCTGCAGCGCTCCGGCAATCCCACAGAGGCCAAGGTCCATCTCGCGCGCTTCGAGCACATCACCCACGAGAAACTCGGTCCCGTGATGGCGCCCACCTACGGCGACCAGGGTGCATACTCGCTCGCGCAGGAGATCAAATCCGCCTCACCGCCCGTAGGCCCCATGATTCCCATTACCTTCGCCAGCGTGCCTCTGCCGGCCATGCCCGCTCAAGCCAAATCAGACGCCGACGGCCTCGGCGGAGGCATCTGCCTCATCGATCTCGAAGGACACGGCAAACCCGACCTCATCGCTCTCGGCGACGGCGACAACGCGATCAGCTACTACCACCACACCGCCGACGGCAGCTTCGAGCTCGGCTCCGCAAAGAAACTCGGCCTTACCGCCGCTGGCCACGCCGTTGCCTGCGCAGTCGGCGACTTCGACAGCGACACTCATCCCGATCTCGCCATAGCCATGAGCGACCGCGTTATCCTCTATCGCAATAACGGCGACAACACCTTCACGGACGTCACTGAGAAGGCCGGCATCAAGCAGATCAACCACCCCGCCGGACTCACCTTCATCGACTTCGACCACGACGGCGACGTCGACCTTCTCGTCACCGGATCAGCCGGCTCCAATGCCACCGCCAACGTCTTGTGGAGAAACAACGGCAACCAGACCTTCACCGAATGGACCACCCCCACCGCGCTCGGCGGCAAAGGGCACACCACCTCGGCGATGCTCTCCGATCTCAACAACGATCGCGCTGTCGACATCGCCGTTGCCGGCGACGAAGGCGTTTCCCTCTACTTCAACCCACGCGAAGGCAACTTCGTCGAACAGCCCCTTTATGGCAAGGAGGCTAACCTGCCAGCAGCCGTCGGCCTCACCATCCTCGACTTCAACAAAGACGGCTGGATGGACATCGCCGTCACCCACGCCGGAGCGCCCGGCGTCACGCTGTGGAAGAACATCAGACGGCAAGCATTTCGAGCGCGTCCCGCTGCCTCTCGCCGACGCGACCCGAGCCTGGGGCATCACGCCGATCGATTTCGACAACGACGGCTGGATCGATCTCGCCGCCGTCGTCGAAACCTCCAAAGGAGTTGAACTCCGCATCCTCCGCAACAAAGGCGACGGCACCTTCGAGGACGTAAGCGAAAAACTCGGCCTCAACAAGCCTCTGCCTCCAACCGCGCGCTCCATCGTCGCCCTCGATGCCGACGGCGACGGCGACGCCGATCTGCTCGTCTCCACCCTCGATGGCGCGCCGATCCTGCTGCGCAACGACGGCGGCAACAAGAACCACTCCTTCCTCGTCACCCTGCAGGGCAATGCCGACAACAAGACCGCCATCGGCACCAAGGTTGAAGTCTTCGCCGGCGGCCTCTGGCAAAAGTGGGAGATCCCCGGCGCTAGCGGCTATCTCAGCCAGGGTCCGGGCACCATTCTCGCTGGACTCGGCGACTGGAGCGAGCCCGTCATCGTCCGTCTGCTATGGCCCACCGGAGTTCCCCAGGACGAACTCAACATCGCCGCCAAAGGCGTCGCCGAGGTCAAGGAGCTCGACCGCCGTGGCAGCTCCTGCCCGGTCGTCTTCGCCTGGAACGGCAGCAAGTACGAGTTCATCACCGACACCATCGGGGCCGCCGTCATCGGCCACTGGGTCTCGCCCTACGCGCACAACATCCCCGACCCCGACGAGTGGATCAAGGTCGACGGCTCGCAACTCCAGGCCAAAGACGGTTACCTAAGCCTTCGCCTCGGCGAGCCGATGGAAGAGGTCAACTTCGTGGATCAAACCCGCCTCGTCGCCGTCGATCATCCCGCCAACAGCGCGGTCTATCCCAACGAACGCTTCAAGAACGATCCGCCCTTCTCAGAAACCAAGACCATCTTCACTGAGCAGGCCCATCCCGTCGTCGCCGCGTGGGACAACAACGGCAAAGACGTAACCGCGACACTCGCCAAAATCGACCATCAATACGTCCGCGACTTCACCAACCTGCCCTACTCCGGATTCGCCAACACGCACAGCCTCACCCTCGACATCGGCCCTACGTCGCCCGACAAGCCGCTCCGCCTGCTCATGCACGGCTTTATTGAATACTTCAGCGCCACTTCGCTCTACGCCGCATGGCAGGCCGGCCTCGCGCCGATCTCGCCCTACGTCGAAGCGCAACTTCCCGACGGAAGCTGGAAGCGCATCGTCGATGACATGGGCTTTCCCGCCGGATTACCGCGCACCATCGTCACCGACCTTACCGGACGCATTCCCGCCGGCGCGACCCGCATCCGCATCACCACAAATCTGCAAATTTACTGGGATCAGATTCTCGTCTCGAACGAAGCCGAACAACCCAAGCTCGTAAAACAAACCGAAATCCCGCTCGCTACGGCCTCGCTCGCATTCCGCGGATATCCCCGCCAGATCGACGGCGCGACTCCAGGCGATCTGACTTATCACTACAACGAAGCCAGCGCCACTGGCCCCTTCGTACGCCAGCGCGGCCCCTACACAAACTATGGCGACGTAACGCCTCTGCTCAAAGCCATCGACGACCACTTTGTAATCTTCGGCAGCGGAGAAGACATCGACCTCGAGTTCAACGCAGCAGCGTTGCCGCCGCTCCCCTCAGGATGGAAGCGCGATTATTTCTTCTACGCCAACGGCTTCGTCAAAGATATGGATTATTACGAGGCCATGCCTTTCACCGTCGCCGCGATGCCCTTCCACGAGATGAGCGGCTATCCCTACCCGAGCCAAGAACATTTCCCCGACGACAACGCCGCGCTGGCTTACCGGCTCGATTGGAATGACCGCTTCGAAACCGGCAAGCCCGAGCAAAGCTACCGCTTCAACTATCAGCCGCGAGAAGCGCAGCCGTTAACGCCTTTTCAAAATGCGCTAACGCCCCGGTAAACCAGTCCGCAGCCCCGCTTGAATCACAGCGGGATGGAGTGGTTTGCCGGGAATTGACCCTTCATCGACCGCAACGCTCGCCCCGCAACCACACGACCGCCGCACCACCAACTCCACGGGAAGCACAATCCGCTCTCCCGTCTCCGTAATTTCGGCCGACGCGTCGAGCCGCTTGAACAATAGCGTCGCGCCAACGCTCCCGAGCTCCTGCGAGGGCTGCCGAACCACCGTCAGCGTAGGGTTGAGAATCTCCGCAAGCTCGAAATCGTCGAAGCCAACAATCGCAACGCCCTTAGGAATGGACACGCCAAGCTCATTAAGCGCCAGCAGCGTATAGCGCATGGTGAGGTTGTTCGTGCAGAAAAGCGCCGTTGGTGCGTCCGGTTTCTCCAATATCTCTGCCAGCGCCGGAGCGATCGTCTCCACCGCGCTGCAATCGACATAGGGTTCCGGCTTCAGTTTCGCTTGTCGCAGCGCCTCGAGATACCCCTGATGGCGCATCTTCATCGTGTAGAGCGTGTTCGAGAGTCCAATGCACACAATGCGCTTATGGCCGTGTTTGATCAAATGTTTCACCGCCAGGGCCGCTCCACTCTTGTTCTCCACCAGCACTGAATCAAAGCGGGGCACCGGCGCAGGACGATCCAGCGTCACGATCCTGGCATCCGAGTATTCCGGCCGCCGAAGATACGTCTGCGTCTGCATCGCCGGAATGATAACCATTCCCTCCACATGCCGTCGCAGCATCTGGATCGCTTCTCGTTCCTCGCGCTCGGGGTCTTCGGCTGAGGTCGTTAGAATCACGGAATACTCGTGCTCCCGCGCCACCGTGGCGATTCCTTGCGCGCAATAAGCGAAGAACGGATCGTACAGGTAGGGAACAATCACCCCGATGGTCCGGGTCTTGAGCCCGCGAAGTGAGCGTGCGACTTCATTTGGCTGGTAATTCAGCTGCTCGATCGCGCGATGAATGCGCTTGGCCGTCTCCTCCGAGACCGTCACCGTCCCGCTCAACAGCCTCGACACCGTCATGGTGCCGACCCTGGCGAGCTTGGCTACATCAGCCATGGTCGGGTTGCGCGACATCGCTCTCCTTCCGCCTTGGCCCGGCTTGTCCAGGAGAATCGATGGACACTAGTCCGAGTCGTGCACTTTCAAGACTTGGATGATAACGCTATCATAGGCGATGCAGAATAGCGACGAGAATTCTCTCGCCATCAGTTCCGCCAATTGAGTACACCGCTCTCGTCCAAAGATCGTTCGCTGCCGCACCCGTCGTTAGCCAGCACGATAAGTCGAACCTGTTTCGTCGAAGGGATCCCTACTTATGAAGTCCGCTCGATTCATCCTGAAACTCCTGCTCGTCGCGACGCTTTCCTTCGGCGCGGCATCGCTCTTCGCCCAGACCACTGAAACCGACCCTGCTTTCGCCCGGGCGCAGCATCTCCGTCACGGCATCAACGCCAGCATCTGGTTTGCCCAGCACTCCAGCGGCTACTCCGTTGAATATCTCAGGACCTTCACCACCGCCGACGACATCGCTCTCATGGCGAAGCTCGGCTTCGACCATGTCCGCCTGAGCATCGACGCCGACCCGCTCACCGAATGGCAGCAAGGTCGCAGCGACGGCGCGGCATTCATGGCCGAACTCGACCGCGTCGTCAAAACCATCGTCGACGACCACCTCGCCGTCATCATCGACATCCACCCCGAGAGCAAATACAAAGCCCCGCTCCGCCAGGGAACAGCATCAGTCCAACAGTTCACTTCGCTATGGCGCGCCCTCGCCAAGCACTACGCCTCGACCGATCCCGACTACGTCTTCTTCGAGATCATGAACGAGCCCGAGCAGGACGACCCCTACCGCTGGCAGGGCATCGAAAGCACCGTCGCCGCTGCTATCCGCGAAGTCGCGCCCCACCACACCATCATCGTCGCCGGTGCCCACTGGTCAGGCCTCGAAGACCTGCTCGCCCTCCAGCCAATCGCCCTCAATAATGTGATCTATACGTTCCACGATTACGAACCGTTCCCTTTCACTCACCAGGGCGCCACCTGGACCACCCCCGACGTCCAGCCGCTCCGCGCGATTCCCTACCCATCCAGCCCCGAAGACATCACCCCCAAACTCGACGAAGAATCCAGCCTCAGCAGCCAGTTCTTCCTCAACCAATACGGTCTCGGCCGCTGGGACGCCTTCCGGGTAGAAAACACCATCGAGTTCGCCGCCCGTTGGGGCAAGCTCCACAACGTCCCTGTCTATTGCGGAGAGTTCGGCGTGTTGCGCTACTACGCTCCACCGGAGATGCGCGCACAATGGCTCCACGACATGCGCGTCGCGTTCGAAAAGAACAACATCGGATGGGCCATGTGGGACTACCAGACCAACTTCGGCATCGTCACTAAGAAGGACGGCGTCACCACCCCAGACACCGATGTCGTAAAAGCCCTCGGCCTGAACGAAAAGTAGTCCAACGGCAAACTTTGTCATTCTGAGCGGAGTGAGCCGAAGGCGAACGAAGTCGAAGGACCTGCGGTTTGCTTCGACCTCAACAGACGCCGGGTGCTCCGACTCAAGACGCATTGGGCTTCAGTCGGAGGACAAATCAAGCTGCACTACTTCTGCTGAATCCGGATCGCCACGCCTCCGCCCGGCGCAAGGTGAAACGTCAGCGTGTCGGATTTTCGCACCGCCTTGTGACTTATCTCCAGGTGCTTGGGCTCCGTCGCCGCATCCGCCGCATCGGCATAGACGTCCGCGGTATAGTTGCCATCGCCTAGGAAGCTCAGCGGCAAGCTAACATCGCGCGCTGACCAGTTATTGATGCTGCCAACATACCAGTTGTTCCCATTCCGTCGAGCAATCGTAGCCGACTCGCCCGGCCTGCCTGCAAGCACGCGAGTCTCATCCCACACGACCGGAACCTCTCGGATGAATTCAAACCCCGGCTGTCCGCGATAGGCCTGCGGACTATCGGAAACCATCTGGAACGGTGTTTCATACACCACGTACAACGCGAGCTGCTGGGCCCGCGTACCCATCACGGTCGGGTTCTCGCTCCTTGCCACAAACTCGTCCTGGGTCACGTTGTTGAATGCTCCGGGAGTATAGTCCATCGATCCCGCCAGCATCCTCGTAAATGGATACACAGTCCGCTGCGCCGGATTGTCCCGCGCTCCAGCTTTGGACTGCTCCATGCCTAAAATCCCCTCATAACTCATCACATTGGGAAACTCGCGCGCGATCCCCCACGGCTTGCTCGCGCCATGAAAGTCGACCATCAGGTGATGCGCCGCCGCTTCCCTAGCGACGTCGTAGTAAAACTGAATTCCCTGCTGATCGTCGCGGTTGACGAAATCTATCTTCAGCCCAGCGACGCCCCATTGCTCATAAAGCGGAAAGGCTTCCTTCATCTGCTTCATCACATAGTCGAATAAAGCCAGATCCATACCTTCACGTTCTTGCGTCTTCGCATACCGGCACAGTTCCGGCACATCCACATTGCCGCGCATCTTGGTGATGTCGTCGGTGCTCCACCCCGCATCGAGCATGAAGTAGTCAAATCCCGACTCAGCCGCGAAATCGACATACCGCTTCATGTTTTCCGTCGTGTACGCCGGCTTGTTGTTGGCATCGAGATCGCCGTTCCACCAGTCCCATGACGCCTTGCCCGGTTTGATCCACGAAGTGTCTTTGAGGGCGTTCGGCGGATTCAGGTCGGTGATCACATTCGACTCGACCAGCCGGCCCGGATCATCCGCCACCAGCACAACCCTCCATGCTGAATGAAATGGCAACCACGCCGTCACCGCCAACTCCGGATTGTCGAATTGCGGCGACAACAACGAGGTCATTCCATGCCCCAGCCAACTCCCTGAAGGGTTCGTCAGGTACATCCCCGCACTGCCTTCGAGATCAGCTTCCGTCACTGCCAGCCACGCAGTTCCCGGTTCGTGCGCCAGCAGCGGCAAGCCGATCAGAAAATGGCTCGCCACTCCACCCTGGTTCGAAAACGCACTAGCCGGTAAATTCACATACTCGCTTTCATAACTGCTCCGATAATTCGGCAGCGCCAGCGCCCAGGTCATCGCGTCTGAGCTGAACTGAAACTGCGTCGCCTCCTGTCGCAGCCTCAGTTCCTTCATCGCTCTCGGCTGTTCGGGCAAGACATAGCGGAAGGCGACCCCGCTGTCATACGCGCGCGCCTCAATCTCCATCACCCGGGCAGCTTTGCCGTCCTCCGCCACACTAACCTTCAGGCTTTGGTAAGGATCATGCACGTGGCTTGTCTTGCCCATCGTCAGGCTGTAATCATCGACTCCGGAGCCCGGCTCACTGCCGGTCACATGCACATTAGCGCCAAGCAGAGCGCCACCTTCCAGATCGAGGCCCAGCGTCGACTCTTCCAGCACAACCTTGCCGCGGTATCGCAGCGAATACACCAACTGTCCGCTCTGCGCGTCTTCTCCCTTCGCAGGCCGGATGGCCAGCGTCATAGTCAAATCGCCTTGCGGAGATTGCACCATCATCTGAGGTTGCTGTGCTTCTATCCTCGCGACGGCACTCAAGAGCGCGAGGGCAGAAAGAAGAATCCGTTTGTGCATGATCAATGGAGCGACTCCTCGGACAGCGGATTAGAGCAAAAGAGTAAGTGGCAATGTCGGGACCACATGTTATGCATGCATGGCCGAAAAGCATCTTCGCTGTGGACTTGAATGTAACCCTTTACATTCCCTCTCGGCAATCCCCGAGCGGTGGCCTCCATATCTCGAAGTTTGCCGACCGCGCGAGTGATTGCGATCAGACTCCTTCGGCGTCGATCAGTCCGCGCTTGTTCGCACCCGCACGACGACAGCATCGGCCTGCGGTCTGATGTCGATATCTTGCCGGGCCAGACTCTTCTTCTTGCCCGTAAAATAAAAGAAACATGCACCGCGTATACATGGACGCCAACGCCACCACACCTTTGTCTCCTGAGGTCTTCGAGGCCATGCGCCCTTGGCTCCTCGAAACCTTCGGCAACGCCTCTTCAATCCACTACCACGGGCAGCACGCCCGCGCCGCCGTTGAGATGGCCCGTGAGCGGGTCGCCGCCCTGCTCGGCTGCCGCGCCGCCGAGATCGTCTTCACCAGCGGAGGCACCGAAGGCGACAACCTCGCCATCTTCGGGCTCATCCAACCCGGCGACCATCTCATTACCTCTACCATCGAACACCACGCCGTACTCCACGCCGCCGAGTGCCTGGCAAAGCGTGGCGTCGAGGTGACATTCCTTCCCGTGAGTAGCGATTGCGTCATCGATCCAGCTGATGTCCGCCGCGCTCTCCGGCCAAACACCAAGCTCATCACCATCATGATGGCCAACAACGAGACCGGAACGATCCAGCCCGTCGAAGAGATCGGCAAAATCGCCGCCGAGGCCGACGTCTACTTCCACACTGACGCCGTGCAAGCCGCCGGAAAGCTCCCCATCGACGTGAAGCGGATCGGTTGCGACCTGCTCGCCATCGCCGGCCACAAGATGTACGCGCCTCAGGGAGTCGGAGCCCTTTACGTCCGCCGCGGCACCCAGATCGAGCCGCTCTTCTTCGGCGGAACGCACGAGCGCCAGCGCCGCGCCGGCACCGAAAACGTCGCCGGAATCGTCGGCCTAGGCAAAGCCGCTGAACTCGCCCTCGCAAGCGTAAGTGCCCCAGGTCCCGAACCTGGGACATCGGATGAGTCTTCGGGTGCCCCATTCAAGCCCTCCGTCGTCTTGAGTGGGATAGAGACACTCCGCAACCGCCTAGAAAATGGACTCCGCGACCGCCTCGAAAACATCGGCATCAACGGAGGCAAGGCCCCCCGCGTCCCCAACACCACGAATATCTGGTTCGACCACCTCGAAGGCGAAGCGCTCGTCATCGCCCTCGACCTGCGCGGCCTCGCCGTCTCGGGAGGCTCCGCCTGCGCCTCCGGCGCCGCCGAACCATCCCACGTCCTGACGGCAATGGGCCTCACTCCAGCCCGGGGCCGAGCCAGCCTCCGCTTCAGCCTCACCAAAGACACAACCGAAGAAGACATCGACTTCGCCCTGGAAGTCGTTCCAGCAGCAGTAGGCCGACTGCGCGAAATATCGCCGGCCTTCGCAGGCACGCTAAGCTAGGTCGGCTGCTTCAACCCGGTCATCGTTAGCGAGGTCGATGACCTACCCGGCCGCGTGCGCTTCGTGGACGGGAGCAGCCGTCAAGCTTCGATCAGTCCGCTTTCGTCTCGAGCACCTGTTCCCGCAGGGCAAGAAACTTATCATGCCAGCCAAGCGCCTCCCGGTAAACATTGCTGAATGTCGGCACATCTGGAGAGTTCACGGAAGACATCAATGGCAACTTTGCAGAGCTCAGATCGGGAACCGTCGGAACGTAAATAGACGTGGGATTCCTGCTCTTAGGCGGACACCTTCGCCTGAAACTGCTGATAGCGCCCAAATATTCGCTCGCCCCCGCTGCGGAAGCGCCGACGATGGCTTTTGCAATTTCGGGATCGAATGCCTGAGTAAAACCCGACGTCATCCCCTTGGCGACAATCGAGAGTCTTGCCGTCGGGTGTCGATAGTCATCCAGCGTGTATTCATTCACAGCGAGCTTGTCCAGATCGAAAAGGCCAAGCAAAGCCGTCACCGCAAACGTCACGGAAAAGGCGCCGTCGCAGAGCATCTTCACGGTTACATCGCCGCCCCGTGAATACACCTCGTTCACCGTTGCGGAGGCGACAAGATATCCCGCGTACATATCAGCATCCACTTCGGCCCCACGCAGAATTTCAGGATCGTTTCCTGAACGCTCCAAAACAAGATGGTGTTTGCGAGCAATGTGGGCGCTCTCGTGCAATGCAAGAAATGCAGTCGCTAACTCAACGAGGGTAATCCTTTGCGAGATTGCCAATTCAGAGGTTAAGAACTGTGCGGCAGAATTTGATGGGCCATACTCGTTTACCAGTTCTCCGTAGCGCTTCCAGAATGCAGCTCGTGTCAGCTTATAGTTTGCGAGCGAAGCAAACGGCTCTGGATACGGAAACTCGTTGCGCTTCTTCTTGACGAACTCAGGAGCGTCGCCATAATAGTCGCCGTCCACGAATTGGGTGCGCTCGCTTCCATCTTCCAGCGAGAGCACGCGATAAAGGATCTCCAGGCGCAAGATCAAACCAATCGGAATGCCACATATATGCGATCCCGTGCCGTCGGGTATCGCCGTAACTCGAAGGCCTGTAAGGGTCGTTACGTCAAATTTTATTTGGCAGCTGTTCGCAATCCAGGCGCTTATGCGGTCCAGGCGCAGACGAAGATCGGATAACAGGGGAAGGCTGACAGACTCGGGCAAAGTACTTGAATCAACGATTCCGCCTAGCCTTGCCCAGGCTTCCTCAATCACTTAGGCAGACTCCCGCACAGTCTGTGAAGCCCATAGACCACAACTGCATTCGTAATCGTCGTGACCGGAATGCCGGCAAAAGCACCCTGTAGGGCGGCATCTATTGCCGCCACGACAACGGCGTTTCTCAGCGTGGCTTCCTCGGTCCTGAGCAGTTTGGTAATGGTTTCATTGCCGCAAATCCGTTCCTTCAGAATCGGAAGCACCGTCTCATACCAGGCGCGCCCGGATTCCTCGGCGTCAGAATCGGTCAGTCGGCTCGCCCCGAGTGTTCCGGCCAAAAGAGCTTTCCCGAGGTCGCGGAATGCCCTCTCCTCGGTGAGATTCTGTAAGTCTTCGTTTTCCGTCATGGCTTTTCCCCCGGCATTGATTCTAGGCGGACAAGACAAGGGCGCGGGTTCACGCACCAGGTTTACTCGTCAGCGGAGCCTGCTGAGCGACTCGACTGCCCGATTTCTTCTTGCAACGAACGCGGCCGAACGCATGGCTATCGCTCCCTTTTCCTAATCAGGATCATCGCCATAATGGTCCGCCCATATGTTCCCAGTTATCCGTTCCGCATAGCTATTCGGGTCTTCCAGAAGCATGGTCGCATCCCATGCGGCAAATTCATCGGCCAGCCGCCGGTAAACCTCAGGTTGCCTGTCCTTAAGGTTCGCTCTTTCAAGAGGGTCAGTGACGACATTGAACAGAAATGTGTTATCGCGGATCTTGAGCCACTTCATGTCTCCGTCACGAACGGCGCGCTGGGAGTTCGCTTTGAATCGCCAAAACAGCTTGCGCGGAACCGGTGGCGCCGATTGCGTCAAGGCAGGAATCAGGCTCATTCCGTCCGAGGGAAAGGCGGGATCCTGGGCCGCGCCGGCTGCCTGAAGAAGCGTCGGCAACCAGTCCATTGTGATCATTACCTGATCGCTGACCGTTCCTTCACGGATCCTTCGGGGCCATCGGACGACTGCCGGTATCCTGATCCCACCCTCGAGAAGTTCACTCTTCTTCCCCGTGAATGGCCAAGTGTCAGCGAACCTTTCTCCTCCGTTGTCACTGGTAAAGATCACAATCGTGTTCTCCGCAATCTGCGCCTTCTCGATCGCTCCCATCACACGTCCAACTTGCTTGTCCATGTCCATGACCATCCTGGCGTAGGTCTTTTGCGAACCGCCATCATAGTCGCGAAGCCCACCGATCCGGCGCGATTCCGCTTCATCACCGGGTCCCTCCCACGGCCAGTGAGGCGCGTTGAAGTGAAGGCTCAGAAGAAACGGCCTCTGGTGACTGGCATATTCGTTGACAACCGCGACAGCTCGGTCTCCAAGAAGATCGGTCAGGTAACCAACCTCGTGGACTTACGCATCCTGATCCCAGAGGTCCTCCTCGACCATTGGTCCAACTCCCGGTTTATGCGTGAAATAGTCCACTGCCCCTCCGCGGAATCCGAAAAAGTGGTCATAGCCGCTCTTGAGCGGACCATAATCGGGAAGCCAGCCAAGGTGCCATTTGCCGACCAGCGTTGTTCCATAACCAACTTTCTTAAGCAGCGATGGCAGCGTCGGCTGATCAGGCGGCAGGCCGACGTGCCACCCCGGGCCAGCTAAAGGCTCTTCAAGACCGACACGCAACCGATCCTGGTAACGCCCCGTGATCAAAGCCGTTCGGGTAGCGCTACAGACTGCTGAATTCGCATAGGCCTGTGTGAATTTCAGTCCCTGCGATGCCAAACGGTCGATGTTCGGCGTCTGAAAGTCAGGCCGTCCGTAGCACGACAGGTCTGCGTAGCCTAGATCATCCGCCAATATGAAGACGACGTTGGGCCGAGACAAATTCGCCTTCGCCAACCCGAACCTTGAGAACAGATAGAAAGGAGCCAATCGCCAACGATGCCAGCGTCTGACGTCGAGTTGGTCGAAAATTCATGCCCATGTGTCTCCTGACACGAGTTTAGAATGCGGGAGACGCACCGGCCTGGATACATATCTCAATCTCGAGTGCCGACGCGAGATCTAACGAAAAAAGCAAGCTCTCATACGCCGCCTCGGGGTGGCATTTGGGGCAACAAGACAACAACCAAATCTTCATAGACCGCGTCTTATTCTGCGATCGAGGGTCTCCACACGGAGAGAGCCTTATGTTTCGTTACTGTGTATTAGGCGCGTTAGTGGCGACTATGCTGCTTGCGGGATGCGGGGGAGGAAGTTCGGCTTCTCCTCCTCCGCCCACTCCCACGCCGGTTCCGACGAATGCCACAACGATCAAGCACATCGTCATCATCATGCAGGAGAACCGTTCCTTCGATAACCTCTTCAACGGGTTCCCTGGGGCGGACACCCTGCAGTCGGGCATGAGCCACGGCCAGTCCGTTACTCTCCAGCCGATCCCCTTCGAGCAGGGAACCGATGTCGACCACTCTCACACCGGGTGGTGGAAGGACTGGGACAACGGCCTCATGGACGGTTTCACCCATCCCAAAGTGAACTACCCCACCCCAAACTTCCCCTATGCCTACGTTCCGCAGACGGAGACGGTGCCCTATTGGACGCTAGCGCAAACCTTTACTCTCGGTGACCGTATGTTTCAGTCCAACACCGGTCCCAGCTTTGTTGCCCATCAGTACCTGATTGCCGGACAATCGGCCGATGCCGACGAGAATCCCGTGACCGACGGGAAAGGAGCAGGAATATGGGGCTGCGATTCAGCTCCCACAACAACGGTCGCTCTTCTCGGGCCGAACGGAACCGATCTGCCTGGTCCCTATCCGTGCTTCGATTACCAGACGATGGCCGACATTCTCGATGCGAAGGGGGTCACGTGGAAATATTATGCCCCGGCGATCGGCAAGAGCGGCAGTATTTGGTCCGCCTTTGACGCGATTCACCATATCCGCTTCGGCCCGGATTGGGCATCGAACGTCGTGTCGCCCAATACTCAAGTTCTTACCGATATCGAGGCTGGCAATCTCGCCCAGGTCACCTGGATCGTACCAGCCTTCAGTTACTCCGACCACGCCAGTAAGGGATTGACCGCGGAAGGGCCGGACTGGGTCGCCTCGATCACCAATGCAATCGGCGCCAGTCCCTTCTGGAACTCGACCGCGATCTTCATCTCCTGGGACGACTGGGGAGGCTGGTATGACCATGTTAATCCTCCCCAGGTCGACCCGATGGGCCTCGGGTTTCGTGTTCCTCTCATCATCGTCTCTCCCTATGCTCGCCATGGATATATCTCCCATACGACCCACGAGTTCAGCGGTTTTTTACGATACACGGAAGAGGTCTTCAATCTGCCGAATCTAGGTCAACGCGATGTTACGGCTGATGACTTCGCAGACTGTTTTGACTACATCCAGACACCACAACCCTACGTTCCGGTCCCGGTGACGTTTAATGCGGATTACTTCAAAGCGGACCGGGACAGCTCTCCACCCGATAACGACTAAGAAAGATGCATCGTGGCAACCGCTCAAACCACCATTCTCGCGATCGGCCTCGCTCTGGAAATTTGGCTATTGTTTCTTCTATTCAGCCGGCGGATGGCGTCACAGGTAGTTTTGATTTCCGCTCTGCTTTTCTTCTACATAGTTCGTTCAAGCCTCCTGTTCGGACTTTTTCATCACATCTCGCGAACAACCTATGCGACGTTTTATAGCGATCTTTCTCTGCTGGACATCATCTTGCAGATTGCACTTGCCGTCGAACTCTCCTTGGCGATTTTGCGCTGTGGTTCGAAATCGCGTCTTCCGCGCGGCCTTCTGATAACCCTCCTCCTTTTACTAGCTGCGGTCTTTACCGGAGCTCTCGCTGCAGTTCTCCCAGCCCACTCTCCAGTTCCGGCTGACCGCGGGATCCTGTTCGCAGGCTTTCTTTTCTTGCTGCTCTTCGCCTGGTCTCTCTTCGTCAAACTAACTCCGTGGAGACGATCAGTTCTCATTGGTCTTGCTGTCATCGGTGGAAGCAGTATCTTGTCGCAATCCGCAAAGTGTCTGGCTTCCCTTCACCACGACGCCCACCTTTTCTCTCTCTGGTCGTATGGAAATGCGGGCGCGTATCTCATCGTTCTCTTGTTTTGGGTGCTTCGCTGCGGATCCGTCACAACCAAACCGCCTCTCTCAGTTCAAAGTGCTCGTCGGCAAAGAACAGCATTGAGAGAGGCCGTACCGGAACGACAGGCATAGGCCGGGAGGTCGCCGATCGAAGCAGCGTCCAGATTCTAGATGAACCCAAAGACACTGCGCCCTTGACACTGGCGGCGTCGCCAGCGATGTCAAGCCCCCCTACTTCCCGTTCTCTCGCTAACTCGCTTGTTTCCTTCAAGATAAAAACTCCCCAAACTTGGCGTAGTGAAAGGGTCCAAATTGGTAGAATAAGAATAAGGATGAAAGAAAGCGGTTTAGGCCCGCGCAGGGTCGCTCTCCTCCCTGACAAATTATTCAAAACAGGGAGTTTATAGCTAAGTTCCTTGTTTACAAGAGTCGAGTTCGGAATTTGCTCCGTAACTCGACTCGATTGAGGAATTTATCAGAAACCCTAGGGCCTCCCCGGGCGCCTGGGCCTCGCCGGTCGACAAAGAAGCTTATGCAGTCCGCCCTCAACAACACGATCGCGGTCGCCATGTCCGGCGGAGTCGACTCTTCGACCGTCGCGGCCATGCTCAAGTCCGAGGGCTACGAGCTCGTCGGTCTCACGATGCAGCTCTGGAACCAGCGCCGTCTCGCCGGCAAGGAAGGCATGCCCGAGCAGGTGCAGGGCCGCTGCTGCTCGATCGATGATGTCTACGACGCCCGCCGCGTCGCTGAGGACCTTGATATCCCCTACTACGTCGTCAACCAGCAGGAGCGCTTCGAGCGCGATGTAGTTCGTCCATTCGTTAAGGAGTATCTCGCCGGACGCACGCCCATCCCCTGCTCGCTCTGCAACGACCATCTCAAGTTCGACCAGCTACTCATTACCGCGCGACAGATCGGAGCCGACCGCATCGCCACCGGCCATTACGCCCGCAACGAATACGACCCCGAGCGCGGCCGCTGGATCCTCAAGCGCCCCGCCGACACAAGTAAGGACCAGACCTACTTCCTCTTCGGCCTGACGCAGGAGCAGCTCTCCCGCACTCTCTTCCCGCTCGGCGGCTACACGAAGCCCCGCGTCCGCGAGATGGCGCACGAGTTCGGCATCGCTACGGCCAACAAGCCCGACTCGCAGGAAATCTGCTTCATCCCCGGCGGCGACTACAAGAAGTTCATCGACGCCTATCTCGAAGAGCAGGGTGAGCCCATGCCCGACTCCTCTGGCGAGCTAGTCTCAACCTCAGGCGAGGTCATCGGCCGCCATACCGGCGTCCACAACTTCACCGTCGGCCAGCGCAAGGGCCTCGGCGTCGAGTCGCCCGCCGCGCTCTACGTTATCCAGATTGGTGGAGAAGGAAACAAGGTCAAGGTCGGCAACGAAGCCGATCTCATGCAGTCCACCATGCGCGCACGCCGTCTCAACTGGATTTCAATTCCGGAACTCCGCGGAGAGATGCGTGTGAAGATCAAGATTCGCCATCGCCATGAGCCAGCTTGGGCAACAATTTGCATGGATTCAGCAGACGAGTTGATCGCAAACTTCGACGAGCCAGCCCGCGCCGTCACGCCTGGCCAGGCCGCCGTCTTCTACGACGGAGACGAAGTTGTCGGCGGCGGCTGGATCGCCTGACGCGCCGTGAGTTGGTTCTGTATTTGAAGGGGCACGGCTTCAGCCGTGCCAAAGGTTCTAGCCATGTGAGCCGGCTTTAGCCGCGGAGGGAACAATCTCCTACCCGAAAGGCCTAAACGCCTGCCTTGCTCACAACCACCTCTTCAACAACCACAACCACAGGCTCTTCCACCTTGCTCGCAGAATGAACGGGTTCGGCTGGAGTGCTCTTGAACGTCTCGAACGCAGCCTTCAGTCCATTGAAAATCCCATAAACATGCCGCAAAGGGACCTCAACTCCGTGCTGGATCGTCGCACTCGCCTGGGAGATTCCATCCAGTGTCCCGCTGACCATCTCGTCGACCCGCGCGGTTTGTGCACGCGTCTTCTCCAGCACTTCATCGACCGATGTTTTGATCGTATGAGTTTCCTCTTTAAGCAACTCGCTGATCTCCGCCAGGTTTCCGCTGATGGTTTGCACCTTGGGCGCAAGTTCTTCGAGCGTGACCTTCGACGACGCGATCAGTGGCATCGCGTGCTCTGTGATCTGGGTCAGAATCGTTGAAATCTTGCCTTGCAGTTTCATAAACGCGATGAAGAAACCCAGCATGATGCCGGCTTGCAGCAGCACACCAACCGCAGTCGCGATGGCGAAGACCGCAAATACGTACTCCAGAGTGCCCCATTGCATATTGCCCAGCTGCATAAGGTCGTTCTCCTTCACTGATGTTGCTTATCCGCTGCCGAAGCGATATGAAACGCAGTGGCCTTCCCGAATCTCGGAAAGGCCACTGCGGCAATGCCGTCAACGCGTCTAAAGTCTCTGCAGCTGCTTACGCGCCCGTGCCATTCGTCGGCGGCTCAACGGCGGTCGTGGTCTGATAGGCCTGTTTACCCGCGTCGACCGCCGCAGCCACCTTATCGGCCTGCTGCTGCACAAACCCACGTCCCTGAGTTACCACCTGCTCGACGGTGGCACGCCCGCGATCGATGTACTCTTTGCCCTGGCCCACATAGTCGCTGACCTGCGCCTTGCCCTTTTCGACCAGCACTGCGACCTGGTCGGCGGTCTCGCGCGAACGTTGCTTCAGATACTCCGCGCCATCCCGAGCGCTGTTGGCTACATCTTCGCGAACTTCGCGGCCTGCTTTCGGCGCGTAGAGGACGCCCAACAACGCGCCCAGCCCAAGTCCCGCCACAAACCAGCTGAAACCACTGCCCTGTTTTTCTTCTGTAGTCATAAGAACATCTCCTTCGCTTTCCGGTACTTTCCAAAATCCGGACCAACCACATCCTT
Source organism: uncultured Acidobacteriaceae bacterium (assembly GCA_963742015.1). GTDB lineage: Bacteria > Acidobacteriota > Terriglobia > Terriglobales > Acidobacteriaceae > Acidisarcina. The sequence goes on along the minus strand of CAVUKL010000029.1, from coordinate 114,535 downwards.
CGGCATTAGACGATTACCAGTATATAGATGCGGCGTGAGCTCGCGCTGCCGCCAGCTCCCAGAGCTAAAACCCTTCTTATTCTGCCTCAAGTCAGGCGACAATAGCTTAACGGTCGGAGCCTGGATTTTCCCTATGCGTCTGCGCAACGTCCCTTCCGCAAGGTTCACAGCCGTTCTCGCAGCTTTTCTTTGCGTTGGAGTCGTTCCAGACCTCGCCCAATGGTCGTCCCCCAATTCTCCCGCGCCGAAGACAACAGCGACCGCCACTCCACCGGCGCAGTCCGCGCCGCCTGCCGTCTTCAAGAGCACCGCAGCGCTCGTCCTCGTCGATGTCCTGGTCAGCAACGGTCAGGACGCCATTCACGGCATTCCGCGCGACCAATTCCGCCTCCTCGAAGATGGCAAAGAGCAAAAGCTCATCGCCCTCGAGGAGCATCGCGCCGTCGATCCCGCAACCATCCAGAAACCGCCCGCGTTGCCCCCTAACATCTACTCCAATATCCCGGAAACACCCCTCCCGGGAGCGATCAACGTCCTCCTGCTCGACGCGCTGAACACACCCATCGCCGACCAGGCCTACGCGCGGGCGCAGATGATCTCCTATCTCAAGAACATTCCGCCCGGCGCGCGTATCGGCATCTTCACCCTCGCCTCTCGGCTGCGCATGGTGCAGGGCGTCACCAGCGACTCAACGCCGCTGCTCGCCGCACTCAGCAGCAAAACGGCCATCGGTAAGACCACGCTACCCAACCAGTCCGCGCTCCTCGCCGATCCCTATGACACGACAATGTCAGACATGAACGACACCTTAAATCAGATGGGTGCGACTTCCGACGCAATGGCCAGCATCCAGCAGTTCGAGGCCGACTACGCAGCCTTCCAGATGGACCTGCGCGTCCGCTACACCCTCGATGCTTTTCAGGAGCTGGCCCGCTATCTGCGCGGAATTCCCGGCCGCAAGAACCTCATCTGGTTCTCCGGATCGTTCCCCATCAGCCTCGATCCCGACCAAACTCTGCAGAGTCCCTTCGAGGCCATGCGCAGTTACGCGCCTGAGGTCAGCGAAACCACCGCGATGCTTACCGCCGCGCGGGTAGCCGTTTACCCCGTCGACGCGCGCGGCCTCTTCAACGATCCTCAGTTCAGCGCCCAGATGCCGGGCAGTGGAATGTCGAGCATCGCCAGCAGCGGCAGCGGAAACATGATGGGCAGCTCCGGCTCACGGCGCGGCTCCAGAGGCTCGGGCAGCCTCGGCGGAACCGCCAACCCCCCGCGCAACACCCAAAGCGGCGCCAAGTTCTTCCAGCAGACTGCAGCGGAACACGCCACAATGCAGCAGATCGCTGAAGAGACGGGCGGCCACGCCTACTACGACACCAACGGTATCCAAGAGGCCGTCGCAGCGGCAATCCAAAATGGCGCTAACTATTACACCCTTGCCTATATTCCCGCAGATAAGACTGACGACGGACGCTTCCACAAAATCCAGGTCGCCGTGCCTGACGCTCCGTCGTACAAGCTGATCTACCGGCGCGGCTACGTGGCCGAGTCGGCCAAAAAGCCTGCCGCTAATGCGCCGGTCAGCAGCGTGACGGCGGCACTGCTGCGCGGCGCGCCCCCATTTTCCGAGATCGTCTTCAAAGTGCGCGTTCTGCCTTTCGGCGAACCGTCTCTCAAAGGAGCACCGGCCCAAACCGGAACCGCTGGCGATCTCTCGCCCAATGTCAAAGGCCCGCTCGAACGCTATGCCCTTGACTACGCCGCCGACCTGCACAACGCCAGCATTACCGAAACCCCCGACGGCCTCAACCACGCCTCGCTCGAGTTCGTCGCCGTCGCTTACGACCGTGACGGCGCGCGCCTCAACTACATTGACAAAGCCTTCACCGTGAATATGAACGAAGACCAATATAAGCAGGCGATGCAAAAAGGCCTTCAAATTCACCAGCAGATCGATCTTCCCGCAGGCGAAGTCTACCTCCGCGCCGCAATCCACGACCTCACCTCCGACCGCGTCGGCTCGGTAGAGATCCCGCTGATGGTGAAAATCAGGGACTAGAAACTAGGGATTAAGGAGATACGACGTAGGACAGACACGACCCCCGTTACGGTAGCTGTTGCACACCACCGCGCTTCGCGCGCTACGGATAAGAGTCCCGGCAAGGGGGTTCGGGAATCACCTGAATAGCAGGACCTGAGCTATGTCCCCAGTCCCTGCGTTCTTAGTACCTACTTTGTCGGGTAATACCCTGTCCGATGCCGCAACGAATAGTCGGAAGCCCCAACCACTCCCGTCAATGCAACCGAGATCGTTCGAAAATCCGGCGAGGTCGAATGCCCCGACGGATAATACCCCAGCAAATACTGCGTCCTAAGGTCCTCGGAAACCTTCTGAAACGCTGATTCCAGCTCCGATGACTCGGCGTAGTAATGCTTCCCGCCCGTATCCTGCGAGAGCGTGATCAGCGCGTGCTCGCCGCCGGTGTCGCGGCCCGCGTCAGAGGCAATTGGCACGTCGATGATGCTGTAGACCAGGACCTCCGAGCGCAGCGCCGCCTCCAAGGCACGCGGATAATCCACGCCTTTCACCGTGTCGTCGCCGTCGGTAATCAGAACCAGCACCTTGCGCCCGGGCCGCCCCGCCAAACTTTGCGACGCCAGAAAGATCGTGTCATAGAGAGCCGTTGCCTCGCCGGGACGCAGCCGTTCGAGCCCGCTGTCGATCTGGTGAAGATTGTTGGTAAACGGAACCACCTCGCGCACGTCTGACGCGAACTCCATCAGGTCGAGTTGATCGACCGGGCGCAGCAGAGCATGGACAAACTCGCGTGCTGCATGCTCCTCGATGCTCATATCCTTATGCACCGTGCCGCTGGTATCGATTGCCAGCACAATCTGGAGCGGCACCGCCGACTCGCGGTCAAAAACAGCGATCTTCTGCGACCGCCCATCTTCGGCAAGGATGAAGTTGTCTTTGGTCAACCCGCCGACCGGCGCGCCATTCGCATCCGTGACATTGACGAAAACATTCACCAGCTTCACGTTGACGCGGATCGGCGGGACCGAAATCGGCGTGGCAGGCTTATCTTGTTGGACAGAATTACTGGTGACGGGTCCGATGCCGATGCCCGCTCCACCCGAACTCTGCGCCCCGGCTACAACCGGAAACCAGATCAGTGAAGCAAACAATAATTGAGCTATCCGGATTCGCATTCGTTACTTACAGCTTAGACTCCGCACGCTGACAATCGTATTCCATGCGGGCGCGATCGGGTTCGTCCTGGAAGCCCTTCGTGCTACCATCACTTTTCGATCATGAAAATCATCCCTAACCGCTTCTCCTACGCCCTTCTAGTGGCCGCACTCACCTCGACATGCGCCTACGCCCAGACGACAACTACCCCGAAGCCTGCGGCGCATAAACCGGCCGCTGGGACCGCCGCGTCGTCTAGCGCCATGAAGCTTCCGCCAAACATCCCGCCGATCAAAGGCATCCCCAAGACTGCGTTCGCCCTGAAATACATCGACGCGAAGATCGGCACCGGCGAGCTGGCCAAGCCGGGCATTAAATACACCGTCCACTATACCGGGTGGCTGCATGACGGCACCAAGTTTGACTCCTCCGTCGACCGAGGTCAGCCTTTTGAGTTCACTCAAGGCAGGCACATGGTAATCCCCGGTTGGGACGAAGGTTTCGACGGGATGCGCGTCGGCGGCAAGCGCCGTCTCTTCATCCCCTGGCAGCTCGCCTATGGAGCAGCTGGACGCGGTCCGATTCCACCAAAAGCCGACCTGATCTTCGACATCGAACTCATCGCCCAGCTCGACCCAAACGCCCCGCCGCCTCCTCCGCCTGCAGCGCCGCAAAGCACGCCGCCTCCGCAGTAGTCGTGGTCTGGGCTGACCAGAGATTCGTGTCTTCAGGCGGGGCTGCTATGCCCCGCCAACTCCGCAACCATCGCCGCAATATCGGTAGCCGCATTCGGCTTGGCCAACGCTTTGGCGTTGGCCCCCATTCGTTCCAGCTCTGACGCCATCGCGTAATAGCAATCCCACGAGGGTTGTGAGCAATAGACGCGTCGTCTCATCTCCGTCCTCAAGTCAGCATTCCGCGCCGCTCCGCCAGCTGCCATCACGTCGGCATTTTTTCGCTGATGGTCGTCGGTCGCCTGCGGAAACGGAACCAGCAGTGCGGGCCTTGCCGGCGGCGCCAGCTCAGCCACGCTGCTTGCGCCGCTCCGCGAAAGCACTAGATTGGCGGCCTGCAATTCGCCGCGGCATATCGTCAAGAAACGCCGAACTTCCCACCTCGAGCGGAATCCGCACCGGACTCCCGAAATGCCGCTTCGGTCGCCTCAGCATGTTTCGCCCCCGCTTGATGCAGAATGAAGACGTGGGAACCACTTCGAGCAGCGCGGAGCGATCCGAGGCATCATCGTGTTGAAGAGGCGTGCCCCTTGGCTTCCGCCAAAGACCAGAAGATTGAGCCTGATGGGTAAGCAGCATCGCTCGGCGGAATATATCGCAGAGTTGGCCGAACCTTCTCCGCGAGTTCGGCTAAGGTGGGTTCGATAGCAAAGAACTCCTTCCGCACCGGAATACCCGTCACCTTAGCATTCCGGAAATACTCGCACGCCGGAGCAAAGCTCACCGCGGCCGCGTTCACCCGCTTCCCCACCAGCCGATTCGCCAGCCCCGGAGCCGCATTCGGCTCAAAGGCAAGCGTCGGAATCCGCTTCAGCAACGCCGCAACCATCCCCGGCCCGGAGGCATAGCCCCCTACGCCAACCACCACATCCGGCTGAAATGCATTCAGGATTTCAAAACAACGGCGAACACCCAGAGGAAGATCGAGCAATGTCCGCAAACGAGTCGCCAGGCTCACGCCCTTTAACTGGCCCACTTCGATCACCTCGAGCGCATAGCCAGCGGCCGGAACCAGCCGCGTCTCAAATCCGCGTGCCGTCCCGACGAAGCGCACCTCCGCGTCATATCGTGAGCGGAGCTCGTCGGCAATCGCCACCGCGGGAATCACATGCCCGCCCGTGCCGCCACCCGCGATCAGTACTCGCAACGCAGTCAGTCGCACTCCCGCGTAATGTTCAGCAACACTCCAATAGAAAGCAGCGTAATAAACAACGAAGTTCCGCCATAGGAAATGAACGGCAGTGTAATCCCCTTCGTCGGAACAAGCGCCAACACCACGCTGATGTTAAAGAAAGCCTGAATCAGAATGCTCGTCGTGATCCCAAAGGCGAGGAAACGCGCAAAGGGGTCGCGAGACAGCAGAACCGCGCGCAGGCCGCGATAACCGAGCACGACGAACAAAGCGACCACCACCAGCGCACCCACTAAGCCCAGCTCCTCTGAGATATTCGCGAAGATGTAGTCGGTATGCGACTCCGGCAGGTAATAGAGTTTCTGGACGCCTTCCATATAGCCCCGTCCAAACAGGCCGCCGGTTCCCACAGCGATCAATGATTGGTTCATGTGGTAGCCAATCCCCAATGGATCGCGATCAGGGAAAAGAAAAGCCAGGATTCGATCTCGCCGAAACTTCACGAAAAGCAGCATGTAAGCCAGCACCGGAGCCGCCGCCGCCGTCGCCAGCACAAGGTACTTCATGTTCATACCGGCCAGATACAGCATGAAGGCCGTGACGCCCGCGCAGACCAGCGCCGTGCCCAGGTCAGGTTCTTTGACGATCAGCCCGATGAAGAGCAAGCTTGGCAACGCCGCCGGAATGAGCGTGCTCCGCAGATCGTTCACCATGTGCAGTTTGTTCTGCAGAAACCATGCGAGGAACAGCACGATGACCGGCTTGGCCATCTCCGAGGGCTGCAGCGACATCGCTCCCAGCTTGATCCAGCGGTGCGCGCCATGCGAGGAGGGCATGGCGAAGACGACCAGCAGCAACAACGCCGTAACCGCAACCATCGGAAAGATGATGCGGGGGTTGTTGAGCTTGCGGTAGTCCATCTGCATCACTACGGCCATCCCTGCCAGCCCAAGCACGCCCCAGATCGCCTGCTTGATCAAATAGCCATATGGCGAGCCGGATGCGCCCTGCGAAATAATGGCCGACGCGCTGAAGACCATCACCAGTCCAATCACCACCAGAATCAGCGTGGTGCAGAAGAGCACTTTGTCGACACCTACGCGCTTTGCCATTCTGGCACCCTCTTTCTGGCCATGACGAGCTCCTTAAACACTCGTCCGCGATGCTCATAGTTCTCAAACTGGTCAAAACTCGAACACGCAGGGGCCAACAAAACAATTTCGCCTGGCATCGCGGCATCACCCGCCCCATTGACGGCCGCAACCAGCGTTCCTGCTCTGACAATCGCTACGTCGCCGCGAATAAGGCTCTCGATCTTGTCCGCCGCTGCGCCGATCGTGTAGACGGCCTTCACCCGCTCCTTCAGCAGGGCGCTCAACTGCGTGTAGTCCGAATTTTTGTCCTTGCCACCCAGAATCAAATGAATGCCGCCGGGGAACGAGCTGATCGCCTTCGCCGCCGCATCGACATTAGTCGCCTTGGAGTCGTTGTAGTAGTCGACGCCATTCAGCGTCGTAACGAACTCGAGCCGGTGCTCGACCGCATGGAAGCCTTCCACTGCCTTGCGTATCGCCGCCGCTTCAACCCCCGCCAACCGCCCCGCGCAGACCGCCGCAAGCACATTCTCCACATTGTGGCTGCCTTTGAGCGGAATCCTCTCAACCGCAACAATGCTCTCCGGCTTCGAGTCTTTCGCGGGCTTGAAGACCACTTCGCCATCGATCAAGTACGCGCCCCGCTCAACCGGCTCCTTGCGGCTGAACCAGAAGACGCGCGAAGGCGCTCGCTCGCCTGAGGCACGCGTCACTGGGTCGTCCCAGTTCAGCACGAGAGCGTCCTCCGCCGTCTGCTTGGCGAAGATCCGCTCTTTCGCCGCCATGTAGTTTTCAAAAGTGATGTGCCGATCAAGATGATCCGGAGTCACATTCAAGATCACCCCAATCTCTGGGCGGAACTTCTCCGTCGTCTCCAGCTGGAAGCTCGAAACCTCTAGCACAGACCAGCCATCGTCCCGGCTCTCCTCAACCAAAGCAATCACCGGAAGGCCAATATTGCCGCCAACCGCAACTGGCAGTCCACCCGCCTCCAAAATCTCTCCACAAAGGCTCGTCGTCGTCGTCTTGCCGTTCGATCCGGTAATCGCCAGCACCTTGCCTTTGAGATACCGCGCCGCCAGCTCGACCTCGCCAACCACGGGCAGGCCAAAGCTCTTCACCTGGACAATCTCTGGAGTATTCAACGGCACTCCGGGACTCACGACAATCAGATCTTGCCGACGAAAGGTCAGCAAGCCCATGGCCGCCCGCTTCGACCGCAATTCCCTCTTCAAGCAGCGCGGGAATCTCCTTGGCCAGCGCCTCGGCGCTGCGCACATCGGAGACGGTCACTCGCGCGCCGCGTCGCCGTAAAAACAGCGCCGCCGCCAGGCCGGACTTGCCCAGCCCCACCACCAGAATCTTCTTGCCCTTCAACTCCATATCAGCCAATCGCTAATGCGGGATCCAATCCCGACGCTGAGAACGAGAGACACCAATCCGAGTTTATTCTCCCACGCCAATACCATGTGGAAGCTGCCGCAATACCCCTGTTAGCGCAGTTTCAGCGTCGTAAGTGCAAAGAGTGCAAACACCAGCGCCGCGATCCAGAAGCGGACGATCACCTTCGACTCCGACCAGCCGATCAGTTCAAAGTGGTGATGCAGCGGCGCCATCTTGAAAATCCGCTTGCCATTCCGCAATTTGTAACTGCCCACCTGCAGAATTACCGACAGCGCTTCCAGCACAAAAACCCCGCCGATAAACGGAAGGAGCAACTCCTGCTTGATGACTATGGCGACCGTCGCAATTGCCCCGCCTAATGCGAGGGATCCCACATCTCCCATGAATATTTCGGCGGGATGAGCGTTGTACCAGAGAAACCCAATGCTCGCGCCCACCATCGCCCCGCAAAAGATCGTCACCTCGCCCAGCAACGGCATCCTCTGCAGCTCAAGGTAATCGGAGAAGACCACATGCCCGCTGACGTAGGTCAGCACGGTCAGCGCGCTGGCCGCCACGATCGTGCAGCCGATCGCCAGCCCATCCAGGCCATCGGTCAGGTTCACTGCGTTGCTCGCAGCCACCATGATCACCACGACATATACCACCAGCGGAAGGAAGGCGAGAAATCCCACGTGTGGAAGCGATCCCAGCGATTCCCACACCAGGTCGGGCCTCAGTCGCTTGATAAATGGCAGTGTCAGCCGGCTCGACCAGATACCTTGCGCACGCAAGGCAATCAGCGCCACCGCGATCGCCACACCCGCCAATATCTGGAAGAGCATCTTCGACCGCGCCGTCAGCCCCAGGCTCCGCGCGAGACGACTTTGATGTAATCGTCCGCAAACCCGATCGCCCCATACGCGAGGGTCGACAACATAACCAGCCACACAAAGGGATTCGAAAGATCGGACCAAAGCAGTGTTGGCAGCAGAATCGCGATGCAGATCAGCAACCCGCCCATCGTGGGCGTCCCCGCCTTTTTCTGGTGCGCCTTTGGCCCGTCGTCGCGCACATACTGCCCGATCTGGAACTCGCGTAGTTTCTCAATCACATACGGACCGATGATCAGGGTGATAAGCAACGCCGTAATGGTCGCAAACGCAGTGCGGAAAGTAAGGTACCGAAAAACGCGGAATGGGCGAAAGTAGGGGAACAGCTTCTGGTACAGCAGCCAGTAGAGCAAACGTCCTCCGGCAGGATTGCGGATTTGCTCTATCTTACAAGGTTGGCGAGGCAGGAGACTTCCATAAATCCGGGCGTCCCCTCTGCGCCAACAGCTAACCGGCGTGTTGAGCGCGAGGCCCGAATACACCGGAAACAAAATGCCGCTTTAGCTGTTCGAAGCGGTCCGACGCTTGATTCCGAGCAAAGCTACATGGGATGCAGTCCGGTAAAGATCCGGCGCGGCATCGGTAGTGTTGACCAGGTGCACCGATTCGCACGCGGCCCTGATTTGTTTGTAGTTGTTGAAGACCGAATAGGAGTACACCAGCCCATCGCCCTTTGACATCACATATCCTTTGCCCTTCGTCTTGATCCGGTCCGCCAGCGGCCAGAGCCCAACAGCATTGATCGCCTGCTTCACCAGACGAGCGAGTTTACCGCCCTGCCCAAAATTGTTGACGTCAGAGATGAAGACCGCTCTCCGCGAGACACGCAGCATCTCGGCGACTGCCTTGGATGGGTCCGGAATGTGATGCAAGGCGCCAAACTCACAGACCAGATCGAAGGAGCCATCGTCAAACGCCAGTTTCATCGCGTCGCCGTCGATCAACTGGCTCCGCGACAGCCCCTTCGAATAACCAATCTCGCGAAGTTCCGCCGAGGGCTCGATGCCAACCGAGTTAACCTCTGGCATAACGCGGGTGAACTCCAGCAATCCCCGCCCCGTACCGCTTCCCACATCCAAGATGGAACGAACGCCAAGGAGCTGGACAGCCCCTACCAGGAAACGCAACGCGAAGTCATGCTCGCCTTCCTGATTGACATGAGTATCGTCGTAACAATGGGCGGTCTCAGCGTAATAGGCTCGCTGAATTTCGATCTCACGCTGTCTGGCGGCCTCCGAAGCGCTCATCCTTCCGCTAACTTCCTCCGCTTAGAAGTTCGGGCCGCCGTAAGATTGGAATCGCGAGGAATGGCGACTCTGGCGTTTCTAACCGGGGCATGCCACACCGGCCCTTTCTAAACGTCGCAAAGATCGACCGCTTGCCGCAGGCTGGTCAATGGATCGCCCGTAGGTATGAACTCATGCGCTACGTAGTCCGTGAAATTAGTCGCGACGATACCGCGCATCACACCGTCCCACTGCACTTCCTGCTTGTCGTTGAGTTCATGCCGTCCGGGAACCCCGCCTGTATGGTAATGCCCAATCCACTTCTGGTTGGCCTGGATGGTGTCGATCAGGTCGCCCTTCCATGATCTGCATGTGGTAGATGTCGTAGAGCAACTTCACATTGGGCGAGTTGACCTGCTCCATCACGCCCGACACCCCAGGCGGTGTGGTCACACATGTAGTCTTTGTGGTTCACCTTGCTGTTCAATAGCTCCATGACAATGGTCACATTGTTGTCTTCGGCGATCTTCTTTAACTTGTTCAGGCCGATCACGCAGTTGGCCGCACCTTCCTCGTCTGACATCCCCTTCCGGTTGCCCGAAAACGTAATCACGTTCGGCACGCCCATTTTCGCGGCGATAGGAATGTTTTTCGCGAACGCCGCTTCGATCGCGGCATGGTTTTCGATGCGGTTCAAGGCGTCCGGAATCGTGCCGCCGCCCGCATAGCCCAGCGTGCAGATCAGCCCAACCTTGCGCGGCGCGTCCCACTCCTCTACGGCCAGGAGATCGACGCCCTTCAGGCCGATCTTCGCCGAATAGGCGCACAGATCGTCTAGCTTGATGTCCTTGTAACACCAGCGGCACACCGATTGCTTGATGCGTCCTTTGCGCGCGACGACATCGCTGGTGGTGTTTTGCAATGAGGAGGCGGACGCGGTGCCAGCCCCAACAGATATCGCCAAACCAGCCGATATCCCGGATTTCACAAAATTGCGGCGTGAGACGCCAGATTTGTCCATAGGATGTCCAACGAATTCAGTGCCAGCTTACTACGCCGGCCACGCTTCTGCACAAGCCCCACGAACCCGCTGAGGCAAGAGGGCATCGTTCCCCAAAAAGAAGGCCCCGATCGCTCTTCGCGGATCGGGGCTTGGGAGACTGTATCGAGATTCAGAGTAGCCGTCCCTGAACCCTCTGTCGTCAGTCCCCCGCATGGTTTTTTCGTCCACCTTTTGGTGGAGGCGCGACAAAACGCATCATTACGGCAGTTTAGGATCATGGTCGCCGGCCACGGCAAGGTATAAACCTGCACCCAGAGCGCCTCCGATGATCGGCGCAACCCAGAAGAGCCATAGCTGTCCCAACGCCCAGCCTCCGCCCCCAAACATGGCGAGAATCAGCGCCGGCCCCGTGCTGCGCGCCGGATTGACTGAGGTATTCGTGACCGGGATGCTAACCAAGTGAATCAGCGTCAGCACCAGTCCGATGGCGATCGGAGCAAACCCTGCCGGCACCCCGCGCTTGTCCGTCGACCCCATGATCACGATCAGGAAGATCGCCGTCAGGACAATCTCCGCGATCAGGCAGGCCAACAGCGAATAACCGCCCGGGGAGTGTTCGCCAAACCCGTTAGAAGCAAAGCCGCCGGTGATACTAAATCCCGGACCGCCGCTGGCGATTGAATACAGAACCAGCGAGGCGACGATAGCGCCAACCACCTGGGCAATGATGTACGGCAGAACTTCGGCGGCGGGAAACCGTTTGCCGACCATAAGCCCGACCGTAATAGCTGGATTGAAATGCGCACCGGAGATGTGGCCGACCGCAAAGGCCATGGCGAGTACCGTAAGGCCGAAAGCCAGAGCTACACCCGCGAAGGCAATCCCTAGTTTGGGAAAACCTGCCGCCAGCACAGCGCTGCCGCAACCGCCAAAGACGAGCACGAAGGTGCCGAGAAACTCGGCGCCTAACTTCTTTGAGAGGGGCATAGCAAAGCTCCTGATTTTTGGGTTCAACAACCAAGCAGTTACGTGAGTCAGCCGAAGTCTACTTGGTATTCCGCGAAACTACTAGCGAAAACATTCGCTTGCCGCTGTCGTTGCATTGTCACGCTGTTGTATAACAGCCTTGACCGGGCCGCCACTTCAGGAGCACCGGAGGAGCAAGAAGATGAGCGAAAGACGCCCGCAAACCCTCGCTAACCATGCCAAGCTCGATCCTCTGTTTCATTTCTTCCTGGCCCCGGTCCTGCTGGGCTGCTTCATCGCCAGCATCGTCTTCCTTTTCCACGGGGTTAACGCCCTGCACATCTGGCTCGCAATCTTTTCTCTGGGCGCGTTTCTGCTCGCCTTCAAGACCCGCGTATATGCCCTCAAAGTGCAGGATCGCGTGATTCGACTCGAAGAGCGGCTTCGCCTCTCGGCGCTCTTGCCAGAATCCTTGAGAACGAAAATTCCGGAGCTTACCGAGCAGCAGCTCATTGCCCTGCGTTTCGCCGCGGACGCCGAGGTTCCTTCGCTGGTGGAGAAAATATTACGGGACCATCTGGAGCCAAAAGCCATCAAGCAGGCGATCCAGAACTGGCGTCCAGACTATTGGCGCGCCTGAACTCAACCGATATCAGCCGCGCGCAGAGATCCCGGGCCAGCCCGTTTCGGGCTTGCAGTCATGAAACGTAGAAATTCAACTAAGCGCGTTTTGCTTCGAGCTCAGCCCAACGCGCATAAAGCGTATCAACTGCATTCTGCGCTTCATCGAGGGCGGTAAGCGCGGCCTGAAGGCGGACCGCATCCGTTGCCACAACCGGGTCTTCGACAGCTTCGCGCCGGGCCTGGAGCAGCTCCTCGGCAGCCTCGACACGCTCCTCGATCGTGGAGAACTCTCGAGCCTCAAGATACGATAACTTCTTCTTGGATGAACCGGCCGGTGCGCCGTTATTGGAATTCGATTTTCCCGCGGGAGTGTTTACCAACTCTCCATTTCCCTTGCTCCCAACCTGCTTCAGCTGCTCGGCTTGCCACTCTTCCCACTGGCTGTAGTCGGCAAATCGCTCGACATTGCCAAGGCCGTCCAGCCCCAGCACGATCGTTGAGACGCGATCAAGCATAAAGCGGTCGTGCGTCACTAGCATCAGCGCGCCGGGATACTCAAGCAGACTCTCTTCCAGAATCTCCAGCGTCGGAATGTCCAGATCGTTCGTGGGCTCATCCAGCAGCAGCAGATCGGCTGGCTGCAGCATCAGGTTCGCAATCAACACTCGCGCCCGTTCCCCGCCCGAGAGCCGCTCTACCGGCTGGTTCAGCTGCTCGCCGGTAAAGAGGAAGCGCGACGCCCAAGAAGCCACATGAATCACGCGGTCTTGGTAAACAACCGCATCGCTGTCAGGAGCAAGTGCACGTCGCAGAGTCTGATTGCCATCGAGCACGCGGTTCTGGTCGAAGTAAACTGTGCGCAGCAGATTCGCCTTCTTGATCTCGCCGGATTCCGGCTCAATCTCACCGCGTAGCAACCGCAGCAGCGTCGTCTTGCCGCTGCCGTTCGGCCCGACTAGCCCCACACGCATTCCCGCCGTGATTGGAAAGTTCAAGCCGCTTATAATCTTGCGTCCGTCAACGGAATAATCGACATCAACAAACTCAACCAGCCGCTTCGTCTGTCGATCGGTCGCGACAAAATCAATCCCTGCCGTCGCCGTCTGGCTGCGTGTTCTCATCCCGCCCAGCTCGCCGATCAGCTCATTCGCTTTATCGATGCGCGCTTTGGACTTCGTCGTCCGCGCCTTCGGCCCGCGCCGCAACCACTCTTTCTCTATGCGGACGCGGTTCTCTAGCGCTTCCTGCCGTTTGCCCTGCGCGTGCAGGAACTCTTCTTTTTTCTCCAGGAAGTTACTGTAGTTGCCGGAGAAGCGCAGCACTCCGTCGGGATAGGCGCGGTTCAGCTCGCAGATCTCCGTCGCAATGCCTTCGAGAAAATAGCGATCGTGGCTCACCACAACACAAGCAAACGAAGCACCGGCAAGCAGCGATTCCAGCCATTCGATCCCCGCCAGATCAAGGTGGTTCGTCGGCTCGTCGAGTAGCAGTACGTCGGGATTCTGCACCAGCGCTTCGGCGATCGCCAGCCGCTTGCGCCACCCGCCCGAAAACGTCACCGCTTCGGTATCAAATTCCTCAAAGCCGGCGCGGCCAAGGGTGTCGCGAAGCCGCCCCTCCCACTCCGCCTCGGGCACGCCGCTCCGCCTCAGCGCTTTGAGAATAACCTCGCGCACCGAATCGCCCGGCTCAAACTGCGAATCCTGGGTGACATGACTCAACCGAGCGCGTTTGCGTGAGGCGACTTCGCCCGAGTCAGCATCGACCTCGCCGGCAAGGATGCGCAATAGCGTCGACTTTCCCGAGCCATTTGGCCCAATCAGGCCGATGCGGTCACCTTCGTTGACGGTAAATGAGATGCCACGAAACAAGGTGGTCGCGCCAAAGGACTTGGCGAGGTTCTGCGCATTCAGGATTGCGGTGCTGGGGGCCATTTCCTAGCGAGCACTCGCCGCAGTCGCAGCTACATACTCCTCATACGGCCCCTTGAAGTCTTCAACGACACCATGGTCAAAATGCCAGATTCGCGTCGCGACCTCATCGATCAAGTCATGATCGTGGGTCACAAGAAGCACGGTGCCCTCATACTTTTGAATCGCCACGTTCAGCGCATTGATCGATTCCAGATCAAGATGGTTGGTCGGTTCGTCGAAGATCAGGATGTTCCGCTTCAGCAGCATCAGCTTGCAGAAGAGCAGCCGCGCCGCCTCGCCGCCCGAAAGCGCGTCGGTCTTCTTCAGGCCCTCTTCGCCGCGGAAGAGCATCTGCCCAAGAATGCCGCGAATATCTTCCTTCGTCGCCTTCGGATCGAACTGATAAAGCCAGTCGGCAACCGTCATTCCGTTTTCGATCACATTCGAAACGTCCTGCGGGAAGTAGCCGATCTGCGCCTCATGCCCCCACTTCACCGTGCCGCTGTCGTTGGTGAACTCGGCGTCATGCAGCTCGCTGCGCATCTCCTTGTCGATCTCTTTGTCGCCGACGAGCAGCGACTTCAGCAAGGTGGTTTTGCCCAGGCCATTACGCCCCATCAGCGCGATCTTTTCGCCGCGCTGCACGCTGGCGCTGAAGTCCTTGATTACCTCAAGATCGCCATAGCTCTTGTTGAGCTTTTCAATCTCCAGAATGTGCTTCCCCGAGGGCCGGAGCATATCGAAGCGAATATACGGCCGCTGAATGTTCGACCGCGCCAGCTCCGTCGTTTGCAGACGCTCGACCTCTTTCTTGCGGCTCGTCACCTGGCTCGATCGCGTGCCGGCGGAGAAGCGCGCGATGAACTCATTCAGTTGCGCGATCTTCTTTTCTCGCTGATCATTCTGCGACTCGAGCCGCGAACGGATCTGCGTCTTCGCCATCACCATATCGTCGTAGCCGCCGGTGTAGGTGATGATCGTCTCATAGTCGATGTCGGCGATATGCGTACAAACGCTGTTCAGGAAGTGCCGGTCGTGCGAGATCGTGATCAGCGTGCCTTCGAAGTTGATCAGAAAATCCTGCAGCCAGTGGATCGAGTCCAAGTCAAGATAGTTTGTCGGCTCGTCCAGCAGCAACGCCTGCGGCTTGCCAAAAAGCGCCTGCGCCAGCAACACGCGGACTTTCTGGCCGCCCTGCAACTCGCCCATCTTGCGATCGTGGATCTCGTCCGGAATATCCAACCCTTGTAGCAGGATCGCCGCGTCGCTCTCGGCGGTGTAGCCATCTTCCTCGCCGACAATGCCCTCAAGCTCGCCGAGCCTCATGCCGTCTTCGTCGGTCAGCTCGGACTTCTCATAGATCTTGTCTCGCTCTTCGAGCGCCGACCACAGGCCTTTGTTGCCCATGATTACGGTGTCGATCACTCGAAAGGCGTCAAAGGCAAACTGGTCCTGGCGCAGCACACCCATTTTCTTCGGACGCACAACGTTTCCCTTTTGCGCGTCAAGTTCACCGGTCAGCACCTTCATAAAGGTCGACTTCCCGGAGCCGTTCGGTCCGGTCAAGCCATAGCGGCGCCCGGAAATAAAGTTGATCGAGACGTCGTCAAACAAGATCTTCGCCCCGTACCGCATGCTCACATTGCTTACTGAAATCATGGTTATCTCTATTAAGTTTACTTGGTTATTTGACTGTTTCTCGGAGGTAGCGATAGAAGGAACGGCAATTTCCGCCGATCTGGACCAGAGGGCTTAAGATGAAAACGCGATGAATGGCCTTCCCTTGTGCCACTTGCTAACGATTACGCTCTCGCCGACGTTATTGTCGCTGTACGGCACATGGCTCTACCAGATCGGTAAGTCGCATTTGCAAACGAATTGACCGGTTTATCGAGAGGCTGGATACAGAAGATATCGCTTTCACAGCACGAGCGCAGCTAACTCCGCCGCAGCTTGAGATTTCCATTTGCTTTAGAAGAACCGCGCGATCACCTGGTTCGTCACCAGCGCCGCTACATACGCCAGTACAGTCATATACACGAACTGCACCGCCGGCCATTTCCAGCTATTGGTCTCCCGTTTCACCACCGCCAGCGTCGAGGTGCATTGCATCGCCAACGCAAAATAAACCACCAGCGCAATCGCCCCGCCGAGATGCAGATCATGCCGAAGTGCGGCTTGCAGGGTCATATTCTGCGTAGCCGGATCGCCCCCATATAGCGTCCCCAACGTGCCGACGATGACTTCGCGCGCCAGCACCGAGGTCAGCAATCCAATGCCGATCTTCCAGTTGAATCCCAATGGGTGAATCACTGGCTCTATGAACATTCCCAGCTTGCCGATGAAGCTGTCCGCCAGTTGCGGGAATGAACCGCCATGCGTCGGAATATGGCTCAGCAACCAGAGCACAAGAGTCACGGCCAGGATCACCGTCCCCGCCTGCTTCACGAAGACTTTAGCGCGATCGAAGAGGCGCAGCCCCAGCGAACGCAGAGTGGGCAGCCGGTACTGCGGCAGTTCCAGAATAAAGGGCGCCGACGAGGCCTTCAGGATCGAAGACTTGAGCAGCCGCGCCGTGACCAGCGCTGCCACAAAACCCAGCAAGTACAACCCCAGCATCACCGCCGCGCGCATCCCAAAGAACGCTCCCAGCAGCGGGCGGTTCGGAATAAAGGCCGCGATAATCAGCAGATAGATCGGAATCCGCGCCGAGCAGGTCATAAACGGAGTGACCAGGATGGTCGCAATCCGATCGCGCTTGTTCTCGATCGTACGTGTCGACATGATCGCCGGAACTGCGCAGGCATAGGCCGACAACAGTGGAATAAAAGCCTTTCCATTCAACCCGATTGCCCGCATTACACGGTCGGCGATCAGCGCCGCGCGCGCCAGGTAGCCGGAATCCTCCAGCACCCCTATAAACAGAAAGAGCAGCAGAATTTGCGGCAAAAATACCAGGATTGCCGAAACGCCCTTCCAGACGCCCTCGACCAGCAAGGACTGGATCCAACCCGCTGGCAGAAGGGCGCCAACTCGAACGCCGGCCCCATCCAGAATCGTCTGAAACCCATCGCTCAAGGGCTGGCCCAGCGTGAATACCGCCTGAAACAACGTCACCACCACTGCCAGAAAAAGCAGCGGCCCCCATATCCTGTCCAGCAACACTCGATCGAGTTTTCGCGTCGTCTCAGAAGAGAGCGGCGCCTTATATTTGGTTCGCGTGCTGACGCCAGTCGCCCATTGCCGGTAGCTCGCGGCGTTCCCCATGATCGGCAACTGCAGCGGCCGTTGAACCTCCGCATTCTTCCGCGCCAGAAAATTCCGCACCGCATCAAGCCCAGTGCCGCGAGTAGCGCTGATCTTGGCCACCGGAGCGCCCAGTTCCTGGGCCAGCGCGAGCGAGTCAACCTCGCCGTTGCGCGCCTCCATCACGTCGCTCATATTCAGCAGAATCAACGTCGGCAGACCCAGCTCCAGTACTGGCCCGGCCAGCATGAGCTGCCGGCTCAGATGCATGGAGTCGAGCACCAGCAAGATAGCGTCTGGAGCCGGGGTTCCGGGCATCGCGCCATGCAGCACGTCGACTGCGACTCGCGCGTCCTCTGTGTACGAACTCAGGCTGTAGATTCCCGGCAGGTCGATCAGCAACAAGTCGCTGCGCCCAATGCCGCTCAGCTTGCCGATCCGCTGCTCGACAGTCACGCCCGGATAGTTGGCCACTTTTTGCCGCAGGCCAGTCAGGCGGTTAAAGAGCGTTGATTTCCCCGAGTTTGGTGGGCCCACAAGGGCGACCGTCTGAATCCTGCCCGGCGTTCTCGGTCCGGAAGGAAGCTCAACCGACACCGGGGTGCAACAACTCATCTCTAGCCTTCCTTCCCGCTCGCCAGTTCGTTAGGCTGGCGCACTCGGATCGAACTCGCCGTGTCCCGGCGTAACGCGATCTCCAGGCCATCGATCGCGAAGACCGTGGGGTCGCCAGCCGGGGCCCGGCGCAATACCGTCACTCTGGCCCCGGGGATAAATCCCATATGCATCAGGTGGTGCTGCACTTCCTCGGGCAGGTCTAGCCTGGATACCACCGCATCCTGACCGATCCCTAGCTCGCTTAACGCCATCAACTTGCTCGCTCCGCCCGAATTGCGTCTCTCCGGTCCGCTTCCAGGGCCGCTGCATTGAATATACCGTAATTCCGACCAATTTAATCGTACATCTCTACAAGGCAAATGCTCCACTCCAGTATTCAACCAATCGGCGGTGTGTCATTACCGAAATAGAGGCAGCCTGGTTACCAACATCGGCCAAGGAATACAATCGCGGTGTGTTAGCCTCACCTTAGATCGGTTCGACAGAGCGAAGAGAGCTTTAGAGCAAAGCGGGGCCAACAGTTTCGGCGTTTTGCGACAGCGCGAATATGATCGCCTCCAAAGATCTCTCGCCGGCCCCGGAAAGCACCAGAAACGCCTAATGACGATTGTGAAGGAGCCTGCGGGATGCAAGCGCCAGAAGTAGCATCCGAACGGCAGCAGGACGCTCATCTAACGAGTCAGCCGGAGCACTCCGAGCGTCAGGAATTCATTCTGTCGCCGTCGGACTTCCGCAAGATTCTTCTCAAGCGCCGGTGGGTAATCCTGGCTTGTTTTCTCCTTGGCGTTATCGTGGCCGCCATCCTGACCTACCTCACGGTGCCGGTTTACGAATCGGTGGCACGCGTCGACATTAACCCTTCCCAGTCCACAAATATCGGGATTTCCGATGTGATGGACAACAAGATGGGCCAGGACACTTCCACAAGACTGCTCACCCAGGTACGCATACTGCAGAGCGACTCAGTCATTTACGCCGTCATTCAATCGCAGAATCTCTATACCAAGAAGCCATTTTCCGAGGTATTCAAGGGTTCCCCCTACGTTGCAGGAAAACCGCTGACCCCCGCTCAGCGGGTTGTGCTGTTGAACATCCTCAGATCCAACCTGCAGGTCATGTCGATTCCGAACACCGACCTGGTTGAAATCCATTATCGGGATCCGGATCCGGTGCAGGCCAGCGTGATTGCGCAGGCACTCGTGGACCAATATCTGGAACTCGATCTTCGCTCCCGGTATGAAGGCACGCTGCGGATTTCCAATTGGCTCTCGGGCGAACTCAACGAACTCAAAGCGCATTCCGCTGAGGCGCAGCGAAAGGTCGCCCAGTTTCAGCGGGAAAACAACCTGATCGGCATTGACACTGAGGGCGGCAACCTGGTCACAGACAGCCTCCGCATGGTCAATGAACAGCTCCTCCAGGCCGAAGCCGACCGCATCGTCAAGGAGGCGCGCTACCACCTGGCTCAGACCCGCAACCCCGAGTTGCTCGTCTCGGTGGCGCCGACGACGACGCTCATGACTCTGCGGTCGCAGCAGGCCGAGTTGATGGTCCAGGCCGCGGATCTCAAGTCAAAATATGGCGCCGATTATCCTCGAGTGCGTGAGATCAACAAGCAACTGTCTGCCGTCCAGAACGACATCGACGACGAAATCACCAACCTGCTCAAACGCTTCGCAGAGGAATACAACGCCGCCGTCAACACTCAGAAGCTCTTGCAGGATCGGCTCGACCAGGTAAAGCAACAGGCGTTCCGCGTCAGCGACTCCTCCGCCGACTATGAGATTTTGAAGCACGAAGCGGAATCGACCGAAGAACTCTACGACGCCCTGGAGTTGAAATTGAAAGAAGCCGGCGTGACGGCCGGACTCAATTCCAACAATGTGAACGTCGTCGATCGCGCCGAAGTTCCGGCGTTCCCGGTAGCGCCGGTCAAGAGAACCAACTACGGCTTCGGCGCGCTCATTGGCCTGTTCCTCGGCATTTCGCTCGCTATCTTCCTCGAGACGATGGACGACACCATCCGCACCTCGGAGGACGCCGAAGCGATATCCGGTTTACCGGCTCTCGCCGTGGTGCCGCGATTCAGCGGCGCAGCCAAGTCGGCCAAGGCCAACTACGGGCATCAGGCTCCGCTGTCGGCCGGCGACCCGGATACCGCGTTCGGGCCCGATCTGGTTTCCTACGTAGCGCCGCAATCGATAAGCGCAGAAGCCTTCAGAACGCTGCGCTCTTCTATCCTGCTCTCGTCAGTCGATCACCAAGGCCGCGTTGTGCTCATTACCAGCAGCCTGGCTGCCGAGGGTAAGTCAACAATTGCCGCCAACCTGGCCGTCTCTTTCGCGCGTCGCGACGCACGCGTGCTGTTGGTCGACACCGACCTGCGCCGCGGCACCCTCCACCTCAAGTTTCGCATCCCCAATCGCGAAGGACTCTCGTCGGTACTGGTCCGTGAATCCGGCGCCAGCGCCTATCAGCGGCCTCTGAAGGATTTGCCCAACCTCTTCGTGCTACCCCGCGGCCCGATCGCTCCCAATCCCGGAGAGCTCCTGGCATCGCACCATCTCGAATCCCTGATCGATCAGTGGAAGCTGGAATACGACCACGTGATCCTGGATTCCGCTCCCGTGCTGCCGGTTGCCGACTCGCTCAGCGTGGCCCCGCTTGCCGACTCCACTGTCATCGTCGTGCGCTCTGCGAGCACTCGCCGCAAGGCGCTGCTGCGAATCCGATCGCTGCTTCGCCGCGCCCAGGCCAGGGTCATCGGCATCGTCGTCAATGATGTCGATCTACGCCTCGAAAACTACTACACCTATTCGAAGAACTATGACTACGACTACTCGGAGAATTACGGCGGTGGCTATGGGGTCCGCGAAAATGAAGAGTAGCCGCAGGCCTTCGCGCCTTCGAGCCGGCATCTTCCTTGGGACGCTCGGCTGCGGCATGCTCTGTCTGCTTCTCTCCGTTCGCCCCTCTTACGGTCAGGAGGCTCCCGGCACTGCGGCCACGCCGGTCGAAGAACAAACCCAGACACCACGCCATAGTTCCTCGATGGCTAACTCACCGGCCATTGACATCGGGCCCGGCGACCTGCTCGATATCGAGGTCTTCGATACACCCGAGCTTTCCACCCACGTCCGTGTTACCCAGGACGGCTTCGCCAATCTTCCCGTGATCGGACGCATCGAGCTGAGCGGCCTCAATGCAGATCAGGCTGCCCGCGCCATCGAGGACGAGCTCCGCCGCCGTAACCTCCTCCTCGAACCTCACGTGACGGTCTTCATCACCGAGTATGCCTCGCAAGGCGCCACGCTCACCGGCGAGGTGCGCCAGCCGGGTATTTATCCGACTTTGGGCAAACGCCGCTTGCTCGACATGCTGGCCATCGCGGGCGGACTTTCCTCCACTGCTGGCAAAACCGTTTCGATCATTCACCGTGACGACCCCGATCATCCACAAAACATCGCCCTGCAGGCCGGCCCCGATCACCTCGCCGCTCAACTGAACCCGGAGATCTTTCCCGGAGACACAATCGTCGTCGCAAAAGCGGGAGTGGTCTATATCGTTGGGGATGTCGCCAAGGCCGGCGGCTTTCTGGTAGATAACAATGACCCGCTGTCCACCGCCCAGGCTATCTCGCTAGCTGGCGGCCCTAACCGGACGGCCTCGCTCAGCAAAACCAGATTGATTCGTAAAGTCGACGGCGGAAGGCAGGAATATGTGCTCGATCTCGCCAAGCTGCTGAAGGGCGAACAGGCCGATCTGCCGCTCAAGGATGGCGACATCATCTGGGTCCCGTCGAGCCAACTCAAGACCTTCGGATACCGCGGCATAGAGGCGGCGATCGCCATTACCACCGGCTTGGTCATCTACAACCGCTAGACGCGCGTTGCCGTAGTGAAGATCGAAGCCATTGGCCAGGCAGCCTCATGGGGTTCAGAACTTGAAAATCCTGCACCTTGGTCCCAACTCCGGGACGTCAAAGCACCGCAAGGAAGCCCTGGTTCGCCTCGGCCACGAGGTGGTACACATTGACCCCTGCGCGCTGCTGCCTGCAAACCGAATCGTCAGCCTGTTGCAATGGTACGCGGGCTCTCTCGGGGTAGCTGAGATTGTTCGCCGTCGCGCGCATCACGCGCTGAGGGAGCGGAGCCAAACCTCTTCCAATTTCGATCTGGCATGGGTGGAACAAGGAACTTTGATCAGCCCCGCATTCTTGAAGGACCTCAAGGCTCGGATCCCCCGGGTCCTGTGCTACACCATCGACGATCCTTTCGGAGGTCGCGACAGGCTGCGCTGGCGACAGTTTTTCAACGCTCTCCCCGGCTACGATCTACTCGTCGTCGTGCGCGCCTGCAACGTCCAGGAGGCTTATGAGCACGGTGCACGCAACGTTTTGCGGGTCTTCATGTCCGCCGACGAGATCGCCCATTCCCCGCGCCAACTCAGCGCCGAAGAGCAGCGTCAGTGGAGATCCGAAGTTGTTTTCGTCGGTACCGCCTTTCCCGAGCGCGGACCGTTCCTGGCCGAACTCGTGAGACTTGGAGTCCCCCTCACCATCTTTGGCAACTATTATCATCGCCTCCCGCAGTGGCCGCTGCTCCGGCCTCACTGGCGTCCGGCCCATACCGGCAGCGCCGAAGACTACGCGAAGGCGATCAGCGCGTCCAAGGTCTGCCTCGGCCTGCTCTCCAAAGGAAACCGCGATCAGCATACCACTCGCAGCATGGAGATACCTTCTCTGGGTGGCCTTCTGTGCGCCGAGAGAACGTCCGAACACCTCGCCTTGTATGAAGAAGACCGCGAAGCCGTCTTTTGGAGCACCGCGCAGGAATGCGCCTCTAAATGTCTGGCCTTGCTCAACGACGCTCCGCGACGCCAGGCGATCGCAACCGCCGGAAGGCAGCGGTATCTGAACAATCCCTGGCGAAACATGGCTGTCGTTGAGACCATTCTCCGTGCCGCCGTGTCGCCCACCGTCGCCTCCGGCGCAGCTCTCGGGCCGGAGCGTGTATCCGAACCCGACGCACCGCACGGTAGACTAGCTATGGAAACAGGAAGCGGTCGCGGCCGACGTTTATGTCAACTCTCCCAGCGCGCGTTAGGCCACGGTCCTTCGAGATTGGGGCGCATGAGCGACGCCGCCCGTTCGGGTCAAACTGTGCCCGCCAAAGCCAGACCTACCTGCTGCACATTCCCTTCTTGCTCGGGATATTCGGGGCAGCTGTCTGGGCCTTCCCTACCAGTGTCATGTTCGTATTGGGCGCGCTGATTGGTTCCCTGATCGGAATCTACGTTCTGATCGATGTCGTCTTTCGCTCCGCGCCTCTCCGCCTGACCGCGCTCTACGGCATGACGATTCTGTTGGGCTATAACCTTGGCTCGTTCAATACCTGGCTGACTATGCAACGCGGCAGCCTTACCTTGGCTGAGAGTTTTGCCCGCGATCCCAGTGCTCTTGGCCACGCGATCGCCGCCTGCATGATCTCCGCGGCTGTGCTCTTCGTCGTAGGACAGCTCTTCGAACGACCCATCTTTGGCGATGATTTTTATCTCAGCTTCGATCGGGGCGCTCTTCCTATTGTTCTCCTTACCTCGCTGCTCATCGTTGGGCGCCTATGCTTCGGGGAAGGTCGGCTTTATGGGAATCGCGATCGACGAATTCGGCCACGTCGACCCCGCCACCGCGCTCATCATGTGGTGGTACTACCCGGCCTACGCCTATACGGTCTGCGCCGCTCTCAACACCACCGGCGCTAAGCGCTGGATAATCAGCGGGCTCGCGGTCCTCCAAACCGTCGCCATGGTCCCCCTCGGGCGAAGGGCATTTGCCTTTGGGCTGTTGCTGGCTATGATTGCCACCCGCTTAGGACGCTACCGCCTGCGCCTGCCTGCGTACCAGAAGGTCCTGATCGGCATCGCCGGCGTCGTTTTAGTCGTCATTGCGTCCGTATCTTTCCTCTATCTGCGGGTCGCGGGATACGAGCTGAAAGGCAAGGGAAAAATTACCCTTGTGGATCGTCTTGGAAGCGCCTCCGAATTGCTGCACAAACGAAACCCAGCCGAAATCCTGACGATGTTGGAGAGCAATGCCGCGAAACGTACTTTCACAATTGGCTTCTTCTCCGACCTGCTCAATGCCAGCCAGCGTTCGACGCCGCTGCTGGGGAGAGACATGCTGTACAACATGCAGTTGGCGGTCCCGTCGGCCATATCGAGCAGCAAATTCGGCATTTCACCCTATGGCGAGGAGATTCTCGCCAATATGCAGTGGGGTTTCTCTTACCGCGATGAAGCCAACTCGATTCTCACGGCTGGAGCTGCCGACTTCGGTTTGCTCGGCGTTCTTGCCTATCCGCTGATTCTCTCGTTAATGCTGCGGCCTGCTTTGGAATGGGTCCAGTATTCAGTGCCTACAAACCTCGCTGTCATCGTCGCCTTGGCCTATATCTACCAATCTTTGGAAGCGGAGGGTGCTCCCGTTGGCTACTTCCTCCAGCTGCGGAACACAGTCCTGGTTTTGGGCGTCTTTTATATATTGGCTAGGCTGCCCGCCTTTCGCCTGCGCTCTAACGATTGAACCTCACCTCGAGTCCCCGATACTCGCAAAGATCCTCGCGATACTCCCACAACATTCTGCTGCGTCGAATCTCAGGTTAGGGTTTGGTTAGCCGTCAGCTCCGAGGAGATCCGGCGACATAGGTACAGATTGCCCGTAGGCGCAGTCGCCCGGTAAAGCGACAGGTGGCAAGGCATCGCCGAGCCCCGCCGCTGAGGTCAGTCTCGTTTGCCGAATTCTCACGTTTCCCACTCGACTCATTGCAGCGACGACAGGGAGCCATCGGCGGCGGGCACCAGCAGGAAATGGCGATCGAGACTCCGCACGTTGACGAAATCATAGGTCCGGCAAGTGACCCATTGATGTAGATCGATGTACCTCCCCAGATGCTCCATCTGACCGCTCGAAAGAAAAAGCGCCGCCGGATGCTTCTGCGCGCAGGACTGATAGCGCTGGTCCGGAGTGGACTGGGCGGCGGCGCGTCCGTTGACAAGTCCGTCCAGATCGCAGACCTGGCCTCCGGTGAAGTAGCCAATAAAGCCTATGTCCCCGGCGACTACAACTTTCCCTTGAAGCTGATGAAAATCCGAGTCCCGCATCCTGATGAAGGTTTGTGCGCGCTGGCCCATCACTCGCTGCGCGATCACCCAATCGACAGGCAGCAGCAGAGCGAGGAAAACAGCGACGGCATAGACCGCCCCGCGAATGAAGACCGCTGGCATAACCTGCACCTCTTGATGGCCGCGATCCCAGCGAACCAGCTGAAGGATATTCCAGGCAAGCGAGAATTCGATAGTCCAGAGCACGTGGCGTACGCCCTCGATTCGCTGACCGCGAATGCAGGCCAGGACCAGCACCATGGGGAAATAGGCGTTGGCGATGAGGCTACTCCACCAGGAATTAACAGGCTCACCGGCCGCGTGCGAGATGCGGCAGGCGCGCCAGAGGCAGACGACTGAGAGCAGCCATAGCAGCAGCGTGCCAATTCCCAGGACAAAGGATGAGGCGATCACCTGCAATCCGGCGTGTGCAATCGCGAGCGTGGGACGCCCGGTCTTGGCTATTGCTGTGTCGGGCAATAGGGTCCCGAAGTAGACACGGACGAGCAGAGCGGCGAGCAGAGCGCCGGCGGGCAGCGCGAGACTGCTCATCGCCGAAAACAAAAATGAGGGATGAGGGGCAGTTTCTAAGTGCGACCTCCGCCTGGCGAGAAAGATCATCACAGCTACAATCGCGATGAGCGAGAGGCTCTCAATGCGCAGGAGCACGAGCAGAAAGCCAGCCGCCATCAAGACCAGCTCGTGCGAAAAAGATATCGTTGTGCTGTGGGCTTCGCGATCGGCGAGCCAAGTGATGACAAGCACTGCCAGAATCACCAGAGATGTTTCCATCCCATCGGTAAGCCATCGAATCCCCATCGGACTGAGCAGGCAGAGCAACATGCCATAGGCCAGCGCTCTGGTGGCAAGAGCGGCCCGCATACCCAGAGCAAAGGCCGACACGGTCATGATCAGCGCCAGATAGACGATCACGGAGGTGACCTTTGGCAGGAGAGGACTGGTGGTAAAACCGCGCAGCATCGATAAGAGCCCGACATAGGCAAGGCTCGATGCGCCGAAGTTCGGATGAAGGCCGTCGTAAGAAAACATATGCAACTGGTGCAAGTTGGCGGCGTAGCGAAGGTGGATTAGCGCGTCGTCGAGCATTGCATAACGAGTGCGGGAGAGCCAGAAGACAAGCCAGAAGACGATCAGCGCCAGAACCACAGGCTTCCACTTATCGCGACGCGGCATGGGGCAAGGTTACCATGAGGGACGTTGCCCCCGGGGATGCCGGGCTCGGCGGAGAAATCCTACGCAAGGTCGCTTTGCGGGCTTAATTCGTGCCTTGCGTTGAGCCTCGAGCCCCCGCGATTCGCAAATACGCCTGGCGATACCCTTCCAGCATTTGGCCCGCGCCGAATCGCTTCGCGTTAGCAATGCCTTGCTTGGCCATTGACTGGCGTCGACAATCGCTCTCGGCGACGATGGCCGCGGCGCCATTCGGATCGCTGGGGTCGAAGTAACATGCGGCATCTCCTCCGATCTCATTCATCGGCGGACGATTGGAAGTAAAGACCGGGCAGCCGCAGGCCTGTGCCTCAATGATGGGCCAGCCGAATCCCTCTTCGAACGAAGGAAACACTAACCCTTCCGCCAGCGAGTAAAGTGCGCGCAGATCTTCATTTGCCAGAAACGTGAGCTCCGTCACCTCGGCTCTCAGATTATGGCTTGCGATGAAGCTCCGCATCTCCGCGGTGAAAGGCTTGCCGACCATCATCAAGCGGTGACCGCGGAAATCTGCTCTCGCCCGCAGACTCGCGAAGATTTCCAGTACGCCGAGACGGTTCTTGTACCACTGGTTTCCTCCCACATGAAGAAGAAATGGCTTCGCGGCCTCACTCGCCGATTGGCGCGGGGGGAGTAGCCGCATCCGCTCTTGCGCTTCGGCCAGTTCCATTGGTCGGTACGGATAGTTCAATCCGTTGTAGATACACGACGTGTGATCCGGGTCCCGGTTGGTGAGCCGAAGCAGGTCCTGTTTCGTCTTCTCCGAAACGCAAGCGACGAATTGAGCCCGCTCCAACCCCCGAAGAATCGCGCGCTGCAGAATACGTCCGCTCCAGCCCGTCGGGTTAGCAGGAATTTCGCCAAGTGCGCTCCGCACCGCCAACAAATCGTGGCACGTAATCAAATTGGGCTTGCCGCCAAAGAAGCGCACATACATGCTGTTCGAGTGGTCACAGATGTGGATGAGGTCGAACGACTTCGCTTCACGCCACAGCGCAAATGGGAACAACACGAACTTGTCGATATACCCGAGCCACTTCCGTGCCGTAGCTGGAGCTACCTGCAGCCGGGCAATGATTGGCCTCGGACGCAGCACCTTAACATCATCACCGCGGTTGGCCAACTCTTGCCGAATTAGTTCACAAAACCGGGCCATGCTCTCCTGCCGGTCCAGCTCGAAATTGCCAATCAGCAATATGCGCAAGGCGACCTCGCGTACGATCTCAGTGCCGAGTTCTCGATCCCAGGCAGCAATGTCCTTTCATCGTACCCTCACGCCACGCTACCTCGGGCCTGACTCGTATACTCGCCTCGCTCTCCGGTGCTGGCTATGCAATGCTCGACGAAGCGCAGAGCCATCTCTGCGATCATTTCGTTACAATCAGCAGAGATGGAGAACCTGAGGAATCGGCGCGCGCGAACGACCTCAACGCCTGGTCTGTGCAGCGTCCTGCTGCTTGTGGCCCTGGCGACCGGCCGCGCCTACGCGCAGTTTGTACCGCTGTCGCCGAATCTCTCCCCAGAGCTTACGGCTAACCCCGACACTGAACCGATCACCACCCTGGCCATTGATCTGCTGGCTCCTCAGCGCCCCTATATCTTCGATGCCACAGGAGCGAGCCTCAGCGCCAATAGGCTCAATCCATCAATCTATTCATCCAGTCTCAGTTCCTCCATCGTGCAGACTGATACGCAGCTTCGCGACTCCTCGCAGACCGGGCACCTCAGCCCTTACGCTGCCGCGGCACAGCGGCTCGGCCTCAGTTTCTCGGGCAGTGACGATTCCAGTAGCGAAGACAATCGCGGTACCTCCAATGGCTTGTTCCGCGGAGCGCTCCCTGGCCAGAGCGGCAACTATGAGTCCGGTACGGACGAGGCCAGTCAGAGCAGCTGGGGGACCAGCTCATCCTTCGGGGGACAATCCGATCAAAGCTCCTGGGGCACCGGCCGGCTGAACGTCAGCCGATTAGGACGCACACAGCCTGGGTCATCCGATGCCAACCCAGGGGTCAAGGGCGAACTGGCCACAGCAAGCAACTCGAATAGCTATTCAGCCGGCAACTTGCGTGGAAACCGGAGCAATCGCAGTAACGGGTTCTCCAGCCGCTACTCTATCGGCGGCTCGAGTAGCGACTCTACTAACTCCCTCGCATCGGGTAGCAACTCTACCAACTCCCTCGTATCGCGCTACGGCGGCTCTGGAGTCAACTCCTCTGGACGCGGCGGGATGGACCTCCGGACTCGTAGCGCTTCTTCGCAAGACAACTCGGGAGAGCTCCAGCCCAGCGGCACAGCCGGAACGAGCAACGGCACTTCCAGGGATAAGCCGGGCGTCGCCAACAATACGCTGAGTTTCTTTCCACAAGCCAGCTACAGCCAATCTCCTCTTGGAGAGTCTCCTTTCTCCTCCCCCGGCGGAGCTGACGAATTGCATTTCCTGAACCCCAACATTTACGCGGCCACCTCTCAGGGACGCTCACTATCACTCAGCGAAAAAGGGGGCGCGACCGAAGACAGCCTGCGGCAAGCCTTTGTCCAACGGCGTCATCTTGCGACGAGTGTCCCCCACTATGGACTGAATACGCATCCAGGAGCTGAGGGGATGTCGAATGGCGTCGGTGATAAGTCTGCCTTACAGACACATTCTCACTTGAGCATTCTCGGATCGGAAAATCAATAGAGCGAGCCGAGCTCGCTCGTCTCCGCCGTAGCGAGGACTAGCTTCGACCCTGCCCGATCATGAATACTGTGCAGGGACCCGAAGATGAATCCAGCTCCAGCCGCCGAAGTGGTCGATCCGACATTGTTGCCGGCCTTCAGCCCCCGCAACCGGGCAGGTCGCGTCGCATGGAAATTCTGCTGGGCGCTCCTCTATCGCACCTCGCCTCGCCCCTTCCACGCCTGGCGCGCGTTGCTCCTCCGTCTCTTTGGAGCAAAGCTGGGGCCAGCGTGTCACTTCTATCCCAGCTCAAAGGTCTGGGCGCCATGGAACCTTACCTGCGAAGACCGCGTCACGCTCGGCGACGACGCTGAGTTATACAACCCATCGACCTTCTATCTCGAGTCGCATTGCATCGTCTCGCAGGGCGCGTATCTGTGCGGCGCCACTCACGACTACAATCACCCCGATTTCCAATTGGTGTCATTCCCGATGAGAATCGGGGCCTATGCCTGGATATGTGCCCGTGCGATCGTGCATCCTCGCGTCAACGTAGGCATTGGAGCGGTGCTCGGCCTGGGGTCGATCGCTACCCGCGATCTCGAACCATTCGGGGTTTACTCGGGTGTCCCCGCCACCAAGATAAAGGAACGCCTCCGCTCCGCCGTCCCCGAGCAATATCGCCAGTAGCCACCAAAGCTGCCGCGATGCATGCGGACACCGCATCCCGCATGGCGTCGATCGTGGATACGGTTACGATCCAGAATGAATCAACTGACCCTGCCTCGTGTTGTTGAACAGCTCAGCAAGTATCCTGGGGACTTCTCTCACGTTGTAGCGCCGCTGAAAAACCGGTCGGCTCTTCGCCCCCATTTCCGCGCGTTCTGCGACCGTGAGAGCGCGCCAGCGCGCCAGCAGTCGCGCGGTACCCGCCAGGTCGTCTTCTTCGACCAGACCCACGCCATCTGCGGCAATCTCTCGCCAGATATTCACCTTGTTGGAAATTAAGACTGGTGTGCCGCAGGCCAGCGCCTCGGCCACGGCAACTCCAAAGTTCTCCTGGTGGGAAGGCAGTGCGAACACCTCCGCAGCATAGAACGCTCCCCACTTCGCGTCTCCCCGCAACATTCCTGGAAAGTGCACGCGTTCGCCTGCGCCTCCCGCAATGGCCAGCGAAGTCAACTCGGGCTTCAACCCCTCTTCGTCGGGGCCGGCGATGACCAAATGTGTCTCGGGATGATCTCGATAGGTATCGGCGAAGGCCTGAACAAGCAGATCGCATCCCTTCTTCTGGTGCAGCCGCCCGATAAACAGAATGAAGCTTCTGTCCCGCACCATCGGGCAGGCGGCGTAGAATCGTTCGACCTGAAGATCGCGATCTCCCGCGGGCTCGACCGTGCCATAGGGAACGACACAACTCTTCCACGTGCTGCGCCGATAGGTTTGCGGGGCCAGTTCAGCCTCGATCGGAGACGTGAAGACCACCGCAGTCGCGTCGCGCAGAACACGGCGTTCGATGGCCTCCCAATACATTGCCTTTTTTCGATGCTTCGCAGGATAAGCACGCTTGAACCACGGATCGAGCATGCCATGGGGAAACACGACGTACGGCTTCTTTCCGTGACATGCCTTCCAGACCGAGTAGCCGTGATATTGCCACAGGCCGTGAATGCTCACCCCGTCGAAGCGGCTCAGGTTTTCGTCAAGCCAGCGATCGAGAGCACGGGTATAGCCGTACTTGCTTCGCCCAGGACCGACCGCATGAATAGGAAGCGACTCTGACTGGAGATAAAGACTGTCCGGAGCATCCAACGTGACGAATTCGGCTTCATAGACTCCCTCCTGGACCGCGGTTTGCGCCAGCCTGCGAACCGCCTCAGCGGGCCCACCGCTCTCTGGAGACATGGAGTGCATGGCGTGCAAAATACGCATAGGAAAGGGTCAGACCGAACTGTCGCGACGCGACTGCAGCAACGGAGAAGCGCTTGCGAGCGTCGGCCCCTGCACCGCGCGAGCACTCTACTCGTCGTCTTCGTCCTCGTCGTCCTCATCCTCGTCATCGAGGTCGTCGTTGTCTAAATCGTCGTCCTCATCCTCGAGATCGTCTTCGTCGTCGTACTCTTCGTCGTCTTCGTCGTCCAGGTCTTCGTCATCATCTTCGTCGAGGTCATCATCGTCATAGTCGTCCTCGTCTTCATCCTCATCCTCGTCGTCGACGGCTGCCACAATTCTCGCGACGCTCAGATCGGTTGGCTCCGTAAGTATCGCTCCTTCCCCCAGAAAGGTCGCGGCAGTCACGTTGACATCCGAAGTAACCCCACCAAAATCATCAGCGGACATCTCTAGATTCAGATTGACATCACCGCTGGCCGGGACGAGGATAGCCACTGCGAGAAAAGCTCTCGGCGCATGGGAGATGCGGCGCGGTTGAGAAACCACGATTGCACTGCGGCCCGCGACCGGTCGCTCGCTGCGAGAAAGAGTGAAATTGAATTGCCGGATTGCATTCATCTTCGGTGTCATTACCTGGACCTCTCGGTTTATGTTTTGTGCCACGCGGGCTGTATCGATTCGTAATCTTGAAATCAGTGAGAATCCCGACACGCAACCTTCCTCTTCTGCCGGTGTTCGTCATCGTTGTTATTTCGGATGTGTTTCATGATGACACAGCTGGATGTCGCTCCTGTCAAATCTTAAAGTACGTTGTCCGAGGCGCCGATATTGCAATTGGAAGGAGTCCCTATGTCCGTTAAGACTCTCAACAGTGCTCAAACGATGGTCCTCCCGGCGAGCATCTCTCACGCCCGCACCTACTCCGTCGCACCCAGCCCCGCATACATCCCGAACGAGAGACCATGTCCTTCCGCCGAGGAAATCGACTCCTTTCTTGAAGCGGAAAATCCTCTGGGCTGCATTCGGGGGGTCATGTGGGTGATGGCTTTCAACTTAGCAGTATTTCTCGTCGGGCTTACGATCTGGCAATGCGTAAAGTTCCTCAAGTAGTCCCGTTATGGTCTGTAACAAGTCTCCAACTGGCATTCAATCTCGCATTCTCTACCTCAGCCTCGGCCTTCATTGCCTGCCGCAATTCCAAACGCTTTCTCGATAACCGCGACGGTGGCGGGAGCCAAACGGTAGATTCCGTGCGAATTCAATTCCTCATGCCAAACCCATCGTGCATCCTCCGCATCGCTACCCGCCTTCAGGCTGCCACCTAGCACCCTGCTTAGAAAATCGATCAGCACATAGTGATATCGCACACGGCCGTTCTCCACAACCACTTTATCGAGGACCTCCACAACCGCCCGGGTCTCGATCTCGAGGCCTGTCTCTTCAAGCACTTCTCGCCGGACAGCGGCCTCAAGCGTCTCTCCCAGTTCCAGCGCACCGCCGGGAATCGACCATTCACCCTTCATCGGCTCCTGTCCGCGCCGAACCAACAATACCCGGTTCCTATCGAGTATGACCGCCCCCACACCCACGACTGGAACTTCAGGAAATTCTCTGCGCGCCAAGCTATTCCCTCCGTGCCCTGTGTCCTGCGCGCTGCCGCTGATCTCAGAACTTGATCGGCTTTCCATATTCCTCGCCAAAAACGGTGCGCGCCACACTGAACCGGCCACCGGAAAACTTCTCCGGACCTCGGGCGTGACCGATCGCCAGCAGCGCGACCACCGTATAGCTTAAAGGCAGGCGCAATACCTCGCGGACTTTGTCTTCCTCGAATCCCTCCATCGGAGCCGTGTCGTAGCCCAGCACCTCGGCCATCAGCATCATGCTGGTAAAGCCGATCATGACATGCCGATTGAGCCACATCGGCAGATTTGGATGGTTAGATAGATATTCGGGCACTGTAATCTTGGCTTGCTCTGCGTAATTCTCCGGCATGCCGCCTTGGCGTCCCAACCGTAACATCTCCTCCAGATCGCCATTGCGCCAGCCGTCGGCATCTCCGCAGGCCACAATCACTGCCGAAGCCTCTTCCACCTTGGCCTGGTTGTAGCTCGCCGCGCGCAGCCGTCGGCGCTGTTCAGGTGCGCGTACGACCACAAACCTCCATGGCTGCAGGTTATAGCCGCTCGGCGCGTTCAGCCCGGCCTCGATGATCCTCTGCAGATCTTCGCCCGGTATCGGGCTCCCATCAAAGCTGGAGGTCGCCCGGCGCTCCGCGATCGCCTCGGCGAGCGACTTTTCGGTTCGTTTGCCCATGCCTCGTTCTCGTCCCCGTCTCGTTCGTTAGAGCATTTTCACTTTCCGTGCATACAGCCGCACATCGCGGCTCTTGCCAGTCCTCACTAGAAGTGAAAGTGCTCTAGCGGTCACTGAATCTGTGCCATCGGCAGCTCATTGGCGAACGGCCGCTCATTCGGCGCATTGGCAAACGCCCATAGCCCATGAAACCCATCACGCAACTCCGGATGTTGCGCCAGCATTGCTTTCATCAACGTGACATTGCGCGTACGGCTCGCGACCGGGTCCGAGACGTCGTTGGCCTTGTAGTCGATGACCAGATCGAGACCTCCGAGGGAGCTGTCGGTGTGCAGATCCTGGATCTCAAAACCCTGGCCGCCGCTCCCGGAAACCAGCATCGGCTGAGTATTCGTCGGCAGCCCCGAGGGAGCGATCGCCGATTGCTCCTTCAACAGCTTGTCCAGATTGGGACTCGAAAGAAAGTAAACCGGGGTCAGCAAAGACGCCGCCGTCTGATAGTAAAAGTAAGCATTCCAGTGCTGGCCTTTTTTCGCAAAATCCCGCGCCTGCGCCCAGAACCACACCCCATCATGTCCAGCAGAGGTGAGCTGATGGATAAAGGCCCCCGCGAGCTTCCATTGCGTAGCCGTGGCTGACTCCCGCGCAATGAATGAAGGTCAGTGACTGCGGAGACTCGATCCCGGTCGCATGCAATATCGTTAGCGCGTAACTCCCCGGCGGAAGCTGCGGAATCGTTAGCACCACTTCATGTGAATTGGCCCCTCCGCAGAAGAATTGGGTCTCGTCTTCGGTCGCCTTTAAGTCCGTGGAATCCAGCAGATACAGCGACTCGACTGTGATCGTGCCGCGCTCGATCAGCGGCGCGGCGGACTCCGCGGCGGCCGCAATAGGATCGAAGCGTTCGGCGACCGAAGGGATGGTTTCTGCCTTCAACTCGGCCGTATTGCCCGCCTGCACCAGCGCCGCCAGGGACTTTGCCGACGAAACAAGCGAATTCCTCTGCGCCTCGGTCATCTGCGACTGGGTCGTGCAGGAAACAGCCAGCAACGGCGGCGGCATCCAGACCAGCGCGGCCACCGCCACTGCCGCCCGTGCGAAGAGCAATCCCGGGACATGATCCCTCAGACGGTGCATCCGGAGACGCGTGCCCGCTTCGGCGCGCCTCCCGGCACGAAACTGCTTCCACATTACGACCGATGTAATCATGGCGAACGAAACCGGACCACTGCTAGTCTATACATACAGGGAGCGGAGTTGGGAACCTTCCAGCCGCTCGACGGTATGGCCTATTCGATGCGGGAAACGCGAAACCACGCAATGCGCGCGAATCGATGGCTGCTTGCGGCCCTCTTTTGCGCTTGTTTTGTCATGCCTCTCGCTCGAGCGCAGCAATTCGGTCAGGGTTTTTCGGGCCCGGGCCAGGCCGCTCCAGCCAATCCCGCCGAAAGCGCCGCGTTTTCCGCTGCCATCGGCCAGCCCAACGCGGAAATGAGGGTTTCGGCCATCCAGCAATTTCTCATTCAATACCCCAACAGCCCGATGCGTCAGGCCGCTATCGCGCAGATGATGCTCGCCAAACGCGCAGCCGGTACGGCAGGGGCCGCGATGCCCCGCCCATGAGCAGCCCATGAATCGGACGATGACTCCGCCCGTTGCCGCTGGCTCGACCGTAGTTATTCCGGCAGCCGCTCCTGTGGTCGCGGCACAACCTGTCGGGCCGCCCCGCGACTCGCTGTTGCAGCACCCCGCGAAACCGGCGGAAGTGACCGTCGTACCAGGCAGCCTGACCATCAAAGCGGACAACTCCTCGCTCTCCCAAATTCTGCAGGAGATCTCGAAATCCACAGGAATGAAAGTCGACGGGCTCGGTCAGGACGAGCGGATCTTCGGCAGCTACGGTCCCGGCGACCCCCGCGAAGTCTTGCTCTCCCTGCTCGAAGGATCTGGCTACAACGTCCTCATGGTCGGCGACGATAAGGGCGCGCCGCGAGAGTTGTCGCTGAGTCAGCGCTCGGCGGCCAATACCGTCGCCTCGGCCAGCACGGTGCGCAATAACCGCGAGGAAGAAGACGACGAGATCGAACAGGAACAGCCGCAAACGCCTCCCGAGCCGCCGCAGCCAGTCAATCAGCCTCCCAACAATCCGGAAGGCATGCAGCAGCCCAGGAATCCCGCGGAGATTCAGCAGGAACTCTTGCGCCTGCGTCAGCAGCAACAGCAGCAGCAAACGCCCCAATAACCTGTGCTTTGGATTGGAATTCACCGAGAGTCCGCGACTGGACCCTGGAGGATCTGAGGCGGCCTACGCCTCGATTGTCTGCGTCTTACCCGGAACGGCCGAAGGCTCGGAGCGGGGAACCTGCAACTGCAGCAGCGCGAAGCCGGCGCGGCACACCCCGAACGCCAGAATCACGCCCAGGCCCAGCGAGGCCAGGGCCGCGCAAATCAACAACACGGTATTCATCAAATCCTGCATTGCGGCCTCAATGTATCAGAACTTTCGCTGCGCAAAGATCACAAAATCAAAACCACCTCTGTTGATTTGAATACTTCCTCTGCGTTCCCCATCTTATAGCTTGGATGCAGACGCGGAGCCGGCATTGACCCCGCTTTCTGTTGCCAAATAAGATACTGTCAGGGTTTTGCGTCTCAATTGTAACTTAGCTCATAGTCATTCGCTCGACTCACGCAGGTTCCGCGCGCGCAATTCCGAAGTCTTCTTGCACCTCCATAATGGCAATCACTCACATTACCGTGCATGGCGCGCGCCAACATAATCTTCGTGACATTCACGTTTCGATTCCGCGCAACACGCTCACCGTGATCACCGGGCTCTCCGGCTCCGGCAAGTCCTCGCTCGCCTTTGACACTATCTACGCCGAAGGCCAGCGCCGCTACGTAGAGACCTTATCGACCTACGCGCGGCAATTCTTAGACCAGATCGAGCGCCCCGATGTGGATTCCATCGAGGGCCTCAGCCCTGCGATCTCTATCGAACAGAAAACCACCAGCCGGAGCCCCCGCTCGACCGTCGGCACTATCACCGAGATCTACGATTACCTCCGGCTGCTCTTCGCCTCGGTTGGGGTGCCCCACTGCCCGCAATGCGGCAACCCGATCTCCCGCCAGACGCCCGAACAGATCGTCGAACGCATTCTCGCCTTTGCTCCCGGCGAACGCGTCATCATTTACGCCCCTGTAGTGCGCGGCCGCAAGGGCGAATTCAAAGACCTGCTGGATGAGCTCGACCAGCAGGGCTTCCGCGCCCGCATCGACGGCGAGCTCCGCGACCTTGCCGACTCGATCCAGCTCGACAAGCGCAAGAACCACACCATCGAAGCCATCGTCGACCGTATCGTCCTCAAATCCGGCGACGAGAAGCTCGCCAAGCGCCTCGAGGCCTCCGTCGCCAAGTCCCTGCAGATGGCCAACGGACTCGTACTCATAGGTTTCGCCGGAACACCCAATGGCGTCAATGCCGTTCCCGATCAGCTCTACTCTTCATCGATGGCCTGTCCCGATTGCGGCCTTGATATTCCCAAGCTGGAACCGCGCAGTTTTTCTTTCAACAGCACCTACGGCGCCTGCCCTAACTGCCACGGCCTCGGCAGCATTTACGACTTCGACCCGGCGAAAGTCGTCTCCGACTGGTCGCGGCCACTGCTCGACGGCGGCCTCGGCCCTGGCTCGGCTTCGCAGTACCTCATCAGGCTCATCGAACTCGCCGCGCAGAAATACAAGATCGACCTGAGCAAGCCCTTCGAACAGCTTCCCGAGAAGCAGCAGACGCTGCTGCTCTACGGCCCGCCAAAAAACGAAGCGCCGCGCACCGGATTTCACGGTATCCTCGCCTACCTGCGCAATTGGACCCGCGACCTCAAGTCCGACGAGGCCCGCGAATACATGCTCAAGTTCATGACCGCCTCGGCCTGCCCGGCATGCCATGGCACACGCCTGCGCCCCGAGTCGCTGGCCGTCAAAGTCGGCACTATGTCGATCGCCGACTTCACCGCGCTGCCTCTGCGCCGCGCCCTCGAAGCCGCCCGCAAACTCGACTTCACCCAGCGCGAAGCCCTGATCGCCGAGCGCCTCCGCCGCGAGATCGTCGAGCGTCTAGAATTCCTCGACTCCGTCGGCCTCAGTTATCTCGCCCTCGATCGCAACGCAGCGACGCTCTCCGGCGGCGAAGGCCAGCGCATTCGTCTCGCCACCCAAATCGGCTCCCGGCTTCGCGGCGTCCTCTACGTGCTTGACGAACCCTCCATCGGCCTGCATCAGCGCGATAACCAACGCCTCATCGCAGCGCTCGAATCCCTGCGCGACCTCGGCAACACTGTGCTAGTCGTCGAGCACGACGAGGAGACCATCCGCCACGCCGACTACGTCGTCGACCTCGGCCCCGGAGCTGGCAAGCTCGGCGGCCACGTCGTCGCCCAGGGCACACCCGCCGACATCGTCCGGTCCTCGGGCTCGCTGACCGGAAAATACCTCTCCGGCGAAACCAGCATCCTGCATCGCATCGCGCCCCGCCCGCTCACCGGCAAAGAGATCGTCGTCGAGGGCGCGCGCAGCCACAACCTGAAGAACATCACTGCCCGCTTCCCGCTCGGCGTGATGACAGTCATCACCGGAGTCTCCGGCTCCGGCAAGAGCACTCTCGTCAACGACATCCTCTATCGCTCGCTCGCTCGCGAACTCTACGGCTCCCGCGAAGAACCCGGCGAACACGATAAGATCAAGGGCTTCGATCAGATTGACAAGGCTATTCGCATCGACCAGTCGCCCATCGGCCGTACTCCGCGCTCTAACCCCGCAACCTATACCGGAGTCTTCACCGCCATCCGCGATCTCTACGCCATGTTGCCCGAGGCCCGCGAACGCGGATACAAGCCCGGCCGCTTCTCGTTCAATGTCTCGGGAGGCCGCTGTGAGACCTGCCAGGGCGACGGCCAGCGCCGCATCGAGATGAACTTCATGCCCGACGTTTACGTCACCTGCGAGATTTGTAACGGTAAGCGTTACAACCAAGAAACCCTCGCGGTCAAGTTCAACGGCTACTCCATCGCCGACGTTTTAGACCTGGCGATTGAAGACGCGTTACCCGTACTCGCCGACATCCCCAACGTCCGCCAGAAGCTGCAAACCCTGGTCGACGTCGGCCTGGGCTACATCCATCTTGGCCAGTCCGCGACAACACTCTCCGGCGGAGAAGCCCAGCGCATGAAGCTCGCCCGCGAACTCTCCAAGCGCCAGACCGGACGCACCCTCTACCTCCTCGACGAGCCCACCACCGGGCTTCATTTCGACGACGTCCGCCGGCTGCTCGAGGTCCTGCACCGCCTCACCGACCTAGGCAACACCGTCATCATCATTGAGCACAACCTCGACGTAGTCCGCAACGCCGACTGGATCATCGACCTCGGCGCCGAGGGTGGCGAAGACGGCGGCCGCATCGTCGCCGAGGGAACACCGGAGTATATCTCCACCATTGCCCATTCGCACACCGGAGAATTCCTCCGCCGTTACTACGCGCAAAGCCCTAACGCCACTCTAGGCATGACGGCCACCGCGATGCCCGAATTTGCGCTCTCCTCGAACGGCAATCATCGGCCGCCGAAGGCTAAGCCTGCCCGCAGCACGCGAAGGCGCAAACCGGAACTGGTCTCATGATGGGCAACCTCAGCGACTCGCCTTACCAGCCCGGGTTGGAATCGGCTCCGGTCGCCGAAGCTCTCCCCGAGAGTCTCGCGCCAGTTCCCGATCCAGTCGTTCCTGTCGATTTATACGGTCCTCCGACGATTCCGCAACCCGCTCCCCGGCCCGCGTCTGAAGTACCGACGCTCGCCAACACTTTTCTCTTCTTTGCGCTCGCCGTTGCCGTCACTCTGATTCTCGGAGTCTTCGCGATTGCCTTGGCTCAGTTGTTGCCGGCCTTTCGTCATCAGGACTTGAAGACCCTTGCTCTCGATGCCCGACTCACCATCCCATCACAGGCATTGGAGTATCTCGCACTGCTTGGCATGACTGCGCTTCTCTTCCGAGCCATCTGGCAACGCCCCTTCTGGCAGGCCATCCATTGGAACGCCCCCGCTGTCGCCAGACGATGGCTACCCCTGCTCGTCGCCGGAGTTGCACTTGGCCTGATTAACGGTGCTGCCAGCAACCTGCTTCCGATGCCCAAAGAGGCGCCAATCCTCAACGATTTGATGCGCAGCACGACCGGCGCTTGGCTCATGTTTCTCTTCGGCACCACCCTGGCGCCGCTGATGGAAGAAATCGCCTTCCGCGGCTTTCTTTTGCCTTCGCTGATCAACTTCTTCTGCCGGATCACCCGCCGCAAACAGCTTCCCGAAGAACTTCTTGTCCCCACTGCTCCAAATCAAGCGTCAGCCCTGATCGTTCCCGCGTCGATTCTTCTTGCCAGCATCCCCTTCGCTCTTATGCATTCCGAACAAGTCTCCGGAGCCTGGGCGCCGGTCCTGCTCATCGGCGTCGTCAGCGTGGTGCTGTGCATCGTCAGGCTATGGACCCGCTCGCTCGCCGCCAGCGCCTTCGTCCACGCCATCTACAACTTCACGCTTTTCGCCGGAATGATGATCGCCAGTGATGGCTTCCGCCATTTAGACAAGCTGAATAACTGACCCGCTCCCGCACACACCGTCAAGTTAAAATCAACTGAGCAGCCATGACCACCAGCCACCGCCAATCACTCCTCACCCTCCTCGCCCGAACCTCCTTCGAGTTAGGCGAATTCAAGCTCTCCTCCGGCGCCACCAGCGATTACTACATCGACTGCCGCACCACCACTCTTCACGCCGAGGGTGGACGCCTCACCGGTCTCGTCATCCTCGACCTCATCCACCATCACAAACTCAAGGCCGCCGCCATCGGTGGACTCACCATGGGCGCCGATCCCATCGTCTCGAACGTCGCCTCGGCAAGCGCCTGGCACGCGCAAAAAGTCCACGGAGCGCCCCTCATCCACGGCTTCCTCGTTCGCAAAGCCGAGAAGACCCACGGCACCGGACGCCGCATCGAGGGCTTCTTCGAAAAAGGAGCGGAAGTCGTCATCGTCGACGACGTCTGCACCACCGGAGCCTCCACCATCACCGCGATCGAAGCCGCCCAGGAAGCCGGCATGACAGTCATCGCCGCCATCTGCCTCGTCGAACGCGAAGAAGCCAAAGGCCGCCCCGCCGTCGAGGCCGCGGTTACATCGGCCAATCCCGAAGCCCCATTCCTAAGCCTCTTCACCGCCAACGACGTCCGCGCCGAATATGTAAGGCACCTCGCACTGTAGCTCCCTCGCATTTCAACTGACTATTGAATTTGTCATCCCGGCCGAAGCGAAGCGGAGTGGAGGGATCTGCGAGTTCAGCGAAGGTCTCGGATGAGTCCCCTAGTTCCCAAAACCGCTAAACTAGAAGAATCGGCCTAGTCCCTAGTTTTCTAGTCCCTATTCCCTAGCTCGCATGGACCTCCAGGAAAAAATCCGGACCCTCCCGATCAAGCCCGGGGTCTACCTCTACAAGAACGCCGACGGCGAAGTCATCTATGTCGGCAAGGCCAAGAACCTCCGCGCCCGCGTCCGCTCCTACCTGCTCGAAGGCTCACAAGCCAACGCAAAGACCGGCTCGCTTATGCGCGAGGCTGTCGACCTCGACTACATCCTCGTCGACAACGAACGCGAGGCCCTCGCCCTTGAAAACAACCTCATCAAGCAGCGCAAGCCACGCTTCAATATCCTGCTTCGCGACGACAAGACTTACCCTTACGTGAAGCTCACCCTCGGCGACCGCTATCCCAAAGTCTTCGTCACTCGCCGCCTGCGCAAAGACGGCAGCGCCTACTACGGCCCGTATTTTCCCGGCAACCTCGCCCATCGCATCGTCGAGCTCATCCATCGCAGCTTCCTCTTGCCCAGCTGCAAGATCGACCTTTCGCGCTATCATCCCCGCCCCTGCCTGCAGTACTACATCAAGCGCTGTCTCGGCCCCTGCGTCGAGAATCTCACTACTCCCGAGATCTATCGCGAAGCCGTCCGCGATGCGCAGATGTTTTTGGAAGGCCGTCAGGCGGAGCTCGGCCGCTCCATCGAGCAGCGCATGAACGAGGCCGCAGCCGCCGAGCAGTTCGAGCTAGCGGCGAAGTATCGCGACCTGCTCATCACCGTCAATCAAATGCAGGACAAGCAGCGCATCGCAACCACCGACAGCGACGAGTCCGACGTCTTCGGCTACCACTATGAAAATGGCATGGTTGCCGTCAACCTCTTCCACCTCCGCGGAGGAAAAATCGTCGATCGCCGCGAATTTTTCTGGGAAGACCTGCCCGAATTCCTCGAAGCCGATTCCGAAGGCAATATTGATACCGACGTTGTTACATATTCAGCGGAAGCCGCACAGCAAAGCCCTCCCGGAACGGACGGCACATCGCTAAACGACCCGCTCCCATTCGAAGCAGGAGCATTCTTCTCCGCGCTCCTCAAGCAGCTCTACATCGACCAGCAATACGTGCCGCGCTGCATCTACATCCCTGTCGACTTTGCCGACCGCGCGACACTTGCGACTCTGCTCTGCGAACGCACTGGGCACAAAATCGAGATCGCCGTCCCCCAGCGCGGAGAAAAACGTTCGCTCGTCGACCTCGCCGGACAGAACGCCAAGCAGAGCTACGACCAACGTTTCCGCGTCCTCCAGCCCAGCCAAAAGGCCATCCAGGAATCCTTGCAGGACATCCTCACCCTCCCCGAACTTCCCCGCCGCATCGAATGCTTCGACATCTCCCACATCCAGGGCGCGGAGACGGTCGCCTCCATGGTTGTCTGGGAAGACGGTGCTATGAATAAATCGGCATATCAGAAAATTTCAGATTAAGACCGTCGAGGGAGTAGACGATTTCGCCTCGATGCACGAGGTCGTCAGCTCGCCGCTACAAGCGCGTCGCCGAAGAAAACAAACCGATGCCCAGCCTCATTCTCATCGACGGTGGACTCGGCCAGCTCCACGCTGCAGCGGCCGCGCTCGAAGCTCTCGGCATTACCACTCAGCCACTCGCTTCGATCGCGAAACGCGAAGAGATCATCTACCTCTACGGCCAGGAAGACGATCCCATCGTCCTCGATCGCCGCTCGCCTGTGCTGCATCTCGTCCAACGCGTCCGCGACGAATCGCACCGCTTCGCCATCACCTACCATCGCAAGCGCCGCGAGATGCGCGACCGCGACTCCGAACTGCTCGCCATCCCCGGAGTCGGCGCGCTCACCCGAACCCGCCTCGTCGAACACTTCGGCAGCGTCCGCAGCGTCAAAGAAGCTGATATCGCAGCGCTCACCGCCGTGGTTCCGCGCAAGACCGCCGACGCGATCTATAGCTTCTTTCACGCAGGCGAAGGCGAGGCAACCAGACCCTTCCCCATCCTGAAATGACGAACAACCAAGGCTCGATGCAATGCGATGAGATGGAATCTAGCGATCGAGCCTTGAAAGGGCCGCGCTCAATGATCGCGCAGCCCCTCACCATTCGTGAGAAACGCTAGCCGCGCCCGCTCTATGCTCCAGCTTGCGGCGCAACGGCGATCACCAGCTGTGTGCCCGTATCCAGACGAATGTTCTTGTCCTTGCTCATCAGCGTTCCAGAATCCGCGCCCTGCACCGAACTATGCATGCTCACGCCGGAGATCTCACCCGCTTCCTGGTTGAACGCGCCGTCCGACGCAACCTTCTGGGGAACTTCTGCGAACTGTCCCGGAGGCGCCACTTCCAGCAACGTGGCCTTGATCGGCACTTGTTTGCCGTCTTTCATCTGGGCCTTATCAAAGATCAGGGCCAGCTTCGCAGGACTCTTGTCATGCGATGGCTGCACGTCCGCCACGTGTCCGAGCAATTCCGTCCCACGCGGCAGCTTCAAACCCTCCGGTGTCTCGATGGTATCTGTCAGCTTAGCCGAGACGATCTGACCTTGCATGGCCGATTTCGAGTCGATTGTGTGGACGAGCTCAGCCGTGCCCGACATTAACTGGATCGACTGCGATTGACCCATGGCCAATCCTCCGCCGGCTAGCGCGAAGAAGGCAGTGGCAATCGACAATGAGGAAGTAGCAAATCGTTTCATGGAGAAACTCCTTAAAATTTAGGATTAACGTACTACAGCACATCAGGCGGGTTGAACCCCGAACAAGGAACAGATTTGTTCCACCGATATAGTCCTGAATCAGGTCAGGAACGGTATTTCCTAACTAGTAATTAGACGTTCACTTCAAGTAAATAGACGCCTGGGTGTGCAACACACACATTTCTCACGGGCTTGGGTTTCCCCCAACCATCCGTGCTCATTCTGCCCGTCACTAGCCCGATCAGTAGTCCGGAAGGGCGATATTGTCGGCGATCTCCCGTCCAACCGTAAAATTGGCGATCCAAGGAATGGCCATCAGATCGAAGATTCGATTGCGCAGAAACAGGGAGAGTTTCGACTTTGGCGCGAATGAACCGGCCAGGCGGAGTGCGGCCTTCTGCTTGGCGCGCACAAACGGCCCGAAGACATATTGATACCGCCCAAAGGCCTTCGCGTAATCGCCGTGGGCGCGACGCAACTCGCCGGCAAGAATATACGCTGCCACCATCGCCAGCGCCGAACCCTGCCCGGCCAGCAACGAGACGCAGAAAGCGGCATCGCCGAGCAGCGTGACCCGTCCCCGCGACCACAGCCCCTGTCGCGAATCCATGTGGATTTGGCTCACCCGGTCGAAATAAATCTCATCGGCGCCGTCCAGCCCGTCCAGAATCTGCGGACACTCCCACCCGCTGCTCCCAAACCGCATCCGCAACAGGGCCTTCTGGCCCTGAATGTCATTAGGCGT
Source organism: uncultured Acidobacteriaceae bacterium (assembly GCA_963742015.1). Taxonomy (GTDB): domain Bacteria; phylum Acidobacteriota; class Terriglobia; order Terriglobales; family Acidobacteriaceae; genus Acidisarcina. The sequence goes on along the minus strand of CAVUKL010000029.1, from coordinate 70,394 downwards.
GCTGACGTTCGCGTCCGCAAATGTAATAAAAAACATGGTGCGGTCGTTACGCATCGCGAATCGCACCACCTGCTGGCCCACCTCCGTATACATCACGTAAACGAGTTCGTCTCGTGGTCGATAACCCTCCACCTCAAAGGCCGTGGCCTTGTACCCGAGGTATCTCTCAAATCTGCCCTCCGCGCCAAAGACCAATTCGCGAGTCCGCGAATGAAGGCCATCCGCTCCGATGACGAGGTCGAATTCACGCACATCTCCGCATGCGAAAGTGACGAGAACATTGTTATCCGACTGCTCGATCCGCTCCACGCTATCGCCAAAGATAGTTTCAACTTGACCATCGATCCGAGCAAAGATGGATGCGGAGAGGTCCCCTCGGGGAAGACTCACGAATCGGCCCTTGGTCATCCGGGAAAACGCGTCGGCAGAAAAGCCAGCCACTCGCTTTCCGTTCCGGTCCACAACTCTAATTTCGTTGACGATGTATCCCTTTTCCTGGAGCCTCGGCAAGAGGCCCATACGCTCAGCTACGTCGAAGCCCGCGCCCCAAAAGTCGATAACATAGCCTCCCGTCCGCAGCCGGGGAGCGGCCTCGACGATGGTGGGCTCGAATCCGTAATGCTTTAGCCAGTAAGCAAGAGTCGGCCCCGCGATTCCCGCGCCTGATATCAAAATCCTCATCTCAACAAATGGATCACTCACGCGGGCACGCGATTCACATCCCTCAACTAGTTCGATGCCTTCGCACCGCTCACCTCAAGCGGAATCTCGAACGAACCGATCTTGTTGGTCGTGAGATCGTGCACCCCCACTCGCAAAAAGACCTTGCCCGGCGGCAGATCGATCCCCGTCCGGATATGCAGCGCATCACGCTGCACGGCCGCATAGACTTCTGCACTCAGTGGAGTGGCAAAACCGCCGATATCTGCGTTCAGCATCTTTCCATCCCCATCGTAAGCAATTGCCGAGAACGTTAGACGACCTCGGTAGCTGCCGGCCGAGGAATAAAACTGGAGCTGAGAGGGAGTGATCGCGTACTCGATCGTGTAATGCACCGCCGGACCAGTCAAGTGCGGCAGTGCATTCTCCTCCCGAGATTTCAATACCGGCGCGCTCGCCTGAATCACCCGCACTCCGCCCTCGCGTTTCACCTTCACTCGGAAGGTGATCTCGGTAACTGCCGGGCTGCCGCGCAGCATCGCCGTTTTTATTGTGGAGTCGGGCGACGGAAAAGAATGCTTCAACTTGTCCGGCTCCTCCGCGTAATAGCCCTGCCGGTAGTAGAGCTTGGTCTCCTCGCGATCGACGTTGAGCCGAATCTTCCGGAACTGTCCGTCCCATTTCTGATTGGCCGGAACATACGAAATGCTGTAGTAATTCGATCCGTCGTTAAACGCCTCCATCATCGAGCCAGACAGGTCGTTGGTGTTGTAATAGGCGCGCCCGCCAGTCTCATGCGCAATCGTCTGCATGATCGCGTGGATCTGCCCGTTGCTTCCCGCAAACGCCTCCAGCGTCTGCGCTGCGCTCGCCACATTGGCTGCGTTGCTTCCCGCGCTGCCCGAGGCTGGATTGAAGAGCCCGTTGTCCAGCACCCCGCGCACGTCCACCGGATACACTGCGATATTCCCCGACTGCAGCAATAATGCCAGGTCTCGAATCGCAATCGTATAGCCACGGTTGCCCCGGAATGGATCCGGCGAGCCGGCGAGCCCTGAACTCTCTCCGCCCGAACCGCCGGTGTTCGGAATGATGTCGACAGGAAACGTCCCCGACATCCAAACCAGGTTCTTGCGGCCCGGAAACTGGCTCAGATAGAAACCGAGCGCCTTCAGTGCCCGAATCGTCTCCGATACCACGACGTCGCTCTGGATACCCGCTTCACTTGCATCCTGCAAGGACATGGTATGGCCAGCTCCCCCACCCTGACCTCCTCCCATCCCCGCCGTCAGGTCAGGAGCATTCAGCGCCAGATTCAGGTTCGGGTCATTGAAGAATGCCCCCAACTGTGGCGAAGCCTTCTTGCTCTTGATCGTCGCAACCAGCTCGGCCGCATCTTCTGTGAACCCCTGCAGCATCGAAAGGCCGTCGCCCAGCCGAAACACCGCGACTCGCGAACCGTGCGGCAAACCCTCCACCAGTTTCAGTAGTTCCTCTTGCGCAAACGACTGGTCCGACATCGCCGTATTCAGCGAGTCCAGCAGAATCACGAAGAGCGGATACTTTGCTGAGGCGCTCGTCGCGTTCGTGTAAGTATCCGGAGGCAAGCCCCCCTGAGGCGCGGGCATCCAACCGGCGCTCCCGGCATGCTCTTCAAACGAAGCGATCTTTTGCTCGACGCCATTCTCAAAGACGTGAAAGTCGTTTGCGGTCAGCCCATGGATCGGCATGCCACGCTTATCGGTCACCACCACGTCGGTCACCGCCAAGTGCGCATCCACCCGGAACGTCGGCGTGATCTGCGACTTGTCAGTCGCCTGGGATGGCTGCGGACCGGCTGTTTGGGCCGCGCAAAGACCCATTTGTAAGCCCAACGCCGTAGCCGCAAGCAAGCCCCGCAGACGATTCGATTTCACCGCGCCCATCCAGCAAACCTCTCCTTCGGATTCTGACAAACACCCGGCGGGAAAGCCACCGAAAAGACCGCATGGCTTCGGCCCATCACAGCCAGCCGCTGCCCAGTTGTTCCAGAGATTGATTGCGGGATACGCAAGCGGCTGCAGTATCGTGGGAGTCATGCTAGCCGCACCATCCGCAACCGTCAACGCCGGCCTCAAACAGGCCCTGCAGTTCGCCGCCATCTTCGCCCTGATCAAGCTCGCCTTGCAGGTCGGCGCGACCATCTACACCACCCACATCGGCTACGGCTACTTCCGCGACGAGTTCTACTACATCATCTGCGGACGCTTCCTCGACTGGGGCTACGTTGACCAGTCCCCGATGGTCGCCTTGCAGGCCCGCCTCGCCATCCTGCTCTTCGGCAAATCGCTGGTCGGCATCCGTATGTTCTCCGCGCTCGCAGGTGCCGCGCGCGTCTTCCTCACCGGCCTCATCGCCTGGTCGCTCGGCGGCCGCCGCGCCGCGCAGTTTCTCGCCATGCTCGCCGTGATCGTCGCGCCCTGCTACATCGGCGGCGACGGCTATCTCTCCATGAACTCCTTCGAGTCCATCTTCTGGATGGGCTGCATCCTCACCCTCATCTGGATCGCCCGCGGAGCCTCGCCAAAGTGGTGGCTGCTCATCGGCCTCTTCGCCGGCCTCGGCCTTGAAAACAAGCCGTCGATGACCTTCTTCCTCGTCGCTCTCGTCTTTGGACTGCTCGTCACTCCCGCAGCGCCGCCTGCTATGGAATCGCTGGTTCGCCGGAGCCATCGCGCTGACAATATTGCTGGCCCTTCCCAATCTGCTCTGGCAGGTAAGCCATCACTGGCCAACCCTCGAGTTTCTCCACAACGGCCGCGTCGAAAATAAGAACGTCAAGGTCGGCCCCGCGACCTTCATCCTCGAGCAAATACTCACCCTGCATCCGCTCAATGTATTCATATGGGGCACCGGCCTCGTCTGGCTCTTCGTCTCGCACCGCGCCAAAGGCTTTCGCTGGATCGGCGCAACTTATCTCTTCTTCCTCGCACTCATGATGGCGCTCCATGCCAAGGACTACTACCTCGTCCCTATCTACCCCATGCTCTTCGCCGCCGGAGGACTCGCCTGGGAAGGCACCGCTCCAAAATCTAAAGCAGGTGTCTGGCGAATCGCCGCCAGGGCCGCCGTGCTCGTGATCACTGCCGCGATCATCTTCCCCATGGCCTCGCCTGTGCTGCCGCCACAGCAATGGCTGCGTTACACCCACGCTCTTCATCTGCGCAGCCGCCAGCAGGAGACCTACGCCAGTGGGCCGTTGCCCCAGTTCTACGCCGACCGCTTCGGCTGGCAGGAGATGGTCGACCAAGTCACCCGCATCTACAACTCGCTATCTCCCGAAGACAAAGCGAGGGTCGGCATCTATTGCTCCAACTACGGCGAGGCCAGTGCCATCAATTTCCTCGGGCACGGCCTGCCCTTCGCCATCAGCGGCCACAACAACTACTTTCTCTGGGGACCACACGGCTACACAGGCGAAGTCATGATCATCATCAGCGGCGACTCCGTCGAAAGCCTGAAAAAGTATTATTCCGACGTCCAGATCGCCGGCGAGATGGACCACCCGTACTCGATGGGCTTCGAACACCGCCACATCTTCCTGGTCCACGGACGAAAGCAAGACCTCACAACCGTCTGGCCCATGCTCAAGCACTATATCTAGCGCTCCGAGTCGCAGGCAGGCTCTTCAAGAGCTACGCCCCTTGCGAAACTCTTCGCTTGTCCTTAACTTCAATGCCTATGGAAGGCCCAGGCAGAGTCATCCCATGGCTGTTCGACTCACGTAAGGGTTTAACCAGCCATCTCATTCCGCGATGGATATTCCTCCGCGTCCTCGGATTGATCTATTTCTCGGCATTTTATTCGCTCGTCTTTCAAATCGACGGCCTGATTGGCCCGCAGGGAATTCTTCCCGCAAAAGAGTACCTGGCCGCCGTCGCAGGATCACTCCCCGGCCTCAACCGTTTCTGGTATGCGCCATCGGTCTTCTGGTTTTCTGCCAGTTCGCAGATGCTCATGGTGATCACCTGGCTCGGCTTGCTCGCGGCCGTCTGCGCCTTCTTCAATCTCTGGCCGCGCCTTAGCCTCTTCGTCTGCTTCGTCTGCTTTCTTTCGTTCGTCTCCTCTTCGAGCGACTTTTCCAGCTACCAATCGGACGGCATGCTCCTCGAAGCCGGCTTCATCTCGCTCTTCCTCGCGCCGCCCGGACTTCTCCCAGGATGGGCCGCGAAACACCCACCCATCCGCGCCAGCTACTTCCTTCTGCTCTGGGAGTGGTTCCGCATCTACTTCGAATCAGGCATGGTGAAATGGCTCAGCGGCGATCCCCAATGGCGTAACCTCACCGCCCTCGACGACTACTACCAGAACGGCCCGCTACCTAGCTGGATCGGCTGGTACGTCGCCCACCTTCCGCATTGGTTTCACGTCGCAACCACCGCCGGCACGCTGATTCCTCGAATTCATCGTCGTGCTGATGCTCTTCTTTCCCCGCCGCGTCCGAATCATCTGTTTCTTCATCGTCACGCCCTGGCAAATCGGTGTCATCCTCACCGCCAACTACACCTTTCTCAACTACCTTGTGCTCGCCTTGGGCTTCCTTCTACTGGATGACAAGGTGTTCCGCCGCTTTGTTCCGATACGCTTCAGACTGCCCTCACCGGCTGACCCCGCTCCAGTAGACGAAACGCCTAGCGCGAACGACGAAGTGCTACCAACATCTCCCGTCCTCCTTCTGCATCTCCGCAGCCTTCGCCTCGCCATCGCCGCTGTCTGTCTCACCTGGATCGGCTACGCAACCACGGCGGAGCTAATCGGCATGGTCCTCCGACCAAATCCGTTGCCCATGGGTCCCGTCGAAGCGCTCGAACCATTTCGCATCGCAAATGAATACGGACTCTTCGCCGTCATGACTCGCGGGCGCTACGAGATCGAATTCCAGGGCTCCAACGACAATCAGAACTGGACGCCCTATCCCTTCCGCTACAAGCCTCAGGCGCTCAACGAAGCGCCGGGACTCTACGCGCCATACCAGCCCCGCTTCGACTGGAACCTCTGGTTCGCCTCGCTCGGCGACTGGCGGCAGAACCAAATCGTTCCCATCACCGAAGAAAAGCTCCTCGCCAACGACGCCGCCGTCCTCCATCTCTTCCGAGCCAATCCGTTTCCTAACTCGCCACCGCGCTACGTCCGCGCCATGCTCTGGCAATATTGGTTCACCTCAATGAACGAGAAGCACCGCACCGGCAACTGGTGGAGGCGCACGCTGCTCGGCCAATACGCACCTACCTTGACGTATGGCCCCGATGGCAAGATCACAGTCGCGGGAGCGCCCGACGAACTTCCATCGCACCAGTAGTTGTTAGGCATATCAATTCCGAAGGCAGCGCGCAGCCGCATGGTACTCTTGCACCACCCATGACCACAGCGGACCCGGCCCAAACCGCCGCACCCGTGCAGCCTAGCGATCTCCCGCGCGTTCTCGGCGTCTCCCACGCCACCGCCATCGTCGTCGGCACCATCATCGGCAGCGGCATCTTCCTCGTCCCGCAGGAGATGATGCGCGCTGTCGGCTCCTCATCGATGGTTTATCTCGCCTGGATCGTCGGCGGCCTGCTCTCGCTCTTCGGCGCCATGACCTACGCCGAACTCGGCGCCATGATGCCCGCCACCGGCGGCGAATACGTCTACCTCCGCGGAGCCTACGGCGACCTGCCCGCCTTCCTCTACATGTGGACGTGGTTCTCCGTCGCCAAACCCGCCTCGATCGCCTCCGTCACCACTGGACTAGCCCGCGTCCTCGCCATCTTCCCCGCCCTCGCCTGGCTCGACGGTGTCGCCCTGTCATTCCATTTCCGGCCGCTGGGAGATCACTTGGTCGCAAGTCTTCGCCATCGCCGCCACTTGGGCAATCACCGGGCTCAACTACCTCGGCATCCGCAAAGCCGGAGACTTCCAGCTCTTCTTCACCTGGCTCAAAGGCGCGCTCATCTTGGTCATCGCAGGTTTCTGTTTCGCGTCGGCGAGAGGCAGCGTGCTCAACTTCCACACATTCTTCCCCGGCGCTCACGGCGGCTTTGGCGGATTTATGATCGCCCTCATCGCCGCCCTGTGGGCCTACGACGGCTGGAACGACCTCACCATGGTCGCCGGAGAAGTTCGCCGCCCCGAGCGCAGCCTGCCCATCGCGCTCATCTTCGGCCTCTTCATCGTCGGCGTCTTATACATGGCCACCAACGCCGCGATTCAATACATCCTACCCGCCGCCCAGATCGCCGCCTCGCCACGGCCCGCTGTGACCGCCATGGCCCTTGTCACCGGCGGCTGGGGTGCTGGGCTCGTCTCCGTCGCCATGGCCACCAGCATCCTCGTCACGCTCAACGGCACCATCATGTCCGGAGCCAGAATTCCCTTCGCCGCCGCTCGCGACAAGCTCTTCTTCGCAAAGATGGCCACGATCCATCCCCGCTTCCAAAGCCCGTCTGTCTCATTGATCGTGCAGGCATTACTCGCCACGCTGTTGTTACTGGCCGTCGGACGCTTCCAGCAACTCTTCGAACTAGCCATCTTCGCCGAATGGCTCTTTTACATGGTCACGGCGACAACAGTCTTCGTTTACCGAAAGAAACTTCCCAACGCGACGCGCCCGTACCGAGTCTGGGGGTATCCGTTACTACCAGCATTGTTTGTGGTCGCTGCGGGAATTCTGCTCTTCTACTCCTACGCCGAGAATCTTAAGAATTCATTGATCGGGACAGGGATTATTTTGCTGGGGGTTCCGCTGTTCAGCCTGCTGCGCAACAAACGCGCGACATAGGCGCGGACAGCCTCGCACCTTTTCCGGAATTCGCCTGGAACGGAACAATCTTCGCCACAGGAATCTTCGCACGACCGAAAGTGATAATCACCGTCTCGGCCGCCCGCACAAGCTTGATCAACTTAGAGAAATTGAGCTTCGCTTCCGAAATGGTCACGCTGATCATCTACCAGCCGAGTCGCGCACCTCAGCCAGATGAGCGAGTGCAACACCAGAAACATCGGCGGAAATTGAGGCGACGCTAACTCCGCCGCCTAGCCACTTCCTCATAAAGCTTGATGTACTCCCCAGCCGGCTTTACCCACGAGTGGTCTTCCGCCATCGCATTCCTCACCAGCTTCTTCCAGCCATCCTTGTCGCCCTTAAACAGAGCAACGGACCGTCGAATCGCCGCCAGAAAATCTCCCGGCCCATAACCATGGAACTTGAAGCCAGTCCCCTCCCGCGTCTCCGGGTTCCACTCCGCAACCGCCTCGTCCAGCCCACCCGTGGCCCGGACGATGGGAATCGTCCCATACCTCAGCGCATATAGCTGCCCAAGTCCGCAAGGTTCGTAATGCGAGGGCATCAGAAATGCATCCGCGCCTGCCTCGACCTTGTGCGCCAGCGCCCGGTCATACGGCACGCGCACCGAAATCTTCCCCGGATGCCGCTCCTGCAGTTGGTGAAACAGGTTCTCGTAGTAAGGCTCGCCATCGCCCAGCACCACCAGCACCATCTCCTCCGACGCCAGCTCATCGGAGATCTGCGCCAGCAGGTCAAAGCCCTTCTGCGTCGAAAATCGGGAGACGATCCCCAGCACCGGCATATCCTCGCTTGCGTGGCCGAGCCCGAAGGCGTGCAACACATCCCGCCGGCAATGCGCTTTCCCTTCCAGGTTTTCCGCCGTGAAATGCGCCGCAGATATTGCCGTCCGTCGCCGGGTTCCACTTCACCGTGTCGATTCCGTTCAAAATCCCATGCAGTTCGTTCGCGCGCTTCTGGAATATACCCTCAAGTCCACTACCAAACTCCGCCGTTCGGATCTCTTCGGCATACTTGCGGCTCACCGTTGACACAACGTCTGAATACACGACCCCACCCTTGAGGAAGTTCAGCGTGTTGTAATGTTCGGCACGATCGGACGTATAGATGTCCCACGGCAACAGCAGCCGTTCCACAGTCACTGGCGGAAACCATCCCTGAAATCCGGCATTATGCACCGTCAGCAGCGTGCCCGCGCTGCGTAGCATTGGATCGAAATAGTAGCTCGTGCGCAAATACACAGGAATCAGAGCCGTTTCCCAGTCATGCGCATGAAAGACGTCGGGCACGCCCAGCACCTTCGCGCTCTCCAGCACCGCCCGCGAAAACAACCCAAAGCGTTCCCAGTTGTCTTGATAGTCGCCCGTCGGCGTCGCATAAATATACTCGCGATCGAAAAGGTCAGGGCAATCGATGAAGTAGTACTGCACTCCGTCCTGCACCCCGCCATCAAGCACCGTCGCAAACCGGTTGTAGTATTGAAACGGAATGGTCAGGCTCTTGATCGCGACCACGCGCTCCTTCAGTTTTGCGCTCATCTGCCGGTAAAAAGGCAGGTAGGTGGTCACATGGTGCCCCTGCTTGGCGACCTCCCGAGGCAGCGCTCCAATCACATCCGCCAGGCCGCCGGTATTGACATAAGGAACGCATTCCGAAGCGGCGAAGACAATACGCATCGTTCGACTCCATTCTCGGCGGCGCATACTCCCTAACAAGCGGAGAAGGAATCGCCTTGCGTAGTCTAAATCTCAGAGAACACAGCGGCAATGTGACGGCATGGGACGGCGAGCTTTAGCTCACAAGCTATGACCACGAAACCAAAGCTCGGACAAAACTTCCTCATCGACCCATCGGCCTCGCTCGCTATCGTCGAGGCGCTCGGCGACATCTCCTCCACAACGGTGCTCGAAATCGGCCCCGGCAAGGGCGCAATCACCAAGCTCCTCGCCAACCGGGCTCATCATCTCATCGCCGTCGAACTCGACTCCACCCTCGCCGAACAACTCCGCCAGCGATATGCCCTGAATGAAAAAGTAGAAGTGTACGAACGGGATATCCTCACTACCGATATCTCAGCGCTCGCGGCCCCTGAAAAACTGGTCATCGTCGGCAACCTGCCCTACTACATCACCTCGCAAATCCTGCTCCACCTCTTCGACCATCACCAAGCCATTGATCGCGTCGTCATCATGGTGCAGCGCGAAGTCGCTGATCGCATCGCCGCCCAACCCGGTACTCGCGATTACGGTCTGCTTACGGCGACCACCCAGCTTTACGCCCGCGTCGATAACCTCTTCACTCTTCCGCCCATGGCCTTCGCACCTCCACCCGAGGTCCACTCGACCGTACTCCGGCTTACCTTCGAGCCCCGCTACGGAAGTCTCGGCGTCAACCCCGCCGAATTCGTCGCCTTCCTCAAGCAGTCTTTCGCACAAAAACGCAAAACCCTTTCTAACAACCTTCGCTTCGCCGGAGTTCCCCCAGAAACAATCTCCAGAGCCTTTGCTCAAGCGCAAATCCCCGCCGGAATCCGCGCTGAAGCACTCGCTCTCGAAGCTACAGCCAGCTTATTCCGCGCACTCAAAGAAGCCCCGAATACTTAAAGAGCGACTTCCAACTCCCTGCCTCTCGGTCTTCCCCTTTTTTCCGAAACAAAAGGCCGCCCCACCGAAGGGTGGGGCGGCCTCAAACCTGAAACCTAAAGGCTCTATCTCGGGTGCCCACCGCCAGCACTCGAACCGCCGCCGCTCGGGGCCGAGGGAGCACTCGGTGCGCTAGGCGCGGAGCTATGGAAGGACCCGGCCGAGGAGGGTGCCGAGGGGAAGCTCGATCGAGATGCCGGCGCGCCACCGCCGTAACTTGAAAACGATGGTGCAGCGGGACGATTGCCAGCCACAGGAGCCGTAGGCCGGTAAACGGGAATATTGCCTGGCTGTTGCCCAGCGCTCAGACCATACGGAGCGCGTTCGTAAGTCGGCTGTGCGGAGCCAGCATGCTCAGACCGGTTGTACGCCAGCGCCGTCGGATTCTGTGCTTTTGGTAGCAAACGCGCCGTGCCCTCACCGGTCTCAAGTGTCTTTGGCGTCGCTCCCAAATGGGGGGTCAGCGTTGTAGCTTCCGGCCCGCGATCCACGGCAATCAAAGTCTGCGTCTTCGCCGGATGCAAACCGCCGCCCGGAACCGGACGCCCAATCGGATTTGGGCGCGGAAGCCGGCGATAGCGGGGTGGAACGTTTCCGATTCCCGAATATGGATAAAACCCGTAGCCACCGTTATTCCAGCAGTTCGTCGGAATCCATCCCCATTGATTGAACGAATTGAAGTAGTTCCAGTTGCCGCAACGATACGGCAGCCAGCCCCACGGATAGCCGGATATCCAGACATACCCGCCGGCCCCGCCGTAATAGCCCCAATACCCCGAACCATATGGGTCCCAACCCGCTCCCGCGCCATCCGGAACCCAGAAAGAAGCTCCGTTCGAGGAATACCAATTGCCGTAGTAATCCAGGTCGCTCAGGCCAGCTGCGCCCGCATTGCCGCTCCCGATCGCCTCGCGCGTCTCCTGCGACGCCATCTGATTCATCGCCTGGTCGCGATCCACATTCCACTGGTCCCATGAATCCGGATCTATCCCCTGGGCCAGGAAGTAGCGCGTGCTGTCCCCCGGATCAAATCGAATTGTCTCGTTCGCATGCACATCGACTGCGTAAGCGCTCCCATTGCTCAAATGCGCGCTGCCATCCAATACCGCAAATTCGACCGGGTTCGCATCCAGGTTTACGCGAAACTTCACCGGAGCCGGCGAGATCACTTCATTGCCATTAAAGTGGACGACGAACCGCTGATTAGCCGTTCCCTTCATCTCGACATAGGACAAGCCGGTCAGCAGATCGACCTCGGTCTTCCTGTTGCCCTGCGAGTCCCGGCCCAGCACCGTCATCGCCGCTGACGAGTTTGGCGTTAGCCGAATCATGCTGCCATCCTCAAGCTGGATCTCCACGCGGCCATCTTCGCCGGTTTTCAGCGTGGAACCCTGCATCAGCGGCATGTTCGGATAGGCCTGAGCAAATTGCGTCTCGCTTCCAGCGAGCATCTGCACGCTGCCGACCACGTTGCTCAACCGCACGGCACGAATCTGGTCGTCGCCGCGCGCATAGACTGCCACCGAGAGGAGCACAATGAGCAGAAAGCTAAGGAGGGTGAGATCGGTCCGGCTGAAGCCCAGACCTTGGTTAAATGGGGAGCGATTCTTTCGGCCGGCTAGACTCTTGAAAAACCTCTGGTGCCGCATCACAGCACCTCCATTTCGAGGCGGAGGCCAGCACTTTGCCCGGGCCGCCCCATCACAGCAGACGCGCTGCGTATATAGAAGTTTCAGCTCATTTTGCGGATTTGTACACTCATTTTCATTCGAGACCGTTTCAGCACTTCCACCCAGCCGAATCGCACGTCCGATCAAAAAACTGTTGATCGCCTCACTCAACGCAAAGACGCCGTCGTGTTCCCCGCGTCCAGCAGCTTCTTCGCCCGCATCCGGGCCCGCTCCAGCACCGAATCATCTTCAGCAATCTCTTGCAGAACCGGCTGGATGCTTTGCACCTCCAGCGCCCGGCCCTCTTTCACAGCATCGAGCAGCACTCCGAGCTCTTGGTCCAGGGCCAGCCGGTCGTGCTTGTGCTCGACTGCCAGCCGCCGACCCTCCTCGAGTGTGAAAGCGATCGACTCAAACATCACTGTGAGCTTCTGAATCGCTGCCGACTTAGACCAGTTGTAGGTGCAGGAACCACTCCCGTCAGGGCCCTGGTAGCTCAGCTGTTTCGTCCCCTGAAAGGCTATCTTGTCCTTGCCATCCTCGCACTTGATTGCAAAAAATTTCTCCGCTCGCGCCGTCGAAAAGACTTGGTCGACAACCGGCTTCGAGAGCTGCACCTGCCTGTCCTGCGCATCGGCCAACATCTGATAGGAAGCAGTGTCAGGAGGCGGCGGTTCGCCGGGCTGAGAATGAAAATGCCCTGACCCGCTCTCGTCGATCAGAAAACTGTATTTCGCCGGCTGCAGCTGCTTGTTTTCATAAGCGAATCCGACCTGCGCGCCTGCGGCCTGAGGACCGTTCGCGCCCTGAGCCGAGAGTCCGGCAGCGCCAACAGCGATCGCCACCGCAACGAGCAAAGAACCGTGAGCTCCAAACCGACGGCCTATCAGGATCATCGCCCACCCAACCGCCCCGACGGCGCCTGCGCCACCAGTGTCTGCTGCGTATGCAGATGGCAGATCGCCACCGCCAGAGCGTCTGCTGCGTCCGCCGGTTCGGGGACGCACTCCAGCCGCAATAACCGAGTCACCATGAACTGCACCTGCTCTTTCTGTGCCAGCCCGTAACCGACTACCGAAGACTTGATCTTCAGCGGCGCATACTCCGCCACCGGCAGCCCGCAATTTGCCGCCGCCAGCAACGCCACGCCCCGAATCTGGCCCAGCTTCAGCGCTGACTTCACGTTCGCGGAATAAAACACTTCTTCGATCGCGACCACCTCTGGCTGGTGAGTCGCCAGCAGCAACATCAACTCGCGGTAGACAAACCCCAGCTTCTGCGGCATCGTATCGCTCTTCGGCAGCCGAATCCCTCCCGAAGCCAACGCCACCAGGCAAGGCTCCCGGCTGCCGGCCTGGCCGAATTCGGCCCACTCCACTACTCCATATCCGGTGCAGTCGGTACCACAGTCGATGCCAAAGACTCGCATTCGCTTCGAGTTTATCCGAATCCAACCTCGCCTCCAACGGAAAGCACACGCTTAGCCGTCCAGGGTGCAGGGTGCCGAGGTTCGGCAACAGGTCCCAAAGGTGGGTATTCCTCGACCCCAAAAGGCACCGGAACAGATCTGCCTCTGCGGATTTCAAAATTCGCGGTTTTCTCCCAGCCATTACTCAAAATCGGTCGGACCGTTGACATCCGGTGAGTTCGGTTACCCTAGACTCCAGAATCCGAAACAATTCAAAACAATTCAATATGAAGCAAAAAAAGTCCGCATTGGAGACATGATGATCCATCCCCCATGCGGGCGTAGGCTTAGTAAAGCTTGCTAGTCGACCTTCTGCGAGAGGACCGACGAAGTGCTCGTCTCATCGGCTGCCGCTTCCACCGTATACCACGGTGATGCGAGTGGGTACCCACCGCCAGCGCGCTGGTACTGAACGTGGCACACTCCCGAGCTATTAAGAACGCCACCACCCAAGCGTTGTGGAACCGTCCATAAAGGTGATGCTTCCCGCCGTCGGCGTTGCACCCGAGTAGGCATGGACGGTTGCGGTAAAGGTCACCGACGTTCCGTGGGTTCACGGATTCTCCGAAGAGGTGAGTGTGGTCGTGGTCGACGCCTTGTCGACCACCTGTGCTAATGCGCTGGAGGTACTGGTGAGATAGTCCGTGCTCCCTCCATAAGTGGCCGTGATGTGGCTGGTTCCGACAGCCAAATTACTCACGGTCAATTTGGCGACATTGCCCGAGAGGGTTCCTGTACCAAGCACCGTGCCCGCATGATTGAATGTCACCGTGCCAGTTGCGGTTCCTCCGAAGCTGGGAGCGACCGTCGCTGTCAAAGTAACTGCCTGCCCATAGCTCGAGGGATTGCTCGAAGAGGTGAGTGTGGTTGTGGTCGACGCCTCGTCGATCACTTGTGCCACAACGCTGGAGGTGCTGGTGGTATAGTTGCCATCACCCCCATACGTCGCCGTGAAGTGTTCCGTTCCGATACCTAGACCGGTGATGGTCAGCTTGGCAACATTACCGGAGAGGGTTCCAGTTCCTACGACGGTACTCTCATGGTAGAAGGTCACCGTGCCAGTTGCCGTTCCTCCGAAGCCGGAAGTGACGGTTGCTGTCAGCGTAATTGCCTGCCCATAGCTCGAAGGGTTCCTCGAAGAGGTCAGCGCGGTGGTGGTTGAAGCGGCCTTTGTGACTTCAGCGATGCCCGCGGATGTGCTGCCGTTATCGTTGCCGTCTCCCACATAGATCGCCGTTATCGTGTCGGTAGTTCCCAGTAGCGCCGATGTCGTCAATTTGGCCTTGCCTCTGAGGGTTCCTGTACCTATGGAGGTACCCGCATTAAGGAAGGTCACTGTGCCGCTTACGCTTCCTCCCAGGCTCGGAGTTACGGTAGCTGTCAAAGTTATCGCCTGGTTATATCTCGAGGGGTTCATCGAAGAGGTGAGAGCGGTGGTGGTCAGTGATGAGATGGTGAAGCTGATCGACTTCACGCTCTCGACATTTCCAGCGACGTCCTTGCTGTAATACCTGACGGTGTGGGCGCCCAGAGCGGAGATGGTGAATGCACCTCCGTAGGTGGCATAGCCGCCGCCGTCGATCGAGTAGTAGGTGTGGGCCACGCCGCTGCCCGCGTCAGTAGCGCTCAGAGTGACCTTCACCGCTGTGTCATAAACGCTACCGCTGTAGATTGTTCCGCTGAGTGAGGCCGTGGTTACTGGCGCCACCGTGTCGTAGCACAGGTAGTAGTAGTATTGGTCGCCCGGGGTGTAGCCAGCGTTGTCCCAGGCGTTGACGGTCGCGAAGTGGCATCCCTGACCGGCGGAGGCCAGATCGAGCGACCCAGTTGTGCCATTGGGAACTTCGGGACCGCTATAGAAGGGGTTTCCGGATCCCGGCGTCGCTTCCGAAGAGGCATCGAAGAAGTATTGATCCCAGCCTGCAGAATAGCCGGCGACGCCAGTCGGAGTGAGTGAGACTCCGCATTGCTCTTGACCGTCCAGCTTACCGTCTGGTCGGTGTTGTACCAGTTATCGGCGCCCTGGGTGTGGCTAGGACCGCTCAAGGTGATTGTAGGCGGTTCGAAGGCCCCCAGCCAGTACGAATTGATCGCCCAGGAGAGTTGCAGCGCGTTAAAGGATCCCCAGCCAGTGGTCAGGTCATAGCCCGTACCAGCGCAGTAGGCACCGGTCCCGTAGAGAATGGTGACGTCATTGCTGTTGCAGCCCGACGTTACATCATAGTAGGGATAGTGCGGTGGGTAGCTTGGATTGTACCCGAGGTAATAGTAGGTCATAGTCGACCTCGCCGAGCGGGACGCCTTCAAGACCGATAGCGAGCAGATAGGCATTAGCCTGGGCGATGAAGCCAGACATTTCGGGAGAGGCGAGGCTGGTGCCGGCAATTCCCTCCAATTCACCGTTAAAGTAAAAGTTCGTCCACGGATGCGGACTCGAATGAAGCGCGACATCGGGAACGCTGCGGCTGCCCGAGCCGCAGGCAGGACTGGATTGGTAGCCGGGCGCGGCGAAGAGGTTGCTGCATCCGCCACCGGTTCCGCCATCGTTTTCCGAGCAGGCGCCGGAGAAGGTGTCGCCCGTCCAAGTGTACTTCGGACTTTCGAAAGCTGCCGTCGCTGGTGTTGAGCGTCAGTTGCGTGCCGCCCACCGAAACGACGTCGGGGTCAGACTCGGGGTAAAGGACTGCGATAGAATCGCCACATCCGGCGACCGCGCCATTGTCACCGGCCGCCGCCATGATCGTCCACCCCTGACCAAGCATCTGGTTGAACTTTCCGTGCCAGGCGCTGACAAGACCAAGGCCATTGAGGTAGTCCTCGTTCAGGCCGTAGCTGATATTGACGACGTTGACGACGTTATCGGTCAACATCTGCTGATAGATATCCCCGAAGGATAAGAAGCCATTCGCCGTCTCATAGACGTGAATCGACGAAGTGTCCTGTTAGGAACCTCGGCTGTTAGAGGTCGCCGTGGACCACTCGAGGTCAAGGGTGGTTTCATCGTCGCAGCAGGACGGCGTGCCATCCACCTAATGGGCGTACCAGTGGTAGGCGAGGTCGGGGTACTGAGCTTCGAAGCCGTCCATGTCGGACGAGGCGAAAGCGCCGTCGGTCGCCAGACCGATCGATGTCTGTGTGGGAGAGCACCCTCCAGATACGCCAGTCTGAAGGGTTGCAGCAGTGGCCCTGGTTCATGAGGGCTTCGTAGTCATACATGTTCGAGCCCCAGACGTCGGACGGGTCGTAAAAGCCGTTGGTGATCTGCGATCCGAGCTGGCCGCCGGACTTCGATGACTTGAGCGCCTCGACGGCAGCCTTGTTGGCGTCCCCGCCGTCGCTGCGGCCTTCCTGACGAACCGGACCTGGTGAATAATCGGGCCCGCGCATGCCTTTCATAGTCTTACTCGCCGGACGCATGCGGAGGATGCTGTTCAGGCCTTCGATGTACTGGACGATGCCCACGAGGTTTCCGGGGATTGCCGGATCGCGGTCGTTCGAGAACTCGGTCTCGCCGTTGACCTCATATTTGTTGATGGTGATGTTGAAGGCCTTTTGAATCTGATCTACCGTGCCTTCCGCGTCGACCATCAGACGGTTGGGATAACGCGCGGTCACGGTAAGTCCCTGACTCTTAACCCAGTCGACTACAGCCTGTTCGTCCTCCGGCGCAGGCGCGAAGCGGGCGTTCCACTGCTCGGGGGTCAGATATTTGTGGAAGTTGGGTGAATTCCGGTCCTGCAACTCTTTCAGGAAAACCTCTTCCTCCGCCATCTTCGGCGGAGTAATGTTGATCGCCAGTCGCAATTTGGAGGCGGGATCGTAGGGCTCGACGAGTTGGACGGTACCTAACATCACCTGCATCGGTGTGTTGACGGCCCGGGGGGCGGGCAGGGCTGTCGAAATATGGGGTTGTTGGCTCCATGCGGATTGAGTTGCGCACAGAGCAGTGATTGCTAACAAGCCTGCCAACGAACGGGAGGCTTTGAACAACTGGCGGTAGCGAAACAGTATGGTTTGCATGTGCTTCTCCGAGGATCGAGGTCACGAATCGCGGGATGGGACCGCAGGGTGCCGGCGCTCACCGCGTACGCGTCGCACTCTCGAAGGCAGGAATGCCGTTCGACACGATAGTGGGAATGGACTCCCACTCGTTTCACTTTTTACTTTTTTGGCAAAAAAAGCCGAAGTTAGAGCAGCCTGATACCATGCGCGTCTACGCGTTTCCGTTCGTATGTAAGGCGGAGTAAAAGAAGCGGGAGGATCATAACACACAGATTCGTTAAGTGCGAATCCCGCCTCCCTCCGGCAGAGCACTCGCTTAGGCTCCTGATACAGGCCAACCCCGCCTTCGACGACCTGTCTCACAAGGTGGGTATTCCCCAACTCAAAGAGGGATCGGAAGGGACTCGATCTGGGGATTTCAAAATTCAGAGTTTTATCCACACTTATTAAGATTCGATATCGGCGTGTGCCGGAGACTAACTCGGGTCATGAGACGAGGCGGGAGGCCATAACACCCGAGCAACGCGGCCGCTATCCCTCGATGTAAAGTGATGAAATGCCTGGAATCAATCATGATCGTTGCAGCTTTGTTTGCGCGGCGGCAATTGTCGAGGAATTGCTTGCCGCATTCAGACCGTCACGCTGATTCACAGCGTCGGCGTAAGAGGAAATCTAGTAAGCGTAAAGGAGAAAAGAGCATGGCAAGTCTGAAACAGGAAGCCCACGCTGGCAACGATGCAACCAGCGGCGCTAACGTCCCTGGAGTCGACATGAAGTTCGAGATCGTCGTCATTCCCGTCTCCGATATCGATCGCGCAAAGGAGTTTTACACGAGGCTTGGGTGGCGCCTCGACGCTGACTACGACAACGGCAGCGATTTCCGCGTGATCCAATTTACTCCGCCGGGATCGGGATGCTCGGTCATCTTTGGCAGAAATGTCACGGCGGCAGCCCCGGGCTCCGCCCAAGGCTTGTACCTGATCGTCTCCGACATCGCGGCCGCCCGCAACGAACTGCTCCGTCGCGGAGTCGAGATCAGCGAAGTCTTTCACAGCTTGGGCGTCTACTCCGGCCCGGACGAGCCTTACTTATTTGGTAGGGTCCGGGTCAACGGTCCGGATCCCGAGCATCGCAGCTACCGCTCGTTCGCCTCGTTCCATGATCCGGACGGCAACGGCTGGCTCTTCCAGGAGATCACGACCCGGCTGCCCGGGCGCATTGACTCCACCGCGACTTCGTTCGCCTCAGCGAGCGATCTGGCGTCCGCGTTTCGGCGCGCGGAGGCCGCCCACGGCGAGCACGAGAAGCGAACCGGCCAGCACGACGATAACTGGCCCGATTGGTACGCTGCGTACATGGTGGCGGAGCAGTCCGGCAAAGAGCTGCCGCAATAAACCGCCGCGGCGCGGTCATCCTCGGTCGCGCCGCAAACGCTCCGGTCATCCCGTCTTCAGCAAAGAGCCTCCGGCAAAGATCCTCATCGATCCCCGTTCGCCGGGCCGCTTGCCTCCCTCTAGAGGCATTTCTTAATATTACTATTTTAACAATAGGTATTTCGGATGTATAGTCTTTCCATGGCGAAGAATCCCGAACACCGCGACCTATTCCCGGGCGCTCTCGAAGTTATGATCCTCCAATCTCTGCGGCACAAGCCGATGCACGGCTATGCGCTCGTAAAACACATCAAGCAAGTCTCCGACAATCTGCTTCAGGTGGAGGAAGGCTCACTCTATCCGGCATTGCAACGAATGCTGCGAGAAGGCTGGCTCGAATCCGAGACCGGCACCTCCGCCAAAGGCCGCCCCACCCGCATCTACCGCCTCACCGACGCAGGCCTGCGCCATCTGGAAGAGGAAGTCGTCAGCTTCGAAAAGATGTTCGCCGGAATCACCCGCGTTCTCGCCATCGCAGGGGCATAGGAGGTAGTCCATGCAAGTTCTCAACCGGCTATTCGGCCGCCGCCGCCGCTACGACGATCTCTCCATCTCGATCCAGGAGCACATCGACGAACGCACCGACGAACTGGTCGAAGAGGGAATGTCGCGCGCGCGAGCCGAACAAACAGCGCGCCGCGAATTCGGCAACGTCACTCTCATGCAGGAACGCAGCCGCGAAGCATGGCAGTGGCCGGCTCTCGAATCCCTTCTGGCCGACCTCAAGTTCGTCTTCCGCCGCCTCAGGAAGTCTCCAGGATTCGCCGTCACCGTGCTCCTGACCCTCGCCATCGGAATCGGCGCCAACACCACCGTATTCAGCGTGATCAACGGCGTGCTCCTGAAGCCGCTTCCCTATCCGGAGCCCCAGCAATTGGTTCAGCTCCGCCTCAACGCGCCGGGCGCACCCGGGCTCGCCGAATTCCGTGACGAGTTGCGCCTCTCGGCCTCGATGTATCTGACCTTTGCCAGACACAATCGCGCCTTTCAGGCCGTTGGCGTGTGGCAAGCGGGGACGGCCAGCATCACTGGAGTCGCGCAGCCCGAGCAGGTTGACACCGCATTGATTACCGACGGCATTCTGCAGACGTTCAATGTGCCTCCGGTTGCTGGACAATGGCTGACCGCTGCCGACCAGGACCCGCACGCGAACGGGCGCGTGATGTTGAGCTACGGATATTGGCAGCGACGCTTCGGCGGCGACCCGAACGTGGTGGGCCGAGTCATCAGCGTCGACTCTCAGCCGCGCCAGGTTGCAGGTGTGATGCCGCGCGGATTCAAGATACTCAACTACAACTTCGATCTGCTCGTACCGCTGGCCTTCGATCCCGTGAACCAGTCTTTGGCTGGCTTTGGCTATCGCGGCATCGCGCGGCTTCGGCCGGGCACGTCTATCGCGCAGGCCAACGCGGACGCGGCTCGCCTGCTCAATGTCTGGATGGACTCGTGGACGAACGGTCCCGGGTCAGATCCGCATTTTTATCTGAATTGGAAGATCACCCCCGCACTTCGGCCCATGAAAGATGCGATGGTCGGCAGCGTCGGGAACGTGCTCTGGGTCGTGATGGGAACCATCGGCGTCGTCATGCTCATCGTGTGCACGAATGTGGCCAACCTTTTGCTAGTCCGCGCCGATGCGCGCAAGCAGGAGTTGCAGGTCCGCGCCGCCCTCGGCGCCGGCAGATGGCGAGTAGCTCGAGAGCTCCTGCTGGAAAGTCTGACTCTCGGGCTGCTCGGCGGAGCAGCCGGCCTGGTGGTTGCGTGGGCAGGGCTGAGCCTATTGAGGGCCATCGGGCCGTCTAACCTGCCGCGGCTCAGTGAGATTTCGCTCGACGCCCGCTCGGTCGTCTTCACCCTTATGCTTTCTCTGCTTTGCGGATTGTTGTTCGGCTTTATTCCGGTGTTGCGTTATGTCTTTTCGCCCCAGGGCGTGCCCTTGCTCGGAGCGACCCGAACATCGAGCGTCAGCCGGGAGCGGCAGCGCGGACGCAATGTGCTGGTCGTCGCACAGGTAGCCATGGCGCTGGTGCTGCTGATCAGCGCGGTGCTCATGATCCGCACCTTCGAGGCGATGCTCAAAGTCGATCCCGGATTCTCCAGTCCCAAATCGCTCCAACTCATGCGCCTCTCGATTCCCGAGAATCTGGTCAAAGATCCAGTAGCGGTCGTGCGGATGCAGAACAGCATCCTCGACAAGATGGCTGCAATCCCGGGCGTATCCTCGGCAGGCTTCGCCGCATCGGTTCCCACCAGTGGGGCCGAACCGAGCTGGAATGAAATTTCCGTCGAAGGCAAGAACTACGACATAGAGCCTCCGCTGAGGCTGTTCAATTTTGTCTCGCCCGGCTATTTTCACACCGCTGGAACCAAGATAGTCGCGGGACGCGATTTCGAGTGGGCGGATGTGTACGGGGAGAGGCCAGTCGGGATGGTGTCAGAAGGGCTTGCCCGCGAGTTGTGGGGATCGCCGAGCGCGGCAATCGGCAAGCACTTCCGCGAATGGCCCAGCATGCCCTGGCATGATGTCATCGGCGTGGTCCAGGATGTCCGCGAGAACGGCGTCGATCAAGTCTCGCCGGCAACCGTGTACTGGCCCTCAATGATGCACGGCATCTTCGGCCCTGACACCTTTGACGCAAGGCGCAACATGTTCTTCGCCATGCGCACCGACCGTGCCGGCACGCAACCCCTCATCAATGAAATGCAACAGGCCGTCTGGTCAGTGAACGCGAACCTTCCGGTTGCGGGAATCATGACCATGCAAGACCTCTACGGCGATTCCATGGCCAGGACCTCGTTCACGCTCGTCATGCTGGCCATCGCCGGGGCGATGGCGCTCGGCGCTCGGAATCCTGGGCATTTATGGCGTGATCTCCTACGCGGTGTCGCAACGCACCCGCGAGATCGGTATCCGGATGGCATTGGGCTCGACCAAGAGCGAACTCAAATGGATGTTCGTTCGCTCCGCGCTCCTGCTCACGGCCGTCGGAGTCATCATCGGTATCGGCACAGCAGCCGCGCTGACGCAGTTTATGAAATCGTTGCTGTTTAACATCAGCCCACTCGATCCCATCACCTACATCACCGTGCCGCTTGTCCTTGCCGCAGCAGCCGCACTTGCCAGTTACCTTCCCGCTCGCCGCGCGGCGACGGTCGATCCGGTGGAGGCTTTGAGAGCTGAGTAGGGCTTAGATCGGCACACGGTTCAGAACGCTCTCACCATAGGGCTTTATTCGTACCGAATAGCCTTGACCGGATCCAGCGCCGCTGCCCTCCGCGCCGGCAGCCAGCAGGCAAACAGGCCCACACCGGCCAGCACGCTTCCAACCACCACAAAGATCGTCGGGCTTGAAGACGAGACGCCGAGTGGCAAGCTCGACATCAGCCGTGTCACCGGATACGCAGCGCCCAGCCCAAGGGTGAGCCCCGCGGCGATTTGCCAGAGGCCGCGCTTCATGACCAGCATAATGATGTTCTGCGCGTTCGCTCCGAGCGCCATGCGCACGCCGATCTCCTGGGTACGGCTACCGGTCGCGTGCGCAATCACCGCGTACAACCCGATCGAGGCCATCAGCAGCGCGATCATCGCAAACCCTGTGAACAGCCTGGTAAACACATGAAGAAACCACACCCGGCGATATATGGCCGCGGGCAGCGGCGAGACATGTCGCAGCGGCAGGTCGCGGTCAAGACTCTGCACCGCGCGGCGCACTGAAGTTGTGGGATCAACCGTGGATTGAACGACAAGGGCCATGTTGTTCCAGCCTTCCTGCCGGAACGGCACAAACAGCAGTGGTTTAGGATTGTTTTCCCCAAGGTCCTGGGTCAGGTTCGCGACGACACCGACCACTGTGATCCAGTCGCCGGGTTTGTCGTCATCGTAGAAGCGGAAGCGCTTGCCAATCGCGCTCTGATTGGGCCAGAAGTGCGCCGCGCAGTCGCGCGTGACAACCGCCGATTTGTGGTTGGCTGTACCGTCCGTCTCATCGAAGTCACGACCTAGTAGCATCGACAAATCAATCGCGTCGAAATATCCAGGCGACTGCACCACGAATGCGACCTGAGGCCGGTTCGCCTTGGCGTCAACGGCCGAGTGCTCGATCTCAACCTCGCTCTCGGCCGATCCCATCCCCGGCGGGTTCGATGTGATCGCCACATGGGTCACGCCGGGAAGCGCCCGCAGACGTGGCATGAGCTCATCGTAGAAACGCAGCCGGGCGTCGGCGTCCTTATAGCGGCTCTCAGGCAACTCGATGCGCGCGGTCATCAGCTGGTCGGCGGGCACGGAGCTGTTGGCCGAGAGGCTCACGATCAGGCTATGAACGAACAGGCCGGCCCCGCTGAGAAGCACGAGCGTGAGCGCGAATTGAAAGACAACCAGCGCCGATGAAAACCAGCCTCCGCGATGTTTGCCAACGCTGCGCGCGCCATCTTTTAGCACTTCATTCGGCTCCACGCGCGAAGACTGCAATGCCGGGGCGACGCCGAACAACAATCCGCTGACGATGCACAATGCCGCGAAGTATCCAAAGACGGCGTAATCGATCGTGAACTGTATCCAATACGGCTTGCCGACGTTTTCAACCGAAAGAGCAAACCAGTGCACTCCCATTGCGGCCAGGCCTAGCCCCAGAACTCCACCGAGCGTGCTGAGCAGTATGCTCTCGATCAGTAGTTGCCGGACCACCCGCCAACGCGACGCGCCCAGAGCCGTGCGAATAGACATCTCCCGCTGCCGGCCCAGGGCCCGGCTCAGCATCATGTTGGCCACGTTGGCGCAGGCAATCAAAAGTACAAAACCCACTGCGGCAAGCATCAGCAGGAAGATGAATCGAATATTTCCGCCGTTATAGCGCTGCTGAAAGGTCTCGACGATGACGGTTAGGTCTTTGTCTGTCGTCGGATACTCTGCGGCAAGCCGCTGCGCGATTCCACTCATCTCCAGGTTGGCCTGCGCAATGCTCACGCCCGGCTTCAGCATTCCAAAGACCTGAAGCGGACGATTGTCGCGCTTTTCGAGCTCGGGAGTAGGAACCAGCGGCATCCACATATCGGTGTCGCCGGGAAACTTGAAGTCTTTCGGCATCACACCGATGATTGTGGCCGGCTTTTCATTCACGCGCACCGCCCGGCCAATCACGCTCGGCGAACTGCCGTACCGGTCCTTCCAGATGCCATATCCAAGAAGGACTACAGGAGCCGCTCCGGGCTTGTCATCGTCGGGCAGGAATCCCCGGCCCAGGACCGGATGGATGTGCAGCATGTCGAAGATTCCTGACGATGCCCGCTCCATCTGGTAGGCCTGCGGAGGATTGCCTTGCTCGCCTAACACGCCCTCTTCATCGCTGGCCCCCTCTATCGCCTCCAGAGTTTTCGCCTGAGCTCTGTAGTCGCGAAGCTCAGGCAGCGAAAGTCGCCTCGCCCCGTCGCCGCGCGTGGGATTGCGATGAGTGATCGCCACCAGCCGTTCTCCGCCAGGCACCCCAACCGGCTTGATCAGCACCGCATTCACCAGCGTGAAGACCATCGTGTTGAGGCCGATCCCCATCGCCAGCGTCGCCACCACGGCGGCGGAAAACCACCGATGGGCCAGAATCATACGCACCGCGAACCGCAAATCGTTTCCCATGAAATCGAGTTACGGGAAACGATACCGGCATGTTCCAGGGAAATTCGCGTCAAAAATCTCCGATGGCTTCCGATCACCCACAAATAGATGATTTCTCTGTTGACTAGTGTACTAGTTATATAGTACTTTGATTGCGAATGGCGCAGTCACTCCAAGTCGCGACCAAACCCTTCACCTTCTCCCTCGATTCGCACAGTGGCGTACCCGTCTACCGCCAGCTCATCGACCAGGTGCAGGCCGGAGTCGCCGCTGGCTTGCTCAAGCCCGCACAGCAACTACCCACCGTGCGCCAGGTCGCCGTCGACCTCACCATCAACCCCAACACCGTCCAGCGCGCCTACCGCGAGATGGAGATTCGCGGCATCCTCGAAACTCAGCAAGGCACCGGAACATTCATCTCCAATAAGAAAATCGAACGCTCCCGCGACGAACACGCGCGCAAACTCGCGCAGTTCACCAACGACTTCGTCGCTCGCGCCGGAGCCGGCGGCTTCACCGTGCAGGAGCTCATCGACTCGCTGCGCGACTTATTACCTAAGGCAGCAAACAGAAGAGGTTAGCTTATGTTGAAACACGCGAAATTCAGCAATGTCGGCGTCACGCTCTTCGCCATCTGCATCGCGGCCGCGCTCATCAGCCGCGCCTACATCAACAGCCCCTGGCCCCAGCTCGCCCTGTTCCTGCTCGGCCTCTACCTGCTCTTCGCCGCCAAGGTCGTCGACCAGTGGGAGAAGGTCGCCATCCTGCGCTTCGGCAAGTACCGCGGCCTGCGCGGTCCCGGCCTTTTCTTCATGGTTCCGATCGTCGACACCCTGAGCCGCTACATCGACCAGCGCGTCCGCGTCTCGACCGTCAGCGCCGAGGCCGCACTCACCCGCGACACTGTCCCCGTCAACGTCGATGCCATCGTCCTCTGGATGGTCTGGAACGCGGAGAAATCCATTCTCGAAGTCGAAAACTTCACCGATGCCATCACACTCAGCGCCCAGACCGCGCTGCGCGAATCCATCGGCCGCCACCAGCTCGCCCAGATGATCACCGACCGCGACACCCTCGGCCACGAACTCCAGAAAATCCTCGATGAGAAGACCACCCCCTGGGGTATCACTGTGCAATCCGTCGAGATCCGCGACGTCCGCATCCCGCAAGGCCTCGAAAACGCCATGTCCCAGCAGGCCCAGGCCGAGCGCGAACGCCAGGCCCGCGTCATCCTCGGTGAAGCCGAAGTCCAGGTCGCCGCCCAGTTCGCCCAGGCCTCTGAGGTCTACAACGTCAACCCCGGCGCCCTCCATCTCCGCGCCATGAATATGCTCTACGAGGCCATTCGCGAAAAAGGCGCCATGGTCATCGTGCCATCTTCTGTCGTCGAGACCATGGGTCTGGGTGGAATGCTGGCGACAGCGTCGATCGCCAAGCAGCAGTGAAGCTCGACTAAGGAGGAAAAACCATGCGCCGTCTTCTGGTTTCCGTTCCTTTCTTGATCGCCTCAACTGCGGCTCTCGCCGCTCCGGCCGTCGACAACTCGCCAATCCTCGGCGTCTGGAAGGCCCAGATGAATTCGTTGCCCATGATGACGCTTACCGTCGAGCAGCAGAATGGACAACTGATTGGCGCCATTCTCTTCTACCTGATTCGCCGAGATCCGGGCGTACCCGAGACCGCATCTGCCGGAACACCCGAACCATTGATCGACCCCAACTTCGACGGCAAAACGCTCGCCTTTAAGGTGAGCCACACCCATGCGCATTCAGGATCGGAACACACCCCGCCCGTCGCCTTCCGCTTCGATCTCACCGGAGACGGAAAGCTCCGAGTCCTCGGCCCCGAAGGGAAACCCGTCGAGTTGGCCAGAGACACGCCCTTCTGATCCAGGCAAAATATTTGCCCTTCCCATAGTCATCCGAGTGGAGTATATTTTTCTTCACATAGTCATCCGAGGGGAGAACGCCTAATGACGATAAAGAAGCCAGCGGCCGCCGATATTATGCAAGGCACTCTGGACATGCTCATCCTGCGCACCCTGGTCATGGGCCCGGCGCACGGCCACACCATCGCCGAGGTGATCGAACACACCTCCGAAAACGCACTCGACGTCGAGCAGGGGTCGCTCTATCCCGCCCTCCACCGCCTCGAAGATCGCGGTCTGCTTTCCTCCGAGTGGGGCGTCAGCGAAAACAACCGCAAAGCAAAGTTCTACCGGCTCACGGCGAAGGGTCGCAAGGAACTCGCCGCCGCAACCAGCCGCTGGCGCCAGATGGCCCGCGCCATTAGCCTCATTCTCGGCGAATCCGCCGACTAAGGGGGAGTTATGAATATCGAGCGCTTCAAAGACCGCAAACGCAAAGACGAAGACCTCGCCGAGGAGATCGACTCCCACCTCGCCCACGAGCAGGATGCCAACGCCGCGCGCGGCCTCCCATCGCAGGAAGCCCGTCGTCAAGCCCATCTGAAGTTCGGCAACCCGCGCACTACCCGCGAACGCGTCTGGCAGTATCGTTCCATCCCTTGGCTCGAAGACTTCTGGCGCGATCTCAAATTCGTCGTCCGCTCGCTCACCAAGACACCCGGTTTCACCGCCATCGCGATCATCGTCGTCGCCGTCGGCATCGGCGTCAACACCGCCGTCTTTTCGGTGATCAACACCGTGCTCCTCAAACCACTCACCTATCCCGACCCGCAGTCGCTGGTGCAGCTAAGGAACACCTTCGCGCAAGGATCGAATCCATTCGCGAGCGTCCCCGAGTTCAATGTCTGGCGCCAGCAAACCAGTATCTTCCAGCAAGTCGCGGCTTACGACTTCGGCGGCGCGGGACTCAACCTCACCGGCGGCGATCATCCTCTCCAGGTGCAAGGCATCCACGTCACCGCCGATTACTTTGCCATGTTCGACGCGCCGGTGATCGCCGGACGCACCTTTACAGCGGCGGAAGACCGTCCTAACGGCGACCGCGTCGTCGTGCTCAGTTACGGCTTGTGGAAGAGCCGCTTCGGTGGGCAATCCGATGTTGTCGGGCGGACGATCCAGATCGACAACCAGCCTTACCTCATCATCGGCATCATCGGCAAAGGCTTCGTCACCGATCCGGCAGGCGATCTCTGGCTTCCCTTCCAGTTCGATCTCACCTCGCAAAACATGGCTCACTTCTTTCTGACGGCGGCTCGCCTCAAACCCGGCGTGACCATCGAACAAGCCAATGCACAGTTGAAACTCGTCGCCGATCAGTTCCGCCGGCAATACCCGGGCGGACGCGGTCCTCTCGACGGCTTCGGAGTTATCTCGCTTCAGGAATCGATGATTGGTGACACGCGTCGGCCCCTGCTCGTTCTCCTCGGCGCGGTCGGCCTCGTTCTTCTCATCGCCTGCGCTAATGTCGCCAATCTTCTGCTGGTGCGCGCTTCGGTAAGAAAACGTGAACTCGCAACTCGCGCCGCGCTCGGCGCTGGCCGTTTCCAGATCATCCGCCAGCTGCTCACCGAGAGTCTCGCGCTCTCGCTGACCGGCGGCTTTCTCGGTCTCATCCTCGGATTCGTCGGCGTCCGTCTGCTCCTGGCCGTCAGTCCCGGCGGTTTGCCCCGCATTGGCGAAGACGGCTACGCCGTGACCCTCGATCCGACCGTCTTGCTCTTTACCTTGGGCGTCTCGATGCTCACCGGAATTCTCTTCGGTCTCGTGCCCGCAATTAGCGCCTCAAGCCCCAACCTTGCCGCCACGCTCAACGAGAGCAGCAGCCGCTCGGGCATAGGCTTTCGCAGCGGCAAGCTCCGCTCGGTCCTGGTAGTGACGGAGATGGCGCTCGCGTTGGTTCTGGTGATCGGGGCCGCGCTCTCAATTCGCACATTTATGAAGCTCGAGGCCGTCGATCCCGGCTACGACACTCACAACGTGCTCACCATGGCGATGTCGATCAGCGGCGATCGCTTCCAGAAGACCTCAGGCGTTGCCCAGCTCGTTCGCGACGGGACAGACCGCCTCAAGACCGTACCTGGAGTCGTCGACGCCGCCGTCACCTGCTGCCTGCCGCTCCAGGGTGGCTTTGGCGTTTCTTTCGACATCGTAGGACGCCCCAAAGGCGATGCACCCGCGACCGGTGGTGCAAATTATTTCGACATATCCTGGAGCTATTTCAACACCTTCAAAATCCCTCTGCTACGCGGCCGCCTTTTCACCGAGCAGGATAATGGGGCCGCGCCCGGCGTCGTCATCATTAACGAGACGATGGCGAAAAAGTATTGGCCGAACGGCGACCCTCTGAAGGACCGCCTGCTGACCGGTGTCGGCATGGGGCCCCTCTTTGCCGAGCCGGCGCGGCAGATTGTCGGCATCGTTGGCGACACTCATAATCGCGCCCTCGATGAAGATCCGTTCCCCGTCATGTACATTCCGACGGCGCAGCTGCCCGACGGTGAGACCGCGCTCAACTCCAAAGTCACGCCGCGCTGGTGGATTGTGCGCACCAACGTCGAGCCACACAGCTTGGTCAAGCCCATCTCAGCCGCGCTTCGCGACGCTAGCGGAGGTCTGCCCGTCGCCCACATCCGCTCGATGGACGAAATCGTCGTCCTCAACACTTCGCGCCAGCGCTTCAATATGCTGCTTCTCACAGTCTTCGGCTCGGCCGCACTCTTAATGGCCGCGATCGGCATCTACGGGCTGATGGCTTATTCCGTCCAGCAACGCACGCAGGAGATCGGCGTCCGCATGGCGCTCGGCGCGCAAGCGTCCAGCCTGCGCAACATGGTCATCCGTCAGGGAATGACCCTCGCGCTCATCGGCGTAGTCATCGGAATCGGCGGCGCATTCTGGCTCACCCGCTTCCTCGCCAGCTTCCTGTTCGGAGTCAGAGCCTGGGACCCGACGGCCTTCATCGCCACGCCAATCCTGCTCGGTGCCGTCGCCCTCATCGCTATCTGGGTTCCCGCCCGCCGCGCCACCCGCGTCGATCCGGTCACGGCCTTACGCTTTGAGTAGCCGGAGATATCCCGGTTGCATTTAGGAGAATTTAGGAGTCCATGATCCGATTCACGCTCGCATTCGCCCTCGTCTTCCACGCACTACTCACGTGTCTCCCCTCCGCTGCCCAGCCACCGCAAGTCGAGTCGCCCGCTGGTCGGCAACTTGCAGCGTGGCTGGCATCATACGACGGAGCCGATTGGAATGCGTACCTCCAATTCCTGCAGAAGAACTGCGTTTCCCCGCCCGGCCCTATGCTCCGGGATGCGATGTTTCACGATCGGATTGGTGGCTTCGACCTCAAAAAGATCGAAAACGAAACTCCGACCACAGTGACCGTGCTCTTGCAGGAACACACCTCCGACCGGTTTTCCAGGCTCGTGCTCGAGGTCGAAGCAACGGAGCCGCATCGCATCGTGAGCTTCGACATGCATCCCGTCGAGCGGCCAGCCGAGTTTGCCCTCAAACCCATGACCGAGGTCGAACTGATCGCCGCGTTAAACAAACGTCTGCAAGAAGATGTGGCAGCCGACAAATTCTCTGGTGCGGTGCTCGTCGCGAAAAATGGCAAGCCGATCTTCGCGCAAGCCTACGGTCTTGCCGACCGCGAACATAACATCCCCAACACTCTGACCACCCGCTTCAGCATCGGCTCGATGAACAAGATGTTCACCGGGGTCGCGGTGCTTCAGCTGGCGCAGGCGGGAAAGCTGAGACTCGCCGATGCGCTCGGAAAGTACCTAACCAACTACCCGAACAAAGAGCTCGCAGCAAAGGTAACGATCGGTGAGCTGCTGACCAATACCGGAGGAACTGGAGACATCTGGGGCCCCGATTACGACAAGCATCGCCTCGAGCTGCGCACCCTGCAGGACTACATCAATCTATATGGCAATCGCCCGCTCCGCTTCGAGCCGGGCAGCCGCTGGGAATACAGCAACTACGGCTTCATCCTGCTCGGTGCAGTGATCGAGAAAGTGAGCGGCCAGAGCTACTACGACTACGTGCGCGAGCACATCTACGTCCCCGCAGGAATGACCTCCACCGGCTCAGAACCTGAAGATCCAGCTATGCCGAACCACAGCATCGGCTACACCAAAATGGGCGCCGGGATGGGAACAGACGCCTGGCATCCGAATACGGGAACGTTGTCTTATCGCGGAACATCGGCAGGTGGGGGTTACTCGACCGTCGGAGACCTGCTCGCCTTCGCGAATGCTCTGCTGGATAACAAGCTGCTCGATCCCCAATACACAAAGCTGCTCATCACCCCTCATGTAAGAAACCCGTTTGGTTTCGACGCCTACAGCTTCGGAGTGCAAACGATTAACGGCGTTCAATGCTTCGGCCACAACGGCGCATCGCCCGGAACGAACGGCGATCTCGAGATATGCGACAGCTCCAAGTACACGGTCATCGCGCTCGCAAATTTGGACCCTCCCGCTGCTGAACAAGCATCCCAGTTCGTCATCAATCGGTTCTCGTCATTGCCAGGGGACTAAGCGTGGCCTGGTTCGTTTTTGCGCTGAACATATCCGGCGTAACTGGCTGTGGCCAGTGTCCGATTTTGGGCAGTCAGTCCCGCGAACGGACGGTTGACCCATCATGCATCAGGCAAACATCCATCAAATGTGAGAGTTGAGTTGCGCCATCAATGGCAGGGCAGTTGCTCTTCAAATCTAGAGATCTCAGGAGAGACGCCCCATGCAGGACATCCGCGTTGCCCTTCGCCACTTTCGCAAATCGCCGGGATTCGCCATCACCGTAGTGCTGACGATTGCACTGGGTATCGGGGCAAATACAGCCATCTTCACTCTCGTGCACGCGATCCTGATGAAGTCGCTCCCCGTCGGAGACCCAAAGACCCTCTACCGCGTCGGCGACCTCGACGACTGCTGCGTCAACGGCGGCTTCCTCAACGACAAAGGAGATTTCGACCTCTTTTCCTACGACCTCTACAAGCACTTCCGCGATACCACGCCCGAGTTTGAGCGCCTGGCGGCGATGCAGTCGGGCAGCGACACGATGTCCATACGGCGCGGCAACGAGCAGGCCAAGTCAGAGCGCAGCGAGTTCGTTTCCGGGAACTACTTCACCACATTCGGAATCGGGCCGTTTGCCGGACGCATGCTCACCGACACCGATGACAATGCCGGAGCGGCGCCGGTCGCCGTATTGAGCTATCAGGCGTGGCAGTCCGACTTCGCCGCCGACCCCAATATCCTGGGCACGACGATCTATCTGCAAAGCAAGCCCGTGACCGTAGTTGGAATTGCCCCGGCTGGGTTTTACGGAGACCGAGTCACCAATAGCCCGCCCGCGATCTGGATCCCGCTAGCCTTGGAGCCGGTGATCGATGGCGCGAATGCCAACCTGAATGTGCCGGACAGCAACTGGCTCTATGTGATTGGCCGAATCAAGCCCGGGGGGAGCCTGCAGACGCTACAGGCCAAAATGTCTACCAGTCTTCGGCAGTGGCTCTCCACACAGCCCAGTTACACCCAAAATGGCGGCTCAACCATCATTCCCAAGCAACATGTAGTGATCACGCCCGGCGGGGCCGGCATTCAGAGCCTGCAACAGCAGACTGGCAAGGGACTCTATCTGCTCATGGCCATCTCCGGACTGGTGCTCCTGGTGGCCTGCGCCAACGTAGCCAACCTTCTGCTCGCGCGAGGCGCAACCCGCAAGGCGGAAACCTCCATCCGCATGGCGTTGGGCGCGGCGCGCAAGCGGCTGGTGCGGCAGATGCTCACCGAAAGCGTCTTGCTCGCCTGCATGGGAGGCCTCGCCGGACTGGCAGTCGCCTATGCGGGAACGCGGACCATCCTCGCCCTGGCATTTCCCGACTCACCAAACCTTCCCATTCAGGCCAGCCCGTCGCTACCCGTTCTGGGCTTCGCCTTTCTTCTGTCGTTGGTCACCGGGATAGTCTTCGGCATCGTTCCGGCGTTGATCACCTCCCACTCCGACCCGGCCGAGGCGTTGCGCGGCATCAACCGCTCGACCCGAGATCGCGCTTCGCTGCCGCAGAAGTCGTTGATCGTTATTCAGGCGGCATTGTCTCTCGTCCTGCTCGTTGGCGCCGGATTGCTGACAAAAAGCCTCAACAACATGGAGCACCAGAACTTCGGCCTGCAGACCGCCAACCGCTATGTTCTGCACCTCGATGTGGAAGGAGCCGGCTACACTCCAGAGAAGCTTCCGGCTCTTTATCAGGAGTTGGAACAGCAATTTGGATCGCTGCCCGGTGTAAAGAGCGTGGGCCTGGCGCTCTACAGCACGCTGGAGGGGAACAACTGGGGCGAAGGGGTGCGTGTAGAAGGTCGGCCCGCGCCGGGACCGAACGACGACAACGGCTCTTCGTGGGACCGCGTGAGCTCTCAGTTCTTCGAGACCGTCGGGCAACCCGTGCTCCGCGGACGCGGCTTCACCCCGCAGGACACCGCCACATCGCAAAAAGTGGCCGTCGTCAACCAGGCGTTTGTGAAGAAGTTCTTCCCCAAAGAAGATCCAATCGGCCGCCACTTCGGCGTCTTTGACCAAAAGTACGCCGGCACTTTCGAGATTGTAGGCATAGTCGCCGATGCCAAGTACAACAACCCCCGCGGCGAAATGCGTCCGATGTATTTCCGCCCGCTGAATCAGCAGATCCCCGGATTGACCGATCCCAATTTTATCCAGGCCGAAGGCCGCTCGCTCTACATCAACTCAATCACCCTCAATTTTCAGAGCCAGCCGCAAGACCTCGACGCCATGGTTCGCCGCACCTTGGCCAACATCGATCCGAACCTGACTGTGATCGATCTGCATTCGCTCGATTATCAGGTGGCCGGCAATTTCACTGAGGAGCGGCTGATCTCACGATTGACCGCGCTCTTTGGAGCGCTCGCACTGGTGCTGGCCTCGGTGGGCCTCTACGGCATCACCTCGTATCAGGTGGCCCGGCGCACCAGTGAGATCGGCCTCCGCATGGCATTGGGCGCGGACCGTGCCAGGGTCGTCCAAATGATCCTGCGCGGCGCGTTTATTCAGGTTGGCCTGGGCCTGGCCATCGGCATCCCCGTCGCACATTCTCGCTGCGCGCGCCATGGCCGACCAGCTTTACGGCGTGAGTATCTACGATCCCCTCACCCTGGCCGCCGCGGTCATCGTCCTCGCTGCATGCGCGGCGGTCGCAGGGTTCGTTCCTGCGCGCCGCGCTGCAAACATAGAGCCGATGGTCGCGCTGCGCATCGAGTAGCACCTGCACCCACCCTCGCGCAGTCACGCCAGGAACCTGGCCCCTCGGGCAATACGCTGGAATTGCCGTCGCTCTCGCCGTCTTTCTGATAAAGCAACTCACGGGTCGCCTGTCGACTTGCTCCCAAGCTCGAAAAGACAGCTTTACCCCCTCGTCGGCACTCGGGCTATCTTCGGAGGCTTGTGTCTGTACAAACGGGAACAGAAAGTCTATAGTCCGTTGCACCACTTTGTCGCATTACTCTGTTGCCCTATCTGAACGCTCTGTTGGGCAACGACTGCAAAGAGTCCAGCGTTTTCCCCATGAACTACAAGGCCACATGAAAGGAAGCGAATGAGAATCCATGCACTTGCAGCCGGGGTTGTGTTTTGCGCCTTGACCACGATTAGCTTTTCCCAGCTTAACCACGGAGCGACATCCCGATTTGTCGAGACGCTTGGGCCAGCGAACCCGGACGCAGTTACGCATTTCAACGTGTATTTGCCTTTGACTCATCAGGAGGCTTTGGAGAAGTTGCTGCGCGACCAAACCGATTCGAGCTCGCCCAGCTATCATCACTGGCTGACGCCCGCAGAATTCAAAGCGCAGTTCGGACAAGCACTTCCGATGTGACCAGTGTGAGATCCGCATTGGAAGCCGCGGGATTTACGATCCTAAGCGAAAAGACGCAGAACCTGGAGGTTCAGGGCCCAGTGCGGGCCGTGGAGGGCATGTTTGGGACACACCTGAATCTGGTGCGGGCCGAAAAGGGTCGCGTGAAATTTGCCGCCGAGGGACATCTGACGCTGCCGGAGGTGATGGTCTCAGCAGGCGCCGCGATTCCTGAGTTCACGACCCAACGGGTGGCGCACGTGCATTCCCAGAAGGTTGCCCGGGAGCTCGCGTCCACGAATCCGCTCTTCCGGCTGAGCAGCAGCGACAGCTTTTTCTACCCGAACGATCTTAATGAAGCGTATCAATTGCCGTCGTTTCTGACCGAGGCCATACCCTTCGGCTCCCCCAAGGAGGCCCAGATTGCCGGCGTAGGTGCGCACATCGGGATCGTCATCTCCTCGGTGATCAGCACCAGCGATCTCGATGCTACTTTCAACTCGTCGCTGAATCTTGGCGGAGGCGATTTCCTGATTCAGTCCTATTCTGCCCATTCCAACCTGCTCGTTCCGAAGGTGACGATTCGTCCGGTGGATGGCGGCAGCGGAGCATTCGATCCCACGAGCGACGACGCCGCGGAGGCTTCGCTTGACACGCAAATGTCGCTGGGGACTGCCCCGGGCGCCAAAGAGACGCTCTACAACATACCCGATCTGAGTGACGAATCTATTGCGGATGCCTACACCGCGGTTGACGAAGACAATCTGGTTGATGTCGTGAGTTCGTCATTCGGCCAGTGCGAGTTGTATTACACAACCGCCTACAACGGCGGCGTCGATTACACCTACCTCCTTAAAATATTCCACGCGCTGTTCCAACAGGGCAACGCTCAGGGCATAACCTTTGTGGCAAGCTCGGGCGACAGTGGCGCGCTGGATTGCGTATCGGAGGCCTTTGCCAATAATCCAACCAACGGCACGTCGTTCGTCCGCGGCGTGGAGAATCCGGCATCTGATCCGGATGTGACCGGTGTGGGTGGAACAAACCTTTCCACCGTCGCGAAGCCGGGAGTGAATGACGCCACTTACGAGACTGAAAACGCAAACTTCGACCCGGAAGTGCCAGCGGAATTCCTGGTCGGCCCCTCCACGATTGTCACCGTAGACGACGCCACCTGGGGTTCCGGCGGTGGCTTCAGCCAGATTTTCTCCAAGCCTTTGTACCAGAACCTGGTCGACACGGGAAGCGAGAAGCACCGGGCGGTGCCCGACGTTTCCTTGCAGATGGGCGGTTGCCCTAGCGATGCCGATCTAGCCGCGCAAAATTGCCTCGATCTGCCGCGCAGCGCAACCATCGTCTGGATCGGCGGCGAGCCTGACCTGCTCATCGGCACCAGTTCCGCCGCGCCGGAGATGGCCGGAGTGTTGGCCCTTGCCGTCGAGCTAAATGGAAGCCGATTAGGGAATGTGAACCCGCTGATCTATTTGCTGTCGGCGGTACAGACCCTCGCCGGTGGACGCCGCAAACATAGAGCCGATGGTGGCGCTGCGCATAGAGTAGCAGCGCTCAAGCTTGACTCACGGACAGCAAACTGGGCGGGAGCAATTGGCCGAGATCGCGACCCCTCAGCTGTCTTTGCTATAAAGCATCTCGCGGATCGCTTTCCGCCGCGCCGCATTCACCTCGGCTTTGCCTTCGAAGGCGTCATCGCGTTGTTGAGCACCCGCGTCGGGTTCATCGTCCACACTGCACTCAGGGCATCGATTGGCAAACCCTGGTTTGTCCGGCTTCAACTCAAATTCTTCCGAGCAGATACTGCAAACTCTAATTGGAAAGGGCATAAAACATCTCTCTACTTTGAATGACTCAGTCCTTCATGACCCTGCGACATGCCTACGGCGCTCTATCCGCATCCGCCGAAAATAATTAGCCAACCAGTCATGCAGAACCCACTCATTTTACGCTAGGATTGGGGCGGTCTGAGAACACCTTCGTCATCACGAAAGGAAGAAGCATATGGCAAATCCGTTTGTACATCTCGAGCTCAACACCCCCGACCTGATTGCAGCGAAAAAATTCTACGGCGCGCTCTTCGGCTGGACATTCCAGGACATGGACATGGGTCCAGGCGGCATTTATAGCACATTCAAGCCCGACACCGGACCCGGCGGCGGCATGATGTCGATGGAGAGCGGAAATCCCGGCTGGCTCGCTTATGTCGGCGTGGACGACATCAATGTTTCAACCGAGAAGGCGCGCTCGCTCGGCGCTACCATCCACGTTGGCCCGCAGGAGATTCCCAATGTAGGATGGTTTACCGTCATGGCAGACCCCACCGGCCGCACCATCGCGATCTTCCAGCCCAAGTAGCGCATCCGCGCGCGATTCAGCGCACACCGGCCATTGCGAAAAAGCCGGTGTGCGCTCCTCGACATTGCGGACCATCGCTCCCAAAATCAACGCCCAAGAACCAAAACTTTGATACACTCTCTTCACTACACTTGCCGAAAGGAAGGCGCATGTTCATGAAAATCCCTAAGCCAAGCGATCCCGATACGCTGCGGCCGGCCTCCTTTGCAGGCTCCCCGCGACCGTAGGTTCCACCCTTTGCTTCTTCACTCGCTCTAGTACCCGAGTCTAGAGGCATACCCTCACAATCGGATTCGCGCGCCCTTCCCGAATATCCGGGACCCGTCGCCGTTTCCCACCCCGACAGACTCCTTCGACCGTCAGGGAAAGCCCGGCGTCGAACGGGTCTTCTCGACGAGTGACTTATGAACCAATCTTCCAATAAGCACGCAATGCGTGACGTTCTCGCTTTTCTCTTCCGCCATTGGCGGCGCGAAGGCCCGCTTGTCGCCACAGTCATCGTCAGCATGGCGGTGGCCACGGGTGTGGATTTGGTGCTGCCGGTGTTCTCCGGCCGCCTGGTGGACGCCATCGCGTCTCACCCCTCCGCCCGCGCTGTCGGGCTGCGCCTTGGCGTGCGCGCGATTGTGGCCATGACCGGATTAATAGTGTTGCTCCTGGCAGCTCGTTATGCGGCGCTGATAGGAATCATCCGCTTGACCCTGCGCCTCATGTCACGATTCGCAAGCGACGCCTTCTGGCGGGTCCAGCGATTCTCGACGGATTGGCACGCGAACAATTTCGCCGGTTCCATCGTCCGCCGCATCACCCGCGGCATGTGGGCCGTCGATATCATGGACGACACACTGCTCCTTGCGATGTGGCCAGCCCTGCTCGTCCTCGCCGGCTCCTCTCTGATATTGGGGCTCCGGTGGCCGAGCATGGGACTGATGGTCGCCGCAGGATCGACCATCTACGTCGGCACGTCGATCGCATTGTCTCTTCGCTATGTGGCGCCCGCCGCGCGTCTTTCCAACGCGCAGGATACGAGGATCGGGGGCGCCATCGCCGACGCCGTCACCTGCAACACGGTGGTCAAATCCTTCGGCGCAGAGGCGCGCGAAGACCTGCGCCTCGGAAGGCTTCTCGACAAGTGGCATCATCGCACCGCCCGCACGTGGGTCTTCGCCACACGCAGCGGTGAGTCGCAGTCGACGTTGCTGCTTGGGCTGCGTACCGCAATCACCTCCTACGCGTTGTTCCTGTGGTGGCGTGGCAAGGCGTCGCCGGGCGATGTCACCTTCGTCCTGACCAGCTACTTCATTGTGCACGCCTACCTGCGCGACATCGGGCAGCACGTGCGCAATCTGCAACGCTGTGTCAACGAGATGGAGGAGATGGTCGAGTTCCAGTCTCAACCGCTCGGGGTCGTCGACCATCCCGGCGCGCGGCCCATCCGCATCGACGAGGGGGAGATCGTCTTCGACCGGGTGACATTCCAATATGCCGCGCACGCCGAGCCGCTCTTCCGCGACTTCTCTCTGCGTATCAACGCCGGCGAACGAGTTGGCCTGGTCGGACATTCCGGCTCCGGCAAGACCACGTTCGTGAAGCTTCTGCACCGTCTATACGACGTCTCCGGCGGCCGCATTCTGATCGACGGCCAGGACATCTCGCAGGTCGCGCAGGACTCGCTGCGCGCGCAACTCGCACTCGTGCCCCAGGAGCCGATTTTCTTCCATCGCTCGTTGGCGGAGAACATCGCGTATGCGCACCCGCAAGCTGCCCCGCGCGAGGTCGAGGAAGCCGCATTCCTGGCTAACGCGCATGAATTCATCCGTCGTCAACCGAAGGGATATGCCACATTGGTCGGAGAGCGTGGCGTGAAGCTTTCCGGCGGCGAACGGCAAAGAGTCGCGCTCGCCCGCGCCTTCCTCGCCAACACGCCAATATCTGGTCCTCGACGAAGCCACCTCCAGCCTCGACTCCGAATCGGAAGCGTTGATTCAGGAGGCCATGGAGCGGCTCATCGCCGGACGCACCGCAATCGTGATCGCGCATCGGCTCTCCACCGTGCGCATGCTCGATCGCATTTTGGTATTTGACCGCGGCGAGGTCGTCGAAGAAGGCACCCACGACGAACTCGTGCAAAGATCGGGAGGCATCTACAAACGTCTCTTCGAAAGGCAAGTGATGGGCCTGCTCGTCGACGACGAACCCGAATTCTCGAATCAATAGGCGCTCAACCTGTGCCGTCGCGGCCTCTTGCGGTAGCACGGCATGCGGCTAGACCTCGATAACCTACTTCGAAATCCCTTCGAGCGGCGAACTAGCCGTTGCATAGAGCTTCCTCGGCATCCGCCCGGCAACGTAAGCCTGCCGCCCCGCCAGCACCGCATGGCACATCGCCTCGGCCATCAGCACCGGCTTCTGCGCCGCCGCAATCCCGGTGTTCATCAACACGGCGTCAGCGCCCAGCTCCATCGCAATCGCTGCATCCGACGCCGTCCCCACACCTGCATCGATGATCAGCGGGACCTCCGTAATGCGCTCGCGCAAAATCTGCAGGTTCGCCGTGTTCTGAATTCCCAAACCGCTCCCAATCGGGGCGCCCAAAGGCATCACCGCCGCTGCTCCTACATCGATCAATCTGCGCGCAAAGACAATGTCATCCGAGGTGTAAGGCAGCACCGTGAAACCCTCTTTCACCAACACCCGCGTCGCCTCAAGCGTCGCCTGAATGTCAGGATACAAAGTCGCCTGGTCGCCGATCACCTCGATCTTCACCCAGTCCGACAATCCCACCTCGCGCCCCAACCGCGCCGCGCGAATTGCCTCGTCCGCTGTGTAGCAGCCCGCCGTATTCGGAAGCAGGAAATACCTCTGCGGATCGATGAAGTCGAGCAACGATTCCTTCGACCGGTCAAGGTTCACCCGCCGCACCGCGACCGTCACCATCTCCGCACCCGAAGCCTCGATCGCCGCCTGCGTCTCCCGGCCATCCTTATATTTGCCGGTGCCAACAATCAGCCGCGACTGAAAAGCCTTGCCCGCGATCACCAAAGGTTCCATGAGGATATTGTATGACCGACGCTTGAGGATTGACGCCTTAGCCTGACCACACCGGGTTTATGGCGGTTCGAAGAACCCCTTCCGCGCCTGCACTGTCAGTTTCTTGTCCTTCGCCTTCAACTCGAGCTTGTGATAGCTGTTCGGTTTTGTGTCATCCGGCGGCTTGTAGCCAAGTTCGTATTGCAATCGCAGCTCCTGCGCGATCTCCGCGAAGATCTCTCGCAGTCCGACCGTCCGCGAGACCGTAAACACCCGTCCACCCGTACTTTCTGAGAACTTCTGCAAAGCTTCCTGTCCAGGATCGACCCCCGATCGACGCCCGCTATCGCTAAAGCCCGCCCACGCGCTGTAAAGGATTGAGTAGATCTGAACGTCACCACGCTGCGCCTGTTCAACGGCTTCCTCAAGCGACCTGCGGCTTCCGTTGTCGCCGCCGTCGGTGAGAATCACCATCGCTTTGCGCCCTGTCTCTTTCGCCAGGACGTCCTTCGCGACGACATAAATCGCGTCGTTCAAAAGCGTTCCTCCCACCACTGCGGCGTGTGGGCTCAGCCCAGACAGCGCCAGATGCAACGCACTCGCGGAGTTCGTCATGCCCTGCAACACCCGCACACTGTTGCCGAACTCTACCAGCATCGCGCGGTCTTCCTTCCGCCCCAGCATCGTCGCGAAGAAGACGTCGCTCGCCAGCGATTCATCCCCAATGAAGGTTCGCTGGCTTCCGCTTGTGTCCACCATTAGGGCAATCGTCAAGGGCAGGTCGGAGCCCTGAGAGAAATAGTGGATCGGCACTTCTTTGCCGTCCTGTTTCAGCACGAAGTCGTCTTTCGTCAGCCCCGTCTTCGGCTCGCCATCCTTGCTCTTTACCACCGCCGAAATCGCCACCACGCGCGTGACCACCTTGAGCGTAGTCACCGCTCCCTGTGTCTGGTCCGCATCCGCAGCGCCCGTAGCTGGGATCGGAGCCCCTTGGGCCTGGGCAGGACTGGAAGCAGGCACGGGTGTAGTGGCCGGAGGAACGGCCTGTCCCAAAGCCGAAACCGCGAACATAGCCAGCCACAAAGCTCGTATCGCTCGCATCTCCAGCCGCCCTCTCCCCAGTTGAAAAGATATACCGCGTCAATGCGAACTTCGGTAATAACAGATTTCGCCTACCACCGAACTTCGGTACCGATTGACCGTCTGTCATGGCGGCCCTATCATGGGGCATTCATTTTGGGCATCCAAGAGACATGATCGACACGACCATTTCCCACTACCGCATCGTCGAGAAGCTTGGGCATGGAGGTACCGGGATCGTCTACAAGGCCGTGGACACGCGCCTTCACCGTTTCGTGGCGCTCAAATTCCTGCCCGAAGAAATAGCTCGCGACCCGAAGGCGCTCTCCCGTTTCCAGCGCACTGCCCTGGCGTTAACGGCACTCAATCATCCCAATATCTGCCCCATCTACGACATTGACGTACTGAATGGGCAGACGTTTTTCGCCACGGAGTTTCTCGATGGAGTAATCCTCAAGATTTTCATCGCTGCAAAGCCGCTGGAGACCCAAACCATCCTCACCTTGGCGATTGAGATTGCCGACGCGCTTAGCGCCGCACATTCCAAGGGCATCGTCCATGGCAACATCAAGGCCTCCACAATTATCGTGACCAGGCGCAATCAGGCCAAACTCCTCGACTTCGGATTGGCAAGGGAACTAAAGAACGCCGTTTCGTCGAGCAATGAAGTCCTCGGCTACGAAGCCTACATGTCTCCGGAGCAGGTCAAAGGGGAGGATCTCGACGCACGTACCGACTTCTTCTCGTTTGGAGCAGTACTGTATGAGATGTGTACCGGCGCCCCGCCGTTCCGGGGTGATACTCCCGCGCTGATCTTTAAGCAGGTACTCGAGAGCACGCCGCCGCAGGCGCCGCAATTAAACCCCGCACTCCCAACGGGATTCGAGCCCATCCTCAACAAGGCCCTCGATAAAGACCGCAATCTGCGCTACCAAAGCGCCACCGAGATGAAGGCCGCGTTCGAAAAATTACGGCGCACTGCCGGCTCCGGCCACCACGTGGGGTTCGAGGACGAAACGTCGGTGAGCCTGCCAGTCTTCTCTCCACCAACAAAGGAATCGTGAGCCCGGCCAACCCGGAGGTAGTGTGCTACCACGAAGAGGAAGCGCTGGGCTGCTTCCCCGTATAAGGAGAACAACAAGGAGTCGCCACCGGCAGGAACTCCATAAACTCCACCCTCGTCCCGTCCGGATCGTTCAGATCCAGCTGCATCTTCCCATCCACACCCAGCACCTGCGGATTCTTCCCCGGAGCCGGTTTCCATCCGCGCTTTTCTAATTGCTTCTGCAGCTCCGCCACACTCACCACCCCCGGCGCAAGGTGATTGGCGCTGCCCAGCTGCGCCCGCGAGGGCTCTGCCGGCGAGATACAGCATGTACTCGATCCAGTCCGTGCCATCCGGCACCTGCATCATCACCCAGTCCACCCGGTCCGCCGGATTCCCTCCCTGCCAGTAAAGATGAAATCCAAGCAAGTCCTTGTAAAAGTGGTCCAGCGCCGCGCGGTCCCGAACCACATACCCCGCATGCATAATGTGCGCGCTCAGCCGCCGCTCCGCATCTTTCGGCATCGTCGGAGGATGCGCACCCGCCTGCGTAAACCCCACCTTGTTTCCCTCCGGATCGACGACCATGAAGCTCCGGTCGCCGTTGCTCTCCACCGTCACCGCATCCGGCACCGCCACACCGTGCGCACCAAGATACTGTCGTAGAGCTTCGGCATCGCTGGTGGCAAACGCGACACTGTCCAGCCTGTCCATCATCCCCAGCTTCGGAGCGCTCACCAACTCGACATACTGCAAGTGGTTCGCATAAAAACGAACTCCCGATTGAGCGCCCATCGCCGGAACCTGCTCCCATCCCAACAGAGACCCATAGAACTCTGCCGACTTCGGAATGTCATCCGCAAACAGCACCAGATGCGAAATTCCCGTAATCGCCGGACGTGGGGGGGAACTCTGCTGCCCCAGCGAAAAAGCCGAAACTACAAACACAAAACCGCAGGCTAACCATTTATGCACGCTTCACCACTCCCCTCGACAGAGTTTCGTCGTCAGCATCAGCACAAAGAATACGCCGATTCGCGCGTGACGCGGGGCGGCGTCGAGGACAGTCGCAAATCCATTCTGCGTTCTCCACTGAACGAGGCTTATTGGGCGTTCGCAGAGTTTCATTTCGCGAAAACTTGATCTACATCAAGGACGAGGCTCTCGAAATAGCAGTAGCGTCGTTGCCACAATCGGGCGCGCTGCCCTTTGCTCGATTGGGGAGGTGCCTTTTGCCGGCTCTATGTCCTGAAATTCCTCCTGCTCGCGCTTGCGCGTTTTGCGTTTGACATCCTCTTCGATCCACGCAAAACCCTGCCCCGTAATCGATGAAATAGGGCTGAGCGCGCCCGACGGGCAAGAAGTGAAAAGGCCCGCTGCCAGTTTCGGCCGCGGGCCTTTCCATCGGTGAGCTGTTGAGTTTGACCTGAGGCATTCTCGCTTCAATTGATTGAGAACGGGCCTCGGCGAGTTCGTTGCAAAGTATCGCCAGGACTAGAGAGCGAGAATGCTCTAAGCCTCAGTCACCTCACGTATTGAACTGCCACAACTACTACCATCAGAACTTGTCATAGGCTGGATCATCCTCCTTTCCCGTGTACCCGCAGATTAGCGAGTCTGCCTGTGGATTGCAAGCCGTTCTTTGCCTCCAACCGCTGTCGAATTTTGCCCTCATCGAATCTGCCGCGGAGTCCGCCCGGCCCGGCCCGCCGCGATAAACTTAGGCCATGGCAAACGCGAAGCTGCTCATGATCGTTGGCGACTACGTCGAGGACTATGAAGTCATGGTCCCCTTTCAGGCCCTGCAGATGGTCGGCCACACCGTCCACGCCGTCTGTCCAGACAAAAAGGCTGGCCAGTTCGTCCGCACCGCGATTCACGATTTCGAGGGCGATCAGACCTATTCCGAAAAGCCAGGCCACAACTTCACCCTCAACGCCACTTTCGCCGACATCCATGCGGCGGACTATGATGCCCTCGTCATTCCCGGCGGACGCGCCCCAGAATACCTCCGCCTGAACCCAAGAGTGCTCGCCATCGTCCGCCATTTCTCCGAGGCCGACAAACCGATCGCAGCGCTCTGCCACGGCGCGCAGTTGCTCGCCGCCGCGCGCGTCATCTCCGGCAAGCGGGTTAACGCCTATCCCGCCTGCGCTCCTGAAGTCGAGCTTGCAGGTGGCACCTACGTCGCCGTCGAAATGACCGCCGCTCTCACCGACGGCAAACTCGTGACCGGCCCCGCCTGGCCCGCACATCCGGCATGGCTCGCCCAGTTCCTCAGCGTGCTCGAAGCACACGTAGCCAGTCAGAAAACCTCAGTTTAGGGCAGGTAGTTAACCAGCACCATCAGCTCCGCGCTCGTCGCATCCTCTCGGAATCGATCACATATAATTCCTCTGATGCCCGCCCGTTTGAAGCACTTGCTGTTGGTGACCGTAGAGGACCCCTACAGCATGAAATCCTGGAGCGGGATTCCGTTTTCGCTCCGCGAGGCACTGGGGCGGCACGTCGATCGCCTGACTGTCTTTCGACCAAGCCGGCCTTCCCGTAATCCCATCGATGTCGCGCGCCGCTTGCGCTACTTCAAAGACCCTCTTCGCTATCCACTGTGGATGACCAAGGCAACCCTCAAGAAAAATGCTCGTGAAGTGCAGGCGCAGATCGATCGCGTCAATCCAGACGCGGTGCTGTCGATCTCCAGTCAATGCTTGGCCTTTCTCGATCGTCCCGGCAAGCCGGTGTTTCTCTTCTGTGATGCGCCGTGGCTCGCGTGGCAGGAAGCGTACACCGGCCCGCGCACTCGTCCGCTGCGGATGGCATGGTTCGCCGATGCAGGAGGCCAATGCTGCGAGACGTCTCGACGGACTATTCTTCGGCTCGGAGTGGGCGGTCTCTGAGGCAATGCGGCTCTACGCAGTCGGAGAGCGGCTACGGAAACGGCTCCATGTGACCCCGTTGGGATCGAATTTAATCCCG
This sequence comes from uncultured Acidobacteriaceae bacterium, assembly GCA_963742015.1. GTDB lineage: Bacteria > Acidobacteriota > Terriglobia > Terriglobales > Acidobacteriaceae > Acidisarcina. The sequence goes on along the minus strand of CAVUKL010000029.1, from coordinate 25,784 downwards.
GAACGCCCACGCGAAGAAGTTTTGCGGTATGTAGCGTCACGGAAAGAGGATGAGATCGAGCTGCTCTACGTGGGCAAAGACTGGGAACGCAAAGGCGGACCTCTCGCGGTCGAGGTCGCAGCCCTGCTTCACGCCCGAGGACAGAAAGTGCGGCTGCACATCGTGGGCTGCACTCCCGAGCTTGCTCCCGAAACGAGCGCCTACGTAACCGTCCATGGACTCCTCTACCAGAACAATCCTGAACAAAAGGCCGCGCTCATTGGGCTCTTTGAGAGCTCGCATTTCTTCATCGTGCCTACTACCGCTGAATGCTTCGGAATTGTCTTCGCCGAGGCACAGGCCTTCGCTTTGCCGCCAATTTCACGGGCGGTACATGCAGTTCCCTCGGTGATTGTGGATGGGAAAACGGGCATACTAATGGATCCAGCCGCTCCGGCAAGCGACTATGTCGAACGCATTCTGACGCTGTGGCGGAATCAATCTGCGTATCGAGAGATGGCGTTAGCCGGCCGCGACCGCTTCGAACAACTGCTCAACTGGGATCAGACTGCCGCATCGATCGTTAGACACATCGACGAGAGCTTGACGCAACAAACCTGAGCACGAGCTTCAGCACTCCCCCCGCCTAAAATCTCTCAAACACGATCTGCTGCAGCACACTCCCATCACCACGAATGAAAATATCCGTGCCGCACCGTCAGTTCCAGGTCGACGCCAAATAAAGCGCTCAACATCTCGCGTGTAATCAGTTCCTCTTTCGGGCCATCGGCGAAAATCCTGCCGTCTTTCATCAGGATCACGCGATCAATCTCCGGCAGGATGTCCGCAAGATGGTGCGTCACCATCAGAATGCCCACCCCCTGTCGCGCCACATGCCGCAACGCTTCGCGAAGTTCGCGCTGCGCAGCCAGATCGAGCGCGTTCGAAGGCTCGTCGAGCAAAAGCATCTGAGGACGATGCACCAGCGCCCGCGCGATCATGATCCGCCGCTGCTCCCCCGCCGACATTTCCCCAACGAACTTGCCCGCCAGGTGCTCGGCCTGCATCAACGCCATCGCCTCGGCCGCGCTCTCGCGCATCTCTTCAGTCACATGCAGATTCGGCCACAACGTCGAGGCGGAGAAAAAACCCGAGACCACCACATCGCGCCCCACCGTCACCGGAGTCCGCTCGCCCGGAAGATCGGCGGAGACAACCCCTAGCCGACGACGCAGCTGCGAGATGTCCCAGCGCTCGCGCCCAAAGAGTCGAACCACTGTCTGCGGTTGCGCGATCGGATAACACTCGCACGTGAGCGTCTTGATCAGCGTGGACTTGCCACACCCATTCGGCCCCAGAATCGCCACGTGCTCGCCGACCTCAATCTCCAGGCTCACGTCGTGCAGCACAACTGCATCGCCACGAGCCACATCCACGTGCCGCATACCGAGGAAAGTCTCTTTCCTTTCCTCCTTAAACTTTTCTCTTGCCTCAATCGCTTCTTCCTTCAATCCCCAGCTCCCACTCAACGCTGTCCCTATTGATACAGTAAAGTCTGCAATGACCTCATCGCCGCATCTGCCCGATTTCCTTCTACCCTCCGGATTCCAATTCGCCGCCGTCAAGGCCGGCCTCAAGCCTAGCGGCAAACCCGACTTCGCCATCGCCGTCGTGGATCAAAGCGCATCCGCCGCGGCCATGTTCACCAGCAATCGAGTCGTCGCCGCCCCCATCATCGTCGGCCGCGAGCATCTGCAACAGTCACACAGCCACGTCAGAGTTGTCGCCGTCAACGCGGGCAACGCCAACTGCGCCACCGGAGAAGCCGGAATCTCCACCTGCCGCGAAGTCTGCGCCGAGGCGGCCGCAGCATTCGGCTGCACGCCACAAGAGATATTTCCCTCTTCCACCGGAATCATCGGTGTCCCGCTGCCGGGGGAAAAGCTCATCGCCGCGCTGCCCGACGCCAAAGCCGCGCTCGGCAAGACCAGCGGCCACTTCGACCAGTTCGCCCACGCCATCCTCACCACCGACACTCGCCGCAAGGTCAGCTCCCGCCACTTCACCGTCGACGGGAAGCAGGTCAAAATCGTCGCAACCTGCAAAGGGGCAGGCATGATTCACCCGCAGCTTGTTCCTCATGCCACCATGCTCGCCTACATCTTCACCGACGCGGCAATAGAACCTGCCGAGTTGCAGACGCTTTTGTGTGAATCAGTCGAGCTCAGCTTCAACCGCATCTCCATCGACGGCGATACCTCGACGAACGACACCGTGCTCCTCCTCGCGTCAGGAGCAAGCGGCGTCGCCATCGACTCAAATCACCCGGAGTTCCGCTCGGCGCTCGCTGCGGTCTGCACTGATCTTGCGAAACAGATCGTCGCCGACGGCGAGGGCGTCACCCACGTCGTCGAGCTTCGCATCGAAGGCGCACCTTCCGACTCCGACGCGCTCACGGTCGCAAGATCGATTGCACACTCACCCCTGGTCAAGACTGCATGGGCAGGCAGCGATCCCAACTGGGGACGCATTCTCGCCGCGATTGGCTATTCAGGAGTCGAGATCAACCCCGGCAAAATCAGCATCTGGTTTGGCGATCATGAGATCTGCCGCGCCGGCGGCCGCTCGCCTTTAATGGATGAACACGCCGCGCACCTGCACCTCAAGCAAAGCGAATACCACGTGCGCATTGATCTTGGCATCGGCGCCGGTTCCTGCCGCTTCTGGACCTGCGACCTGACCAAAGAATACGTCGCCATCAACGCCGACTATTCGACCTAGTTGAGAGCACTTCTACAGTCCGCATCGAAATCTGTGCAGAGTGTTGAACGCATTGTCATTGCTGCGTTTCGACTCACTCGCACCGTGTAATGCACAGGCTTTTTCACAAAACTGTTGAAATCCGTGCCCACCTCACACCGGCACAGGAGAGATCGGTCCACTATCCGTGGTTTACAATTGCCACTTTCGAGGACAACCCGATAGATGGCGACTACGTTCAGAAAACAACGCGGGAAAAGCTCGCCTTCCACCGGGAAGGAAGCTCCAGCGCCAAGCAATCCCTTAATCAGCGACGCCAAACTCAGGCAGCTCTACGCGACGATGCTGCAATGCCGACTGCTCAGCGAGCGATCTCATGAGTTCGGCGGCGTCGCCGGCAATATCGCGCCCCTCTGCGGAGGAGAAGCAGCCGCCGTAGGGGCGGCTCTGGATCTCCGCCGCGACGACTGGCTTGCCCCACTTCCTTGTGATGTCTGCGGCAAGTTCCTCAAGGGAGTGCCGCTCGCCTCGATCTTCTCGGAGCTTCGCCAAAACGAGACCGGCCCCTCATCGAGCGCACAGAAGGCGACCGTCTTTCCACTCGACAAACATCCCTCTCTGTTTCACGTCATCGCCAGCGCGGCGAACCCAGCCGCTCAGCTCAACCTCGCCTCCGGCGTCGCGTTGGCATTGCAGGCCAGGAAGTCCGACAACATCGTCATGGCCTTCTGCGGCGATACTTCAAAGTCCGGTCAGCGATGGCAAGAGGCCCTCACCTTCGCCGGCAAGCACTGTCTGCCCTTGCTGGTACTGGTGCACACAAGGGCGTCGTCCAAAACTGCGGCCGCAAAGAAGAAACCTGCCTTTGTCAGCATGTTGAACGAAGGCAACCCTTGCGAGCTTCCCGTGATCCCCGTCGACGCCAACGATGTCGTCGCCATCTATCGGGTCGCGTATGAGTCGACCCATAAGGCACGGCACGGCGGCGGCCCCACGCTCATCCAGGCCATTTCGCCCTCCGATGTACGACACACCAAAGCACGCTCCAGTGAATGTCCCGACGCCATCGCGAGAATGGAAAGCTACCTCACCGTCAAAGGACTCTTTTCCCCATCATGGAAGCAAAAGCTCATCGACGACTTCAACCGCGATGTGGATTCGGCTGTCGAAGTTGGAAAGAAACCCTCCTTGCGCAATCGCGAATAGACCCGACAGGATATTAGACTGGAGACGCAGTCTTTCTCGGACGGTGGTCAACCGGGTTGCGACGGATGCAGCTCAAACCCACCGAAGTCCGTTCATCGTTCTGGTTCGATGAGGTGCATTTGATCAGCCGTACTCGTACGTTTTCTATTTTTGTGAGCGTCGCTTTTTTTTCGGTGAAGCTGGTTGTCGCACAGGCACAATTACACGCCACCGAGCCAACTCAGCCAAACAACGCAACCGCCTGGTCGACGGCGAGACTCGACGACCTCGCGGCGGCCGCAACTTCTCCCGTCTCCGAGCTCACGCTCGTGCAGCCAGATGCTGACCCAAACCCAGCTCTGGCTCCGCAGGCGGCTCCCACTTACACGCCTGCCGCGCCGGTCCGTTACCTCACCGCCGCCGGATCCACCTACATTCCCGTCGACAGTTGGGTCTATCCCGCAGCGCTTCGTCTATTTTCGAAGGGCTATATCGATTCGGCATTTCTTGACCTCCGCCCCTGGACGCGCCTGAGTCTCGCTCACATCCTCGAACGCTCCGCCGACAAGATCAATAACAGCGATGACGACGAAGCGCGCGGGATCTTTCAGGCCTTGCAGGATGAAGTGAATCCCGACATCGAGGCCATCTCCAACGCGAAGCACGGCACCGCCGAGCTCGAGTCTATTTACACTCGCCCCCTCGGCATCGCCGGCATCCCTCTGCACGACAGCTTCCATGTCGGGCTCACGATCATCAACGACTATGGCCGGCCCTATGAATCCGGATTCAACCTTATCTCCGGCTTTAGTGCCCGCGCCCAGGTACACCGTTTCTCGCTATACTTCCGTGGCGAGTACCAGCACGCTCCTTCCGCCACCGGCTACTCCATTCCCGTCGCCCAGACCCTTTCGGCCGTCGACCAAACCCCTTACGGCTTGAACCAGGCTGTGATCCCTCAGGGTCCGATTCCTTCAACCAACGTCTTCCGCATCATCGAGGCTGATCTTGCATACCATCTTTGGGGAAATGAAATCTCCTTCGGCAAGACCGATACTTGGCTCGGCCCGGCCGAGGGCGGCGCGTTCGCATGGAGCAATAATGCCGAGAACATTTACTCCTTCCGCATCGATCGCGTCGAACCCTTTCGGATTCCGGGTCTGTCTCGTATCACCGGGCCGTTCCGCTACGATTTCTTCGTGGGAAGCCTCCAGGGTCACACCAACCCCAATGAACCTTGGGTACACATGGAGAAGATCTCATTCAAACCAACCGTGAATGTCGAGATCGGCTTTGAGCGCACGGTGATCTGGGGCGGCCAGGGCCACGTACCCATCACCGTTCACAGCTTCCTCAAGAGCTTTTTTAGCGTCCAGAATGTCAGCGAAGCGGAGAAGTTCAGTCGCAACGATCCCGGCGCCCGCTTCGGCGCCTTCGACTTCACCTACCGGCTGCCTTATGTGCGCAAATGGCTTACACTCTACGCCGACTCAGAGGCCCACGACGACGTTAACCCGATTAGCGCGCCACGGCGGGCAGCCATCCGCTCCGGCATCTTTCTCACTCAATTCCCCGGAGCCCCCAAACTCGATCTGCGCGTCGAGGGCGTATACACCAATACCTCCCACAACGATGGCGGCCAGAGCGCTGGCAACTTCATGTACTGGGAAGTGATACAAACCCAAGGCTATACCAACAAGGGCAACATCATGGGTGACTGGATCGGCCGCGAGTCCACCGGCGGTCAGGCCTGGCTCACCTATCACCTAAGCCCCAGCGAATGGATCCAGCTAAACTATCGCAACGCGAAAGCCGGTAAAGACTTCATCCCCGCCGCGCCGAACCCGGCCAGCCCTCACTCATACCCGGGAGGCACCACGCAAAATCTCATCGGCGTCAACGTCCTCAAGCGCCTCGGTGAAGACACCGAGTTAAATGCCTGGGTGCAATACGAACATTGGAATGTGCCGCTGCTCGAGCCTACTCCGCAAAGCGACACCACTGCCGCAGTGGCGATCACCTGGCACCCACATAAGTGGAAGACTGATTTCTAAGCTGATATCGGGATCGAACGGAGTTCCCTCCCCACGCGTGGCTCACAAAAGGTTGTCGTTCATCACCAGCGCCACCGCGCTACGCAGTCGCGCTTTGCCGCCATCGTGCGCCGGCCGCACATGCGGTACTTTGACCAGCGGATTCCGCCGCATCTCGGCCTCCACCACCGGTCCCACCAGGTACCAGACGGTCGTGATATCGCCGACCACCACAATCTCATTCGGAGCCAGCGCGGAAGCGATCATCCGCAGCCCCCGGCCAAGCGCTGCGCACATCTTTTCGATCGCCTTCCTCGCCGGTGTGTCCCCAGCCTGTGCAAGTTTCAACACGGCGTCGAAGGGGATAGGCGGCTTCTTCGCGAACTCCGCATAATAGCGAACCCCGGCGCGGTTCGAGGCGATCGTCTCCCAACATCCTCGGTTGCCGCAGCCGCACAGCAGCCCATCCGGCTCCATCTGCACGTGGCCAAACTCGCCGGCCAGTCCACCCTCGCCTCGCAGAATGCGCCCGTTCGCGAAAATGCCCGTCCCGATCCCTTCCGAAACATTGACCGCAACCAGATCATGCACGCCATCGCTGTCGCCAAACCAGACCTCTGAGAGCGCGCAGGCGTTCGCCACATTGTCGACCGAGACCGGCAGGCCGGTAGCCTGCTCCACCTTGGATTTGATACCCCCAATTGGCCAGTCGATATTCGGCGCAAAGATCAGCTTCTCCATCTGGATGTCCAGCCTTCCCGGAAGGCTCATCCCGATTCCGTCGAACGACCGGTCGCTGTTCGCGGCTATCATCTTCAGGATCGCAGCCACAATCGCGGCAATCACTTTCTTCGGATTCTCCGGCAACACCACCAGGCTCTGCGCCACAATCTTGCCGCCCAGGTCGGCCACCGCCAGGGTCGTCTGGGACGGATGAATGTCCAGCGCAATCACCCCGCGTCCGTCGTTCAGGTGCAGAAACGTGGGCCGCCGCCCGCGGGGCAGGTGCCCCATCGAGCCCTCGACAATCCATCGAGCGGCCAACAGCTCTTCGACAATCAGCGATACCGTGCTGCGCTGCAAGTGTGAGGCCCGCGCAAGATCGGCGCGAGATATCGGCTGCTTCGTGCGGATCAGGTTGAAGATCAGGTTCCGGTTGATCTCCCGCGGCATCTTGTTCGACGCGCTCTGCTGGTGGGTAAACGTGAACCGCTGCGCCGCCACTCTGGTCATTCCATCTCCGCTATCGATCGGCAACCGTACCGGCGTCTCGTCATTCCTGACGGGAGTCGTTCGCACCGCATGGAACGTCTTTTATATCACCATGGGCAAATGATTAGTAGCTACTTTGAACTAACTAAACGCTTTCCTATCGATATTGCTGGGTATTTGAAAGCCCTGCGTCTGGGTCGGGCCACGAGCTCTCCCTGAGTAGTCGCCGCGCAGCGACCGCTCATTTCGGCCCCAGCAGCACTTGCAGCCCGACATAAGCAATCCAGGTCGGCTGGCTGTTATTGACTGACACGGTCTGGAAGCTGGTGCCACCCATCAACAGCAGGATCAGGTTCTTTTCCTTGTTGAGGGCCTGGCGTCCACCCAATCCGAGCGTTGTTTGTCTCTGCTTCGACTGGCCGGTGGCGAACTCTCCGACGCCCCTTCCCGGAGGCAAGCGATTCGCATCCTGCTGATCGTAGATTTCGGCGTACGCCTCGGTACTGTCGCTAAACTCATGCCCAACGATCATGCCCCGAATCCAGCTCTGCGGCAGCGCCTGATTGCCAAAGTGATAGCCGACCTCGCCGTCCACGCGAATTGGGCCAAAACGCGCATTAGCTTCAAGGGGCAGCAGAAAATCCGGCCCGGACGCGACTACCCCGCGCCGAACGCTGCTTGTGGGGTTGTTGAGCGAGAGCTGCGGATACGTGCCCACACTGAAGTCGACCACCGGTTCCTTGGCGTCTCCTCCACTGGCGGGGCCTTTGTTCACGAGCGAAGGCGTGCGGCCGATCCAGGGGTCACCCGGATGATGCTCGTAGAAGCGCCACTTCACGCCCAGAAGGCTCTGGCCCAAACCGCAGAGCACGCTGCCCGGCACTACAGGCTGAGTTTCGCTCACCGGAGGAAGCACGCGGTTCTCTTCGATGGCGATCGGCAACTCATATTTCAGCTGGATCCGGTCCCCGAGTCCGTAGTTGATATCGAAGTCCGGCACCTGATACGCCCCAGCGGCCGGGTTCCGGTCGCCGATCCAACCGAAATTAATTTCCCAATGCTTGTTCCCCGGAGTTTCAGGGTCATCGGTCCGAAAAGGCGGCCCCGCCTGGGCCAACGCTCGCCCCGCTACGATCGCCAGGAAAAGCACAAGACTCGCGCCCCTAAATCGGCGGCAAAAACAAGCCATCAGCTCTAAGCTCTTAGCCGGATTGGTAGCCTCAACGCGGATCGAACCCGTACGCTCCGCCTTCAAAGGGCTACCCATGCGTATTTGGCTCAATTTGCATGTCTTGTAAAAGACTCGCAAGCATCCAGTCAATACGCAAGGATAATTAAGGCTTCCAGCTTTCCCCTTCTCCCTCAGTTTGCACCGATGTCCGGTTTGTATGGAATCGAAAATGAAAACGTCGTTCCAGGACCATCATTGGGAGCAGCCCATAGGCGGCCATGGTGACTCTCGATAATAGCGCGGCTGACGAACAATCCTATCCCCATACCCGTGATCTTGGTGGTGAAGAAAGGATCAAACAACCTTTCTGCCTTGTTGGGATCGATGCCAGTTCCCGTATCCTCAACGGACAGGCATATGCTCCCGCGCTGCGTTCGCTCCGTTCTGACGGTCAACTGCTTCGGGCGGCCGTTGACCTCGCTCATCGCGTCAACCGCGTTCTGCAGCAGATTCAGAATGACCTGTTGAATCTGGATGCGATCGGCTGGAACCAAAGGAAGACGATCGGCAAGTTCCAGTTGCCAGATCACGCTGCCTCTCTCGAGATCCGTCAACGAAAGAGTGACCGCCTCTCGTGCTGCTTCATTCAGGTCCACCAGTTCAGTTGTCCCGACTCTCGCGCTAAAGAGCGAGCGCAGTCGCACGATTACATCCGTCGCGCGATTGCCGTCGCGAATCGTGCGCTGAGCGGTTTCGAGAGCGCCGGCTACATTTGGCGGGTCGGCCGCCAGCATGCGCAGGCAGATGCTGGCGTTGGTAATAATACCGGTCAGAGGCTGGTTGACTTCGTGCGCGATCGACGCCGCTAAAACACCGAGTCGCGTCAGGCTGGATAAGGCGGCGAATTCGCCGCCGGCTACGTCCTGCGTCACTGAATATGCAAGTGAATTCATCTTTCGCTCCCTGGTCTTCCTCGTCGGTTGCTCTCGAAAGGAACGTTGAGTCCTTTCGTTTATGCGTTGATTGTGGACGTAACACCGAATCTGTGAACCCCCAAATCGAGTCTGTCCTGCAGACTCTTTCGGGTCGACGCCAACCCGTTATTTCGGGTGAAGGCAGCGTTCCCGGGTTTTTCGCCCAAATTGGTTGAGATGCCCAATATCCGCAATCTGAGCCTCACGCGCGCGTACTGGACACGGAGCTATTTTCAGTCTCAATCGCCGCCGCCCCGCGCGCTCGTATCTCTGACGATTCGCTGCCAACTCGGACAATCTCCGCGGTCCCGCGTACTCCGTGCTCCGGGAACGGTTTGCCGTGCCCTTCCTACCCAGCCCCAACTGACGCTCGCGTGCCCGCGCGCGTACTTGTCGCGAAATTCGTTTCAGGCGAACGGAGAGGGCGGAGCCTGGCGCCCATTGGTCGCGTATGGAAACTCGCCTTTGCGCTTCGGGCAGCGGATATTTATGCCGTCGATGTGCTCAAGCTCGTTCGGCGGGTTTTTGTAGCCACAGAGTCTCGAACGGGCAGGTTAGATCGAAAGACTTGAAAGCGTCTCGCTTCACGCGGGGCGTTCACAAAGGTAGCAACTGAGATTGTGGAAAGCGGTCGGCGAGTTCTGGAACGAGAGTATCCTACGTTGGCTTCGCCGCCAGCAACCGATTCGCCCAACCAGCCAAAGCACGTCTTAACTGGCGCTCGCGCGTGCACGTACTGCCTACGGAGCTACTTAGTCTGAGCTCCTTTCGGAGCCGACATTGTAAATAGTTTGCAAACAGGAAGAGGTCGGCGGAGCTTTTTCATATAACTGCTCGCTGCTCATTTGTTAACTATAGAGGCAATACTAGGGGTGATAACTCAGTAGGTTCAAAATAAATAGTTACTATGCTGCTTGACGAGTTAAAGATTAGGTAACAAACCAAATATATCTTGACAGTTACCCTAGCATTCGTACACTATCATGCGCGTCGGCCGTGAGGCGAATGGTGGAGGCTTTTTCTCGTCTTCTCGGAGCCGCCGCAGGAGATTCCATGAAAAGCATTTCTGTATCGATCGCAGCGCTTGCCTGCCTTACCATCTCCCTTGCCGCGCAGGTCCAGCCGAACGCAAGTTCGCCTTCAGTGAAGATGCCGGCGGCGGCTCCTTCAGGCCAACGTCAGGCCGCCATTGATCTAGGCGCGCCGTCGGCGATTGCGTCGATGGGCAGGAAAGCCTCGTTCGCTCAAATGCCATTAAGTTTTGAGCCGAATGTAGGGCAGAGTGAATCTGCGGCGCGATTCACCGCCAGGACTCCCGTCTATACGCTCCAACTCGAAGCGACGCGTGCACAGCTTCGGCTCGGCGGGGCCAAAGACAGTGTGGACTCCAAAACGGTCACGATGGAGATGATGGGCGCCAACCTTGCGCCGGAGGTGCGCGGCGAAGAGCAGTTGCTCGGCAAAGACAGCTATTTCCCTACTACGGACCCGAAGACCTGGTTCTCTAACATTCCGACTTACTCGCGAGTCAAGTACTCGAGCGTCTATCCAGGCGTCGATGCCGCGTTTTACGGCAATGCCAACCGTCTTGAATATGACTTTATGCTGCAGCCGAAGGCCGACCCCGGCCAGATCCGGATGAGGCTCAGCGGCGCCGACGCGGCGAGCATCGACAAAGACGGCAGCCTGGTGCTTCGCGTCGGCAAGGGTGACATTCGCTTCCTCGTCCCGGTCGCTTATCAAACGTCTGCGGACGGGAAGGGCCGAGATGTTGTGGCCGCTTCGTACCGCTTGGAGAAGGCGGCGAATGGTGAGCCTGCGTTGGTGAGTTTTTCGCTGGGCAGCTATGACCGCGCACGGCCGTTGGTGATCGATCCCGTAATGGCGCTCACCTATGCCGAATACCTGAACGGCTATGTCGGCGATGTGACCGTCGACGGCTCCGGAAACACTTACGTGACCGGCCAAAACACCAGCGGCTCGGGATTCTATGTCACCGAGTTCAATTCCGCCGGCACGGTCGTCTACAATACCACGATCGGGACGGGCACGATTTACCCGTTCAGGGTCAGGGTGGACAGCACCGGCAAGGCCTACGCGGCAGGCTATACCTACTCAACAGTGACGCTGCCGACGGGGTCAAACTCCTACCAAAGCACGGCGCCCGACGGCTACTATAACGCCTTCCTGGTTCAAGTTGCTGCCGGAGGAGCGAGCGTTCCCTATGCCACCTTCCTCAGCGGCACTGACTCCGACGGTTCAGGCGCGCTCGGCCTGGGCGTGCAAACCATCAGCGGAGTCACCTACGCCTTCATTGGGGGCTTTACTTATTCCACAACCTTTCCGGTGACCTCAGGAGTCTATCAGGGCACGCTCTCAGGCAGCGGCTACAACGGCTTTGTTGCACGTTTCAATCCCGCAGCTTCCGGGAGTGCGTCCCTTGTTTACTCGACTTTTCTGGGAACCGCCAACAGCCAGTTCTACGCCCTAGCTGTGGACACGACAGGCGACACATATGTGACCGGCAATGCGTCACCGGGCTTTCCAGTGACCTCTGGGGCCTTCCAGTACGACGGATATGAGTCGGGCAACGGCGGAGTTTATGTCACCAAACTGAACCCGACTGGGACGGCGCTGGTCTATTCCGCCTACCTCGGTTATGGCACGGGATACGGTATCGCGGTGGACACCACCCCGAACGTTTACGTGACCGGAACGGTTGGCTATGAGGATTTCCCCACGACAAGCGGGGCTTACCAAACCAGTTATCCGGGTGGATTCGTCGTTAAGCTTAACACAGCCGGTTCGGCTGAAACCTATTCAACTTTTCTTGGCGGCCCGAGCAGCAACGCGAATAGTGGCAACGTCGCGCCGTGGAGCCTCGCGCTGGAGAACGGCTGCGCCTCCGCCTGCGACGCGTATGTCTCGGGATGGACCAACACGGCTGACTTCCCCGCGATTAACGCGATCCAGAGCACCGAATCCACTTCCACCTACTCGGCATTCATTGTCGAGCTGGGCTCGACCGGCGACAGCGCACTGTTTTCAAGCTACCTGAGCGGCCTTACCGGATATGTTTGGGACGGCCTTAACAGTAGCGTCTCGTATGGCGTAACACCCGCCATCGGCGTGGACAGCTCCGGGAATATGTCGGTAGCCGGCAATCTTGGCGGCACGGCCGATTTCCCGGTAACCATCGCCAACTCCAACCCCAGCTATGCATTCCTGGCGAAGATCTCCGGAACCGCCACGTCGCCGTTTACGTGGTCCACTCCCACTTCCATCAACTTCGGGAGCCAGCCGGTCGGCGTCAGCACGACGGTCACCGGTCCGTCGACGGTCACGGTTCGCAACATCAGCTCTACGCCGGTAACGATATCCTCCATCCTTGCGTCTCCATCCTCAATCTTCTCCGAATCCGACTCCTGCGCCGGCACGATTGCCGCCGCTGGAGTATGCACGTTGTCGTTGAACTTCGATCCCGGCGCCCCGGACGCCGCGACTGGTACGGTTACGGTGTCCTCTAATGCCAGCGACAGCCCCGTGGTCATTCCAGTCACGGGCACCGGATACGACACGGCGTATACCCAAGCATCTGCCACCAGCCTTACGTTCGCTCCGCAGACTGTCAGTACCACTAGCACGCCGCAGTTGGTGACGCTGACGAACAACGGAGACGAAACAGCCGCCCTGGTTATCCAATACAATTACCTGGGGACAGACTTCTATGCGGAAGACAACTGCCCCAGCCAATTGGCCCCCGGCGCCAGCTGCGTCGCGCAGGTGACTTTCACTCCTACCCAGGCTGGCCTGCGCACGGGTGTTCTCTATGTCACAGGCGGCGGCGCAACGAACCCCTATATCCCGCTCTCCGGCACCGGGCTAGCCGCCGGCGCGACGGGTACCGCCAGTTTCAGCACTACCGCTCTGCAATTTGGCGCCCAGACAGTGGGAACGACGACTCCCGCTCCCGGTCAGTATGTCTACTTAGAAAACAACGGCAGCGTGCCGTTCACGGTTACCGGTATTACAGTTTCCGGCGATTTCTCGATTTACTCCAACCAGTGCGGCGCCCCGCCCTTCCAGCTCGCCGTGCAAGGCTCATGCTACGTTTACACGCTCTTTACGCCTTCAGCGGCCGGCTCGCGCACCGGAAACCTGACCTTTACCGACACCGCCAGCGGCAGCCCGCAGAGCGTCGCTCTCAGCGGAACCGGCGTGGCCGGAGCGCTATCGCTGGAGTTCTATCCCTCCCCAACCGCAGACTTCGGATCGGACGTCCCAGTGGGCGTCGAAAGCGGGGCTATCACTGTCTACGCGCAGAACGCGGGAACCAGCCCGATTAGCATGAATCGTGCCTTGGTAAGCGGCGACTTTCTCATTACCGGTGACAATTGCTCGGGCACCACCTTGGCGGGAACCACGGAGGATGGAAGCGGGAGCCTCTCCTATTGCCAGGTCAACGTGGTCTTTAAGCCGACCGCAACCGGGTCGCGTACCGGCACTTTGACCTTCATCGACAGCGCAGGGAACAGCCCACAAACGGTCGCGCTCGCCGGCAATGCCATCGCCGATACGGGCACCGCCGCCGTGACGCCGACCCAGCTGGATTTCAGCACTCAGGCTGTCGGCACCACCAGCGCCACCCAGAGCGTTCTCATCACCAATCCCGGTGATACGGCAATTACCATCAATAATTACAAGACCGGCACTGGCAACTTCTCGACAACCGACTGGTATTGCCCTGCGGTTCCATTTGCGCTCGCTGCCGGAGGCAGCTGCGGAGTCTACGTGCAGTTCACGCCCACCTCGGCGGCCGCGCTCACTGACACGCTGACGATCACCGGATCCATCGGCACCGCGACGGTATCGCTCTCGGGCACCGGCGCCGCCGAAGCCAAGACCATCGGATTCACTCCAGCGTCACCGATGAACTCCGGCTCCGTCGTCAAGGGCCAGAGCAGCGGCGCGAACGGGGAAAGCGGCTATGAACCGGGAGATCTCGTCTCGATCCGCAACACCGGCACCGCGCCCGTGACCTTCTCCGTGAGTCCGGCGATCGGGGGCACCAACAAGGCCGATTTCTCCCTGTACAACCCCAATGCCTGCGGCAACAACACGACCCAGCTCCAGCCAGGCGCCAGCTGCCCGATGTGGATCACCTTTACCCCATCGACCACCGCCGCCGAGACTGCCACTCTCACCTTCACCGACGACGCCACCGGAACCACCCAGGTGATGACGCTGAAGGGCACCGGAATCGCGGCCGCGCCGGCTTCCTCCCTGTCCAACAACCTGCTTAATTTCGACAACCAGGCGGAAGGAACCACGAGTCCCGAGAACACTTACCTCTACTTCTACAACAACTCGGGGACCGCGGTCACGCTTGGCAACGCGGTGCTCAGCGCAGGCTTCGTCGTTTCGAATGGCGCTCAAACCTGCAACGGAGCATCCGTCCCCGCCAGCGGCGGCAGCTGCTACGTGTATGTCTCGTTCGCACCAACCAGCGCCGGGCTGATCACCGGCACGATCACCTTCAAGAACAGCGGCGGGACTACTCTGACGTCAGCGCCTCTGACGGGATACTCTCCGACGCCCGCGCTCTCTGGCCTGCTGACTCCGAGCACGCTCAATTTCCTCCCCAGCCAGGTGGTAACGACAACTTCGTCCGACCTGACCACGGTATTCACCAACACCGGGAACGAGCCATTGACCGTCGGTACAGTGACGGGCACCAATCTCGGCGCGGCACCTACGAACGAATTTAAACTTGACAGCGATGGGTGCAGCGGCCAGCCGCTGCCTGCCGGATCTAGCTGCACGGAGTACGTGAACTTTACCCCCAACGCCGCCGGTGCCCGCACCGGAAGCCTCAAGATTCCGGTGACCTACACCGGGGGGACCACCGCTAACTTCACCGCAAATTTCACCGGAACCGGTGTAGCCGAGGTGAACTCCGCCGTGCTCCAGCCGGGCAACGGAAACTTCGTCGATCAGACGGTCGGGGCCCAGAGCCCCTACACCGTCTTGATTTACCTCGTCAACCAGGGGAACCTGCCATTCAAGGTGGGAACACTCACTGGCACCAACACGGCGGTCGGCGTCACCACCACAGGGGAGTTTTCCGCTCAGTCGGCTCAAGGCGGCACCGACGGCTGCAGCGGCCAGACGGTGACGGCAAATACCGGCTCCTGCTATATGTACTTCACGTTTACGCCTTCGGCTACCGGCGCCCGGTCAGGCACTGTCAACTTCCCGGTGACGTTCGCCGACAACACCACCAAGACCATCACCGCAAGCTTGACGGGCAAGGGCGTTGCCGCGGCCCCGGCACTGCAGTTCCAGCCGGCCAGTCTGGAGTTCGCGCCCGAGATCATAAGCAACACCAGCGCCCAAACCTCTATCGCGGTCAAGAATATCGGCAATGCGACGGTCCACTTCAGCAGCGTCGCGACCGCATCTGCGGGCTTCGTCCTCGGTTCGAGCGGGGATGGCTGCTTCGCCCTCTCGCTCAACAATCTGGCAGTAGGCTCGACCTGCTACATCTACGTCAGTTTTGCGCCCACCGCGACCGGAAACATCACCGGCACGCTAACGGTGAACGACAATGCCACCGGCGGCCCGCACAAGCTTCCACTTTCCGGCACTGCCATTCCGGCGAACCAGCAGATCGCCATTTCGCAGACCGCGCTGACATTCGCCAATCAGCCACAGGGTTCCACCAGCTCCCCGCAGGTTGTCTACGTGACCAATCAGAGCGACAGCACGGTCACAAGTCTCGGCGCGGTCCTTGGAGGAACGAATGCGGCCGACTACACGTTGACAAACAGCTGTCCGAGCGCTCTCGGCGCCCGGGCCGTCTGCTCGCTCTCTGTCGTATTCAGCCCGACGACGACGGCGACGGGTACTCTTACCGCCAGCATTACCCTGAGCGATTCCGATACAGGAAGCCCACGCACGATCACCCTTACTGGAAAAGCGGTGGTGCCCGGCCCCGCCGTGGCTCTGGCGCCTCCCTCGCCGCTGACCTTCGCTAAACAGATCGTTGGCACCACGAGCGGCACGGAGAATTTCAGTGTCACCAACACCGGCAGCCAGAACCTCACCGTTACCGGCGTTGGGCTGAGCGGCACGAATGTGGGCGATTTCTCCATCGTCTCGGATGGTTGTTCCGGCGACGTCCTCACCCCCAACCAGAACTGCGTTGTGGGGATTCGGTTCGCGCCAGCGCTGGGCGGTACGCGAACGGCGACCGCGAGCGTGACCGACAATGCGACCGGTTCGCCGCAAACAATCGGGATTAGCGGCTTCGGCTACGGGATTCCGGTCGGTAGTCTGAGCACTACGCTCTTTACCTTCAACAACACCTTGGTCGGCTCGACCACGCCGGCGCAAACAGTCACTCTCTCAAATCCTGGCACTGACACTCTGAAGATCGCCAGCATAGCCATTACTGGAGGACAAGCCGACGATTTCTCAGCTCCGGTCACCACTTGCGGCACGACCCTCGCGCCTGGGGCAAACTGCACCATCTCCACGACATTCTCGCCTGTGGCCTTAGGTGATAAGGACTCCGCTATCGTGATTACCGACAACGCCAACAACCAGGCCGGATCTACCCAGAGCGTCAGCCTTGCCGGTGTCTCAATCGGCGATCCAACGACCACCACAGTGGCCTCTTCGGTAAGCCCGTCAACCTCGGGCCAATCGGTGACGTTCACGGCAACGGTGACCGCATCCACGGGGCCGACCCCCACCGGGGTGGTGACGTTCAGGAACGGAACCGCGATATTGGGCACTGGCACGCTGGCCGCGGGAACGGCGACTCTGGTGACTACCACGTTGCCGGTCGGCAGCGCCGCCATTATTGCGACCTATAACGGCGACGCGACGGACGCGACGAGTACTTCACCCCCAATCGCCCAGGTGGTGAACCCCTCGCCAACCACGACTACCCTGGTGTCTTCGGCAAACCCGTCGACTTCGGGCGAATCGGTAACCTTCACCGCCACGGTGACTCCGACCACGGGTGCGACTCCCACCGGAACGGTCACCTTCAAGGACGGAACTACGACTTTGGGCACGGGAACCCTTAGCGGCGGGGTTGCGACCTTTACCACGACAACATTGGCAGTGGGGAGCAATTCCATCACTGCCAGCTATGGGGGCAGCGCGACGGATGTGGCCAGCACCTCTTCCACACTGACGCAGGTAGTTAACACTTCGCCGACCGCGACTACTCTTAAGTCGTCGCTAAATCCGTCGACGTCGGGCGCATCGGTGACCTTCACCGCGACGGTGACTGCATCCACAGGGGCCACTCCGACAGGGACGGTCACCTTCAAGAACGGAACTACGACTTTGGGCACGGGAACCCTTAGCGGCGGAGTTGCGACCTTTACCACGACAACATTGCCCGTAGGGAGCGATTCCATCACCGCCGGCTATGGGGGCAGCGCGACGGATGCGACGAGCACCTCCTCCACGCTGACGCAAGTGGTTAACAATTAGTCCTTCTTTTTGAGGTCATGATGGCCTCTTGAATCAGGAAGGAAAGAGTTGGCCGCGTCCCGCGCCGAGGTTTCTGCGGGCTGCAGCGGGCCACCACGGCGGGCGGGCTAAAGTCCTTTGGCCCCGCCGAGGCCCCCGCATCAGGTGCAGCGAAAAACACGCTGCCCACTACCCTTGCAGCCCCACGGGCCAAGCTCACGTCGCAAAAACAGAATTGCTGAACGGTTCTTCAGAGGCAGCCATCAGTTGATATGCAGCCACTGCAGCTCTCATTCAAAAGTCCAATTTAGAATTCGCTGAGTGGAGGTCTCACTTCCAGTGGCGCCAGTAAAGCCGACGTACGCGGTATCGCCGCCGATTGAATTCGAGATTGAGAGCCCCCTGAACGAGTGGGACCAGCTTGCAGAGATTACCAGGTCAGTGATCTTAACTGTGAGTGTGTAGGCGGAGTTTTCATTGGAGGGGGCGTCATTGTAAGTGAGGGTGGCATTCATCTTGTAACCACTATGCAGGTCGATGCCGGTGCCGGTCAGGTCGATCGGCGGCGGCGGGTTGTAGCCCTCCGTACCTCCATTGACCAAAAGTCCCACCGAGTTGTTCGAAGGGTCGCCATTGTTTTTATAGAGATCGAATTTGACCGCCACGCTATTGCCAATGCCAACATAACCTAGGGAGCCGCCTATGCCGCCAAGTGCGGTGGGATTTTCATCCTGAATAGTGAAAGTGAACCCATCGGCGTTCGCGTCCGTAAGCTGGAAGTTGAACTCGGTCTTGAATTCGGCAACGTTCACTGGTGTGAGATAAAAAACGCTTCCCGCCGCACTTGATTCGGTGTGATCGGTCAGTTGAAGGGCGGTTCCGGAGAGCGACGCGCTGCCATTCCTTGAAATTGCACTGTTTGAAGAAAATCCCGCCGGATAGGAAAGCAGGAGCCCGGCCTGGTAGTTCCAGGAATTGATAATTGGGTATCCAACCAGGCTTCCACTTGAGCCGGTGAAGCCGATGTACGCGGTGTTGTTGCCGACGATAGCTGGAATATCGATCACGAAGGAATGAGACCAGCTCTTGTAAGTCACCAGGTCAACAAGGGTGAGGTTCAGCGCTGTCCCATTGTATGTAATGTAGGCCCCGATCTCGTCGCCGCTATGCAGGTTGATGCCGCTGCCGGTCAGATCGATGGAGGTCGGTCCGATCGGGACGGCTCCGTCGATGAAAATGCCGGTCGAGTTGTCGGAGGGGTCGCCACCATTCTTGTAGAGGTCAAACTTGATAGCTACGCTCTTGCCGATACCGGCGTATCCGAGAGAGCCACCGATGCCGCCAAGTGCGGTCGGGTTTTCATTTTGAATGGCGAAAGTAAAGCCGTCCGCGGCCGGGGTCGACATATCCTGCACATTGAAGGTGAAGGTCGATGTGAACGACCGGACATCCACCGGCGTGGGATAGAAACGGCTGCCGGATTGGTCCGGCTCCCCCCAAGTGAATGCGAAGGCGGAGTTGTTTGGGGCATCTATGTAGCCGTTAATCTGTAAGCTATTGATTTGATTGGTAGCGTCAACGGGGATCGAACCCGTACTCTCCGCCTTGAGAGGGCGGCGTGTTAACCAATTACACCATGACGCCACAAAGGAGTGACCAAGCCGGAACGGCTCGTATCGGCTAAGTATATCAAGCGAAAGCGCCGCTGGGAAAGCGCAAGACTACGCAAAAACGCCTTTATATACCGAGCTTCTTCACTTCCTCGTTATAGTATTTCCGGTAGAGGATGTCCCACTCCTGGCTGCCTTCCATAATGATCTTTCGCTGCGAGGCGATCTTCTGCTTGGCTGCTGCGTCGATCTTCATCTCCGCGATCAACAGGTTCTCAAGCGCCTTGCGCGCCTCCTGTCGGATGGTATTGCGGTCGTCGAGAAAGTCGCACTCGTCCGTCTCGGCCAAGGTGTCGGCGACCACGTGGGCTAGCTTGTTCAACTTGTCGCGGGTGATCCTCACAGCACCGCCTTGTACTTGCGCGCCAGCTCGTTCTTCACCTTCTTGAACATCTCCATGTAGCTCGCGCCGGTGCGCCGCATGTCATCCTGATACGCGTCGAGGATGACGCGCACCTCTTCATTGATACGGTCTTCCAGAGAGAGTTCTTCGATCAGCCCCTGGGTGACTCGATCTTCGACGGCCTTCAATTTCGCGGTCTGGATCATCTTCGCCTCGACCAGGTGTTTCACTGTCTGGCGGGCCAGGTATCCGACATACTCACGAGAGAAAATCATTGATCCAATTGGGAATATAGCATAACGGCAGCTCCGCGCCGCCGTTCGCCGCCAAGGAGCACGCCCGGTCCATCTGGTTCGGATTTTCTTAGGTCGGCGAGATCGTGTATCTTCCCAGCACGAAGATCACGATGTCCGCCCAGAAGCGGTCCTTGATCGCCCTGGATCAGCCACACACAGACATGCATGGACCTCGGAGAATTTGCGCATAGCGTCGTGCAGAGTGCATAGATGCTCTTCGCGCCCTATCGGCGCGGAGTTGACCCCAGAGCCTGACACAAGGCGGCATTTTCTCGATAAAGCCGCCAAGGTCTATGCCGTACCTGCGGAAAGGATCGCATTGACGAGCAGACCTGGATCATCCGCCAGTCCATTCACTCCAAGCGATACGGTGTTACTCGCCTGCGAACGCTTCGCCTCGACGCCTGGGCCACCGCATAAGTTCAAGAAGAAGGCGATGAGCTTTCTGAGAATAGGGCTTCCCCTCGTAATTGCTATGATCGGCGCGGCGTCGGCGTGCGCAGCGGGGATTCTCCTAACCCACGGCGTCTGGCGTGTAGTCGCGGTAGCCTTGCTAGCGATCGTAGCGTGGATCGTGTTCTGGTTTAGGCAGTCGATTTCACCGAAGTTGAGCGTGCTTTGGGGCAAGGTCAAGGCTTCCGAAAAGAGGCGCGACGGCACAGTGAATCCTTTCCAACGCGGCCTCGCTGTACTCGACGAGCCGCTGGCGATGGCGCTTGTTTCGTCAGCGCTGCTGGCCAACGAAAGAGAAGGCGTGGTGCAACTGGTCGTAGCCGGCGGTGTGCTGCAGGCGGTACCTACCGGGGCAGCCACGTTTTGGCCGGCGAACAGCCTGGAGGACCGGCTCCGCCGCAACCGCCGACTTCCCGTGGCGGAGATAGTGGAGGACTGGCTGGCATCGTCGAGTGACGTGCCCTACCGCCGCGCCGTCGAATTGGCAGAGCAGGGCATGGTGACGAGGGGGCTGGCGGTGCTCTTCAAAGCCGGCGACAACCCGGAGGCCGTGCTGACCGACGCAAGCACACTGGCTGCAACTTTCGCATCGACAGCCGCCTGGAGCCGGAGGTTCTGGCAGGCTTTCTGCTGGATACCGCGCAGCCGCGCAGGAGCGACGGATAGTAGAGCGCTTCTGCCCTGCCTTCATAGTGCGACAGCGATAGCAGGCAATGCCCTCAGCGTTACGCCTCAATAACCGCGGGCCGATGCGCACAGCTCGCTGTATTGAGGCACTCCGAAGCCAGCCGCAGCCGCTCCACCACGCGCCCACGCCGCAGGTGCTCCTCGACAATCTCGTCCAGGTCCTCCGGCTGCACAAACCCATACCAGACCTGCTCCGGATACACGACAATCGTCGGCCCGTGCTCGCACTGCTCCAGGCATCCGGACTTGTTCACCCGCAGCACCCCAGGCAGCTTCGCCGCCTTAACTTTGTCTTTAAGCAGCCCATGAAGTTTTCCCTTGCCATCCGGACTGCAGGACGGCCGCGCCGCGCCCGGCTCACGCTGGTTCGTGCAAACGAAGATATGACGATCGAATTCTGGCAATACAGCTCCTTGAGTAACAGTCTTCTTTCAGGATAGCGTGCCTAAGGGAGATACCCGGGCCCACGCAGCACCTTGCCCGGCAGCGCCTGCGTCATCTTTCCATCGCTGATTACCGGCACGCCATTGACCAGCACAAAGTCCATCCCGATCGCCAGTTGGTTTGGATTCTCATAGGTCGAGAGATCGCGAATCTTCTCCGGATCGAAGATCACGATGTCCGCCCACATGCCATCCTTAATCACACCGCGATCCGCAAGGCGCATTCGCTGGGCGGGAAGAGCCGAGAACTTCCGAATCGCATCCGGCAGCGTCAGCAGATGCTCCTCGCGCACATACTTTCTCAGGATGCGCGGAAACGCCCCATATCCGCGCGGATGAGGATGCTCCTGGCCCAAAATCCCCTCCGGAGACGCGCCCGAAGAATCGTTGTCGACCGAGACCCACGGTTGTTTCAGCGCATCGGCAACGTCTGTTTCCGACATCCCCTCGACCACGACCTCCATGCCCGGATCTTCGGTAAGCAAATCAAGAATGCAGTCGATTGGGTCCTTCCCCTGCGCCTTGGCAATCTCAGCGATGTTCTGGCCTTGCAGCGGCCGCAGCTTCGGATCAACGGTCGACGAGATCGTTACCCCCTGGGGTCCGGCGATCTCCAGCCACTCGTTGTCCCAATTCCTGTCATGCAGCATGGTGTCGCGGATTCGCGCACGCTGAGCGGGGTCTTTGATGCGCGCCACCATCGCCGCATCGCCCCCATCATGCGCCCACGGCGGCACGAAGGCCGAGAACGAGTTCGACCACGCCGTATAGGCATAAGTGTCCGCGGCAATATCCAGCCCGGAGGCGCGAGCCGTATCAATACGAGAGACAATCTCGGGCATTTTGCCCCAGTTCGCCTTGCCAGCAGCTTTCAGATGCCAGATCTCCACCGGGATCTTTGCTTCCCGCGCGATGCGAAACGTCTCATCGAGTGCGTCAAATATCCCATCCCCCTCCGAGCGCATATGCGTCGCGTAGATGCCGCCCGCGCTCGCCGCCGTCGAGGCCAGAGCGATCAGCTCTTCGGTGCTCGCATACGGCGCCGGCGAATACTGCAGCGCTGTCGAAACTCCCATCGCGCCCTGATGCATCGCATCGAGCACCAGCTTCTGCATCTGCGCCAGTTCGGCTGCGGTTGGCGGACGATTATCGTTGCCAATCACCATCCGGCGAACGGTCGTCGCCCCGACATAGCTCGCCAGATTAATGCCGATCCCCTGCTTCTCAAGCCGCTTGAAGTAATCGTCGAAGTTGCGCCAGTCCGGCTTGACTTGGTAGTGATCGAACCCGGCCCTGTCCTCAGCGAGCAGACGGTCATTGGTAGGCGCAATCGAATTGCCCTCGCCGGTAATCTCCGTCGTAATACCTTGAAAAATCTTGGACGGCAGATGCGGATCGACCAGGATCGTCAACTCCGACTGGCCCAGCATATCGATGAACCCCGGCGCAACTACAAGCCCATGTGCATCGATCGTCTTCGCCGCCGATGCCGGATCGATCTTGCCAATCTTGACGATGTGGCCATTCTTGATGCCGATGTCGGCCCCATACCACGGCGACCCAGTTCCATCGATAATGTGGCCATTCTTGATCGCGAGGTCGTACTGCTGCGCGCCCGCGGAGCGAAACAGGAAAAGAAACGCGACGGCAGAGGCCAAAGCACGGTGCAGAATCATTGCGCAATTATGTCACCCTGCCAGGAATCTCCCGAGGAATTCATTGGCGCCTGCGGCTTCATTTATTCCACTTCGCACCAGAAGAGCAAATCTGCGACAATACCTGCTTGATCATGCAACCTGACAACCTGCTCTCCCTGAAAGATGACATGGTGGCCTTCATCGAAGGCCATGGAATGCGCCGCTTCCCCGGATTTGTCGGCGACGATGTGCCGAGCATTCTTTGGGAGGACGAAACCAATCCCGACAGCTGGAAGGACTTCGTCGAGATGGCCAAGACCGCCTCCGCCGCCTTTCTCACCATGAGCGAGTCGATCCTCGAAAAGGAAGACCTCGAGCTGCTCATCGAGCACATCCGCGATCAGAACTTCCCCGACGAGGAGGCCCCCGAACTCGAAGAGGTGCAATACCTCGTGAACTACGTTGGCAAGCTTGGATACCTGCAGCTTGGCTTCGCCTGCCAGGGCGTCGTGTACATGCACGAAAGCTCGACCCCGTGGTACGACCGCTATCAGCAATTGCTCGAAGCGGTTGAGGACTTCGGCGATATCGTCATCGAGAGCGGCAGCGACGAAGACGAAGAGTCATGAGCTCAGCCGCCGTGGACCCTTCGGCTGAATCCCCCTCGGCCACTGATCCCGCCGTCAATCTTGCCTCTCCACCACCAGCAGCACGAACCACCCACTGGCGGGTTCCCGAGGTCGATGCCCTCGCAGTGCAGTCGCTGGCTCAGGCTCTCGGCATCGACCCGATCCTCGCGCAGTTACTGATCGCCCGCGGCATCGATTCCGCCGAGAAAGGTAAGCGTTTCCTCAACCCCAGCCTCGATCACCTCCTCGATCCATACAGCATGGCCGGAATGGGCGCCGCTGTCTCGAGGCTCCAGGCTGCCATTTTGAATCGCGAACCTATCCTGATCTACGGCGACTACGACGTAGACGGAACCGTAGCCGTCGTCCTCCTCAAGACCGCGATCGAAATCATTGCCGGACCTCTAGGCTGCGATGTCCGCTTCCACGTCCCCCACCGCCTCCGCGAAGGCTACGGAATGAAGAGCGAAGTGATCGAAGCCGCGGCAGCCGCCGGAGCGCGCCTGATCATCAGTGTCGACACCGGCATTCGCGCCTTTGCCGCGGCCGAGGCCGCCGCAACTCTCGGCATCGACCTCATCGTCACCGACCATCACCTGCCCGATGAAACCCGAGGCCTGCCGCCCGCGCTCGCCGTGCTCAACCCTAACCGCACAGATTGCACCTACCCCTGCAAACACCTCTGCGGCGCGGGAGTCGCCTTCAAGCTCGCCCAGGCGCTGCTCGAAGTGCACGATCCTCTCAAAGCACGGACCAAGATCCTCCCATCGTTCCTCAAGCTCCTGGCGATCGCCACCATCGCCGATGCCGTCCCGCTCCTCGGCGAGAACCGGGCCATCGTCGCACTCGGCATTCA
The DNA here is from genome assembly GCA_963742015.1 of uncultured Acidobacteriaceae bacterium. Lineage (GTDB taxonomy): Bacteria > Acidobacteriota > Terriglobia > Terriglobales > Acidobacteriaceae > Acidisarcina. The sequence goes on along the minus strand of CAVUKL010000029.1, from coordinate 966 downwards.
ACAGCTCGCGCATCCCGCACAAGCCGGGCTACGCGCCCTACTCGAGCTTGCCAAACTCGATCCCGCCGAACGCCCTTTGACTTCCACCGATATCGCCTTTCGCCTCGCCCCGCGCATCAACGCCGCCGGACGCATGGACATTGCCTCCGAGGTCGTCGAGATGTTCACCACCCGAGATTCTCAGCGCGCCCGTTCGCTCGCCGAGAAGCTCGACCGCCTCAACTCCGATCGCCGCAATACCGAGGCCGGGGTCCTCGCCGAAATCGAAGGGAGACTGAAGGTCGATCCGTCGCTGTGTGAAGCCGGTTGCATCGTCCTCGACGGCGAAGGCTGGCATCGCGGCGTGATCGGCATTCTCGCCTCCCGTGTAGTCGAGCGGATCGGGCGCCCGGCTCTCGTAATCACCCATGAGAACGGGGAGGCCCACGGCTCCGGCCGATCGATCCCCGGATTTCATCTTCTCGATGCCATCGAGAGCTGCCACGAGCTCTTCACCCGCTTCGGCGGCCACGCCCACGCGGTCGGATTCTCGTTGCCATCACCTAAAGTGCATGAGCTGCGCCAGCGCATGATCGAGTACGCAGCGGTCAACCTGGCCGCGAAGAGCTTAACGCCAACGCTCGACTGCGATGCCTATCTCCCGCTCGACCAAATTTCGCCGCAGATCTACGCAGCAATCGACCGTCTTCAGCCCTACGGCATGGATAATCAAGAGCCACTCTTCATCGCAAAGAATGTAATTGTGGCTGGCGAGGTTCGCGTTCTAAAGGAACGCCATATCAAGCTGCGGCTGGCTACGGGAAAGGGCGATACGACGATCTCCGCATTAGGATGGGGATGGGCCGATCGCATTGCCGCGCTCGGCGTGGCAGCGGGCGCCTACATCGATATCGCTTACCGGCTCCGCCACAATGAACATCCCGATTACGGAGGAATAGAGGTGCAAATCGAAGACTTGCACCTCGC
>CAVUKL010000028.1:0-48511 GCA_963742015.1 uncultured Acidobacteriaceae bacterium | reverse complement strand
GCCAGCAGCCACGCCCACAACAGCAGCGATCCCTCCTGCCCTGACCACAGCGCCGCAAACTTATAAGGTCCAGGCAGCGCGCGATTGGAATGATGCAGGATGTACGCAACCGAGAAATCGTTATGAAACGCCGCCCAAAGAAGCGCAAACGCGGCCACTGAAACCGCGAAAAAAGCTCGCAATGCCAGACCGCCGCGCCGTCTCCGCAAGCCGCTCCGGAGAGACGCGCCCAGACGTATTGGTAGAAAGCTGCCGGAGGGCGATGGCTCCAGCCACAAGCGTATAGCCGCTCAAGACGAGGGCAAGCAGAAGGGCGAAGCTTCCTAATACCGGCATATGAATCCCCCCTTATCTTCGCAGAGCGGGGCTGCGACGGCAATCGATCTAAGGAGGGATGTTGATCCATCCACTGAGTTTGTCAAGGTTGTAACGAGACGAATCGGCGGGATTGACGAACGAACCTAACCCGATGACACGTCATCGGGGCAAAAGACAGCCTAGGCCGTGCGGCGTTCAAGAGAGCCCAGAAGATACTGCACAAAGGCAATCAACTGGTCGGGTGGAAACGGTTTCACCCGGAAAGCCACGTCGAGCGACGTATACTCGTCTTCAACATCGGGATACCCGCTCAACACCAGGACCGGAAAGGTAAATCCGGCTTTGCGCAGGGCCCTGACAAACTCCGGACCGTTCATGCCCGGCATCAGGTGGTCGGTCACCACCATGCGCACACTAAAGCCCTCGGCGGACTGCAAAAAATTCAGTGCTTCTCGTCCATGAGAAACGACTGCGGCGGAAGACCGGCTCGGTCCAGTATGGCTTTGCGCGTCGCCCCCTGTACGGCGTCGTCATCCACCAGCAAAATATCTACAGCCATCCCTGAAATATCCAATCACCAAATGAAGTATCGTCCCCAGGCTTTCGATCTAACCTGAACTTCGTCCAAGTACGAAAGATGTATTTTTTCCCAACCTGGTTGCCCGGCATATTGCCAGTTACACTCTATTTCTGATCGTCCGGTAATCGTTTTCACCTGTACGGCGAAGAAGTCCTCGACGCCGCAAGACAATAAAGGCCTTACCTGACCCTCAGTCAAACAGACTACTCCGGCCGGCCGGAAATGGGCAATAATAGTGAACTAAATCGATGTTTGAACAACCAGAGGCAAAATCCGGGACAGGTTGGCGGGTCGGATGGTCGGTCATTCTCCACGCCGCTATTCTGCTTGTCCTGTTTCGCTCCAGCCACGCCGTCCGGGTCCGCGCCTTTCTTCCCGGAACTCCGCAGGGCACGCACATCGACCTGTCCTACCTGCCTGGAGGAACGCCGCCCTCGGCGCCCCAATCGGCCCGCAAGCAGGCGCCCGCTGTCGCAAAGGAATCCAGGCTGCCCTTGCCTCCTCGATTGACGCCGCCCGTACCCGCGCCGGCCTCCCAGATATCTACTTCCTCGCCCACCGCGTCCACCAGTTCCTCCAACGATGCCCTCGGCTCGGAGGACATCCAGATCGCGCTCACGACCTACTCCCCAAGCCCAAAACCGGACCTTTCCCGTCTCCCGCGCGGCGCTCAGGGTGAAGTTGTGCTCGATGTCACCATCGACCCCACCGGCCAGGTCGCCGACCTGCAGATTCTTGCGACTCTTGGCTATGGCGTCGACGGCGCAGTGGTTGATACGGTGCGCACCTGGAAATTCAGCCCGGCGACCAGGGATGGCGTTCCCGTCGCTTCGGTCCAGGAACTCCACTTTCACTATGGTCCGGTATAGCTTCGCCGGACAGCCTTCAGCACAGGAGATAACTCGCGATGAGCACGAATCCGTATGCGGCATTCTTAAATGGCCGGGACGCGGCGTCATTGGTGAAACAGTACCCAGAGAAACTAACCGCCGTCATCTCCGAACTGGGGACTGAAGGCATGGAACGCAGCCTCGCGCCGGGCAAATGGACTGTCCGGCAGATTCTCTGCCACCTCGCCGATACCGAAATCGCCTTCGCCTTCCGCTGGCGCCAGGCGCTCGCCGAGGAGAATCACGTCGTCCAGCCCTTCGACCAGGACCATTGGGCCTCCCGCTATGCTTCGCTCTCCGCCGAAGATGCGCTCCGCGCCTTCGTCGCCCTGCGCCACTGGAATGTCTTGCTCTTGGAAAGGCTCTCCCCGGCCGACTGGGAACGCGAACTTACGCATCCGGAGCGAGGTCGGCAAACCTTCCGCACTCTGGTCGAAACCATGGCCGGCCACGACCTGAACCACCTGGCGCAACTGGAGAATATAGCGACTAAGCCGTGAAGTTAAAAAAAAGTAACTTCGGACATTACTTTGGTGGTAAATAACGTGCCAAATATGTCTCTATTGTGATTAGATTGATGGTTGTCATCGTCGAGAAGCGGATGTCGCTCAGTATTCCGGACATGCACCTGCCGCGTCCGAGCAAGGCGAAGTTAGGCCACGACGATCTACTCAGTGGTGCGGAGGTAGGGGGATTGAGCTTAACTAACAGGGTTTGCCCGAAGTGCAGTTTTACTCAGCCCCGGCGGCTGCCCCGGAGCTCCTGGATGGAACGACGCTTCATGCCCTGGTTAGGGCTGTATCCCTGGGAATGTCCTCTATGCCGGATCCACTTCTACCGCAAGAACCGCAGAGACCTCGAAGAGCGCATCTCCGTCGCACGGTCTTCCGACTTCAGACCCGGCGAATTCAGCTCTCGGGAATTGATTCAATAGCGAGGGCGAACCTTTCGTTCCGCTCTCGCTCTTCGAAGCAATTACGCGCGAAAGCCCAACCTGCAGAACCCTCCCGGACACCCGAGCGGCACAATCGTAATCCGCGCCGTCAGCACCACAAGCGCTACCCAATAGATGTCGGCTCCCAGCAGGTGCACTATCTGCATCCAGTTCGGCGCGCGCAGCAGCACATCCAATGCGCCTAAAGCAAGCTGCGAGAGCAGCAGACCAATGGTCCAGGTGGCAAGCTTCCGGTTTCTCGGATCCTGCCGCGTGCCGCTCACCCAGATGATCCCGACAACGAACAACCCGGCAATCACGCTCGCCGCCGGATGCATCCAGCGCAGCCGCAGCACCCACGGGCTCGACTGCGAAATATCCTGTGCCCACGCCTGCGCCAGCGTCGCCGCAGGAAACAAGGTGTCGCCCAGCGCCGCCAGCGACCCCGTCACCCCGACGGCAATCGTCGCAGCCAGCCCAATAGCCGAAAGCCCAACGAAACGGTACTCCACGCTGCCATTCATGAAGCCAGCCTCGCGCGCTAGAAGGTGCGCCGTCAAAGCGAGCGCCGCCAGTAAAAGCAAAGTATTTGCGAGATGAATGGGAAGAACGATAAATCGCCCCGCCGACTGGTCATGGACCACATAACCCAGCTTCACCAAGAGCGCGCCAAGAAAGGCTTCATTCAGCAACAGCACCGTGGAGACGACCGCGAAAACGCGGGCGAGATGCCGTCTAGGTGTGGCGCGAAAGGTCCAGATCAGCAGTGCCGCGATGGTGATAAGTGCGCCGCTGGTCATCATACGGTGGGTAAACTCGATCAGCGTCGCGACTCGCGGCGAAGTCGGGATCACCTCGCCATTGCAAAGCGGCCAATGGTTCCCGCAGCCCGCGCCGGAACCCGTCGCCCGAACCACCGCCCCCCAAAGGATCACGGCGATGTTCCAGCCAACCACAAACCACGCATAACGCCGAAGCCACTCACTGACGCCAGCGGAAGAGGTCGTGGAAGTGTCCACAGCAGCCGACGCGGCGAATCCGGAAGTTGGAGCGGTCTGGCTGGTTAAAGCAGTCTGCATGGCAAACGTCGATCCTCAATTAGTGTACGGCTTCCCACACCTTCTCGAACGCCTGGATACCTAATTCACTTTTCTTCCACTATCGCCACATCCCAGGCTTTTAGCTGAAGATTCTGCCCCGGAGCAACCGCCGCACCCGTCGTCAGATCGGTCCCTACCCCATAGGAATATGCCACCGCCTGATCGTCGCTAGAGTAATTCAGGTAGTAGTGCACCTTTTTCCCCATCCCGTTGACCCCATGCTTCACCCGCACCGGCCCCGGCAGCGACTGGTCTGCCCCCGTCAGTCCCGCCTCTTTGAGCACGCCCAGCAGAATGTCTTTCTGCAGCGTATCGGTCAGATAGGTGCCTTCATAAGTGAGCGATCCCGAGCCAAATTGGTTCTCCGTAATCGCCGGCCACCTCCCAAAGAATGGATGGTCATAATACGCCAGCGGTTTGGCATGCTCGACCATCAAAAACTCCGCCCAATAGCTCACCTTGTTTTCAGAGCCGGCATGAAAGGGATCATCTTTGAGCGCCAGCGGCTTTTCCAGGTTCGAGAACTCCTGGTAGTTGAAGCCCGCCGCCTCGCGCAACGGCCCTGGCGCACGCACCCAGCGCACCGCATTGTTTTCATTCGTAAACCCGCTCTTGAACGTCATCACCACATGGCCGCCACCCTTCACATAATCCGAGATCTTCTGAAGCAGCGCATCATCCGCCACATAAAGCGCTGGAACTACCAACACCTTGTAGCGCGAAAAATCCGGATCGTCGGCAAAGACAAAGTCCGTGCCCACATTCAGTTGGTAGAGCGAACGATGAAACTGGTTCAGCAGACTCGTATACTCCGGCCCCATCGTCGGCGCCGGCCATGGGTTGCCACTCTGGCGAACGATCGGCATGAAGTCCAGCCCGTTCGCCGAGTCCACGCTATAGAGAATCGCAACCTGGTTGGTGATCTTCAGGTTCACAAGATGCGTGCTGATCTTGTTCAACTCATGCGCCGTCCGCGAGACCTCGGCATAAGCGCGGTTCGGCTCCAGATCGTGGCTCAGCACGCCCTTCCAGTAAACCTCCTGCCCCGAAGGAATCGAGGCCCAGTGCCAATACTCCACCATATTCGCGCCGCTCGATAGGTGCGTATAAACATCCAGCCGAAGCTGCCCATCATACGGCGGATATTGGATCGACGAATCCCATCCGATCGTCTGCGCATTCGTCTCCGTCACCAGATAGTTCGCATGTTTCAGCGAACGCGCCAGGTCGCCCTGAAAAGCCTGCGCCTGCCCATCCATGTGGTCCTGCGTCCCGTGGTAAGGATTATCGGCAACCACATCGAGCACCTTCGCTACCTGAAACTCATCCACATCGCGCCGTCCGATCCCGCCGAAGTCCATCGTCACAAACTGGTCGGGCCGTCGATACTCGCGAACGATCGCTGCCTGCCAAGCTAGAAAATCCGTCACCCGCATCTGCGACCACCGCGACCACTCCAGCTTGTAGCCGGTGCTGATCGTGCTGTCGCGCGTCGGCAGGTTCTCCCAGCCATTCACATCTTCGCCCCAGTAATTCAGCCCCCAAGCCTTGTTCAGCGCATCGGTAGTGCCGAACTTCTCCTTCAGGTGGTTCGTGAACCCGACAAACACATCATGGTTCGTCGCGCCATAAGAGCCGGTCTCATTGTCGATCTGCCAGCCGATCACCGCCGGATTGTTCTTGTAGTGCTCGACCAGATTCCGAATCAGCCGCTCCGCATAAAACCGGTACGCCGGGCTGTCCGTGTCCATGTTCTGCCGCATACCGTAAAAGGTCTGCGCGCCACCAATCGGCCGCGCCAGCACCTCCGGATGCGAGTGGTACATCCAGGTCGGAATCGAATAAGTCGGCGTGCCCATGATGACCTTGATCCCCGCCTTGCCCATCGCATCGACAACGCGGTCCATCCACGCGTATTCGAACTTCCCGTCCTCCGGCTCCCACAAACTCCACGTCGACTCGCCCATGCGCACGACTGTGATTCCCGCGTCCTTCATCAGAGCAACGTCTTTGTCCAGCCGCTCATACGGCATGTACTCGTGGTAATAAGCCGCGCCGTAGAGCACATTCGTGAAGGGCGCATTCGCCGGAGCGGTCGTCGCCGGGGAAGCGGTAGCCTGCTGGGGCGCCGCGCCCTTGTCATCAGTCGCCGCAAACGCCCAAGTGATCGTCAGGAAAACCCCGGCAACAGCAAAGCACACCTTCCAATTCCGAACCATGCGAGCTTCCTCCTGAAGGCAACCTAGCCCAAGGTCACGCACCCGATGAAACGTTTACTATAGTCGCTCCGCTTCCAGAAGTCCCAACCTCAACAGCGCCTGCAATGGGATAGACTGCCGATGTCAGCTGATGCCGCAAGCACCCAAATCGAAACGCCTCTCCGCCTGGAACCTGCTCCTGTTCCTGCCCGCAATCGGGCTCGCCTTCCCCGGCTTCTACGCACGCGACAATCCCGAACTCGCAGGCGTACCCTTCTTCTACTGGTACCAGGTCGCCTGGATTCTGCTCAGCGCCATCATCACCGCCATCGTCTACCGCGCCACTCCGGAATAAGCCCCCTACATCACTTCCGGAGCATCGATCCCCAGCAGCGCCAGCGCCCGCACCAGCTCCCGTTCAGCAACCGCCGCCGTCGCCAGCAGGAAAGTCTTCCGCGCCTCATCACTCTCATGCAAAACATGATGCCGATGGTAGAAGTTGTTAAACTCCTGAGCCAGCTGAAAAGCATGCTTCGCCAGATGCGCCGGTTCATTGGTCGCAATGCACTGCTCGACGATGAATTGCAACTTCGAAGCCCGCAGCCAAAGCTGCCAAATCCCGTCATCATCTTCGCCCAAACGACTTGAAGTCGATCGCTCGCCAAACGCCGCCAGCACCGCCTCGCGCGTCGTCTCCGCCTTGCGCAGAATATTCCGCGCCCGCACGATCGCATACTGCACATAGGGCCCCGTCTCACCCTCAAAGCTCAACGCCTCGCGAAAATCGAAAGCAATCACCGTCGTCCGCGTGAACTTCAGCATGAAGTAGCGCAGCGCCCCAACCGCAATCTGGGTCGCGGTCGTCTGCCGCGCATGCTCATCCAGCTCCGGATGGCGCGCATCGACCTCTTTTCGCGAAGCCGCGATCAGCTGGTCGATCAGGTCGTCGGCCTTCACTCCGAAACCCTTGCGCCCCGAAACCTCGATATACGGCCGCGCCTGGTCTTCGGGAGAAACTGCATAACCAAGCTCCATCGCGCACCGCGGAGTCAGCGCCACCATCTCGTAAGAAAAATGCGTATACCGGGAAGCTTCCGCAACATACCCAAGCCCGCGCAGCGCCTCGATGACATTGCTCTGCGGATCGGACTGCCGGCTGTCGATCACGTTAAAGATCGAGGTCGCACCACCGAACTGTGGATGCTTGACCTCGCCGCCTGCTGAGGTCGAAATCCAGCACGTATGCGCAGGATATTGATAGAAGCGCTTATATTCAAAGTCCTTGCCTAACAGCCCAAACTTCCAAAGGTGGTAAGCAATGTCCTTGCCCACATAAGTGACCGTCCCGTTCGAACGAACAATCACCTTCGCGTCTTCATCAGGTACGCTGCTCTCTTCGGATCTCAGAATTCTTGCCGCATCCGAACCAGCCCGCTTCATCACCCAGCAGCCCTTGTTCTTACCGTCGGTCTCGAAATACAGCACGCCCTTGGCCTTCATCTGCTCAAAGGCTGAATCCCAGAAATGCAGCTGCAGAATGTCGCTCTCGCGCGGAAGAAAATCGTAATCGATGTCCAGCCGCTGCATCGTCTCCAGATGCCGCCGCAACACCGCCGTCGCCACCAGGTCGGCAACCTGCGCGGCCTCGTTCCCACCCTCTTCCAGCTTGTGCAACGCATCCAGCCGCACCTGCTTCCGCGCCTTCTTCTCCGCCTCCCGCGCGTCGGCATCAACATCCAGCGCCTCATACCACAGCGAAACCCGCGCATACAGGTCCCAGCAATAGAAATCGATCCGCATGCCACGCTCATCGAGGCTCGCCATCAGACCGCGAACATCGTCCAGCCCCATCCGCTCCAGATGCATCAGCCCAACGACAACATCCGCAACCTGGACGCCGGTATTGTCGATGTAATTTTGAACATCCACCCGCTGTCCGGCCCTCCGCAGCAGCCGCACAAACGTATCGCCCAGCACCGAATTTCGCAGATGCCCAATGTGCGCCGCCTTGTTCGGATTGATGCTCGTATGCTCAACCAGCGAACGAACGCCCGTCGCCGCAACCGCCTCCGGATCAGCCGCAATCGCCGCCACCGCCGCGCCGCGATCCAGCCGGGCATTGATATAGCCGGCTCCCGCAATCTCAAATCCGGCAAAGCCCTCAACGGAGCCCAACTCCGCCACAAGCTCTTCGGCAATCTTCTTCGGAGCCTTCTTCAGCCGCCGCGCCAGTTCAAAAGCCAGCGGAAGCGCATACTCACCAAACTTGATATCCGGCGGCTGCTCAATTACTAAATTCGAATCTTCAATCTGGTACTTCTCGCGAAGCGCCGTGCGAAGCCGCTCCAGCAGCACCTTCTGTTGTTTCAGATACACAGCAATCACCGTCCAGGCGGGTACAAAATGAAGCGCAAACCCTTGATTTTCTTGATGATTTTAGCAGACCAGGAGCTGACTCTTTGAGAACCGTAGCGAGAGGGCTGCGAGGCGGAAGGGTCCAGTTTCCGGATAGCCGACTAATCACTCGACTCTTCGAACGACCAGACATTAATCCGGCAGAGCTTTACAATCTGGTCAACTGTATGCCCGACATAAAAGAGCTCGACAAACGTTATAGGTCGCTCAGCGGCGCACGAGCTTTTAAAGCTTAGGTCGGAAGGTGGCTTCACAGAGGAAGCCGAGAAGATGCTCGACAAGGAACTCGCACGGCGCAATTTCACGCCCGATGACGCAAAGCGGCACTTTGCTCCAGATTGGCTTAATCAAGCAGATACGGGCGCGGTCGGTGTCCTCAAGCTTGAGAGCGGTGAGAGGGTTACCGCAGAAATTGTGGGGCTGAACAAAAAGGGAGATCAACTCTCTTTGAAGGTGATCTCTTCGGATCGCGCTCGGAACGCCCGTCGGAATCATCGCAACATTCCCCTCCATCGGATTGTTTCATTCGAGCTGCAGCCGGATTTGATGGCGCGATGGCCATTCTCTGATCCATGCAGGGATGTATCCCTTTCGAATCCACGCTTCATCGTTCTGACAACGATTTTTCTGTGCCTAATCGTGGGAAGCCTGCCCCTTTTTCTTCTCCTTGCCAACAGGCCTTGGGGGCTACAGACCGCGTCGCTAATCACCTATACGCTTTTCGAAGTGTTCTTTACATTTGCAAGAACGGGCGGTGGAATCTCTGGTCCCAATGTCCCGCCCTTCAAGTTCACCTGCCCCGCCGTCGAGCCGCAGATTCCGCGCCTTCTCTGGCGTCACCTTGGTTTTCGTCATCGCATTGTTTACCATTCAAACCGTGATGCTAGCGGTCCGTCCACATCTGCCCGCATGGTGGAATACGCAGGACAGGAAAGGATTCACGCCTCTCGACGGTGTTTTCTTCTTGCTCTGTTTCGGCCTTGCATGGACTCAAGTCCGCACCAATCGATCCCTTCTAGACCGCGCACACTTGGAGTTCCCCGAGGTCGGCCGCCTTCCAGATTAGGAAAGCGGCCTCACTGGCATGGGGTCTGACAGGACCCTGCGGAGGGAGGCTACCCAATTCCTGCAGCCTTCGCAGGGTCCGGACAACCTCCCACATGCAATAGGATAGAGAGAGACCCGCGCGAAACATCCCGCGAAGCAAGCCGACGCCGCAAATGCCCGAAACCAACAAGTACTACATCACCACGCCGATCTATTACGTCAACGCGCGCCCCCACATCGGCCACGCCTACTCGACGATCGTCTGCGACATTCTCGCGCGCCGCAACCGCCTGCTCGGCCACGACACCTGGTTCCTCACCGGCACCGACGAACACGGCCAGAAGATCGAGCGCTCCGCCAAAGCCGCCGGCAAAGACCCGCAAGCCTTCACCGACGAAGTCTCCGCCCAGTTCCGCGCCCTCTGGGACCGCATGGGCCTCAGCTACGACGACTTCATCCGCACCACCGAGCCCCGCCATAAACGCGGCGTGCAAAAGCTCTTCGCCGAGCTGCAGAAGCGCGGATTCATCTACAAAGGCTCCTACAGCGGCCAATACTGCGTCTTCGACGAGCTCTACGTCGACACCCCGCCCGGAGTCCCGTGCCCCGACTGCGGCCGCCCCACCGAGACGGTCATCGAAGAGAACTACTTCTTCAAGCTCTCCGCCTTCGAACGCAAGCTGCTCGAGCACTACGAGGCCAACCCCGACTTCATCCGCCCCGAGAGCAGCCGCAAAGAGGTCATCTCCTTCGTCAAGAGCGGCCTCCGCGACCTCTCCGTCTCGCGCACCAGCTTCAACTGGGGCATCCCCGTTCCCGGAGACGAAAAGCACGTCATCTACGTCTGGCTCGACGCCCTCGCCAACTACATCACCGCCGTCGGCTACGGCAGCGACGCGCCCGAAGACATCGCCAAATTCCAGAAATACTGGCCCGCCGACCTGCACCTCGTCGGCAAAGAGATCACCCGCTTCCACTGCGTCTACTGGCCCGCATTCCTCATGGCCGCCGGACTCCCGCTGCCCAAATCCATCACCGCCAACGGCTGGCTCCTCTTCGAAGAATCGAAGATGTCGAAGTCGCGCGGAAACATCGTCCGCGCCGAAACGATCGTCGAAGTCCTCGGAACCGACGCGCTCCGCTATTTCCTGATGGCAGAAATTCCGTTGGCCAGGACGGGAGTTTTTCGCTTCGATGCGCTCGTTCAGCGCTACAACGGTGACTTGGCAAATGGCTACGGGAATCTAGTAAGCCGCACCTTGGCAATGATCGATAAGTACTTCGGCGGGATTGTGCCCGCTCCTGAGAAGGCCTCCACTGGCACTGACACCGCTGGCGAAAAATCGTACTTTCCTCAGGATCTAATTCCGAGCACAACGGCCTCGATCTTGGGTCGGTTTGAAATATTTGATTTCTCGGGAATCGTCATGGACATCCGTAATGTCATGGCCTATCTCGACAACCACCTGACGTTAAATGCACCTTGGAAACTTGTTCACTTCCGAACAGTTGGACAAAGCACGTCTTCATCGGATCCTTTATGAATCCGCTGAAGTCGATAAGGATCGTCACCGCGCTACCTCTACCCATTCATCCCCGAAGCCGCCAGCAAAGTCTGGCAGCAACTCGGACTCGGCAAATTCAAAGACGGCAAGCACGAAAAATGGCTTGCCGGCGAATACGAAAACTCCTCCAATGGGGAGGCCTCAAGCCCGGCACCAAGCTCGGCGAACTCGGCCCCATCTTCCCCCGCGCAGAAAAGGACGCAATCAAAAAAATGCAAGAACTCGAAGAAAGAACTCACAAATCTCGAAAGCAAGCGCCTGCCACACCGGCAGAGATCACCGCAACCCCGGTCGGCCACGCCGTCGAACCATCTCCAGCCGCTACGGCAGAAACGGCCGCGCCGGAACCAGTGACCTACAATGCTGCGGCGCCAACCGCCCCGGCCCCGGTGGCGTTCAACGCAGTGATGCCTGCCGCGCCGCCTGCATCCCCGCAGATAACCATCGACGACTTCGCCAAAGTCGAGCTCCGCGTCGCCCAGATCAAGGTCGCCGAACGCATCCCCAAGGCCGACAAGCTCCTCCGCCTCGAAGTCGACCTCGGCTACGAACAGCGCCAGATCCTCGCCGGAATCGCCGAACACTACACCCCCGAATCGCTCATCGGCCGCAAAGTCGTCATCGTCGCCAACCTCGCACCCCGCAAGATGCGCGGCCTGGAGTCGAACGGAATGCTCCTCGCCGCCTCGCTCGGCGAAGCCGGCAAACCAGTCCTCGCCAGCTTCCTCGAAGAAGTAGAAATCGGAGCACGGCTTAAGTAACGGAGTCCCCGTGCCCTAAGCCCTGCGCTTCATGACTCAATGCTCATCGACTCCCACGCCCATCTCGACAGCCCGCGCTACGCCGAAGACCGCGAAGCCCTGCTCGACCGCGCCTGGGCCGCCGGAGTCCGCACCATCCTCTCCATCGGCATCGGCGAAGGCCCCGACACCATGCATCAGGCCCTCGACCTCTGCCGCCAATACAAAGACCGTCCCGCAACGCCAAAGATCTTCGCCTCCGCCGGAGTCCATCCTCACGAAGCCCAGCTCGCCGACGAAGCCGCCTACGCCAAGCTCGACCAGCTCCTCGCCGAACCCGAAGTCATCGCCTGCGGCGAGATCGGCCTCGACTACTTCTACGACCACTCCCCGCGCGAAACCCAGAAGCAAGTCTTCCGCCGCCAGATGGAGATCGCCGCCGCGCACAAGCAGCCCATCATCATCCACTGCCGCCCGTCAGACAACAGCACCAACGCCTGGGACGACACCCTCGACATGATCGAATCGCAATGGAAGCCCACCGCCCTCGGCGGCATCCTGCACTGCTTCACCGGCGAATGGGACCACGCCCGCCGCGCCCTCGACGCCGGCTTCCTCATCTCCTTCGCCGGCAACATCACCTTCCCCAAGGCGCAGCCCATCCGCGACGCCGCCGCGCAGGTGCCGCTCGACCGCATCCTCATCGAGACCGACGCCCCGTTCCTCGCGCCCATCCCCAACCGCGGCAAGCGCAACGAGCCCGCCTGGGTACGCGAGGTAGCGGTTAAGCTTGCAGAGGTGCGCGGAATCGATCCCGAGACCGTCGCTTCGCGCACCACTGAAAACTTTCACCGCTTTTTCGGTACCGCGCCGCAACCGGAACCGTGATCCACCCAACACAGACCGGAATTACGCAGATAATCTAAAGTAGATACAGCAAGGATCTAGGTCAGGAAGGAAAGCTATATGGCAGCAGACAACTCCTTTGATATCGTGAGCAAAGTGGACATTCAGGAAGTCAGAAACGCGATCGACCAGGCGTCGAAAGAAGTGCACGCCCGGTTCGACCTGAAAAACTCCAACTCCAGCATCAAGCTCGAGGGCGACGACACCATCCAGCTCGCCTCCGCCGACGAATACAAGCTCAAGGCGGTCATCGAGATCCTCCAGCAGAAGCTCATCAAGCGCGGCATCTCGCTCAAATCGCTCACCTTTGAGAAGATCGAACCGGCCACGGCTAAGCGTCCGCCAGAAGATCAAGCTCACTCAGGGCATCGCCAGCGAAAAGGCCAAAGAGATCGTCCGCGTCATCAAAGACTCCAAGAAGAAAGTCCAGGCGTCTATCCAGGGTGAGACGGTGCGCATTACCGGCAAAGACCGCGATACTCTACAGGAAGCCATTGCGCTCCTGAAGAATCACGACTTTGGCATCGACATGCAGTTTACGAACTTACCGTACCAATTAAATTTCCGGGAGAACTGGTGGGCACACTGGCGTTAGCGACGGCAAAAGAGGTCTTCGATCTGCTGCGGGACGATTTGCGGGCGGTCGAGCGCGAACTCTGCCGCGACGCCATCTCCGACGTCGCCGCCATCACCGAGATCGCCGACTACCTGCGCAACGGCGGCGGCAAGCGCATCCGCCCCATGCTCCTGCTGCTCGCGGCCAAGGCCCAGGGCTACGAGGGCCAGGGCATGGTCCGCCTCGGCGCGGTCGTCGAGATGGTCCACACCGCGACCCTCGTCCACGACGACATCATCGACGCCGCCGAAACCCGCCGCGGCCGTCCCTCCGCCAACACCACCTGGGGCAACGGCAAGTGCGTCCTCGCCGGCGACTGGCTCTACATGCAGGCCTTCCACATCGCCCTGCAGGAGCGCAACTTCCGCATCCTCGACCTGCTCATCTCGCTCACCCAGCAGATGGTCGAGGGCGAGCTGCTGCAGATGGAAACCCTCGGCCGCGCCATCGACGAGACCGAATACTTCGACCTCATCTACCGCAAGACCGCCTGCCTCTTCCAGGTCTCGATGCGCCTCGGCTCGGTGCTCGCTGGCGCGACCGAAGAGACCGAAGACCAGCTCGGCGAATACGGCCGCTCCCTCGGCATGGCCTTTCAGATCGTCGACGACGTCCTCGACCTCACCGGAACCGAAGAGCAGCTCGGCAAGCCCGTCGCCAGCGACCTCCGCGAAGGCAAAGCCACCCTCGCCGTCATCCACTCGCTCGAGAACGGCACCGACTGCCGACCGCGAAGCCATCGACAAAGTCCTCCGCGACCAAAGCTTCGAACGCGTCGCCCACGCCGAGATCCTCGAGATCCTCCATCGCAACGGATCGGTCGACTACGCCATGGCCGCCGCCTTCCGCTGCGCCGAAGCCGCCCGCCTCAAACTAACCTGCCTACCAGACGAATGAATTCAAGCGCGCTCTCTCTGGGTTCCGGACTTTGTTCTTGCGCGGGACAAGTAGGCACTTCGCTCCATTCCCTAAGTGCCGCACACGCCGGTGCTCGTCAGTCATCCATCTGTGTCGGCGGCTCCACATTCTTAGAGCACTTTCGTAATGGCTTCGACGAACGCGTGGCTCATTCCCGTGGATCGCGCTGATATAAGTGGATCACGCTGATATAAATGGTGCAAAGAACCATCAAGAAAGACACCGCAGCCAACAAACCTTCTTCACCTTGCCTATCGCTCCCGTGCTCTCCCCGGCTCACTAACTTCACGAACGATCAACGGTAGTGCAGCAGCTGCGCACCGCGCGCGTGGCCGGATGTAGCCATTGTGAAAGTCAAAGAGAAGCCGCATCACAAGAAGGACAAGGCTAAGAGAGCCGCCGTCAGCGCCCTATCGGGCACGGCAGCTGAACTCGTCACGGCCATGTACGCCGACGGAACACTTCTTGATCGAGTGCAATATCTGGAAGCCAAGCTCATCCTGAAGCCGGACCGCTTTACTTCGGTCCAGGCTTTTCGCGACTTCGGCAAGATCGTGCAGCGTACGGCCAAAAAGGTTGGTGTTGCTTTCATTGAAGACCGTTATGTTGGGATGAGACCAGAAGTCCGCGAGATCACCTTCGGCGACACTCCCGACTTTCGCCTCTATAACAGCGGATTCATCCTGCGCCGTCGAATCACTTATGTTGACGGTTTTCCAGTGGGCGACCCTGAAATCGTGTTCAAGTTCCGTCACCCGGATGAGCAAAAAGCAACTGCGCTGGATGTCCGGCCCAAGATCGCAGGAAAATACCGGATCAAGTTCAAAGCCGAGGCTCTTCCTCTGAAAAACCAGGTCGGGGGATACCGCATCCTCTACTCGCACAACTGCCAGTTCGGGCTCAGCCAGATGCACGACGCAGACAAGACCTCGATCGCCACTCTCGTGAAGGTCTTTCCGGCGCTCGCCGTCATCAAGAAGTCCGATGACGAAAAAATAAGTCTCGTGAACGACGGCATTGTTGAGGAGGTGCTGCTACCGCTTGGTCAACTGGACTTCGGCAAAGGCGTGGTAGCCAAGTGCGACATCGGGTTGTGGCGCACGCGCGGCGAGCACAAGTCTCTGGTGGGAGAGTTCGCATTTCAGGTCAAGTTCGACCGCAGAGAGGACGTAGCGGTGAAGCAAAAGAAGCTGGCCGCGCAGTTCTACATAACGTTGCAACACGACGTGGAGGATTGGCTCGCGCTCGGCGTCACCAAGACAGGCATGGTTTATCGCCTCAAGGGGAACGTGCCACAAAGCCATGAGTGAAGCGGCTGTCAAACCCTCGGTCGACGTTATAGCCGGCGCCGCTTCGGTCGCAGCTCAGGTCTCTATTGGCCAGATATTCCTCGAGTTCCTGATCATCGGAGCCACCAGCTTTGGCGGAGTGGTGCCTTACCTTCGCGGCAGCCTCGTGACCAAGCGGCATTGGGTTGACGACAAAGAATTCGTCGAGATGCTTTCCATCAGCCAGAGTCTCCCCGGCCTGAACGCCACCAACATGGCGATCCTGGTAGGGGAAAAGTTGCACGGCGCGCTGGGCTCACTCGCGGCGATTGTCGCCATCTGCCTGCCGGGTGCTGTGCTCATGTACATCGTGGGCATCGTCTACCGCATCCACGGTGATCACATCTGGGTCACCGCCGCGCTCAAAGGGGTGGCCGCCGCCGCGGTTGGTCTCATTCTCTCGACTGTTGTGGGACTCAGCAAGAAGTCGCTTGCGGGCAAATTTGACTTTGTGTTCATCGCGCTGACCGTGATTGCCGTCAACGGCCTGCACCAGTCTGTGCCGCGTACGCTGATAGCCGTGGGACTGCTGGCTATTCTCTTCCATCGGCCTCGCAAGCAGCAGAAAGAGAGTGCAGCTCAATGAACCAGATCCCGGCTCTCATTCGCGTTTTTGCGTACTTGTCTCTCCTCACCGTCGGCGGCGGCATGGCGGCATTTCCAGAGATGAAGATACTGACCGTCGAGGTCCACAAGTGGCTCACCTTCCCGCAACTGATCCACATCTACAGCGTTGGACAAATGTACCCAGGCCCCAACATGATGATGATCGTCGTCATCGGCCAATGGGCCGGCGGGATGCTCGGCGCTCTTGCGGTGCTGATTGCCTTTTTCGGTCCGACCGCACTGCTGGCGTTCCTTGTCGGCCGCATGTGGAAGAGGCTCGAGAAATGGCCGTGGCGAACATCCATTCAACGAGGACTTGCGCCCGTCTCGATCGGTCTCCTGCTGGCTGGCTGCTTCACTATGGCAAAAGGGGCAATCTCCGGCGCGGAGACCGCCGCGATTGCCGTTGCCGTCCTGCTGATCCTGCTGCAGTACAAAGTCAATCCTGCGCTGCTGGTGCTGGGCGGGGCCGTGCTGGGGTTGATCTCGTTCATGCCTAAATGACGGAGGTTGAGGTCCCTGTGCGATAAGTTCGAGGCGACCTGTCAGGAAACTGGCCAACTCCCGGTTGTTCGGCAACACTGAAGTTAGCTTCCATCCCACAGTCCCTGTCGAATTTCTCGGAAAAACGGCGTTTTCGATACTCTTCGATTGGATAACGAACCCTGTGAATGCGCCAAACTCTACGCCCTCAGAGTATCTTGAAGAAGTTCAGCTATGGAACGAAATCACCCAATCCGCGTCCTCGTCGCCAAGCCCGGACTCGACGGCCATGACCGTGGAGCCAAGGTCATCGCCCGCGCCCTCCGCGACGCCGGCATGGAGGTCATCTACACCGGCCTCCGCCAAACCCCCGAGATGATCGTCAACGCTGCCAGTCCAGGAAGACGTCGACTGCATCGGCCTCAGCATCCTCTCCGGAGCCCACAACGTCATCGTCCCCCGCATCATGGCGCTGCTCAAAGAACACGACGCCAACGACATCCTCGTCGTCCTCGGCGGAACCATCCCCACTCACGACATCCCAGCCCTCAAAGAAGCCGGAGTCGCCGCCATCTTCGGCCCCGGCACTCCACTCGAAACGACGGTGGACTTCATCCGCCAAAATGTAAAGCGCTCCGCGCTCAGCTCATCCTGAGCGCCATCGCTCCGGCTGATAGACTCATCATCGAGAACCACCATCTTCAGGAGCGCTACAACGAATGTCCGAAACCGCAGTTAAGATCACCCTCAAGCCGAACGGCCCCCTTCGTGTCGAAGGTCTTCCCTCCTTGTCCGACTTCCGTCTCGCTCATCGACCTCGACGGCACCGAATTCGACCTCACCGGCAAGCCCGGCATCTCGCTCTGCCGCTGCGGCCATTCGGCCAACAAGCCCTTCTGCGACGGCAGCCACGCCAAAGTCGGATTCCAGGCCGCCGATCCAAGCGCCTTGCCCAAGAAATAAAAGCATCACCCAGAGCGGAGAGCCAGCACGCCTCTCCTCTCTCCGCTTTTCAATTTGCCTGAGTCCTCTTTCCACGTTCTGTGCGGAGAACTTCCATGCACTTCACGCGCTCCCGCTCTTTCACGCCGATTTTTCTCGGACTCCTCACACTCGCCGCAACGAACGCTCTCCGCGCGCAAACACCGGCCGCACACTTTCCCACCAGCGAAGACCTCCGCCACACCCGTGCCATCGCCGACCCGCAACTCTCACCGGACGGCAAGCAAGCCGTCATCACGGTTACCGACTCCACCGCCGATGGCGGAGCTTCGCATCTATGGCTGGTTGATATCGCCAGCAACACCTCGCGCCAGCTCACCTACTCAGCCAAGCTCGAAAAAACGAGCGACGAGAAAGGCGGCGGACGCGGCGAGTCCCACGGCCGCTGGATGCCCGACAACTCCGCCATCCTCTTCCTCGCCAAACGCGGCGAAACCACGCAGGTCTACCGCCTCCCCATGTCTGGCGGCGAAGCCATCCCCTACGATCTGAAGATCGTCCCGCTCCCCATCGTCGAAGACACCGTATCCCAAAAGAAACCCGAAGCCAAATCTGACAACAAGCCTGAGCCGCTCCCCCTCGACATCGACAACTTTGAACTTTCCGCCGACGGCCGCTGGCTAGCCCTCCTCGCCAAAGACCCGCAGACCGCAGCCGAAAAGAAGAAAGACACCGACAAAGACGACGCCGACTTCATCGACCACGATCCCCACGGAGTTCGCCTCTACCTGCAATCGCTCGACGCCTCCGGAGCCGCCACCGGAAGCCCAACCCGCGCGGACATCGCGCCCGACGTGCAAGGCATAGCCTGGGCGCCCCGCTCCAAAAAGCTCGCCGTCGTTACCGAAACCCCAAACAACGTCGGCGACCTCCATCCAGCCCGCTCCGCATGGGTGCTCGAGCGCAGCGGAGACTCCTGGAAAACCACGGCACTCGCCAAAGTCCCCTCAACCATCGAAGAGCAAGTCGTCTGGACCAAAGACGAATCGAGCCTAATCATCCTGGCCCAGTCACAGCAAGACGCCCCACCCGGAGTCAGCGATCTCTTTCTCACTAACGCACAAACGGGCGAAACCCGGTTGCTCAGCCACAACTTCCCCGGAACCATCGACCAGCTCATCGCCGCGGACGCCAGCTCCGCAATCGTCGCCATAACCCAAGGCTTCATCGCAACCGCCGCGCAATTCCCCCTCGCCGGCGGAAATCCGACAGCCCTGAAATTCGATCTCTCCGCAATCAACAACCTCAACACCAACGCCTCGCAATCCGGATGGCTCTACGAAGAAAGCAGCTCCGGAACCCCGCCCCAACTCTGCTTCGCCCGAACATCTCTCCGCCGGCTGCACCAAACTCAACACGCCCGCCATCATTCCTCCGGACTGGCGCACCGTCCCCGCCCAGGTGCTCAAATGGAAGAACGGCGACCTCACCATCGAAGGCATCCTCTACCTGCCGCCGCAAGCGGCTTCAGAAGGCAAAGACGGCAGCAAAGTCCCGCTCATCGTCGATGTCCACGGAGGCCCCACCGGCCAGTTCACCGACTCCTACTCCGCCTTCGCGCAGTTCCTGCTCGGCCAGGGATGGGCGGTGTTCGAGACCAATCCGCGAGGCAGCACCGGCTACGGAACAGCCTTCGCCGCCGCCAACAAGAACGATCTCGGCGGCGCCGACTATCAGGACATCATGACCGGTGTCGACACTGTCCTCGCCAGGTTCCCCATCGACCCCAACAAGATGGCGCTCATCGGCTACAGCTACGGCGGCGAGATGGCTGGCTTCGTCGAGGGCAAGACCGACCGCTTCCGCGCCATCGTCAGCGGCGCGCCCGTCATCGACCAGATGAGCGAATACGGCACCGAGAGCTCCTCATACTACGACCGCTGGTGGTACGGCTATCCCTGGGAGCACGAGCAGGACGCTTGGCGTCAAAGCCCCATCGCCGGAGTCGCCCACGCCAAAACCCCGTTCCTCCTGCTGCAAGGCAAAGCCGACACCACCGACCCCGCCGGCCAATCCGAAGAGATGTACCGCGCCCTCCGCCAGGCCGGAGTCACCGTCGAACTCGTCGAATACCCCCGCGAAAACCACGGCCCACTCGCCATCGGAATGCTAGGCTACCCCAGCCGCGAACCCTGGCACGGCTTCGACGCCCGCAAGCGGATCATCGACTTCATCAGCAAGCAGTTTGCGATAGAAGCGAAGAACTAGAACCCAGACTTTGCCCGCGCAGGGAACCCTATGTGCGGTCTCTGCACACTCAGAGGCCTATAATCAACTCATGGCAAAATGCGAAGTACGGGATTGCACAGGGAAGGTGATTGGCGGTTATCAACACGTTATTCCATGCGGAACACCCATCGATCCCGATGCCGCCATTCTGGATGCGAGAAGTTTCTGGTGCCAGGCCCACAAACGGTCGGCCATTCGGAATCTTGAGACGAAGCCGGGAATGCGGTTGACGCACAGTCAGATCACCGACTGCTAGGAATCGAATATCTAATTCCCATCGCAAGGATGACTTCGTATAACCCCTGTTCGCCTCAATGAATCGTCTTGATCTTCCGCTGCATGTAACCCATCAGCAGCCCAGCTTCTGTTGTAAAACTCCGGCTCCTTTCTTCGCCTGACGCTGTTCGCGAACAGTGCTAAAGGTTACGATCAATAGGAGGGTACGAACATGGCAGCAACTCTCGATTGGTCCCAATGCCCCGCTGTAGAAAGCATCCCTGGCAAGGTAAGCGGCGCATGGGTGTTTCGGGATACCCGCCTGCCCGTTGCGACCGTCATTGAGAACCTTGAGGACTTGAGCGTCGAGGAAGTGATGGAACAATTCGACGTGACAAGAGAACAGATCGCGGCGGTACTGGATTTCGTGGCTCAGAGCCTCAACGCTTCAGTGCCGGAGCAACCCCTCGTCACGGTCAATGCTCATTCTCTTTGACCACGGAGCGCCGAAGGGCCTGTTTCCACGGGATCCGCGACCCGGCACACTGGCAAAAGCTGGCGTGAGCCAGTCTACATCACCAGCCTAGATAAGCTGCATCCTCGTCGCTGAGCGGGTGATTCGTCAGTGTGCGGTGTGCGGTGACGATCCTCGCTAGCGAAAAACCGCTCCACGGCTCCTGCTGTGTAACGCAACCGCTGCTGGAGATCGTGGGCGAGACTTTCCTTTGTTGAATAGTGCTTTGTCCCCATTGCTGCTCCACCCCAACTGGAGGGCGCAAGCGCAATCATGTACGAGGGCGGCTCTGCCGTGTATGTGTCCGTCACCTCATCGACGAACACAGTGAAGTTGTGCATAAGAATTACCTCTTATCATAATTTAGAGCCAGAGAAACCAAAAAACAAGGACGCGAAGCGTATAGGTTGCGTCCGCGCCGCCCGGATCGGCGTTACACTTTGGGCCATTGGATACGAACCCTAATCAGTCTCCCCGCTCTGTGTCGCCCTTAAAGCGTGTTCTCATTCCTGCTTTGGTGGGGGGCGCTGTTTGTGGTCTGATAATCTCGCTCGCGCTGCTGGCCGCTTATTTTTATACTCGGCGCCCGAAGGGCTGGGACACCCACGCTCTGATGGCGAAGCATACTCAGGCCGGGGCCTATATACGGATGAACGAGAAGCTTGAAGAGGCTAGTTCCGGTGTGATTTTCACCGTGGACGTGGAGAACACAACTCCCTCGGACATCAGGCTTCCCACCACCGTAACGATTATGCAAGCCACGAAAGCAACCGGGGCGCTTCATGGCTCCCTGCTCAAGCTCTCCCGAGAATATTTCCTACCGGCCCGACATGTTGTAAGTATCGGGCTTGAAAATGATGATCTTTGTGCAGGGAAAGACGACCCTCAATCGTGTTTTGACCGCTACTTCAAAGAAGAGGCGGAAATCGTAATTTTCAACGAGACAGGCAGATATGAGCTTCATATTCCAATGCCAGCCTTCACGCCTCCAACGAAAGTAATCCACCCCGCGCAGGACGCTTAGAAGCCCTTCTAAAGTTTACGATCGAGGAACGCCCCCTGATCGTCGACGTTGCATTGATTG
Source organism: uncultured Acidobacteriaceae bacterium (assembly GCA_963742015.1). Classification (GTDB taxonomy): domain Bacteria; phylum Acidobacteriota; class Terriglobia; order Terriglobales; family Acidobacteriaceae; genus Acidisarcina. The sequence continues at coordinate 26,822 of CAVUKL010000028.1, read as the reverse complement.
CCAAATTGAACGCGAAGCCCAAGCGCTAGCACCTGGCTATGCTGTGAACAGCATAGCCACAGTTGTACGCTCGAAGGGTGTCTCATAAAGGGTAGATTTTGAGACGATTCCCGAAGGCCGCTGTAATCGGGGCCCGGGCGTCTCAAAACTCAGTCGCAAAATGAGGATAAAACGAGGAAGCCAGAACCCAATGACAGCTAAGGATTGCGATGCCGCAGGCGTCCAGAATGGGACAGCCGCGTCAGCAATCTAAACCCGGCTACCCCGCTCAGTGGATCGTCTTCATCTTCCGCTGCATATAATCCATCAGCAAATACTCCCCAGCGTGTCCGGAGTCGTGAAGTAAGCCTTCCCCGGCACATCGAAGTCACCTTCTGCACAAACTGGATTAACCCTGGATCCGAAGCCGCTGACCAGAATTGATGTCAAGCCCCCAAAATCAGTGAATTCCACTCAACCCCTTGATTCCACTCGCCAAAATAAATCCAAAAACGTGGCGTAGTGAAAGGGGTCGATTTGATAAACTTAACTTAGAAGGTATGAAAAGCAATCGAACTCAAGGCGGCGAAAGCCGCCTTTTCTCATTCACGGCGATGCTCGGGAGGGTGCAAGTGAGGCAGGAACGCAAAAACGGAAGCGCTTTTCTCTCAGAACAAGCCTATGCGGCTGGAGCAGGACCAGAAATGCCGTACTCAGCGGAAAGAGCGCCGGACTGGATTTTTTTCCCAAGAAAAATCCACCCTCTCGGAACTGAGCCGGGTATACCTATTCTGGTTCTGCTCTCAAAACAGGGAGCTTGCGAATCGCTTTCAACAGAATCAAGAATTTAGCTCGGATAACATCCCCCAGGCTATTGAAAATAAAGAATTAAGAAGGAAATCCTAGGGGGAGGGCGGTGCCCTGGAAGAAAATGCGAAAACCCCTATCTTAAGCGTTCGCATGAGCTGTGAGACTGCATGACGACCGCCTTCCGATCGTTGCCTCGCTTAGTGGATCGTCTTCATCTTCCGCTGCATATAATCCATCAGCAAATACTCACCCAGCGTGTCCGGAGTCGTAAAGTAAGCCTTCCCGCGGCACATCGAAGTCACCTTCTGCACAAACTGGATCAGCCCATAATCCGAGGCCAGCATGAAGGTGTTGATCATGATGTTCGAGCGCTTGCAGCGCGCCACTTCCTCAAGCGTCTCGCTCACCACCAGCGGATCCAGCCCAAAAGCATTCTTGTAAATCCGCCCATCCGGCAAGGTCAGCGCCGACGGCTTCCCGTCGGTGATCATCACAATCTGCTTCATGTCTTTGCGCTGCCGCGAAAGAATCTGCTGCGCCACGCGCAGACCCTCGCGCGTATTCGTATAGTGCGGCCCCACCTGCACCCGAGGCAGCTGCGAGAGCGGCATCTCTTCGGCGGAGTCATGAAATAAAACAAGGTTCAGCGAGTCGCCCGGATACTGCGTCCGAATCAAATGCGAGAGCGCCATCGCCACCTTCTTAGCCGGAGTGAAGCGGTCCTCGCCGTACAGAATCATCGAGTGCGAACAATCCAGCAGAACCACCGTTGCGCACGAGCTCTGATACTCGCACTGGTGCACCTGCAGGTCGCGGTACTCCATATTGAGCGGCAGCGCGATGCCCTCGCGCGCAATTGCCGAGCTCAGCGTCGCGGTCGTGTCGAGATTCAGCGTGTCGCCAAATTCATACTGCTTCGAAGCCCCGCTCGCTTCGATGCCCGTCGCCCAGTGCCGCGTGTCATGCCTTCCAAAGCTCGACTTCCCTAGCGAACCAAGCAGATCGCGAAGCGTTTTGAATCCAAGAAAATCAAGGCTTTTATCAGTAACCTCAAACCGAACCTCACCCTCCGGCCCCGACTGCCCCGGCCCCGGAGAGTTCCGCGCCGGATCGCGCGGCTCCTGCATGTTGAGATAATTTTCCCGCTCCATGCGCTCGATCAGCTGGTCGATCAGCTCATCAAGCTTGCCGTCGGCCGCCATCTCATCGATCTTGTCCTGCAGGTCCTGATCAAACGCGTCGCCCGCCTCAAGCGCCCGCCGCAGCGCCTCTTTCAGGTCGCTCATCGTCTGCTCAAGATCGGAAAAGCGCGTAAACGGATCGCGATACCCCGAGTCCAGCAGATAGTCGGAGAGCGCCTTCAACAGGTCGTCCATCTCCATCTCGGAGGCCAGATCGCCGTTGTATTTGGTATAGCGAACCCGCTTCATGTAGCTCCTTTGGAGCAGGGATATAAAGACTAGGGACGTAGGGACTTAGCTACCTGGTAGCCGCCCAAGGCTGAGACAAAATGTTGGGCCCGATTTCGGCTCTTTCTTGCCTAGTCCCTAAGCCCCTGCTCCCTGACTTCTAATTCAACCCACCCCGCCGCGTGCGCCGCTGCTGCTGTTGCCAGTCCTGATAATCCGTCTCGGCTTCCATGCGCTCCGGCTTGCGCTGCGCTTTCTCCGGCGAAGAAAACCCACGCTCTTCGCTGCGGCTCAGCTTGCGATGCGCAACCATCCCTTCCAAAAGAAACTCCGCCGCCGCAACTACCCGCTGCGGCATGTCCGAGGTCTTCACCCCTACCGCCGAAAGCTTCTCAAAGAGCCCCTGAATCTCCTTCAGGTCAGTCAACGCTGCAGCTGTCGGCTGGTCATCGTCCAGCTTCACAGTGCCGCCAAGGTTGAACCACTGCTCAATCTGCTGAGTATTGACTTCGGCGAAATACTTGTCGTAGATCTTCCCCGCCGCGGTGCGAATCAGTTCGCGGACCACCACATCCGCGCCCTTCATCTCGCCCTCGTATTCAAGCTCCAGCTTGCCCGTAATCCCCGGGAGCGCCGCATAAAGATCGCTCACGCGCGGCAGCACCAGAGCCTCGCCGTGAGTGAGAGCCCGTCGCTCGGCGTTCGAAATCACCAACTCTATCGTCGAGATCGGCAGCCGCTGGCTCACGCCGCTGCGCTTGTCCACCCGTTTGTCTTCGCGCGCCGAAAAGGCGACCTGCTCCACAATCTCGCGAACATATTGCGGCACCTCGGTCGGCATGTGACCGCGTTCGCTCCACGCCTCCTGCGAAGTAATCGCGATTCCTTCTTCGATCGTCTCCGGATAATGCGTACGAATCTCCGACCCAATCCTGTCTTTCAGGGGAGTCACAATCTTGCCCCGCGCGGTGTAATCCTCCGGGTTGGCGCTGAACACCAGCGCCACATCCAGCGCCAGCCGAACCGGATACCCCTTAATCTGCACATCGCCTTCCTGCATGATGTTGAACAGCGCCACCTGGATCTTTCCCGCAAGATCGGGAAGCTCATTGATCGCGAAGAGGCCTCGATTTGCGCGAGGCAGCAGCCCATAGTGCATCGTCAGCTCGTTCGAAAGGTCCTGGCCGCCGCGCGCCGCCTTGATCGGATCAAGATCGCCAATCAAATCAGCAACGGTCACATCCGGGGTCGCCAGCTTCTCAACATAGCGGTCTTCGCGGCCCAGATAGGCAATCGGAGTAGCATCGCCTTTGTCGGCGATCAGCTCGCGGCAGCGCTTGCACAGCGGTAGATAAGGATTGTCGCGAATCTCGCATCCCGCCACATATGGCAGCCGCTCATCGAGAATCGCAGTCAACCCGCGCAGAATGCGGCTCTTCGCCTGCCCGCGCAGCCCCAGCAGAATAAAGTTCTGACGCGAAAGCACCGCATTCACGATCTGCGGAACAACGGTGTCGTCGTAACCGACGATGCCCGGAAAGATCGGCCCCTTGGTCTTGAGCCTGCAGATCAGGTTTTCACGCAGCTCGTCCTTCACGCTGCGATATTTGAGCCGGTCCTCGGCAAACTGCTGGCTGGCGCGGAGTCCACCGAGGTCCGATGGAAAAGAAGTCGAGGGCGAACTAGGGCGGGGTGCGGGCATCGAAGACTCCTGTTGGCCCCGCGCCGGGTCATCGCGCAAACGAAGCCGTTATGAAGCAAGTATGACAATAGAGTAGACGATCGCCAGAGAAGGCGGTTAACTGGACGCAGATTTAAGCCAGGAAGATTTGTTTCGGTCGATTCGGATCGCCACCAGAAAACGGCGACTGAAGACTACATCACATGCCCATTGCGCCCCGCAGCGCGCGAAGTCTGTGCCCCGCGACGCAACTTCGGCAGCACCGCATTATAGAAACTCAACAGCTTCGCCGTTCGTTCCGCGTCAGAGCGGCAGCCCAGTAGCATCTGCTTGAAATCAAGATCAACGGGAAGCATCCACGCCAGCATCAAGGAGATTGGCTGGTCGAGATCGAGCTGAAGTGCGGCCGGGTTGGCATCGCCAGCAGCCAACTCCGTAACCTCAAAGTGAAGCGCCAGACATTGCTCCCGCTCCGAACGGCTCGCCTCCTGCCCGCCGTCTCGAAAGGTATCGACCTCGGCCTGCAGATACATGCGGGTGTTATCCAGCATCTCAATCTCAAACCGGTCTCCGCCCTTGCACAGAATATCTACGCGCCCGTCGGAGTAGCGCTGCAAGACACTCACAATCGCCGCCGTGCAGCCGATCACTGCCAATCCTTCGCTTCTGGCCCGCACCACGCCGAACGGCTCCTTTCGCTCCAGGCAACCGGCGATCATCTGCTTATATCGGTCTTCAAAAATGTGCAGGGGCAAGGCCGCTCCCGGAAAGAGCACAACATCCAGCGGAAAGAGCGGTATCTTCATGGTTCTTGCAATTATGCGCGGGTAAGTACGGCCGAGGCATCAGCCGAGCAGCATCCGTTTTGATTGTGTGGTGGGCAATTGCGATTAATTTAACAGCCTCAATCTTCGCCCGCGGCATCTTCTAGTTCGTCCAGCAACTGCTGCATCTCATTGAGCGCGTGTTGGTTGCCGGTGCGCTGGGCGCTCGCGATTCCCTCCCGCAGCCGCGTCTGCGCCTCCGCCGGACGCCCGGCCTTCACCAGCGTCTGCGCAGCCATGAAGTAGCCAGCCGTATAGTCCGGATGCTCCACCAGCAACCTGTCAAACTCCGCCAGCGCAGGCGCCGCGTCGCCCTCCGAGGCATAAGCCATCGCCAACCCATAGCGCGCAAACGCGTCCCCCGGCTGCTGCGCGAGGATTTCCTTCAACATCGCAATCTTGTCCATAGAGCTATTTCACCACGCCTCACCGCCCAAATGGGTGCCTCATCCTTCCGTGCTTCTTGGCGGAAGGGCGGGCGGCACCGAGGCCGTACGAATTTGCCTAAATCCCGCAAAATCCCCAAACTTGAACTAGAGAATCACAAGGGAACGACCTGAAAGCGAGCAATCCAATGGAATTCACGGGCCACTCCCTGCCTGTCCGCAAAGTCTCCGAATCGCAGTCCGAGATGACCGAGCTGATCCTACCCAACGACACCAACACTCTCGGCAACCTCTTGGCGGCCGCCTCATGCACTTCATCGACCTCGTCGGAGCCATGGCCGCCTATCGCCACTCCCGCACCCACGTCGTCACCGCGTCCATGGACCACATCGACTTCATCGCCCCCGTCCATGTCGGCGACCTGCTCATTTTGAAATCGACCATGAACCGCGCCTTCAACACCTCGATGGAGGTAGGCGTCAAAGTCTGGGTCGAAAACACCATCGCCGGAACCCACCGCCACGTCGCCTCGGCCTACCTCACCTTCGTCGCCGTCGACTCCCAGGGCCGCAGCGTCCCCGTCCCCAAGCTCGAGCCCGAAACCGACGACGAAATCCGCCGCTACGAAGACGCCGGCCGCCGCCGCGAAAACCGCAAGCTCGAACACGAACGCCGCATGGCCGCCAAAGCCGCCCGCAACCACCACACCTAAAACCTGAATGAATAGCTGCCGTCCCGAGCGAAGAGTAGTTTGATACGAACGCTCCATTGTCCTTGATATGGCCATATGGCCACATCAAGTTGATATCAACCTATCAAGCCGAAGCACACCATGATTTAGAAGCAATATCTCCGGAGAAACCAATGAAGCTTGAATCCAGAGCGATGTGCTACATGTTGTCGAAGCAAGGGTATTTGAACGACCGTGCCGGACACTGACATCCTCGCCTGATGTTCTTGGTTCCGGCAAAGGACGCAGCAGCCTGGGACGCAAACCTGGACGGCTCTCCGATTCTGGCGAATGAGGATACTCTAGGAACAAAGTGTATCGATCCGGAGACTGCCTACGCCAATGAGCTAAACTCAACTGATCCCGCCAGGCCGTCGGTCTCGCAAAGCCAATGGGTTCGGCAAACTGTAATGGACTTCGGCCCCGGCAGAGACCTTTCAAAAGCCCCTTCGGCGCATTCGTGAATCCCGCAATCCGCCGAACGCGATAGGCCGAATATTGCGATGACATGTCTTAGCGATATGCTTTAAATGACGGTCACCTTAACGTTAAAGGGAGAGCACGATTGAAGTATTTAGCGATCGCGGGGCTGTTCCTGGCCATGGCTTCGAGCGGCGCATCGGCGCAGGTTAACGCAGGCGAGCAGAAGTCTGACCCGAACCTGCCCTTTACCGTGACCCAGATCACGACGTTGAGTCTGCCCTGGAAGATCGCCTTCCTGCCCGACGGCCGGATGCTCATCACCGAGAAGGTCGGCGGAATGCAACTGGTGACCCAGCAGGGTGCAAAGACGCCCGTTGCGAACGTTCCGGCCGTTCTCTGGAAGGGTCAGGGTGGAATGCTGGGCGTCTACCTCTCGCCCCACTACGCCAAAGACCACAATGTTTACCTGACCTACTCCGAGCCGGGTGAGCCGGGCGGTTCCAGCCTCGCGCTCGCCCGGGCCAAGTTGAAGATTGGCAAGGATGCCGCAAGCCTCGAAGGTCTTCAGGTCATCTGGCGCGACGGTGAGAGGGGCGAGGGCGGGCAGTTCGGCGCCGAGGTCGCCTTCTCTCCCGACAGCAAGTATCTCTTCCTCAGCGTTGGCGAAAGGCAGCGGTTTACGCCGGCCCAGGACCCCAACCAGCCGCTCGGCAAAATCCTGCGCCTGACACCGGATGGCAAACCAGCCCGAGGCAATCCCATGGCAGGCAAGACCGGCGCGGCCACAGTTCCAATCATCGACCCGCCTGCGGATACCGAAGCCGCCAAGACGGCCCCGGTTGTAAGAACATACACATTCCCCGGCCCGAACCTCACGCCAACAGAGACCTGGGCCACCGGTGTCCGTACTCCCTATGGTCTGGCCTTTGCGCCGGATGGACGGTTGTGGGAGCTTGAACACGGTCCACGTGGCGGCGACGAGTTGAACCTGATCGAACCCGGCAAAAATTATGGATGGCCGCTGGTCTCTTACGGACACAACTACAACGGCGTCCCCATCCCTAGTCCGGATACGCGCCCCGACTTGACCAAGCCCGTGATCTACTGGGTCCCTGTCATCGCACCGGGCAATCTCATGTTTTACAAAGGCGCTATGTTCCCGCAATGGAACGGGTCGGCATTTGCCAGTGGCCTGGCATCAAAGGCGCTCATCCGCATAACCTTCGACGGCAAGGGAGGTGCGCAGACGTCCGAGCGTTGGGACGTGGGCCGCAGAGTGCGCGACGTGGAGGTCGCACCCGATGGAGCGTTATGGATGATCGAGGACGCGAAGCCGGGTGGCCTCTTTCGCCTGACGCCATTGGGCATGGCTGTTTCGGCTCCGGCGGCACAACCAGCAACGCCCGGCTCGACCCAAAGCGGCTCCGCATCGCCGAATGGCGATTCCGTAAAGAGCATCATCGCCAACAACAGCTGTCTATCGTGTCATCGCATCGGAGCGGACGGTGGGGAGATCGGGCCGTCATTGAACGGAGTAGGAACTCGGCGTACGGCGAACCAGATAGAAGCGGCGATTGTCAGTCCGCCGAAATCAACCAGCGCCGGCGCTCCCAACCCGATGCCATCTTATGGAACGAAGATCACCGGAGAAGACCTCAAGAACCTGGTGCATTACCTCAGCACACTTCCCCCGACGCCCTGAAAGTGTCGGGAAGCGAACGAATCGCGGAGGCACTGATCGACGCTCCGCGATTCGTACCGGAAGGTAGGCATCTGAGAAGCGACGACCCTTCACCTTGCGGATGAGCGGAGATCAATCGCCCTAAGTCACTGAAAAAAGAATAAGGCAGGAAATTCCAGGGGAGGGGGGTTATCCTCTGGGTTATCCTCCCCAAAGTCGCCTACCGCAAAGCCGCTGCCGCGACTCCCGAAACCGACACCGAGCTCTTAAGCGCAATGTTAGCCGACGAATCGCCGACCAGCACCCCGAAGTCGCCCGGCGTGATCGTCCATTTCTTTGCCGCCACATCGTAATAGGCGAAGGCGCGCGGATCGAGCGTCACCGTCACATGCTGCGTCTCGCCCGGCTTCAGCGTCACTCGGGAGAAGCCCTTGAGCTGCTTCGGCGGTTCGGGCACATTGCCCTGCGGATCTGCGACGTAGACCTGGGCCACCGTCGCACCCGCGCGGTCACCGGTATTGGTTACGTCGAAGGACACGTTGAAGGTCGCGTCGGCGCCGCCTTCGGGAGCGACGGTCAGGTTTGCGAACTTGAATGTGGTGTACGACAGCCCATAACCGAACGGAAACCGCGGCGTGACATTGTTGTGCTCATAGCCGCGATAGCCGACAAAGATCCCTTCCTTATAAGTAACGTTGATCGAATCGTCTTCGGGATAGTAGTTGTTGTAAGTCGGATTGTCCTCCGCCTTCTTCTCAAACGTCGCCGGCAAATGCCCCGACGGATTCACCTCGCCGAAGAGGACATCCGCCAGCGCCGTGCCACCAGCCTCGCCCGGATACCAGAGCTCCAGGTAAGCTGGCACCCCGCCGATCCACGACTCCGAATCCACATTCCCGCCTGAGGTGATCGCGACGATCGTATTCTTGTTCTGCGCCGAAATCTCCTGAATCAGCTCATCCTGCCCAAACGGAAGATCGAAGGTCCGGTCCGCGCCTTCACCCTCGCTCTCCGCATCGAATCCCGCCGCAATCACAACTGCATCAGCCTTCGCTCGCCTCCTCCTTCGACCTTCGCCGAGACCAGCGTCTTCGGATCGACAATCGCAACCCGCAGCTCGCCGCCAATCGGCGATTCTTGCCAGTCTTCCGCCACGATCTTGTGCGGACCAGCCGAAAGCTGCAAGGTCACATGCGGCTGATAGGCCCTCGATAGCCTCCAGTTGTCGATCACTATCTTCCCATCGACATACAACCTGTCTCCGTTCGACTCACCAGGATTCTGCAGCGCAATCTCATACCTTCCAGGATTCGTCACGACGTAATAACCAGTCCATCGCCGCGAAGCCCCCTTTGGCTTCGCTGCGGTCGACATCATGTTCAATAAATCTGCAAGATCGGCCATCATCGATTGCCACGTCTTGCCCGGATCGTTGATGTTATGCACGTTCGCCGTCCTGACCGGAGTTCCCGACAAGTCCTTGCTGTCGTAATACTCGACCGTCAATCCAGGCTTGCCGTTCTGCGCCTCGGTAACGAAGTTCGTCATACCTGCAAGTGAGCTCAGCGTAGGCAATCCGCGGTCGTAGAGCACCGTCGTTCCCGGCTCGACAGCAGCTCCAATACCTTCGACTGCACTTACGTTATGGAACGGCGCAACGCCCGCGCTGCCGCCCCCAACTGGAGCGCCCGGATACGCATCAGGCCCGATCACCAGAATGGTCTTGATCTTCGCCTTGTCCAGCGGTAACAGCTTGCCATCGTTCTTGAGCAGCACGATGCCCTCGCGCGCCTCGTCCAGCGCAACCGCCTGGTCTGGCAAGCTGTAGAGCGACAGCGACGAATCCGTCTGGTTGTGGCCCGGATCAAGCCAGCCGAAGCGGTTGGCCGTATTCACGATGTGCCGGATCTTGTCATCGATGGTCGCCTGTGTGACTTTGCCAGCCTGAATCGCAGGCAGCAGGTTCTTCCGGTTCATGAACGCGCCAGTCGGCATCTCCAGGTCCAGCCCACCGTTCGCCGCGGCAACACCGTCGTAAGTTGCAACCCAGTCCGACATGATGATGCCGTCAAAGCCCCATTCTTTGCGGACGAGATCGGTGTTCAGCTTGCCGTTCTGCGTCATGTGCTCGCCGTTGGTCAGGTTATAGGAGTCCATGACCGCCCCAACGTGCGCCTTCTTCACCGCTGCCTCAAACCCAGGCAGATAGATCTCGCGCATCGTGCGCTCGTCGATGATCGAGTTCGAGTCGTGGCGCAGATACTCGGAGTTGTTGCCCATGAAGTGCTTGACAGTGGCGCTCACATCCTGTTTCTGCATGCCCTCGATATAGCCGACAGCCATCGCAGCCGACAGGAACGGATCTTCCCCAAAGTACTCGAAGTTGCGCCCATTGCGCGGCGACCGATAGATGTTGATTCCCGGCCCAAGCATGAAGTGGATCCCACGCGCCCGGGCATCCTTGCCGATTCCCGCGCCGACTCGCGCCGCCAGCTCCGGATCCCAGCTCGCCGCGAGAGCAATGCCCGCAGTGTAAGTTGTCGAGGGAAAACCTAAATTGCTGCGCACACCCACTGGCCCGTCCGACATCTCCAACGCCGGAAGGCCAAGATCAGGCATCGCGCGGATGGCGAAGCCGGTTCCGCCGATGTAATCGATCTTCTGTTCGACGGTCATTTTGTTGACGATGGAGTCGGCGGTTGGCGCGGATTGTGCTGCTGCGGATACGACCCCGAGCCAGACCGCCGAAGCGGAGCAAATGAAGGGGATTGCCCTCCCAAAGCGGTGCGTCATATTTGTCTCCAGAAATTGTTTCTTTATCTAATCTGCCTGACAGCAAACCATAGCGCTGAATTTCGCGCTTGTAAACTCACATAACTCCTTTCCATGGTTTCGGTTCCCCAATGCTGTCTCGACCGGGCGGCAGTATAATTCAGGCGATGCAGGCCAACTCCTCTCTTGCAGCCTTTCTGGTCGCAGCCGCGCTTTCTGCGCATGCTGGCGTAACCTCCGATCAATTCACTCCGCTCGTTGGTTCCGCGCTTACCTCAAACACTCGTCCTTTTCCCGGAACTGATGGGAAGATCCACCTTGCCTACGAACTAGTCCTCACGAACGCAAGTGCGACGCCCGCCACATTGGAGAAAGTCGAAGTGGTTGACGCAGCGAACCACTCGCAAGCTCTGGCGAGTTTCAATGGCGCAGACCTGACTTCTCGCCTTCGCACGTCCGGCTCTGCGCCTGTGGACAGTCCCACGATTGAGGCCAGCGGAACGCGGCTCCTTCTGATCGACTTCGTCGTTGACTCGGCGACCAAGGCTCCGGCGCGGCTGATGCACAGCATTCAATTGCTGGGCACACCGATGCCGAGTCGCAAGCCGCAAACTCCGGTAGCTCTGAGCTACACGATCGCCCCGATCGATATCAATATCAAGCTGCCACGGATTGGACCTCCCCTCGCAGGCGACGGCTGGGTTGCGGTGAATGGATGTTGCGGCGAAGCCGGCGCTCACCGGCCGAGCGGCCTGGGATGCAACGGAGGCATTTACTTTGCGCAGCGTTTCGCCATCGATTGGATGAGACTCGACAAAGAGGGCCGACTGGCAGAGGGCGACGGCTCGGACGTGCATCAGTACCCCGATTACGGCGCAGATGTCCTAGCCGTCGCCGACGGCACGGTCGTGGACCGACTCGATAAGCTCGATGACCAGAAGCCGGGGACTCTGCCCGACCCACGCACTATTAACGTGCAGAACGTCGACGGAAACCACATCGTGATTGATCTAGGCGACGGGGTATATGCCTTTTACGCCCACCTGCAGAAGAACTCGGTTCAAGTGTCTGTCGGCGATCGAGTCAAACGCGGCCAGGTACTGGCGAAACTAGGCAACACCGGCAACACCTCCGGCCCTCACCTGCACTTCCACTTGATGGAGAGTCCGTCAGTGCTCTGCTCGAACGGCATTCCCTACACCATCGACTCGTTCGCGCTCGCCGGACAAATCCCTCTATCGGACTTCGCTAAAGCGACCGGGGTTGAAGGAGATTGGAGCAAGGGAATGTTCCCCGCGCCAAGCCCGCGTCAGGAACAATATCCAATGGACTTGAATATCGTGGATTTCCCCTCGGCCCAGTGAAAACCAACATCGCATCCATCAGGCGCTCCGCCAGATGTGTCTTCTCGTCGGCATTGCTGATCCTCCCTCTTGCCTCCGTCGCCCATGCGCAAACTCCACCTCGAGCTCGCGATCTCGGCGTTCCGTTCGACGGCACGCCCGGCTCACTGGATGCGATCACGGATGTGAAAGGAGTCGAAGTCGGCGACACGACGCTGATCTCCGGAGACGGCCCGTTGAAGGTCGGCGTGGGGCCGGTGCGCACCGGAGTGACGGTCGATCTTCCCGCGCGGCAAGGCCAATCCCGATCCCGTTTACGCGGGATGGTTCGCGCAAAACGGTAATGGCGAGATGACCGGAACGACCTGGGTCGAGGAATCCGGTTTCTTAGAGACCCCCATTGCCATCACCAATACCCACAGCGTGGGAGTGGTCCGCGACGCGATGATTGCCTGGGAGCTGAAGCACCATTCTCCTCTTGCCGAAGACGGGATGCTGCCAGTCGTGGCCGAGACCTGGGACGGCTATCTCAACGACATCAACGGCTTTCATGTGAAGCCCGAAGATGTCTTCAGCGCGATGGACAACGCACACGGCGGCACGGTTCCAGAAGGCGGCGTGGGCGGCGGCACGGGGATGGTCTGCTACGGATTCAAAGGAGGAGACGGCACCGCCTCCCGTGTCCTCAGCAAAGAGGACGGTGGCTATACCGTGGGCGTGCTAGTCCAGTGCAACTGTGGACGACGACCGCAGCTCACTATCGCCGGAGTGCCCGTCGGCAAAGAGATTCCGCAGGACGTTCCCTACGCGATGTTTCACGACGGCAAAGGCGGTGAAAGCGAAGGCGACGTTGGCTCGATCATTATCGTCGTTGCAACCGATGCGCCGCTGCTGCCAGGCCAACTCAAGCGGCTCGCAAGAAGAGCGACGATGGGGCTGGCGCGCACTGGATCGACCTCGGGCAACGGCTCGGGAGACATTTTTATCGCCTTCTCAACTGCCAATCCTCACGCCTGGGACGAGAGCCCAAGTCCGCACACTATCCAGACCGTCTCCAACGAACGCATCAGCCCGCTCTTCAACGCGACCGTCGAGGCCACGGAAGAGGCAATCGTGAATGCGCTGGTGGCCGGGAAGACAATGACCGGCATCGATGGACATACTGTGATTGGACTCCCGCATGATGAGTTGCAGAAGGCGATGAAGAAATATGCGCGTTGATTATTGTCCTTGTCGTGACGGCACTTGTGGTGCGGCCTCAACCGGCTCCATATCCACCCCAACCTTCAGCGTATGCGCGCCGCCGCCCAGGATCAGTCCCCGCAGCGGACTCACATCGCCATAATCGCGTCCCCAGGCAACCGTGACGTGGCCATCGGAAGGGACGATGTTGTTGGTTGGGTCGACATCGATCCAGCCGATGCCCGGGCAATAAGCGGAGACCCACGCATGCGACGCATCGGCGCCGATGAGCCTTGGCTTGCCTGGAGGGGGGTAGGTGCGTAGGTAGCCGCTGACGTACCGAGCGGCGAGATTTATGGAGCGAAGACAAGCGATCTGCACGTGGGCAAAATCCTGGCAGACGCCCCGGCGCTTCTTGAAAACCTCTTCGGTGGGTGTGCGAACGTTGGTTGATTTTGCATCGAAGCGAAAATCGGCGTGAATGCGTGCGGTCAGATCGAGCAGCGCCTCGATCATTGGTCGTCCGGGAGTGAACGACCGCAGCGCGTATACGGCAAGTTCCGGACGGGCGCGAATACGCGGCGACTCGAAGGAGAACTGGCAGGCTTCCATGGCCGCTGGACTGCGCTCACCACCCAGAAACTTTGCAACATCTTCCCACGCAAGATTTGCTTCTGCTTGTTTGACATCGGGCGTGGGTGCGCCATCCATCACCACCTCACTGCAAGTCTCGACCACAAGCTCCCGATGCGGCTCCTGCACGGTGAAGAAGCACAGCGTGTTGCCAAAATAGTCGAGCCTCTCAGTCAGCGTGGCGGGGGAAGGCTGGATACTGAGGGCATTGCGCAGGAGCGTTTGATGCGGCAGGCCGCGAGGCTTCAGGCACGCTACATGATTGCCGAGCGAGACGGGAAATTTGTATCGATACGTAGTGCGGTGGACGATTCTATAAATCATCGTGAGAAATTATTGCCCTATAGTGATCGGCAGGCTACGCGCGTGACTGAAATAGGTGCCGGAGAGGTTATTGGACCAGTGAGGGAGCAATGCCTCCAAACCCCTGAGGTAATGTTCCAGGCGGCCGAGGCCCGCGGCGGCGCCGTTCGTCCCGCTCACAACTGGAGCATCGGGCAAAGCGTATTTGAACTCGCGCAGATCGAAGCCACGGAGCATCTTAAGCTGTTCTCGCATTGCATCGAGATCGTATGGCGAATGCCTCGGCAGTTTTTCGAAGAGCTCGATGATGTGGGTCAACTGGAAATCCAAAGAGCGGGGATTGGTCTCGTCCGCCATCAGCACATCCAGCACCGCAAGTGGCTGCAAGGTAGTGTAATAACGCGAGCGATAGGTCATCGAGCTGTCTGCCACTTCGAGCAGGCATTCGAGCAGGGCGGCGTCCTGTTCGGCGAGCGGGATGGTGATTTCCCGCAACTGCCGCGCGAGATACATCGCACGCTCCAAGCGCCGCCCAAGGCTCATAAATATCCAGCCTAGCCCGCGGTTGATGTTTTCACGCTCCATCCCAGAAAAGGCCGAGAGAAGTTCCAGGCAGGCGGTGAGTATCGCTGGATACTCGAGAAACTGAGCGGCCGCTTCGCTCTGCATCGAGTTGCGCAGCCGGCCAATGAGGAACATCATATCGGCGGACAAGCGTTCGCGCACATTGCCGCCGACGCGAGAGATTTCAGCCAATGTACAGACCAGGCTATCGGGCCGTCTGGTGTCGCTCAGCAGTGATGTGAGTTCTTTTTCAAGTTCTATGGCGCTCGGGTGGACCTTTTTCGCCTTGGGCAGCTTGCTGTAACGCGAATCAAGGCAGCTGTGCAGCCGGACCAGGCAGGCCAACTCCGGCTCCTCGGCGCGGCGCACGCGAGAGACGATCGCGCGCAGAATGCGGGCCTTGTTCTCGGCGCGTTCGGCATATCTCCCCAGCCAGAAGACGTTGTCGGCAACGCTGCTTGGCACTACTCTGGGTAGACGACGCAACTCCACCGGCTCGCTGCGCGGTCGCAACATGCTGAAAGTGTCGATCGGACCGTCCCAAAGCACCCAGGCGTCCTTGCTGTGGCCGCCGCGCTGCATTGAGACCACCGAACCCTCGGCCTCGGCCACGCGGACCAGGCCGCCGGGAAAAGCGACCCATCCGCTGCCGGTGTTGAGCACGTAAGTGCGCAGCACAACGCTGCGGGAGTTGAGGCATCCGTTCTCCCATACCGGCGCGGTTGAAAGCGTGACCTGCTCCTGCGCGACGTATTCATGTGGACGCTCACGCAGCTGCCTGGCGAATTCTCCCCTTTTCACCTGCGGCAGCTCGGAGCCGAAGACCGGCTCCATCCCCCGCGAAGGAAAAGCCGGCTTCACCACCACCGAATCGAGATGGCCCAGCACCCAGTCGAGCGCGTATTCCTGTCCACACCACCAGGTTGCGACGGAGGGCAGCTTGAGCTTCTCCCCCATTAGATGACGGCAGAGCCCAGGAAGAAATGGCATGATCGCAGCGGTCTCGATTACTCCGCTGCCGAGCGCGTTGGCCACCCTCACATTGCCGGCGACGATGGCGTCGACCAGTCCTGGCACGCCGAGCAACGATTCGCCGCGCAGCTCAAGCGGATCGCAGAAGCTGTCATCCACGCGACGCAGGATGACGTCGACCTGCTCCAGCCCATCGATCGTCTTGAGAAAAACGTGCCGGTCACGCACCGTCAGATCGGCGCCCTCGACCAGCGTGAAACCCAGATACCGGGCGAGATAGGAATGTTCAAAATAGGTCTCGTTATGCGGGCCTGGCGTCAACAGCACAATGCGCGGATTGTCGCCTTCAGCCAGGCCGGTGAGCGCTTCGCGCTGCGCGCGAAAAAACGGAGCCAGGCGTAACACATTGGAAGTGCGAAAGAGATCGGGCAACACGTCGGAGACGATGGTGCGGTTCTCGAGCGCGTAGCCGCTACCCGATGGGGCCTGGGCGCGATCGGAGAGCACCCACCACTGGCCATCGGGCGAGCGCGCAAGATCGACTGCGAGCATGTGAAGATAAGTGTGACCCGGCACCTGTACACCCACGAGGGGCCGAAGAAATGCCGGATTTGCATAGAGCAGCGCGGCTGGAAAATGCCCTTGCGCCAGCAGCGCCTGCGCTCCGTAGAGGTCTTCGACGAGCAGGCTCAGCAACTGCGCTCGTTGTGTAATGCCAGCTTCGATCGACCGCCACTCTTCGGCTGGAATCAGAAGCGGAATGATGTCGATGCGCCAGGGACGATTGGCCCCGAGCGGGTCGCCATAGATGTTGTAGGTGATCCCGTTCTCGCGGATGCGGCGTTCGGCGCGGCTCCAGCGGCGGCCCAACTCATCGGGCCCGATCTCGCGCAGCGACTCCATCAAATGCGCCCAGTGTGGGCGCGGCGTCACGCCGTCTTCGGACCACTCATCATAAGCTGCGCCGTAGCGGAGCAGATTCTGATAGAGGTCTGTGGTCACCGCTCTGTCCTTGCTTGATTCATGGAAGTCTCCGCGCCGGGCGCGGGACGGCGCATATCGAGAGTCATCGGGAAGACCGGGTTAGTCTCGTCCGGTGGCGCAGCCGTCGGAGAGGGAACGTCGGCTGAAACCTGAAAGCGGGCCAGACGGCGTTCCTTCGCTTCAGCGGCATTGGCTGGGCGGCTGCTGTAAATACTCCCGTCGGGGGGGCCGGCATGATAAGTACATCGGCCAACGGAAAGCCCGCTCCACAGATCGATCAGGTTAAATTCCAGCGGCATGTGCACTGGAATGGTCGGATGCAGCGTAGACGAGAGCATCCGCGCTCGATAGCGCAGCCCGGCGATAGACTCGCCCAATTTACCGGTCGGAGCAAGTGGCACCTTGCGCCCATTGCATGCGACAGCATAACGGCCTTCAGCCACAACGCCGGAAAGCTTCACCTGAATCCTCTCCAGCGAGGAGTCGACGCTGCGCACGGTTCCTCCCGAGGTGGTCTCTTCGGCGAGCACGTTCCAGGGTTCGAGCGCGTGTCGGAGTTCCAATTCGGCGCCGGCTGCGTTGATCGACCCGATCTTAGGAAAACGAAATTCGTGTTGCGCGGCAAACCACTTCTCGTCGAAGGCGAGGCCAGCCCGCTGCAACTCGCTGAGCACTTCCGCGAAGTCGCGCTCGACAAAATGAGGCAGCATGAAGCGGTCGTGGAGCGCCGTTCCCCAGCGCACCAGGCCACTCTTAAATGGGCGCTTCCAGAAGAGACAGACTAACGCTCGGACCAACAACATTTGCATCATTCCCATGCGAAGATGAGGCGCCATCTCAAAGGCGCGTAACTCCAGCAGCCCCAGGCGTAAACCCGTACCCTCCGGCGGAAAAAGCTTGTCGACGCAGAACTCGGCGCGGTGAGAGTTGCCCGTCACATCGACAAGCAGGTTTCGGAAGAGGCCATCGAGGATAAATGGCGGACACTCGCCGACCGGCAACTGACCGAATGCCAACTCGAGTTCATACAAAGCATCCATACGCGCTTCGTCGACGCGGGGATACTGACTCGTCGGCCCTACATACATGCCGGAGAATAAGTACGAGAGCGACGGATGGTTCTGCCAGAAAGCGATCATGCTGCGCAGCAGATCGGGACGCCGTAGCAAGGGACTGTCCGCAACGCTCGCTCCGCCGATCACGATGTGGCTGCCGCCTCCAGTAGCGAGATGCGTTCCGTCATAGCCGAACTTCTCGGCAGTTAAGCGGTTTTTGCGTGCCTCCTCGAAGAGAACAGTGTTCGTATGTTCAAGCTCGTCCCAATTACTGGCGGGAGGCAGGTTGATCTCGAGGACACCGGGATCGGGAGTAACGCTGAAGAACCGCAGCCGCGGATCGAATGGCGGGGGATAACCCTCCAGCCACACAGGCTTTTGCAAATGCTGGCAGGTATCTTCGACTGCTGCGATGAGATCGAGATAGTCCGCGAGTTTGGAGGCGTAGGGCAGAAAGACATGCAGGCGTCCTTCCCGCGCCTGCACGCAGAGCGATGGACGAATGAGCTCAGTCGCACTCTCCGCAGTCTTCGACAGCGGCGGCAAAGGATCGGGTTCCGGTTCTACAGCAAAGAGATCTGGTCGCCGCGCCGGAGCCATAGAAAGCTTGGCCCGGTCCTCATATGGCGGGGCATCGAAGTCATATTGCACTTCGTCAGGCGCAACCCAGGGCATCGCCTCGGTGGGAATGCGATAACCGATCGGCGAATCTCCAGGAGATAACAACAGCCGCTCGGAACGAGGAAACCATAGCTGGCTCGACCACCGAAGGCGACCCCCATGTTGGCGTCGACGCAGCGGCAGCACGTAACCGGCAGGCCCCTCTGAGTCACCTGCATTGAACGCGGGCAAAAGATTCTCGCTGCTCACTTCGAGTCGCCGCGTAAGCGCCTGTGCAAACTCGAAAGCATCTTTCACGCCAAAACCGTGATCGTCTTCTTCGCGGGCGATCCAATCGATGCTCTCCCAAATTGCGACCCCGTCGACACGCCAATAGCAACTCAGCGCCCAGCGCGGGAGGGGCTCGCCGGGATACCACTTCCCTTGCCCGTAATGCAGCATTGCGCCGGCCGCGCTCTTCTCGCGCAAGCCCCGAATCAGGGCCAGTCCACGACTGCGCTTCAGGTCGCCCAGTGCGTCCAGGTTCCACTGCCGGCTCTCAGGTTCGTCTATGCCAACGAAGGTGGGCTCGCCGCCCATGGTCAGGCGGACATCCTGCGCCTCCAGCTCCGCGTCGACCGCGTGAGCAACGGCTCGCACTTGTTCCCACTCCTCGTCTGTAAAGGGCCTGGCAAGCGATGACGGCGCATTGATGCGACGCACGGACATGGAAAAATCCAATTCAACCTTGGCCGGCTCGACCGTGCCCCCGATCGGAGCGGCCTTCGCCGCGTTTGGCGTGCATACCAGCGGGATGTGTCCCTCGCCGGCGAAGAGTCCGGAGGTCGGATCCATTCCGATCCAGCCGGCCCCGGGCAGGAAGGCTTCAGCCCAGGCGTGCAGATCGGCGGAGTCGGTCTTGACTCCGCCATTCGTTCCATCGCCCGGTACGGTCTCTTCCGACGCGAGCTGAATGAGGTATCCCGAGACAAACCGCGCCGCGATACCCAAGTGCCGAAGTATTTCCACCAACAGCCACGCTGAATCCCGGCAGGAGCCCGTGCGGCATTCAAGCGTCTGCTCGCTGCTCTGAACTCCGGGATCGAACCGCGTCACGTAGCCCACTTCGTCCCGAACCTTATGATTCAGATCGACGAGAAAGCTGACAGTTCCCTGTTTATCGCTCGGCGACCTGCCTGTCGAGAGACCGCCGAGAAACCTCAGCAATCGAGGACCGGCGGGACCGACCTCAAGGTAGGGCACAAGGTCCTTCACCAAATCGGAGGAGTAAGCGAACGGAAGATTCTCGAATCCAGGCTCCAGGAAGAAATCGAATGGATTGACCGGAGACAGCTCCGCCACTAGATCGACTTCCACCGCAAATTCATTGGTCTTGTTTGGGAACAGCATCCGCGCCAGATGATTGGAGTGGGCATCGAGATGCCAGTTCAAAATACGGTCCGTCGGCGTCACCTGCAAGGAGTAGCTCAGGATTGGTGTTCGGCAGTGCGGCGCCGGCCGCAACTGCACCGTCTGCGGACCGAGCGAAACCAGTTTGTCATACTGGTAGTGTGTCCGGTGTTTCAGCGCCACCTGTATGCTCATCCACCCTCGCGCGCATGCACCAAGCTGGTGGCCCACGCTGCGTAGCAGCCGACGAGGGCGCAGAGCCGCTTGCCGGGGCCGTTCTCTTCAAACTACCTGAAGCATCGCGGAAACGCCGCACATTTCTCTCGCGCCTCGGCCCCCCACTCTGCTTTAGAATTCCCACCGAGGTTGCAATGCGGAGAATTCGTTACCAGGTCGCCGCGAGCTTGGACGGATACATCGCCGGTCCGAACGGAGAGGCCGATTGGATCGTCACCGATCCCGAGATCGATTTCGGCGAGCTGTTCAGTCAGTTTGATACGGCACTCATGGGACGCCGGACCTACGAAGTCGTGCTCAACTCTGGGTATGGATTGCCACCGGGCATGAAGTCTGTCGTTGTTTCGCGCACGTTGAAACCACTCGAGCATCCGCGGGTCACGGTAGTGGCGGAGAAACTTGAGGAGACACTGGCCGCGCTTCGAGACGTGCCCGGGAAAGACATCTGGCTCTTCGGCGGCGGGTCGCTCTTCCGCAGCGTGGCTGAGGCGGGACTCGTCGACTCCGTCGAGATCGCGATCGTCCCCATTCTTCTCGGGGGCGGAATTCCGCTCTTGCCTCCACCGGCAGGGCGAATCAAGCTGGCTCTCACATCCCACAAGGTTTATCGGGCCGGCATTGTCGCTTTGAACTACGATGTCGATAAGTCTGTGCAGCCCCGTGTGGCTTAACGTTAGATCGTCGCCGGCCGAGCCGAAGGAAGGTCATCATGCATGAAAAACAGACTTCGCCTACAGTCGAGCCTCTGCCGACGCGGCGGCGGATGCTCGCCGGAATCGCAGCTACCCTCGGCGGCGTAACGGCAGGCCCAAGCATTTTGTCCCAAACACAAGCGACGCAGATGCAAGAGGTACCGTCCACCCCGGCCAACGAGGGCCGTACGTCGCTGCATCAGGAGGTCGCCTTCAGAGCCAGCCCTCAGCGCCTCTTCGATCTGCTGCTCGACTCCAAACTTTTTGCTACGTTTACCGGGATGCCGGCCGAGATCGACCGCAAACCCGGCGGATTCTTCAAGACATTCGGCGGTCTGATTGAGGGCCGAAACGTCGAGATTGTCCCCAGCCAGCGAATCGTGCAGGCCTGGCGTCCGAGCCACTGGGACCCAGGGGTTTACTCCATCGTCAGGTTCGAGCTGAAGCCGCAAGGCTCGGACACTGTCATCATTCTCGACCACACCGGCTTTCCCGAAGGCAAATACGACAGCCTCAACGCGGGGTGGCCCTTGCGCTATTGGGAACCGCTGAGAAAATATCTGGCCTCCTAGACGAAGTTATTTCGGAGTGTCTAGCACCAAAACAGTGGCAATCGGATCCAGAGCCTGTGCTGGCAACTGCACATCGAGGCCATCGCCGGTCTGGGTGAACTTCAGCGGTGTATGCGCCGAGTCGGCCAGCAGATAGGCGCCAGCGACCTTTCGCGGTAGCTTGTCGAGGCGGAAGGAACCGTTCGGCCACTTGAATACCTCAACATAGATCTTGTCCGGCTTGGTGGTGGAACGCCACTCCCATGAGGGAATGAATTTCGGATTGCCCCGTTTGTCTTTCTCGGTAGTGCTGAAGGCTCCGGCCTCGGGCCCGAAGAGCGTCGGGCTGCTGCCGTAGATGGCCTCGCCGTTGACCGCCAGCCACGCACCCATTTGATGAAGGCGTTCGACCTCCGCGGCAGGCACGACACCTTTCGAGTCCGGGCCGATGTTGAGCAGATAATTTCCCGCCCTTGCTGGCGATGTCGATGAGGTTGCGCAGCAGCGTTTCGGTTGACTTGAAATTCAGATCGTAGGACTTATATCCCCAGGTATCGTTGATGGTCATGCACGACTCCCAGTCGCGACCGGGAAAACCTTGTGGCGGAATGTATTGTTCGGGGGTCTCGGTGTCGCCCTTATACGTGCCTCCCAGACGGTTGTTCCATATCAGGTTCGGGTGCTGGTTAAGCAGCGTGACGATCTCGGCGGCGCGCCCCGGTGTCATGTTGGCGGTCGGGGTATCGAACCAGATCACCGCCGGAAACTCGCCGTAGTTGCTCAGCAACTCCTTGATCTGCGGGATCGCTTTGGTGTGGAGATAGGTATCAAAGTCGCCGTCCTGCGCCTTGTCCCAATGATGAGTGACCGGGTCGTGATGGTCTCTCATAATCGCATCGCCACCGGGAGCGGTCCAATCCTGATCTTGGGAATAGTAGAACCCGAGCTTAATTCCCTGCTTGCGGCACTCTTCCGCCAACTCCTGAAGCGGGTCGCGCTTGAACGGCGTCGCATCGACGATGTTGAACGAATTCGCCTTGGAGTCGAACATCGCAAAGCCGTCGTGATGCTTCGACGTGATTACGATGTATTTCATGCCGGCCGACTTGGCGAGCGCGACAATATCGTGAGCGCTGAAGCTCGTCGGGTTGAACTGTGGGGCCAGCGCCTTGTAGTCCGCGACCGGAATCGAGGCGTTGTTCATGATCCACTCGCCGATGCCCGGAATCTGCTTACCATCCCAGGTGCCGGCCGGAATCGAATACAACCCCCAATGGATAAACATCCCAAAGCGCGCCTCGCGCCACCACTGCATCCGCGCGTCACGCTGAGCCGGCGTCTCCGTGTCCTGAATCGCGGGGACGGGATGATGAGCAGGTTGCGTGTCCGGCTTGCTGCCCTCCAATTGGCCATGAGCCAGAGAGACCATGGTAGAGACTGTCACAGCGACGACACTGCGGCACACTGAATTCACAAGGGCACCTCAACCAAGGAAATGACACCACCGGGAATTGTATGCGAGACGGCGCGGCGACGACCAAGCCTCGATGTTCAGGCAAGCGCCTGTGGCACCGCTTCTTCCCATCGGCCTTGCGCCTTGAGGATGAGTTCGATGACCTCGCGGGCGGTGCCCCGGCCGGCAAGCCGCTTTGTCGTGTAGTGGCAGACGGCCTTTAACTCGGGCGCGCCATCGGCAACGCAGACAGCCAGACCGGCTCGGCGCGCGAGCGGAATATCCGGCAGATCGTCGCCCATATATGCCACTTCATCCTCAGTGACCCGAGCCTTCTCCAAGCACTCCTCAAAAGCCTGCGTCTTCTTCGCCTGACCAAGATAGACGAACGGGACCTTCAGTTCTTTAGCACGCTGGGCCACGGCGGGCGAGTGGCGTCCGGTGATGAACCCGGTCTGAATCCCCATCGTGTGCGCCAGCGACAGGCCCTGTCCATCCTGGGCGTTGAAGACTTTCATTTCGGTAACTGTAGCGGCCGCAGCCCCATCGACAGCGAGGGTTGAGATCAGGCAGACGCCACCATCGGTGAGCGTACCGTCAACATCCATCAGAAACAGCTTGATCTTGCGGGCACGGGCCAGGACCTCAGGAGAAGCGAGTGAAGCAAGCGTTATGTCGGACATGAAGCAATGGTAAATCCCGCCCGACTTGCCTACCCTACACTGCTTGATAAATTCGGCGGATGACGAAGAGCCAGACGCGCGATTGGCGAACGAGATGAACGCATCGGGGAAGCGGAAGGTGCGCGACGTCCCTGAAAGCCTGTATAAAGAAGCTGTTTGTCCGCGCCGGAGGCGATAGGGCAACTGGTCGCAACATGAATCATGAATAAAGTATTCGACAGCTTCGATGCGGCGGTCGCCGATATTCCCGACGGAGCCACCATCATGGTTGGCGGCTTTGGCCTTTGCGGAATCCCAGAAACCCTGATCAAGGCCCTGGTGCGTAAGAACGTCCGCAACCTGCACACGATCAGCAACAACGTCGGTGTCGACGGCTTTGGGATGGGCCTCATGCTCGAGGCCGGGATGATCGCCTCTCACATCGGCAGCTACGTCGGCGAAAACAAGTTACTCGAAGAAATGGTGATGTCGGGACGTCTCAACCTTAAGTTGATACCGCAGGGAACCCTTTCGGAGTGTATTCGCGCCGGCGGAGCCGGAATTCCGGCCTTCTATACTCCGGCCGGTGTCGGCACGGTCGTCGCCGATGGCAAAGACGTGCGCGAGTTCAACGGGCGCCAGTATCTGTTGGAACACGCGCTGACCGCCGACTTCGCGTTCGTCAAGGCGTGGAAGGGTGATCGCGTCGGGAATCTCATCTACCGCAAGACGGCGCGCAACTTTAATCCCATGATGGCGACTGCGGCGAAGTGCACCATCGCCGAGGTCGAAGAATTGGTAGAACCCGGCGCGCTCGATCCGGATTGCGTGGTGACGCCAGGCGTCTACGTGCAGCGCATTCTGCAAAACGCCACCGTCGAAAAACGAATCGAGCGCAGAACTACACGGCCCCCGGCAGGAGCATCCCAATGAACTCAGCTGCTCCTACCACTCTCGATCCCCGCGAGGCTATCGCACGACGCGCCGCACAGGAACTGCGCGACGGCTATTACGTCAACCTCGGCATCGGCATTCCAACCATGGTCGCAAACTACGTAGCACCGGGAATCGAGGTCATCCTGCAATCGGAAAACGGCATGCTCGGCGTCGGCCCTTATCCGATCGCGGGCGAGGAAGACCCTGACCTGATCAATGCGGGGAAAGAAACGATCTCCGAACTCCCCGGCAGCTCCTATTTCTCGAGCGCCGATTCGTTCGCGATGATCCGCGGAGGCCACATCGATCTCAGCATTCTCGGCGCGCTCGAGGTCGATCAGCAAGGCAATCTTGCCAACTGGATGATCCCCGGCAAAATGCTCAAAGGCATGGGCGGCGCGATGGACCTCGTCGCCAGCGCGCGCCGCGTGATCGTCGCGATGGAACATGCTACGAGGCGAGGCGAACCAAAGATTCTCACCGCCTGCACGCTCCCATTGACCGGCGTGAGGGTGGTCGACACGATCATCACCGAGCTCGCGGTTATCCAAGTGACACCGACTGGTCTCGTGCTCGTAGAGCTCGCCCCCGGAACCACGATCGAAGAAGTCAGAAAGCTCACAGGCGCACCCCTAACCGTGCGCGAACCACTGCAAAGGATGTTGTAGCTATGGAAGATGTTGTCATCATCTCCGCCGTTCGCACTCCGGTCGGCAAGTTTCAAGGCACGCTCAGTCCGCTAACTGCCCCGCAGCTCGGCGCGATCGTCGTCCGCGAGGCGGTGCGCCGCGCGGGACTCGAACCGGTCCAGATCGATGAATGCATCATGGGCAATGTGCTCGCGGCAGGCCTTGGGCAGAACCCTGCGCGCCAAGCTGCCATCTTTGGGGGCCTTCCTTACGAGGTCGCCGCATTGACCATCAATAAAGTCTGCGGTTCAGGCCTAAAGGCGGTAGCTCTCGCCGCTCAGGCCGTCCAGACGGGCAACGCCGAGATCGTCGTTGCCGGCGGCATGGAATCCATGACGAACGCGCCCTACCTGCTGCCGCAAGCGCGGCAGGGTTATCGCCTTGGCAATGGCACGCTAATCGACTCGGTCATCAACGACGGACTGTGGGACCACTACAACGACCAGCACATGGGCATCAGCGCCGAAAATGTCGCCGAAAAACACTCCATCACTCAGGTGTGCCAGGACAAGTTTGCGATGCAGTCGCACCGCCGCGCGGCGGCCGCGTGGAAGGAAGGGCGATTCACCCCTGAAGTGATTCCAGTCGAGGTCCCCGCGAAAAAAGGTCCGCCGACACTCCTTACGGAAGACGAATCGATTCGCCCTGATGTCTCACTGGAGGCTCTGACGGGTCTCCGGCCTGCGTTCAAGAAAGACGGCACGGTGACTGCGGGCAACGCTCCCGGCTTGAACGATGCAGCCGCTGCGCTCGTCGTCATGTCGGCAAGCAAAGCGGAATCGCTTGGTCTGAAGCCGATGGCGCGCATCCGGGCGCAGGCCACCAGCGGCGTCGATCCGAAATGGATCATGCTCGCACCCGTCACCGGAGTTCAGAAAGTTCTCGCCAAAGCTGGCTGGGCGATCTCGGACGTGGACCTGTTCGAGTTGAACGAGGCCTTCTCAGTGCAGGCGCTCGGCGTCACCTACGAACTCGGCCTCGGACTTGAGAAGGTGAACGTCAATGGTGGAGCTGTCGCGATCGGCCATCCGATCGGAGCCAGCGGCGCTCGCGTCCTCGTTACGCTGCTTCACGAAATGATTCGCCGCGACGTCCACAAAGGAGTCGCGGCGTTATGTCTTGGCGGAGGCAACTCGGTCGCGATGGCAGTCGAAAGGTAGCGGCAAACTCTGCCGTTAGTTCCTTAGCGTTTCAGCACTCCCTCAAGATAAGCCAGGGCGCGCGGATCATTCGTTTGGCCCAGCCAGAACATAGCCTCTTTACGGATGGCGAAATTTGCATTGCTGTCGGCAACGTGAATTAGCTGCGGCACGCTCTCATCCTTAGGTAATTGGCTCAGCGCAAAGACTGCCTTCTTTTTCACCCCGAAATCGGGATCGTTCTCCATTGAATCCCGCAATGCGCCGATGGCTTTCTTGCCCGCCTTTTGCGCCAGCCAGAAAAGCGCCTGCCCGCGAACGCCGCTGTCAGAATCCGACTTGGCCATACTGATCAACTCGTCGATAGCCGCAGGGTCGCTGTTGATGGACAAGTCAAAGGCGAGCTTCTCGCGAAGCTTCGGGTCTTGCTCCTTCGTAACGAGTTGCTGGAGCGCGACGTATCCATCGTGCCCGCGCTGCGCGCCCAGCCAAAATGCGGCTTTTTCGCGAAGATGAGCGTTGTTCGGCGGGGCAGCAAGCGAAGCGAGGACCTCTGTAGCCTTTGGCGTACCGTGCATGCTTACAGCGACCAGGCTTTCGTCGAGAAGCTTGTCGTGCCTCTCGTCGGCGTGCTTGCCAGCAATCTGGCCGAGGAATGCCACACTATCCTCTGGCCGAACATCGGTGAGCCATTCCAGAGGCAGCCCGCCAGCATTCAAGGC
>CAVUKL010000027.1:0-149688 GCA_963742015.1 uncultured Acidobacteriaceae bacterium | reverse complement strand
CGCTAAGAGCAGGCACCGAGTCCATTGAGCCGAGGCTTGAACCCGCTGTCATCGACCCCAGCGTGACGATCACATAGTCCGCGAGGCCGACGGGGATCTCCTCCTCTTGGTTGCGGAGGCATTGAATACCCGCGATACGATTTCCTGTCGGTCCCTGCTGTGCGACAAGATCGGGGACTCGCGTGTCGAGGACGAAGTTCACTCCGCGCTGCTCAAGCCATTTCTGAAGTGGCCGCACCATCGAGTCGTACTGGTTGTAAACGGTTCGCATAATCCCATGAAGCTTATTGAACCTGGCAATCATGTGGACAAAGCGAAGCAGGTAGCGTTTGAATTCGACGGCGCTGTGCCAGGGTTGGAAGGCAAAGGTCGTACACCACATCAACCAGAAGTCCGTTTCAAGAAATGTGGAACCGAGTTGGTCCAATATGGTGCTCGTGCCCAACATTCCCTCCGGCTCGAGAGCAAGGCGTTCCAGCGCGAGGATGTGCCCTTCAGTTAAGCCGAATTCAGGTGCATTCCACCGGTGCCCGCCGCGCACGAGGCGAGATTGCGAAGCGGTCTGCATGGTCTCGTTCCAATCAAATATCTCCCTGGTGACCGACTTGCTCTCGTCGAGAGTTGGGATCGATGAGAACAGATCGAAGGTGCATAGGTATTTGCTTTCGAGCATTCTTCCGCCACAAACGATGTAGCCATCCTGCGGAGATCCAGCTCCATCGAGGCTGCCACCCAGCACCTCACTCTCTTCCAGGATCGTTATGTTGCGGCCCAGAATATTGGCATCCCTGATCAGGAAGACCGCAGCCGCCAACGATGCGATCCCGCCGCCAACCAGATATACCTTAGGCTCCACAGCTCGATCGCTTCCAAACGTCTGCTGCATGATGACAAACTCCTCGCTCGATCCGTAGTTTGTGCCTTGGCCCCCTTGTCCGGCGAACTCGCCAAGGGAACGAAGGTTCCGGCATTGCTAGGTTATGTGCGGCCGGACGGCAAGCACCGGACAATGCGCAGCGTGGATTACCTCTGACAGGGTGGCCCACGGGGCATGATCTGCCAGTATTCCGTGTTCATGAACTCCCATGACGATCAGGCCGGCCTCCCATGCGATCGAGTTCGCGACGATCTGCTCGGCCGTGTTTCCAACGGCGACCTCGATATGGACGTTCCTCGCTATTTCGGCATCAGCAGGCACGAGCTGGCGGAGCTGTGTCCTTGCCGCCTGCTTTGCCGCTTCGATTTCATCTGCGCTCCGAAGAGCCTTTGGGAGAACATGAACGATATGAGCGGAGACGCCGAGAGCCTTGGTAATAGACATGGCATATTGAACTGCACGCAACGATTCAGCTGGTAATTCGGTCGCAAGGACGATCGATTTCAGCGATCTATGGCTTGTGGCACTGTGCGGTCCGACAATCAGAACCGGACAACGCAGATGACGTAATGCCGTCTCAGCGTTCGAGCCAAGCAATATCTTGCCAAGGCCACCGCGTCCGTGGGAGGCCATGATGACCAGGTCGATTCCTTTGGTCTCAACCGCATCCGAGATCGCATCCGTCACCAGTTCGGTGACCACGATCTCTTCGTGCTTGAGAGTCTGCAATTCAGCTACCTTGGCGAGATATTTGTGAAGCGAAGCTTTGGCCTGCTCAATGTCGATCTCCTGCAGCACGGGGGCGAGGCCTGCACCGCCGGGAACGTAAACCTGTGGTGGAATGGCGTGAAGCACGTGCAGCCTGGCGCGGAGCTGCCCAGCCAGGTGAGCTGATATGCTGAGCACTTTCGTTGACTCGTCAGACATATCAGTTGCGACCAGGATTCCCTTGATGTGAATCGGGCTGGTGTCAAGGTGAGGGATTAGTTCTTTCTGGTGCATGTCGATGGCGGTGATCATGGCGACCTCCATAGCAAAGGTACGCAGGCTACTCCGAAACCGATCCAGCGTGGCCTCCCGAGCTATACGCTGGATCGGTCTGGAAACAATGCTTTAGTGTTGGGCCACCTTAATATCGATAGCTTTCGGAGGAGCGGCCTTAAGCACGTTCAGTTCCAGTACCCCATTTTTCAGACTTGCAGTGACTTTGTCCGGGTTAATGGATTGCGGCAGGTCAATCCGACGGCTCAGTTCATTGGCTAGAACCTCGCTGTACTTGACCTGTTTTCCATTCTTTTCTTCCTTTTTCTGCTCGCTTTTGCCATGGATATAAACGGAGTCGGGCTCCGCACGAACAGTCAGTTCTTTCTCTTCAAATCCCGGAACTTCAGCGCGAACCGTGAAAGCTTCGGGCGATTCGCTGATTTCCACTGGCATCGGCTTCAGAAACTCCGATTCGGCACGGAACCAGTCGTCCAAATCCCGGCCATTAATACCGCCGCGCTGTTGGAACAACCCGAAGGCGCGTTGGGCGATAGCGTTGGTGACGGCACTCAAGTCATCAAAGATAGTGCCGGTTTGGGGAAACATAATAGTGCTTCTACTGGTATTGCTGGGTTTTACAGCGAGTGAGGTTGACATACTGACACTCCTCTCGGCGACCGGGCGGTCGCATCTGATTTCAGGCTACGCGCCGGAAAAGTATTATTCCGTGACGTGCGTCACGCCACCGAAAGCGAGGACCAATATTTTCCCGCTGGAGCAACAGGCACCTTCACGCCGGGCCGGGAACGGTGAGTACTGGGCAAGGCGCGCGTTGGATGGCGTCACCGATTACGCCGGTCATATCTGGATCCGACGGCGGGTGTTCGACCCCGAAGATGATCAGGTGTGCGCGAATGGCCTTTGCTCTTTCGATGATCATTTGCGCCTGGGCGCCATGGGAGAGTGTGTGTGAGACCTCTACACCTGCTTCTTTCAGGTAACTTTCCAGTGCGTTCGCAGCGCCTCTGAGCTCAGCGAGCGTGCGGCCATCGTGGTGCTTTGATGGACTTTCGATAGCGTGGATGATTTCCAAGTGGGCGGAGGATTCGCTCGCCAAGGTCCGTATGAATGCACTCGCCTTCCCAGGCTTTTCGGGCAAAGACGACGCATACAACAGTGTCCGCAGACCGGCCTTCCCGAAGTGAGGAAGAACCGCCCCAGGCCCAACAATGAGCACTGCGCAACGCATAGAGCGCAGCATAAACTCAGCGGTAGACCCAAGCCGCGGGCAATCTATCCGGCGGTGCCCATAGGCGCCGAGCAGCAGGAGATCGGCGTGATATTCCGTCGCAAGTTGAACGAGGACGTCGGTGACTGCTCCGGCCCGATGCAGTACCCGGTTCTTTATTCCGATCCTGTTCAATCGCTTGGCCACCACTTCGAGATCCATCGAGAGCACATTATGGGACTCCAGCATCTCGCCGAAGCCACTCTCTAGTTCAGCCTCATATTCCGCGGGAGTTTCTATGTGCACGACGGTCAGGAAAGACTGAAAGCTCTGCGCCAGACTAATGGCGTATTCAAGAGCTGTTTTCGATGGCTCTGAGGAGTCATAAGCGACCAGAATAGTGCTGAGAAATTCCTTCGATGCTTGCTGGGGCGAGCTAACAACGGCGGCTTGATTCATATTGACCTCCTCGGCGTTGAGCGCCTCGGCGAAGACTCTCGTGCTCTAAACCTACCTCCCCGGCTGCGGCGGCGCTGTGACCCAAATCACGAAGCAAAACTACCCAACTGCATCGATCAACCAATCGGTGGCGCTCTCTTCTCGGGGAGCCCAAAACCCGAATCTTAGGGGCTTTAAACGGCCTTAGCCGGCATGTATCGACAATATCGGGCAACGCGCTTTGGCCAGAACCTTCGCCAATACGCCGGAAGCAAGATGGGTCGCTCCAGAAGGCGAGGATTTGGCTCCCATCACAATCAGATCGGCTTTGAGGGTGCGTGCGACATCGACGATATTTTCCGCAACTTGCTCGTTCTCTCGCACGTTGTGCACCTGGCATTTGCGCACATCCATCTCAGGCAGCGCCTTGCCAAGAACCTGTTGAAATGCTTGCCATTTCTCCTCGTTGGCAATGTCGCTCTCCTCTGCCACAGACAACAAAACAAACGCCGCGCCGGTGGTTTGAGAAAGTGTGTATCCGTATGCCGCAACTTCGACCGCATGGGGATCGAGGCTGGTAGCGCACAGAATATTCCTCGGAGTCCAAGGCCCTTCCGGGGCGGGGCCGGCCAACGGACCAACAGCGATCACCGGACAGCTCGCACTGCGCATCACGGCCTCCGCCTTCGATCCTAGAATGAAACGCTCCAAGCCTCTTCTAGCGTGGCTCCCCAAAACAATCAGATCTGCGTCATGATCGGCGGCGAGCGTCTCGATCTCGTATTTCACGGGGCCATAGTTATCGACGGCCTCTGCCAGAAATCCCTCTGCTCGCAACGCAACACCTGCAGCCTCCACTTGCTCTTCAACGTGCGATTCGGAGTCGCCCGCGATCCATTCACCTTCCGGGATTCGCACCGGATTCTCAGGTTGGCTGATATGCGCCAACAGAATATGCGAGCCAAAGCGCCTCGCGATCGATTTCGCGTAGCCGATCGCCTTATCAGAAACATCGGACAGATCGGACGCCACCAGTATCTCTTTGAACGCTATTTGCGACGGAGCGATGGTAGTCATAACAACCTCCTGATCTCGAAGGCGGTGCGAGATCTGGCGGAGAAGCAACAGTATCGGCGAGCCGCCGATACCGGCCCGGTCTCGTTCCATCCAATATGAGACGCTTGTTCTCAAAAACCCGATGTGATCCCAATCACAGTGATCTGTGACGTTCATCGCGGCCCCGTTCTCACAGAGGTGAAACTATGACGGTTGGTGCAGGTGGGATTTGTCCGTGACCGGGATCCTCAAACTCGCTTATAAGCTTCTGGTAAACGACAGATCCAAGTTCGTCGCATTGCTGGTAGGCATTGGTTTTGCGGTTTTTCTGATGATTATGATGGCGTCCATATTTGCCGGCGTTCTCAATCGCGCTTCTGCCACGGTGATCAACATTGGCGCCAAGGTGTGGGTTATGGACCCGGCAGTCCAAACGGTAGCCAATACTATCGGCATGCCGGATTACGTGCTCGACGCGACGCGCAGCATGAGCGGAGTGAAATATGCCGTACCGCTCTTCTCCGGGGGTGCGCTTGTGAAGCTGGAGGACGGCACATATCAATCCGTGAGCGTCGTGGGCCTGGATGACACGAGCCTTTTTGGAAGGCCGGAAATGTCAGAAGGGCGCATCGAGGACATCTTCGCGGAAAACTCGTTCATCGTCGTCCGCGACTCGGAATTTACCAAGCTCGGCAGCCCAAAGGTGGGAACAACATTTGAGCTCAACGATCATCGCGGAGTGATCGTAGGCATCGCCAAAGTCACGACCAGCAGCCTCTTCGGCGTCCCAACGCTATATACAACGTACAACCGGGCGATCCAGTACATCCCGAATCCCCGATTTACGATCTCCTACATTCTCGTCGAGCCAAAGAGCCGCGCCGACATTCCGCAGATCCAGCAGCAGGTACATGCGCTCGGATATTTGGCGCTCACCCGCCAGCAGTTTGAGGATAGAATTTCCGATTTTTACAAATACCAGACGGGCGTTGGAATGAACCTTCTGCTCATGACCGGCTTCAGTTTCATCGTCGGGCTGTCGATCTCGGCACAAACTTTCTATACCTTCATTCTTGAGAACCTCGATAAGTTCGGCGCATTGAAGGCAATTGGCACCAGCAGTCGCGTACTGGTTCTCATGATCCTCTTTCAGGCCTCGTTCACCGCGCTGACCGGCTATGGCCTCGGTGTAGGGTTGAGCACGATCGTCATGACCCTAGCTAAGATGCGCCTCCCCGATTATGCATCGTTGCTGACTTACCCAAACCTCTTCCTGGCGCTGGTGATGGTGACCATCATCGCGGGGGTTTCAAGTTATGTTGGGGTGCGGAAGGTCCTCCGCATCGAGCCTTTCGACATATTCAGAGGATGAGATGACAAATGTCGCGATCAAGGCGGATGGAATCAGCAAGTGGTTCGGCGAAGGCGAGGCCAGGACACAGGCGCTGAAGGAGGTATGTTTAGAAACCTATTTTGGCGAGATGGTCTATATCGTGGGACCCTCCGGCAGTGGTAAAACCACGATGCTCAGCGTTTTGTCAGGGATTCTCCGGCCCAATGAGGGTACCGTCATATGCGAGCAGACGGACCTCTGGAAGCTGTCCGCCGATGACCTCGCGGCCTTCCGTTTGAAGAAAATCGGATTTGTTTTTCAGGACTACCACTTGTTTCCACGCCTCACCACCGCGGAAAACGTCGCCATTCCGCTCATTCTTCGCAGAGGAAACTGGGATGAAGCAGTCGGGCGAGCAGCCAAATATCTGGATATCGTCGGGCTGAAAGGCCGCGCAGAACTCGCCCCGGTGAAGCTCAGCGGAGGAGAACAACAGCGGGTGGCCATCGCCCGGGCGATTATCGGTGAGCCCGACATCCTCATTATGGATGAGCCGACCGCATCGCTCGACGGAGATACAGGCCGCGCGATCGTCGGTTTCGTGAAGGACCACTTCCTGAATGCAAATCGCTGCATCCTGATTGTGACTCATGACAGCAGGATTTATGAATTCGCGACCCGAATCCTGCAAATGGTGGACGGCCGACTTAGCGGCGAGATGGAGAAACCATCATGAAAAACAAACTGTTGTTTGCGCTATCTTTTCTCGGGATTCTTGCAGGATGCTTCGCCGCGTATTTTTCGACAATCATTCATGCCGCGCAGCCGCCGGTCTTCAATCCGGCTTCCAATCCATATCCCGCGGCCATCTACGCCGAGGGCATCGTCGAAAGCGTGCAATCGAGCGGAAGCAACATCAACATGTATCCCGAGGTTGCGGGGACGGTGAAGCAGATCTTCGTGCGCGAGGGTCAGACAGTCGTTAAGGACACTCCGCTGCTCTTGATTGATCCTTCTATACAGAGTGCGACGGCCGAGCAACAAAAGTCGCAGGCGGAGGCCGCCCGCGCCATGCTCGAAGAATTGAAGGCTGAACCGAGAAAAGAGACTCTCGAGGTCAGTAACGCCCAGGTGCAGGCGGCACAGGCCAACCTCAAGACGGCAAAAGACGAACTGGACAAACAGCAGGCCGCCTACGCGATCGACCCTGGATCGATCAGCAAGGACGCTCTGGATGGCGCAATCAATGCCGAAGCTGTGGCGCAAACCAATCTGGCAGTGACCAAGCGGCAGTATGAGCTGACTAAGGCGGGAGCCTGGATCTATGATATCAACAACCAGGAAAAACAATATGCTGCGCTCGAACGGGCCTATGAGGCCTCAAGTGCACTGCTGGCAAAATACACCTTGCGCGCCGCACACGATGGGACCGTACTCTCCATCAACACGGTCGTAGGAGCATATGTTTCTCCGCAGGGGGCTTATGACACCTACACACAGGGCAACGATCCGGTACTGACGATTGGAGACAGCGACCCGCACCTCAATGTCCGTTGTTATGTCGACGAGATTCTAGTCTCACGCCTCCCGTCGCCGACAAAGATGAAGGCGCAATTGACCATTCGTGGCACCGACATTCACATTCCGCTGACCTTTGACCGCGTCCAGCCCTATGTCTCTCCGAAGATTGAGCTCTCCGATCAGCGACAGGAGCGCGTAGACGTACGGGTGCTCCCGATCATCTTCCGGTTGGAGAAACCCAGAAGCGTAAGTCTCTACCCGGGAGAGTTGGTTGATATCTACATCGGCCAGTAGAAAGCGAAAGGAGATCATGATGAAATTCGCTTGGCTCAAAAACCACTGCTGGCGTCTGTTTTTTATGGCCTCCTTCGCGATGATTCTTCTAACCGGCTGTGACCTTGCCCCTAAATACAGTGTGCCCTCATCGGCTGTCGCCCCCGTCTACAAGGAAGTCGATTCATCCCATGTGTGGAAGCCTGCGGAACCGAAGGACAGCGCTATTCACGGAAAGTGGTGGGAGATGTATGGGGACCCGCAACTGAATGCGCTGGAAGAGCGAGTGGACGCCACCAATCAGACGCTCGCGGCTGCGGCTGCGAACTATTCGGCCTCGCGGGCCGTAGTCCGCCAGACCCGAGCCCAGTACTTTCCCACTGTGGGTACAACTCCTTCCATCGCATATTCGCGCCTCGCAGTTTCTCCCTATGTGCAAACCACCAGCGCGACCACCTATACCGAGTACTCGTTTCCGATAACAGCTTCCTGGGAGCCAGATCTTTGGGGCCGGATAAGAAACAGTGTCCGGGCCAGCGCTTATGCGGCGCAAGCCAGCGCCGCCGACCTCGAAAACGCACGTCTTTTGGCGCATGCAAGCCTTGCGACGGATTACTTTCAACTTCGCGGCGTCGAGCAGCAGAAGCGCATCCTGAACGCGACCGTCAAGGCCTGGCAGAACTATCTCGACTTAATGCGCGGATTGCACACGAGCGGTCTGGCGACGGATGAAGCTCTCGCCGCTGCTGAATCGCAGCTCGAAGCGGCACAGGCACAGGAGACCTACCTCGGCATCGCCGGGGCTCAGTATGAACACGCCATTGCCATCCTGGTGGGTGAATCGCCCTCGTCGTTCGCCGTTCCGCACGCAGACCAGGAAGCGAGGCTGCCCGAGGTTCCGGTGGGCATTCCAGCAGAACTGCTCCAGCGCCGCCCGGACATTGCCTCGGCGGAAAGAGCAGTGGCACAGGCGAATGCACAGATCGGAGTGGCCAGAGCGGCCTATTATCCCAACATCACGCTCGGCGCTACTGGAGGTCTCGAGAGTTTGTCCTTCACCGATTGGTTCACCTGGCCGAGCCGGTTCTGGTCTGTCGGTCCGGCTGCAGCCGAGACGATATTCGATGCCGGGGCGCGAACCGCGGCATTGCAACAGACGCAGTCATTACGCGATGTAACCGTCGCAGACTATCGGGAAACCGTGCTCACGGCCTTTCAGCAGGTTGAGGACAACGTTGCAGCGTTGCGAATCCTTTCGGACGACCTCAAACAGCAGGATGCCGCGGTCCAGTCTGCCAAGCGGTTTCTCGCACAGGCCACGGCGAGGAACACTGCTGGACTCGATCCATTCCTCAACGTCCTTGTGGCGCAGGTTGACTTGCTTACGTATCAACAAACTTACGTCAGCTTTGAAACCCAGCAGATGATTGCAAGTGTGCAGCTCATCGAAGCCTTGGGAGGCGGGTGGAGCACGTCGCAAATGCCGACGCCCAAACAGGTACAGGCGAGCGTTCATGCGAAGGCGAGCACTCTTCCGTGAAGTGGCAGGCAAGAGCCGTGTGACGCGGCTCACCGCAACGGTAAGCAAGCTTTGAACGGCTAGAATCTGGAGAGGAGATGAGAACGTATGCGCTCGGTCATTGTGGTGCTGGCGTTAGCAGGTTTCTTGGTTTCGTCGCTCGCGCTCCGCGTCCATTACTCGGGCGATGTCGAGCCAGGGATTTCGAAATCGCACTGGAATTCCAGCCTCGTGAATCATAGCTCCTATTCTGTCGTGGCGGGCGTTCCCGTTGCTGTGTTCGGCATGGTGGGGTATGCGGCTGTTGGATCGCTTGCATTTGCCCGCCGTCGTGCCTTGACCGCGATCTTCGCGCTCGTGGGACTGGCCTATGCCCTTTACCTTACCAAGATTGAGGCGCAAATATTGGGGGTCTGGTGCATTTATTGCGTCATCTCACTGGGGATTGTGGTGGTGATCACCTTCTTGGCATTTGGCCAGCTTATCTTTTCCTCAGGGCCCGGGAGCGCGACACGAGCAATTTAACCCGTGCTCCAGCCAAACATGCTAAAAAGCGCTCTCCCGGTAGCGCTCAGACAACTGGCATCGCGACGGCGCCGAGGGGATAGACAGCCGCGGCTGCAGCATGCGGAGAGATCCGTCCGGCTCCTACATCGCCCAGAGCATGGTCGCCCATCGCATCGGCTTCAATCTCGAGGGGATCGTTGACCGGTGCAACCCTAAGGTTGCGTTGCCGAATACCTGACGATCGACGGGTCGGAGAGAGATTGGACGAGGTTTAGCGAGCGAGGCGCGGAAATCGAAACTCTCGTGGGGTTCCAGGATACGGGTCTAAACGTCGTGGCAGATTGCTGTCTGACAGAATCGCGTTCCAGATCGGGGTGGTCCCGCTCGAGGGTCGGGCGAAATCGCGAACTCTTAGCCACAGTGCGTTTGCATCGATTTGGCAACGCGAGGAGAAAACAATTCGGCCCCTTCTCTGCCCCGGCCTTCTTGTGAGAGCCGGGATTCAAATATTGCCCGATCCCATGAGAATCGCGATGTGCGTCGATCAATTGCGGCAAATTTCGCCAATAAAGAAAAGTCACAGAAACTTTACCATAGAAACGAAAATCCAGGTCTTCGCAGCACTTCAAAATGACTCTTCCCACATGCAACAGGCCAGATAATGGAGCGAGAGACCGAATACTCGCGCAACCTAGGCTGAGAGCAAGTGGAGCTCGGGGATTGCGAAATGATCATAGTCGGAAAGCATTTTGCTGCTCTAAGTTCCCTGCCCTAGAGCCTTGCCTCGATGCCGATTTCCCTGGAGCAGTCGCGTAGTTATTGCCACAGCTGGAATCAGAAATACTACTGAACCAAGCACCCACATAATGACCGCCCCGGCCGCCTGGTCGGCCACTGGATCAACGTGGAAGGGATTCGGCCGACTGAGGTAGTAGCTGTATACCGGGCGATCACAGAAGGCCAGGAATGCAGAGAGTGCCGTATTTACGAAGTCGGCGGTCACCAGATACAGCAACATCCCCCAACCGAGGTTATGACGACGTGCAGGCCAAGGCTGGATCACGGGCCACCAGAAAAGCAGCGAGGTGGCCAGAAAGCAAGTATGTTCTACCCGATGCCAGGGCTCATTCCACAGGGCATAGTCATAGGCCGCCGGCGTGTGCCAGAGCAAAAAGGTGATATTCATCGCGAGCCACGCAACGAGCGGCTTGGTGAGAAATCTCCCTGTCTCCTGCAGCGACCTGAAGCTGAAGAGCGGACCGAGAACGACGCGAACGAAGGGCCGCGGGAGTCCGCGCAGGAGCGGCACGACGGGCAATCCCAGCAAGACCAGGGGAGGCACAGCAGACATAAGCAGCAAGTGCTGCACCATATGAGCGCTCAGCAACGCATCGGCGAAGCCATCGAGCGGCGAGCCCAGGGCCAGCCAGAGAATCGCCAGACCGGTCAGGAACACGGTCAGCCTCCAGCTTGGAAAGAGTAGCGGACGCGTACGCCGAATCGCGCGCCAGCCACGCGCGTAAATCACCGCGGTCGCGGCAATAGCCCCGGTCAGCAACCAGGGAGGCGACCACTCCGCAAAGATAAAGTCGCTGGCGGAGGTCATGGACTTAACCTCCGCTGTCTGTATCTGAGAGTCAACTCTATTCGGTCGACCCAGATGAAGAATGCGCCGGAGACGGCGGCGTTTCGAGCTGAGAAGTGTGCGTCAGCTTGCGCGAAGCATCGATAGCCGGATTAAGGTCGTTGCCGCGCAACGTTCTGAGAAAGCCGACCAGGGCCGTGGTTTCGTTAGCATCCAAGGCGTTGCCATAAGCAGGCATGTTACCTCCGCCCTGCACCACCTGCCGGACAAGCTGGTCATATGTCATATGGGCGGCAACGGCATCGAGGGCAGGGCCGCGCAGTCCGCCGGCGCCACCAATCGAGTGGCAGTTGCGACATTGCTTATTCTGAAAGACGATCGCACCCTGACGTTCGAGCGGCGTCCGATCGTGCAGGTAACGGGCAGGAATCACGTCGGCCGTCCACGCATCCATGATAGGGCTC
The DNA here is from genome assembly GCA_963742015.1 of uncultured Acidobacteriaceae bacterium. Taxonomy (GTDB): domain Bacteria; phylum Acidobacteriota; class Terriglobia; order Terriglobales; family Acidobacteriaceae; genus Acidisarcina. Next base: position 137,903 of record CAVUKL010000027.1, on the reverse strand, counting down.
CAGGGTGTATAGGTGCCGAGCCGCGTGAAGACTCCCAGGCTCACCGCGACCACCACAAGCGTCAGCACCGCGACCGGGCGGCGTGACCAGTGCTTCTCGCCCTCGCCAAAGACCAGCGGCAGCAAGAGCATCCCGCCAATAACCAGCGTCGGGACGATGAACATGACCGGGGTCTCGATACTTGGCGGAAGATAGGCGAGCACCGCGTAAATCCAGAGAAAGAAAAAGTCCGGCTTGGGCGCAGTCTCGATAATTCTCGGGTCGGGTTGTCCAGAGGGGCCGATTGGGCCAAAGAAGAGCGCGCAGGCAACAACCGCAAGGATGACAATGGCGGCAAAACAACCGTCCTTCCACGCTCCGTCGGGAACGAAGGGGATTCCTTCCTTAGCGGTCCGTTGGTGATATTCCCGTTCATAAGTGGCCTTGCGTACGATGCGGCCCGGCATTGGCCAATCATTGATCCCGAGATGGAGAACCATCCAGACATGCACCCCTACACCTGCCAGCAGAATGCCGGGGATCACAAAGACATGCAGAGCAAAGAATCTTGATAACGTGGCACCGCCAATGATCGGTCCGCCGAGCAATAGGCTTACCGCCGGCCCCCCGATGAACGGGATGCGACTAGTAATCGACGCGCCGATACCGAGCCCCCAGTAGGCATCCTGGTCGAAGCGAAGTACCTGGCCGGTAAATGCCATGCCAAGCGTAAGTAGCAGGAGAAAGACCCCGATGATCCAAGTGAGCTCACGGGGAAACTTGTAGGCCCCGAACAGGAAAACCTGACACATGTGGATCAGGACGATGGCGACCATGAAGTTCGAGCCCCAGCCATGAATCGCTCGCAGGAACCATCCCAGGGGGATGTCATTGTTGAGAAAGTGCAGCGTTCTCCAGGCCTCATTGGCCGATGGAGTGTACACAAGTGCAAGTAGAATACCCGTCACTACCTGCAGTCCTAGTAAGATGGTCGCCGCGCTGCCGAAGACATACAACCAGCTCTCCGACTTGATCGGGATGGGGTGCGCAGCCGCCTCCATGGTCGGCTTGAAGAGGCCGAGCCGATGCTCCAGCCAGTTGTATACGCCGATGGCGCCCTGCTTCAGGCTGGCCATTGATCGGCTCCTTCCTTGCCTCTTTCTCCGCCGCCCTGGGCTTCTCCAATTTGCACGAGCGGGGAAACGGCGGGTGAGGTTGGTGCTCCGGCGCAGCCCGCGACCTGTTTGGTTCCGGGCCGGGCCACCGTCGGCAAGTCGCCGACCTTCACTATCAGGTTGTTCGCCTCAATCTTGTATTCATACTCAAACAGGCCGCGCTCCGGTGGCCCAGAGGCCCGAGAACCGTCCTGGTAGTACGCTCCGCCATGACACGGACACATGAAAAGCTTCGACTGAGAGAACCAGCGCACGGGACAACCAAGATGAGCGCAGTTGATAGCAAATACCTGGAACTGGTTCCCGGCGATGCGTCTCACCCAGCAGGGCAAGTCGGCGGTCGGGCCGTCGGAAGGCGTCGTGGAGGGATCGCGGAAGCTGGCAAGCCGGGTCTCTCCTTCGGGAAACTGATCGATCGAACCCAGGCCGACCCAGAACTCCGCGGCCTTCCCTTTCTTCATCACCGGCCCGAGCAGGTAGCCAAGGATAGGGACGGCGAAGACCGCACCGACAATGCTATTGGCCGCGATCGAGAGCTTGAAGAGGAACCTGCGCCGCGACACTTCTTCGGGCTTGTGTTGCTGCAATTGTTCTTCGGGCTTGGGAGTATCGGGAGGCAACGCCGTCGTGGTCATTGGTTCGGCTCCTGTGATACGGCCGACGATCCATGTTTTGGCATGGACGATGCCGCATGAGACGCGGTGGCTGCGGAAACCGGCGCAGAAGCAACGGTACCGGGGCTGGACACCCGATGGGACGCCAGCCATGCGACTACGTCGGTCACATTCTGGTCGCTCAGCGGAGCAATGTTTTCATGTTCGTGAAAATTGGGCATATCGGGATTCATCCCGGAGATGACGATGCTGCGCAGATTTTGGTCGCTGATTAAAGCAAGGAACGCCGGGTCGACGAGCGCACCCTTCACATCATCGGTGCCCTCTCCATTTGGCCCGTGGCATTGTGCGCAATACATAGTGAAGATCCTGTGCCCGGCCACCGGATCGGCAGTGAGCATGGCTTTATAAGTCGGCGGAATCAGATTATCCAGTACACCAGCTTTGCCCCACGCGCCAACCAGACCCTTGGCGAGTATATCGACCTGCTGGTCGGTAAGCATTCCCCCGGCGCTTTGCGCGAAGGGAGGCATGAGCTTACCGGGTACTCCGTTGGTGATTACGGCCTTGAGATTATCCTCGCCGGCTACGGCGAGGTATACCGGATTGGCAAGATAGAGGGCAGCGCCCGGTTCGTGACTGTTGCCATGGCAGGCGACACAGTTTTGCTTGTATAAAGTAGCGAAGTCGAGCACCTGGTCGGGACGCAGGACCTCCGGTTCAGGACCGGGCTTACCCGGCGAATTGTTGCAGCCCAGGCCGGCCAGCGCGGCGCCGGAGAGAAGCACGACGAGCAGAGATCCGGTTCTTCTCATCGAGGGTCTTCCTTCTTGCCGATCTCCTCGATATCCATGCTCTGATCGGTATGTAGTCCGGCGCGGACGGCAAACGGCAAAGCTCGAAACTGTTCCGAACGCACCTTCACCTGCAGGTTGACCACGTAGCCGGCCACAAGTCCGAACGCCACTTGCGAGACAAAAAACCAACCCCAGTGGATTCGCTGATCTAGGATCGGGCTGAGCACTCCGAGCGAGGTATAGAGAATGCCGGTCCAGAGAAACGGTGCGACAAAGCCGCAGGTAATGATTGGCTTTCTGGGAAACATGGGGAGCATCGCTCCGTAGAGAAGCCCCACGAGCACGGAAGTGAAGATGTGAATTCCCAATGCGGCAAGCAGGCCCTGCATGTGGAACTGGGCAAGAAACGCATCGCTCTCCGTCGCCCAGCTGACAAATCCGCCGGCAGCGAGCAGGTTAATTGCGTACCAAGGGCTGTGGTATTGGATGAGTCCGAAAATCCCCGCCGGGATGGTCATCGCAACGCCACCGGCGAGTCCACCTTTAACGCCGACCCAGACGCTGTAGCCCTCCAGTGGTTCAACCTCACGCCGTCCCTGGGCAACGGGGTGACGAACGCTGGCAATGCGATCACTCGACAGGGTGATAACTTCGGTCGAAACGGCCACCGGCTCATGCTGTTCGTGGGGCAATACCTGACAAAACCAACCAACCACTGCCGGCAGGATGAGGCATATGCCGAGCAAGGTGATGACCCAGTGCGTGACCAGGCCGGCGAACGCCAGCGAGATGCCAAAGGCCAGGATGAACGGCCAGATCGTCGGCGTCGGTAGATTGACGAAACCTTCAGTCTCTCCGTGATTCCCCATATGGTTATGCCCCATCACTGCCCTTTCTACGATCTTTCTCTTTCAACGTCCCAACACGTAAACCACGGTAAATACAACCACCCACACGGCGTCGACAAAATGCCAATAAATCGAGAGGACGTCGAGTCTCTCTGCATGATGCTCGTTCATCGCCTTTCGCAGCGCTGCTATCAGCGCAATGGTGAGCATGATGAGTCCGACGATGACGTGCGTGGCATGCAGGCCGACCAGCGAGTAGAAAGTTGTGCCAAAGAGGTTCGTGCGAATCGTCAGGCCGTCGTGGTAGATCAGTTCGTACCACTCCTTCCCCGTGTAGAGGAGAAAGATCGCGCCGAGCAGAATCGTCGTGCCGATCCATGCGGCGCAAGCGCTCACTCTGCTCTTCCTCAGAGCGGAGACTGCGGCGTGTGCCGTAAAGCTGCTCGATAACAGGCAAATCGTAGCAATGATCGGCAGTTCGAGGACCTGCTTCGGCGTCGGTCCGCTCAGGCTCTTGCCGATGTAATAGATGTAAGCTACGACAAATATGAGGAAGATCGCCGACTCGGCAATTATCAGGCTGGCCATGCCCACCATGCCCTTGCTGGGCAGCTTCCATGGGGCCTCGCTGATTTCAGGTGTGATCGGGATCGCGCTCACGGCAACCTCCCGCAACTTTGCGCCTGGCAATAGGGGTTATTCATAGTCAGTATCCACGTCTTCAGGATGCTTCAGGTCCCACAGCGGACGACGGCTGTTGACCGACGGCTCAATCGCGAAGTTGTAATCGGGCGGAGGAGAACTGGTCGACCACTCTAACGTCCAGGCGTCCCACGGATCGGGGCCGGCGACCTTGCCGCGATAGTACGACCAGACGAGGTTGACGACGAAGATGATCGTAGCGATGGCCTGGACGATGCCGCCTACGCTTACGATCAGGTTCCAAACGTCCCAACCGCGACCGGGCTCATAGGTATAAATGCGGCGCGGCATACCGAGCAGTCCGGGGATATGCATGAAATCGAAGGTGAGATGGAAGCCCAGCACGAACAGCCAGAAGTGCCAATGGCCCAGCTTCTCGCTCAACATGCGCCCAATTATCTTCGGATACCAGTAGTAGAAGGCCCCAAAAAGCGCGAAGATGATGGCCCCGACCAGAACGTAATGGAAATGGGCGACGACAAAGTACGAGTTTCCGAGTTGCCAGGTGAACGGCGCCGCCGCGAGCATGATCCCGGTCAAGCCGGCGATCATAAACTGAAAAAGAAAGCCGATGCAGAAGAGCATGGGCATTTTGAAAATAATCTTTCCGCCCCACATCGTCCCAATCCAGTTGAATATCTTGATCCCGGTGGGGACGGAGATAGTCATTGTCGCGATGACGAAGAAGATGTTCCCCTCCGCCCCCAGCCCAACCGTGAACATATGATGGGCCCAGACGCTGAGGCTGATGAAGCCGATCGCCACCGTGGCCGCGACCATAGCGGAATATCCAAACATGGCTTTGCGGGAGAAGACGGGGATGATCTCGTTCACAAAGGCGAAGGCCGGCATCACCAGGATATAAACCTCGGGATGGCCGAATATCCAGAAAAAGTGCATCCATAGAACCGCCGATCCACCGGCCTGGGTGTCGAAGAAATGCGCGCCGAGATAGCGATCCAGCGTGAGCATGATCTGCGCGGCGGTCAGCGGGCTGATGGTGACCAATATCAGAAAACTCACAATGAGAAACAGCCAGGGGAGCAGGGGCAGGCGGCTCAGCGTCATGCCCTTGCAGCGCATGCTGAGGATCGTAGCGATGAAATTGATTCCAGTCCCGGTCGAACCGATCCCGCTTAGCAGAATTGCAAATGTCCAGTAGTCCGTGCTGTGGCCGGGCGAAAATACTTTGGCTGTTAGCGGCGCATAGGCGAACCAGCCGACATCCGGAGCCGAGCCCATGCCATACAGGCCGTCGCCACCCAAGTAGCTGAAGTAGAGCAGAATTCCGCCAAACGCCGATATCCAGAAGGAAAAGGCATTGAGCCGGGGAAACGCCATGTCTCGCGCACCAATCATCAGCGGAACGAGGTAGTTGCCAAAGCCCAGCAGGATCGGCATGCCCACGAAAAACACCATCGTCGTGCCATGCATGGTGAAGAACCGGTTGAAGACCTGCGGCGAGACGAAGTGGTTGTGCGGGATCGCCAGCTGAATCCGCATCAACACCGCCATCAGCCCGGCGATCACCAGAAAGATCAGGGCATAGACGATATACATGATGCCCAACTTCTTGTGGTCCACCGTAGTCAGCCACTCGTGGACAACCTGAAGCACCAGTTTCCTGGGCTTGGTTTGGCTCGTCAGATCGATTGCCGTCGTCGTTGCCACAGCTCGTCTCCTTTCCGCCAGTATTTACTTCAGCGTGGTCAGATACGCGGTCACCGCGTTCAAATCAGTCATGTTCAGGTGCATCGGCGGCATCAACGCACCGGGCTTGAGAGAATCCGGGTCGTCGATCCATTGCTTCAAATTCTCGGGAGTGTTTGCGAATGCGCCAGAACCCAACGTTTCCCTGCTGCCCATGTGGGTCAGGTCAGGGCCGAAGGTCCCTTTCGCCCCGGTTCCAGCGATCGTGTGGCAGTTCATGCAGGCGTTGTGTTCGAAGACCGACTTCCCTGCCAGCTGTTCGGGCGTCAGAGTTGCCGATGGGGCCGACGAGGCTTGCTCCTGCTTCACCCATGCGGCGAAATCGGCTGGCGTGTCTGCGTAAACCCGCAACAGCATTTTCGCATGTTGCGTGCCGCAGTACTGCGCGCATTGGCCGAGGTAGAGCCCGGGAGTCTGGGGGTCCATCCACATTGTGTTGACGCGGTTCGGAATCAGGTCCATCTTGCCCGCGAGGCGAGGCACCCAGTAGCTATGGTCGGTGTCGGCCGACGACATCTTCAAATAAACTGGGGTCGGATGGGCCGGATCGCTTACCGGTATATGCAGCTCGTTGGCGGTCACGATGCCCAGAGAGGGGTACCGATACTCCCACCAAAACTGATGCCCGATCACGGTGACGTCGAGCGCGCTGGATGGTTTCGGAATGCTCTCGGTCGCCATGATCACCCGTGCCGTGGTCAGGAAGAGCATGAAGACCAAGAGGATTGGAATCACTGTCCAGGAAAGCTCAATCTGGTTACTGCCGTAGATTTGAATCGGCTCGTGGTTGTTGTCCGTGGGCTTGCTGCGATAGCGGAAGACAACCCAGGCCATGAGCCCGCCGACCACCACAAAGATCCCCAGGCAAAGCCCGAGGACAAACTCCGCATTGCCGACGATCAGGTGCGCCGGAGTCGCGGCTGCATCGAATATATCGGTGGGAGACCAACGACTGGCGAGAGCGGCCAGAGGACGCGCGAACAAATGCGGGCAAAGCGCAGGCACTGCCCAGATCGCCAAAGCCATAAGAGCCTCTATCCTCCGTTCCGAAATGGCAAATCAGTATGCCCAAAAACGCAAGAAGCCTTCGACCCTGCCAGAGTCCGATGCCAAGACGTTATCACATCCGGTCTAAACTACTGTGACGCTCAACACCGACAAACGGGTTCATACAAATTTTTTTCGAAACATCGTCGATACCATCGCAAGGGCCAACTGGAAACTCTATTACAAAAGCACGCCGGTGAGTATCCATTTCGCTACGCTGAAATAAATTATCAGCCCGGTTACGTCCACCAGAGTGGCCACAAATGGCGCCGAGGCGCTGGCGGGGTCCAGGCCGCACCGCCTCAGAATGAATGGCAGCATCGAACCTGCAAGCGTACCAAATGTGACGACCCCAAGCAGGCTGAACGCAATTGTCAGAGCCACCAGGAGGTAATGCTCGCCATAACTGTGCGCAATCGCTTGCCAGATCACGATCCGCAGAAACCCGATCGAGCCGAGCAGCAGCCCCAGGGCCATGCCCGCCAGCACCTCGCGACGAATCACCCTCCACCAGTCGCGCAGCCGCAACTCACCAAGGGCCATCGCGCGGATAACGAGCGTCGTGGCCTGCGAGCCCGAGTTGCCGCCGCTGCTGATCAACAGCGGAATAAATAGCGCCAGCACCACCGCCTTCTCGATCTCCTCCTCATAGTGGGTCATCGCCGTTGCCGTCAGCATCTCGCCCAGAAAAAGGATCACCAGCCACCCGGCTCGTTTACGCAGCATGGCAAGGAATCCGGTTTCCAAATACGGACCGTCCAAAGCCTCCGTACCACCGACTTTTTGAATGTCCGAGGTCGCCTCTTCACGTATGGCGTCCGCGATATCGTCGGCGGTGATAATGCCCTTCATCCGTCCAGCCGCATCGACCACCGGGATGGCCTGGATGCCATGCTGCACGAACAGGTGCGCGACTGCCCGCTGATCTGCGTTCTCCCCAACCTTATGTATTTCGCTCCGCATCACATCGCGAACCTTCTTCGTCGGGGCAGCCGCGACCAGGTCCTTCAGAGAGACAACGCCCACCAGTCGCTGTTGTTCGTCGAGCGCGTAAGCGTAATAAATGGTCTCGACGTGATTAAGCTGTTGGCGAAGATAGGTGATCGCCTCTTCGATCGAGGCATCGGGACGCAGCCGAGCAAAGCGCGGACTCATCAAGCCGCCGGCGACATCCTCACGATAGGCGAGCAGCGCGTTCGCCTCTGAACGAGTCGCCTCGTCCATCAAGGCCAGCAACTCGGCCTGAATACTGTGCGGGACTTCCTGGATCAGGTCGGCGGCATCGTCCGGCGCCAGGAGCCTTAGAAAAAGGCGGCGCTCGCCCGCCGGAAGTGCCAGCAGCAATCTCGCCTGAGAGGTAGCCGGGAGCGCCAGGAAGAATTCATCCATTTGCTCTTGCGGGAGTGCCTTGAAGGCCGCCACCCGCTCGCGGCGGCGCAATCGAGACCATTTATCCAGCAGTTCGTCCGCGGCAGTTAAGCTGTGCGCGTCTATGGTTGAAGAGTATTTCATCGAACGCTCGGAGCCTCAGACTGCGATTTTCTGACCGCTTCGCAATCGGAGATCTTCCGCTACATGGCGTGCTCCGGCGCTCGCGTCCGGCATAGCATACATCACTCAGCGGCGAGGTCTTGTAAAGAGAGTCGCTCGGCATTCCGGGAGGTCGATAAGCCACGCGCTTCGATCTCGGTCTTACCGATTCTCGACGGCCGCAGACGCGCTTTGCGAACTGTCTTCGCGCCCCTTCATATAGTTTCCGTAGCCCACAACCACTGTTGACAGCAGCAGGAACAGGAGCCCACCGGCAACGAATCCCTTCGTGCGGGAACTGGTGCCGCGCCATTCCTTCAGGAATATCCCGATGATCGTGGCGAAAATCATGATGCTGGCCATGTGCAGCGTCCAGCTGGAGAAGTCGTACTTCCCCATCTTGGTCTGGCCCATGCTGTAGAAGAAGAACTGGAAATACCACGTGATTCCGGCCAGGGCGGCGAAGGCGTAATTCAGCAACATGACCTTCCCGGCCAGACGGTGCCTGCCATCCTGCCGAGAAAGTTCGCTCACAAGTGGTGTTGAATCCTTCGTGACGAGGATGTTCTGGCCAGCCTCCCGCGCCGGCTCGCCCAGATACTGGCTCGCAGAATGGTTGCGGACCAGCAAAATGATGCACCAGATAAAATTGGTGGTGAACCCTCCCAGCATAACCACGATGAGCACCGGCAGGTTCTGCCAGATGTCCGATCCGCCATGCGCGAGCAATTCTGTTTTTGCGATCTCTCCGATCGGCTTGCCCGCCGCCAGGCCGTAGGCGAAGCAGGCGCTCATGATTCCCGAGAGGATCGCTACGACCAGGCCGCGGCCGTAATGAAACTCCTCCACTGTCGCCTGCTTTTCGCTCTCGGTCAGCTCGTTCTCTTTCGAGCGCCCCGCAAACCCGCTGAACAGAATGCCCACCACGCAGACGCCCAAGCCCGCAAGAATGACATGACCCGAGTTTGCTCGGAGGATCTCGCCCATCGTGCCGCTGAATATAGGCGGCATCAGCGTGCCGAAAACGGTGCACAACCCGAGCACGATTGGGTATCCCAGCGCGAAACCGAGATAGCGAATCGAAAGTCCGCAGGTCAGCCCGCCAACCCCCCACATGCATCCCCAGAAATAGGCATAGAAGATGCTCGAAGCCGGGGCAGAGTGCAGAATAGCCGCGACATTCGGCACAAACAGGCTGGCAATCAAGGTCGGCGCCAGTATCCAGCTAAACGTTCCCTGCACCAGCCAGTAAGTCTCCCAGGACCAGCGTTTGATCCCGCGAAAAGGCAGATAGCAACTTGCGGAAGCAAGCCCGCCGAGCCAGTGGTAGAGGACGCCCAAAACCGGATTGAAACCCAAGATGGTCTTCTCCTGAGGACAGCGCTTTGTGTTGACGATCCATCATAGCGGAGAGAGCGCGCTAGCGCGAGAAACAAACTCCCTATTGAACTGACTGATGGGTCGGATATATTACGCTTCACTTCGGAAACTCTCCACGAAAAGCTCAGTCAGGTAGTGTAATTTATCTGTTATGATCGGCAGCGTAGTTTCAATAGGTAGTTAGTTCACTGGATGAGTTTCACGATCGCTGAAACGAGGGAAGAGAGATGGGCAACGAAAGTCAAGCAGCCGAAAGAATCGCGAGAGCGCTCGATCACTTTACCATCGAGATTCCCTCCTGGGGCTTTGCCAATACCGGGACTCGTTTCGGCAAGTTCCTGCAGCCATCGGCCGCGACGACGATTGAGGAGAAATTCGCCGATGCCGCGCAGGTCAACTCCATCACCGGCGTCAATCCTACGCTCGCCCTCCACGTCGAATGGGACTTGCCGTCGGGCACTTCCGATGTCCCCGCGATTCAGCAGCTCGAGCGGAAGTACGGCATTCGCGCCGGTTCGGTCAACCCCAATCTCTTTCAGGACCAGGCCTATAAGTATGGCTCGATCTGCAGTCCCGACCCGGCGGTGCGGGAAAAGGCGGTTCTCCACATGCTCGACTGTGTCGAGATCGCCAAGAGGCTTGATTCCCGTGACATCTCGCCGTGGGTCTCAGACGGCTCCAATTACCCGGGTACCCAGAGCATTCGCAACCGAATTGGCTGGATGGAGGAAGCATTCAGCCGCGTCCACGCTGCACTCAGTCCAGAACAGCGGCTGCTCATCGAATACAAGCCCTTCGAACCCGCCTTCTACCACACCGACATTGCCGACTGGGGCATGGCGATGGAGTTGGCGCGTTCGGCCGGCCCGCAGGCCTGCGTGCTGGTCGATACCGGCCACCATTACCAGGCCCAGAACATCGAGCAGATCGTCGCCTGGCTGCTGCACCTGAACATGCTGGGCGGCTTCCACTTCAATGATCGCCGCTACGCCGATGATGATCTCACCCTCGGCTCGATCGATCCATATCAGGTCTTCCGTATCTTCCATGAAATCCTTAGCCATCAGGCCACAGCCAATGAAAGCGCCGTGACTCTTGACGTCGCCTTCATGATCGACCAGAGCCATAACCTTAAAGGCAAGATGGAGGCGATGGTCCAAACCGTCGCGACTGCCGAAGAACTTTATGCCAAGGCGGCGCTGGTCGACTTAGAGAAACTGGATGGGCTCCAGAGCGAATGCCGTCTGGTCGAGGCAGAAGAGTGTTTTCGTTCTTCTTTCTGGGAGGACGTCCGGCCCATGGTCCGCGAGTGGCGTCGCTCGCGCGGTCTGCCCGAAGACCCACTACTTGCCCTCTCCGAAAGTGGCTACGTCGAGAAGATCACTGCCGAGCGAGCCGCAAAAAATATGAAAGCCATCACTTCGTACGCCTGATGTCGGTCTCGTTTCCCTGAACCCTGTTTCCTGTTCCCTACTTCCTGCTATACCTTGAAGCCATGCCCGAACCCATCCGCGCAGCAGTCGTAGGCTTTGGAAACGGTGGCCGCACCTTCCACGCCTCCTTTATCTCAGCGGTTCCCGGTCTTGAACTCGCCGCCATCGTCCAGCGCAAAGGCGACGAGGCCGGCCAGGCTTACCCGAACGCAACGATCTACCGCTCAGTCGAAGCGATGCTCGCCGACGAGAGCATTCAGATGGTCTCGGTCAGCACCTCCAACCAGACCCACTTCGAGATCGGCCGCCAATGCCTCCTCGCGGGCAAGCATACGGTCATCGATAAACCTTTCACCGTGACCTCGGCTGAGGCGATGGAATTGATCGGCATCGCCCGCCGCAGCAACCTCGTCCTCTCCGCTTTCCAAAACCGCCGCTGGGACGGAGACTTCCGCACCATCCGCGACTTAATCAGCCGCGGCGTGCTCGGCCGTCTGGTCGTCTTCGAGTCCCATTACGACCGCTACCGCCAGGAATTGCGGCTCAATACTTGGAAAGAAGGCGGCTTGGCCAGTGGCGGACAACTCTTCGATCTGGGCACACACATCATCGACCAGGCTCTGGCGCTATTCGACGCCCCCGACACAATTACCGCCGACCTTCGTGCCGATCGGGACGGCGCCATGAACGATGACGCCTTCGACATCCGGCTCGGCTACATTGGCGAAACTGAAAAGAACCTCACCGTTTGGCTGCGCTCCACCATGACCGCAGCCATCCCCGGACCACGCTTCACTCTGCATGGCACTCAGGGCAGCTTCGTGAAATTCGGGATCGACCCACAGGAAGACGCGATCAAAGCTGGGGGCATCATCGGTTCTCCGGGATGGGGTGAAGAGCCCGAATCCGAGTGGGGCACGCTGAAGCTCGCCGACGGCGGCGAAAGCCGCATCCGGACCGAGGCCGGCGATTATCGCGGATACTATGCGAATGTTCGCGATGCGATTCTTGGCGACGCACCTCTCGCGGTCTCGGCAAGCGACGCCTGGAGAACGGCGCGAATTATCGAGCTTGCGCGGCAGAGCAGCGAAGAGGGCCGGACGCTGCCTGTGGACTTCGCGAACACACCGTCGTAAAGCAAAACGGCGACCAGATTCGGTCGCCGCTGTTGGATTGGTTAGATTCTCAGTCGTAATACTCGAGTCCGAGGTGGGTGATGAGATCTTCGCCCATCACATGGCGCAGCGTGTTCTTCAACTTCATCGACTGAATGAAAAGATCGTGCTCGGGATAAAGCCCCGGAGCAGTCATCGGCGACTTGAAGTAGAAGCTCAGCCACTCCTGAATGCCGAGCCCGCAGAGCCCAGTCGTTCGCTTGGCGAGGTCGAGGAAGAGCACCAGGTCGAGCGCGATCGGCGCTGCAAGAATCGAGTCGCGGCAAAGGAAGTCGACCTTAATCTGCATCGGATAACCGAGCCAGCCAAAGATGTCGATGTTATCCCAACCCTCTTTGTTATCACCGCGAGGCGGATAATAGTTAATCCTTACCTTGTGATAAATATCTTTGTAGAGGTCGGGATAAAGCTCCGGCTGCAGAATGAAATCCAGCACACCCAGCTTCGATTCTTCCTTCGTCTTGAATGACTCGGGATCGTCCAGCACCTCGCCGTCCCGGTTGCCCAGAATATTGGTCGAATACCATCCTGCCACGCCCAGCATCCGCGCCTTGAAAGCCGGCGCAAGCACCGTCTTCATGAAAGTCTGCCCAGTCTTGAAATCCTTGCCGCAGATCGGAGCGAAATTCTCCTTTGACATCTCCTGAATAAACGGCAGATCCACCGTCAGATTCGGCGCGCCGTTGGCAAACGGAACCCCTTCCTTCATCGCCGCGTAAGCGTAGATCATTGACGGCGCGATGTTGATGTCGTTCTCTTCGAGACCTTTTTCAAACGACGCGACCGAATCGTGCACCGCGGAGGGCTCGAGGAAAATCTCCGTCGACCCGCACCAAATGATGACCACACGGCTGACCGTCTTCTTAAACGCCTGAATATCGGCGCGAAGCTGGTTCGCCAGGTCCATCTTGTTCTTACCGGTCTTGATATTAGTGCCGTTCAGACGCTTCACGTAATACTGGTCAAAGACCGCAGGCATCGGCTTGATCGCTTCGAGGTAGGGGCGAATCGCTTCGAGCTGGTCCTTCTCAAGCACCTTGGCGTGGGCTGCAGCTTCGTAGACGTTGTCGTCGAAGATGTCCCAGCCGGTAAAGACGATGTCGTTCAGGTCGGCCAGCGGCACGAAGTCCTTGACCAGCGGGGTGTTTCCCTCGGTGCGCTTGCCGAGGCGAATGGTGCCCATCTGGGTGAGCGAGCCGATCGGCTTGGCGAGTCCGTTGCGGACCGCCTCAACTCCGGCGATCAGGGTAGTGGCGACGGCGCCCAGGCCGACGACCATGACTCCAAGTTTGCCCTTGGCGGGCTGAATCTGCGATGCGTGAGCGCCGGGAAGGCCGCTCTCGTTGGATGTTGGCATTGCTACGTTTCCGTCCTCTCAATACACAAAGAAATGCAAAATCAAAACATCTTAGTTTCAACCTTTCGCCGCACAAAGCGCAAACAAGCAGGGCCGAATCGCACGAGAGCGTTGTTTAGCGGTCGCTTTCTCCACTCCGCTAGATGCAGGGTCCTACGCCTCGATAGCGCGCTTGCGCGAGAGCAGGTGGGTCCAGACGAACCAGACGATCCCGGCTAGCAGAGCAATCTCCACTGCCAGGTGAAAGCGGTGAAAAGCCTCTTTGAACGCAGGATTGGTGTCCCACTGCTGGCCAAGCTTCATGCCAATATAGGCGAGCACAAAGCACCACGGCCAGGAGCCGACGAATGTGTAAATATGGAACCGCAACTGCGGCATACGCGCGATTCCAGCGGGCAGCGCGATGAAGGTGCGGACCACCGGCAACAGACGGCCTATCAGCACGGTGATCGAACCGTACTTGTTGAAGAAGTGCGTAGCACGATCAAGGTCCTTCACGTCGATCAGGACGAACTTGCCGAAGCGCTGTATCGCAGGACGGCCAGCCCACGCGCCAATCCAGTAAGCGACCACCGAACCCAGGTTGCAACCAATCGCGCCCGCCGTCGCCACCAGGAACAGATTGAAGCGCCCCGTAGAAACCAGATATCCGGCAAACGGCATGATCACTTCCGAAGGAAGTGGGATACATGCCGACTCGATCGCCATGAGCAACGCGACTCCGGCATATCCCGAGGCGGAGATGGTGGCGACAATGAAGCCAACGACAACAGCCAGTATTTTTTCTGTCATGCAGGTTGAAGTATACCTACAGCATATCAATTCCAGACCCGCTGCCCCCCACAGCGCAGCCTCGGGTGCCCATTCTTCCGCGACTCTATCGCGCGATGAATAGGAGGCGCGGATGTAGCGTCCTTCAACAACTCCAACCGGTAGAAGCCGTGGCTTCAGCTAACGGAATATAGCCTCCAGGAGTGGGGCTTTTAGGCCTGGGCTTTGCTAGGATTGCGACGGAGCGCAATCACCCGGAATGCCTACTAAAACCCCGTCGAAGAAATCCGCAAAGGCTGTCGCCGCGAAATCCGCGCCATCTACCGCCACCAAGCCGCGCAAACCAACCGCAACATCCCGCAAACAAGCCATCGCACCCGAGCGCATCCGAAAAATCCTCGATCTCCTCGCCGCAGCCTATCCAAACGCCGAATGCGCCCTCATCCACAAGGACGCCTGGCAATTGCTCGTTGCGACCATCCTCTCAGCGCAATGCACCGACGCCCGCGTGAACATGGTCACTCCCGTCCTCTTCAAACGCTTCCCCACACCCGCCGATCTCGCCGACGCACCGATCGACGAGATTAAGGAGATCATCCGCACCACCGGCTTCTACAACAACAAAGCGAAGTCAATCCAGGGTGCAGCGAAGAAGATCATCTCCGATTTCAGCGGCAAAGTCCCGCGCAAGATGGAAGAGCTGCTCACAGTTCCCGGTGCAGCACGCAAGACCGCAAACGTTGTTCTCGGCGTGGCCTATGGTCTCGCCGTCGGAGTCGTCGTCGACACCCACGTCCTGCGTCTCTCCCGACGCCTGGAACTGACCACCGAGTCCACACCTGAAAAAGTAGAGCAGGATTTGATGAAGATCATCCCGCAAGATCACTGGATCGCCTTTTCGCACGAGATGATTCATCACGGACGACGGATCTGCATCGCAAGGAAGCCGCGCTGCGTGGATTGCACGCTGGAGAAGGTTTGCAATTCGTCGGATAAGACCTGGAGCACGCACTAAGGCGCAGTTACGACTGGCAACTTAATGCTGAAGGAACTCACGCGCGACCGCAATCAGCCCCTCCGCGCAATGCTCCGCTGCCTCGGCTGCAGGCTCCCAACCGAAATCGCGAAGGGTCTCGCTGGTAATCGGCCCAATTGATAAAGCCTTAATGCTTTCATGTCGACTGGCCAAGCCGGCCTCTCGTGAAAGCGCAAGGAAATTCTTCACCGTCGAAGAGCTCGTAAAGGTCACTGCGTGAGGCAGTCGCGAAGCGTCCGAGAATACTTCCCGCAGGCGATCGACGGCGCCGCTCGGAATCACCGTTCTGTATGCATCGACGACATCGACTTGGGCCCCGAGTCGCGTGAGCGCTTCGGGAATCACGTCCCGCGCGATCGCCGCCCGGGCCAGCAATATCCTGCTCCCCTTCACTTCACCGCCCAACTCCGCCAATAACGACTCGGCCACATACTGCCTTGGGACAATATCGGCGGGCATGCCTTGTTCGAGCATCGCCCTCGCCGTCGCCGAGCCGATCGCCGCCTTACGCAGCCCGCAGTAGGTCGCGGCATCCAACTGAAGCACCGTCAACCGTTCAGCCAATACTTTCACAGTATTCGCGCTGGTCACTATCAGCCATTGATACCGCGCGATATTTAGTAGGGCCTCGTCGAGCGCTTCATAGGACTCCAGCGGCGCCGTCTCAATGGTTGGTAACTCAATCACTTCAGCACCGAGTTCAGTCAGCCCGGCTGCCAGCGAACTCGCCTGGCTGCGCGCCCTGGTGACCACGATCCGCTTCCCCTCCAGAGGAAGCGGCGACGAGTCGCTCATGACTCCTGCTTGCCCGCGAAGAGAATCGCGTCTGCGCCATTCTTGAGCAGTACCGCCGCTATCTCCCGGCCAAGCTCTTCGGCATCCGTGCCCGTCGTGCTGGCGGAAACATGCCCATTGGCCTCAAGGCTGGCGACGACCCCACTGATCCGGAAGCTCTCGCCTTCCCGACGGCAATACATCCCAATCGGAACCTGGCATCCTCCGCCGAACGCGTTTAAAGCGGCTCGTTCCGCAGTGACGGCAAAACATGTGTCCGCGTGATCGAGAAAGGCAATGGCCTCGTGCGTCTCGGAATCCCCCGCCCTGCACTCAATCGCCAGCGCTCCCTGTCCTGCGGCTGGACAGAGATGTTCTACATCAAAGCGCTGCCGAATCCATTCCGTCTTGCCGAGCCGGTCGAGGCCGCTGGCCGCTAGGATGATCGCCCGCGCCTGACCCTCTTCCAGCTTTCGCAGCCGGGTGTCGACATTGCCGCGAAACTCGATGTATTCGAGATCGGAGCGAAGCGCCCGCAACTGAGTCTGGCGTCGAGGGCTGCTGCTCCCGACCTTAGATCCAGCGGGCAGATCGAAAATGGAGTGAAAGTCGACCGATACGAAGGCATCCCGAGGATCAGCGCGTTCGGGAATCGCCGCAAGCACAAACTCCGGAGCAAGCTCGGTCGGCAAGTCTTTCAGACTATGGACCGCGAGATCAATGCGCCGCTCAGCCAGCGCCTCCTCAATCTCCTTGGTGAACATCCCCTTGGTGCCAACCTGAGCAAACGTAATATCCTGCAGCCGGTCGCCCGTCGTGCGGATAATCTCGATCCCGACCTCGTGGCCTTGAGAGCGCAGCGCGTGAGCAATGTGATTGGCCTGCCAGAGCGCCAGCTGCGAGCCTCGGGAGCCGATCCGGATCAAGAACCTTCCTCCGAGGCAGCTTTGTCGACTGGGACATCCGAGAAGGTTGCGGATTCAATTGCGCTGGACAGCTCGGTACTAAGCGGATGTGACTTGATGTACGCCGCGGCCCGATTCGGATCAAAGGTCGCGCGGTACGACTCGAGCTTGGCGACATCGCCCTCGGCGGCGGCCGCCTTGATCGCCTGTAGCGTCGGGTGCAGGAATTTGTTCATCATCGCACGGGTGAGCGCCTCGACCGCCGACCATTGGTCGTCGGAAAGATCGCGCAACCGGCCCGCTTCGGCCTTGCGCAACTCCGACTGCCGCATCGTCTCCGCCGCCTGTTGCACGCTGCGAATGATGGGCACGGCGTCCAGAATGCTGAGCTGTTTCTGGTAGTGCTCCACCTCGGCCGAGACGATGGCCTCGGCAGCCAGCGCCTCCTTGGCGCGGTCGGTTTGGTTCGCCGAGGCAACCGACTGCAAATCGTCAATATCGTAGAGAAAAATCCCCTCGACTCGATTCATCTCCGGATCGACATCGCGGGGCACCGCGATATCGATAAAAAACATGGGCCGGTTGCGCCGCCGATGAATAAACTGCGCGCCGTGCTCGGGGCGAAAGATCGGCTGCGGCGAGCCGGTAGAAGTGATGACGATGTCGGCCCTGTCCACAGTGGTGTAGAGGTCGTCGAATTGGACTACGTGACCGCCAAACTCCCCCGCCAGCCCAACCGCCCGTTCAAAGGTACGGTTGGCCACGAAGATCGACCGCGCCCCACGCTCGACGAGATGCCGGGCGGCAAGTTCGCTCATCTTGCCTGCGCCGATCAGAAAGACCTTTTTCCCCTCGAGCGAACCAAAAATCTTCTCCGCCAGATCGACGGCAATCGAGGCTATTGAAACCGAGGCGCTGCCGATCTCGGTTTCACTGCGCACGCGTTTCGCAACGCCAAAGGCATTCTGCAGCAGTTTGTCGAGTCCGGTTTGCGCCGCTCCGACCGACTTCGCCACCGCGTAGGCTTCTTTTACCTGGCCCAGGATCTGTGGTTCGCCGACGACCATCGAGTCCAGACTTGAGGCGACGCGAAAGAGATGCCGCACCGCATCCTGCCCCCAGTATTCGTAGATGTGAGGACGCAACTCAGAATGGTCTACAGCAAAGAACTCATTGAAGAATCCCATGAGATCGGGAGCGCTCGCGTCTGGGCAGACGACCAGCTCCACCCGGTTGCAGGTAGAGAGAATCATCGCCTCGCGGACACCGGGCGTCTGCGCCAGCGATCGCGTCGCCTCGGCCAGCCGCGCCACAGGAATCGCGATCTGTTCCCGCAACTCGACCGGGGCGGTCTTGTGGTTCACCCCAAAGAGCAGCAGGTTTCCGGCGTTCATGCTGGCTTTATCGATCGTCATCGCTTAGTTCTTGCTTTGCCTCGTCTCTAAAGAACACCCTACAACCGAAAATCAGGGAACAGAATACCTGTGTACCGAACTAAAGACGTTCGCCGCCCACACGCTCAACACGACCAGAAATACCAGGCTCGACCAATATACCGCCCGACGGCCGCGAAGCCCTGTGCTGTGGCGCACCAGCAGCATGCATATATATAGAATCCACATGCCGAAGGAAAGGATCACTTTTGGATCGCGAAAATATGCCGGCCCCACACTTTCCTGCGCAATCAGCGAGCCAATCAGCAGCCCGACGGTCATGCAATGAAAGCCGACAACCAGGGCCCCGTGACCGATTTGGTTCATCGTCTCCAGCGGAGGCAGCCAAGCCAGAAACGATGGGTTGTTCCGATCCTTAAGTCTCTTCTCTTGAATTAAGTAAAGCAGGCTGGCCAGCAAGCTGAAAATCAACGCAGCATATGCGGCCAACAGAGCGCAGACGTGGACAATGATCCAGCCATTGCGTGTCCCGGGCGAGCTAAACGTGTATCTCTCCAGCCCGATCGCCGGAAAAAACACCAGAAGGAACGCGAGTGGCAGCGCAAAGAGTCCGAAAGAGAGAGCGCGGAATCGGGTCCAAACCAGGAGAAATGCTCCGACTATCAACAGAGCCAACAGCGACTGCATCTCCCGCGTTCCAACCGGCACCCAGCGATGCGCCTCACCCAACATCTCCGCAAGCGACACAAAATGAAAGACAAACCCCGTGATTGAAGCCACGATAAAGACTCTGGCCCAGCCACGCAGGTTGTAGAGTATCGCCGGTAGAGCGCAAAGCGTCGCTACCCCATAGCAGACCGCCGCGACCCTGAGCCAGAGTAGAAACATTCCTGTCCCATGATACTTGGTTGCCTCGCAAACAAGGCATATTCAGCCGATTTACGGCTGCTGATCATGTTTAACAGGGACAGCAGAGATTTGCCTTTAAGAAGTTCGCGGCGAGCTCCTTCAAAAGTCAGCAAATATCGTTGATTCCACGAACTTGGCGACTTCCATCGACCGCCCCGAAGACGCTAATCCGCATCTCTCTTAAGCAGTGATGTTTACACCCGGCGACCGCCGGGCAATCAAGAGTTCTTAAAGATTGATAGGGAGATATTTGAATGACCGACTACCGTGTAAAAGCAGGAGAAGCATCCGAAGACCAGATTACCGCTTTGCTTGAAAGCCAGACAGCCAAGTTGCCCACCAGTTTTTTCCTTGCTGCTTCTTTAACGTCCATGGCCGCCTCGCTGATTCTCAAGGCGCAGAACAAAGACAACATGGCCCTCTTCATCGGCCAATGGGCAGCTCCCTTCCTCTTGCTGGGAATCTACAACAAGATGGTGAAGCAGCACGGCTCCGACGCCCTCACCCGGGACTAGCCATCGTCCAACCGCTGCCAGAGTCTTGAATCGGCAGACGAATCCGTCAAAGCTGAGCGCCAGTGTCCCGTTCGCGGTATGCTGGCGTTTCCGTGTCTGTTCAATCGCAATCAGAAACCACCGACTCCGCACTGACCCCGGTGATGCGTCAGTTCGCGGCCGCCAAACGCCAGCATCCCGACGCCCTGCTCTTCTTCCGTATGGGCGACTTTTACGAGCTTTTCTACGAGGACGCCACAATAGCGTCGCGCGAACTGCAAATCCAGCTCACCGCCCGTGACAAAGAACGCTCGATTCCAATGTGCGGCGTCCCTTATCACGCCGCCGACGGCTACCTTGCGAGGCTGCTGCGCAAAGGCTACAGGATCGCCATCTGCGACCAGATGGAGGATCCGAAGCTCACTAAGAAGATCGTTCGCCGCGAAGTCACCCGCGTGCTCACGCCGGGCACCGCGATCGATTCGACCCTCGGCGTCGAGCAGAATAATTTCCTCGCGGCACTCCACTTCACCGACGGAATCGCCGCTCTCGCCCTGCTCGATATCTCCACCGGAGACTTCCGGACGACGGAGTTCACCGGGCCAGGCGCAGTCTCGCGAGCCGTCGACGAGCTGACCACAATTAAGCCGGCCGAACTTCTTTATGCCGCAACCCATCCGCTCTTCTCCGATCCAGAAAGCGCTGAGGCCATCAAGCCACTCGGCAACATCCGTGCGAAGACCCCGATTGACGCGTATGCGTTTACGGCGGACTACGCGATTCCTCTGCTCGAACGACAATTGGGAACAAAATCGCTCGACGGTTTCGGGCTCGCTGGACATCTCGCGGCGGCCATCACTGCTGGCGCTGTGCTGCATTACGCCCGCAACACCCAGCAGGCGCGGCTCGACCATATCGATAGCATCCGATTCTACGAGCGGTCCGACTGCCTGCAACTCGATCAAGTGACCGTCCGCAATCTCGAGCTTATCGACACACTCTTCAGCGATGGCGATACACAGGCGACGCTCTTCCACTCGCTCGACAAGTGCCACACGCCAATGGGCAAGCGCCTGCTCCGATCGTCGCTGCTGCGTCCCCTCGCCGAGCGCGCAGTCATTGCGCGACGCTACGATGCAGTTGGCGAACTGCACTCCGATCTGATCCTTCGCGAAAACCTCCGCGCCGCTCTCGACGGCATTCTCGATCTGGAACGGCTGCTCGGTCGAATCTCGCTCGACACCGCTCGACCGCGCGACCTACTAGCGCTTGGTGTCTCGTTACGCAAGCTGCCAAAGCTGCGGCAGGCGCTCGGACCCTTAACATCTGAGCTGTGGAAAGACTGCCTGGATCGCATCGACATCCTCGAAGATGTGCAGACAAAAATCGAGGCGACCATCGTCCCCGAACCGCCGCTTACCGCGACTGATGGCGGAGTCATCCGCGAGGGGGTGGATGGCGAGCTCGACGAACTGCGTGCGATCAGCCACTCCGGGCGCGAATCAATCGCAGCTATCGAACAACGCGAGCGCCTTCGTAGCGGAATCCAGTCGCTGAAAGTCCGCTTCAATTCGGTATTCGGCTATTACATCGAGATCACCAAATCGAACTTGGGCAACGTTCCCAACGAATATCAGCGCAAGCAAACCTTGGTCAACGCAGAGCGGTTCACCACCCCCGAACTGAAAGACTTCGAAACCCGCATCCTCACCGCGCACGATCGCTGCATCGATATTGAAAAGCGCCTCGTCGAAGAACTACGCCAGTTCGTGCTCGCCGCGGCGGGACGCATCCGCAGGACTAGCGCGGCCATCGCCGAGATCGACTTGCTGGCAAACTTCGCGCATATTTCGTCGTTGCGAAATTACGTCCGTCCGCAGCTCGACGACCGCAACATCCTCGAAGCGATCGAGGCGCGCCACCTCGTCGTCGAATGCATGATGGAAGATGCGGGAGAAGGCCGCTTCATCCCGAACGACCTGCACCTCGATACCGAGGGCGTCAGCATCTTGCTCGTAACCGGGCCAAACATGGGCGGCAAGTCAACCTATCTGCGCCAGGCGGCGCTGTTGGTGATCCTGGCACAACTTGGCTGTTTCGTTCCCGCTCGCAGCATGAGGTTCGGCATCGTCGATCGCATCTACACCCGCATAGGAGCGAGCGACAATCTTGCTCGCGGCCGGTCCACCTTCATGGTCGAGATGACCGAGACGGCAACCATCCTCAACACCGCGACCGAACGCTCGCTGATCCTGCTCGATGAGATGGGCCGTGGCACGGCAACCTTTGATGGATTGTCGCTCGCCTGGGCTGCGCTCGAATACCTGCATGCGAAGATCTGCGCGCGTACACTCTTTGCAACCCACTACCACGAACTCACCCTGCTCGCCGAGCAACTGCCCCACCTGAGCAACATTCGCGTGGCGGTCAAAGAGACGCCGCAAGGCATCGTCTTTCTTCACGCAATCGAGCCTGGGCCGGCCAACAAGAGCTACGGCATCGAGGTTGCGCGCCTTGCCGGGCTGCCTGCATCGGTGCTGCAACGCGCAAGACAGGTGCTGAAGCAACATGAACGCTCCGAGCGCCAAAACGTGGCCATCGAAACCGAGGCGCCGCTGCAGCTGACCATGTTCACCCCGCTCTCGCAGACTGTTGTCGATCGGCTGGAATCGACAAACATCAATACCCTCACTCCGCTGCAAGCGCTGAATCTGCTCGAAGAGCTAAAAAACGAGATTCGCGGGGCGCACGAAACAAAAGAGCGGCCCACAATGATCGCCCTCCGCAAACAAGTCGGGCAGTTGCTCATCGCCGGCCTCGAAGGCCCTGAGCTGACTCCGCTTGAAAGGTCCTGGCTTAAGCTCATCCAACCCGGCGGAGTGATTCTCTTCCGCCGAAATATTGAACAGGCGACACAGACCTATCGTCTACTGGCCGACGCAGCTTCGACCTCTTCTTCGCAGCTCTTACGTTGCATTGATCTCGAAGGCGGGCTTGTCGACCGCCTTCGGGATCTGATCGGCCCCATGCCTTCGCTGGCCGCCATCGCCGCCTCGGGCAGAAAGAGTGTCTACCTCAAACACGGCAAGCTCATCGGACGCGAGGCGCACGCGTTGGGATTCAATGTTGTGCTGGCGCCAGTGCTCGATCTCGCTCTGTTGGAATCGCATGCGGTGATGCGGACCAGAACCGCCTTTGCGGAACCAGAAAAGGTGGCAGAATACGCTGACGCCTTCCTGAGCGGACTGGAGAGTAACCACATCCTTGGCTGCGGCAAAGCACTTTCCCGGGCTTGGCGGAGGTTCCCTCGATTCTCATCACGCCACTCCAGTAATCTCGCGCGACATGGAACAGCTCTGGCAGTCAGACATGCTTCCCTACCGCAAGCTGAAGGCGCGGCTGCCGATTGTCATGATTTCGCATGCCAGCTATCCGGCGAGCGGAGACAAGAAACCAGCGTCGATCTCGCAATTCTGGATCACCAATGTCCTGACAAAGCGGATCGGCTATCGAGGGCTGATCCTCTCCGACGACATGGAGATGGGTGGCATTCTCACCCAGACGACGATCGAAGAGGCCGCTGTACAGGCTGTCGCAGCCGGAACGCATCTGATCGAGGTTTGCAAAGATCCTGCGCTACTTCTGCGCGCCTACGAGGCATTGCTCACAGAAGCTGAACGCTCTGCGGCATTCAAGAGCATAGTTCAAGCCGCCTGTCGAAAGATCATCCGTGCCAAACAGACCATCGATGCAACTCCCCTCAATAAGCCACCGTCGCAGTTACACATTGAGAGATTGCGTGCGGCGGTTGCAGCCTTTCGCTCTCAGTTTCCAGAGCCGGAGACGAGGACCGCCGAATGATGCCAACCCACAAACGAATCCCACCCGAAAAGGCAATGACCGTCGCTGGAGTCATGAGCGGGACCTCGGCCGACGGAATCGACATCGCGCTCGTCCGCATCGCTCCCGGCGTGCACGGGCTAAAGATCAAGCTGCTCGCCCACCTTGCAGTTTCTTTTTCCAAACAATTGCGGATAGCGGTACTGGCTTCGATGGATGCAAAGTCCATTTCGACCGCCGAACTCGCGCGTCTCAACTGGCACCTCGGCATTGCCTATGCCGATGCCCTCCGAAAGACTTTGAAAAAACATCCGGTCAAGATTAACCTCGTCGGCTGCCACGGCCAGACTATCTATCATCAACCCACGGCCGCCCTTCACGCCGGAAAGAAGCTCAACTGTACCTGGCAGATCGGCGAGATGGCATTGCTGGCGGCCGAGGCCGGAGTTCCTGTCGTCTCCAACTTCCGCCCAGCGGACATGGTTGCTGGCGGCCAGGGAGCCCCCCTCGTTCCCCTGCTCGACTACATGATGTTTTGCCATCCCACCCGAGGCCGCGTGCTCCAAAATCTCGGCGGAATCGGCAACCTGACAGCGATTCCGCCCGGAGCATCGCTGACCGACCTCATCGCCTTCGACACCGGACCGGCCAACATGGTCATTGACGCTCTGACCACAAGACTCTTCAGCAAAGCGTATGACCGCGGTGGCTCCATAGCGGCGCGAGGAAGCGCGCTACCCGCCGTGCTCGAGTCTGCAATGCGCCACCCGTTCTTCCGCCACAAGCCACCCAAGAGCGCAGGTCGCGAGGAGTTTGGCACGGACTACGCGACGAGTTTTCTTAAGCAGTGCAAGGCGGCAAGCGCTCTTCCCGAAGATGCAATTGCGACCGCAACTGCCTTGACCGCTCACAGCATCGCGGCGGCTTATGATCGATTTGTAAAGCCGATGATGAAAGATGCACCCGTCGACCTCTTCGTTTCCGGCGGAGGAGCCCGCAACGAAGCACTGATCAAGATGCTCCACAATTCCCTTAGCCCGTTTGGCTGCAGAGTAGCGACCACCGACCACGCCGGCCTGCCCGCGCAGTCCAAGGAGGCGGTCGCTTTCGCGCTGCTGGCCTATGAAACCTGGCACCGGCGTCCCGGCAACGTACCCGCTGCGACCGGCGCAAGTCGACTGGCCATTCTGGGCGATATTACCTATGCGTAACCGCTACTGTGGCATATTCGCACTGGGTGCCGTTTTTCTGGCCGCGGGCTGTCGCCAAGGACAGGATCCGCCTGGCACAGTTGTCATGGTCATCGAGAGCAGCCCGACCAACCTCGATCCGCGCATCGGCACTGATGGCCAATCGGAGCACATCGACTCGCTGATCTTCGACGCGCTCGTTCGTCGCGACGAACACTTCAACGTCCAACCCTGGCTGGCACAAAGCTGGGAGACGCCCGACCCGCTCACCTACATCTTTCATCTGCGCAGCGGAGTCAAGTTCCACGATGGCCGTCCGCTCACATCAAAAGATGTGCAATGGACATTCGACTCGATCCTCAAGGGTTCCATTCCCACCGTAAAGTTGCAGGCTTATCGCAACATCACCCGTATCGACGCACCTGATCCGCTGACTGTGGTCATTCACCTCAAACAGCCCGACCCCGGCTTGCTGCCCAATCTGTCCGACGGCGCGATCGGCATCATCCCCGCCGGCAGTGGACGCGACTTCGGCCGTCATCCGATTGGAAGCGGCCCTTTTCGGTTCGTCTCTCAGGAGCAAGACAAAGAAGTCGTCATCGAGCGAAATCCGAAGTTATTGGTCGCAACCGCCAAATCTCGAGCGCGTCCGTTTCGCAGTCGTTCCTGACTCCATCACGCGCGCCCTGGAGCTGCAAAAAGGCTCCGCCGACGTCGCGGTAAACGCCTTGAGCGCAGACCAGGTCTTCGCCCTTCGAGACAACTCCCAGCTCGTCGTCGAGACCGGCCCAGGAACAGTCCTCAATTACATCTCGTTTAACACCCGCGACCCGATTCTTAAGGATGTTCGCGTTCGCCAAGCAATCGCGAACGCCATCAATCGCCCCTTGATCATTCAGACACTTTGGAGAGGTCAAGCACGGCTCGCTGAAAGCCTCTTGCCCACCAACCATTGGGCGTGGACGGGCAATGTCCAGGCCTATAATTTCGACCCTTCGAAAGCCGAGTCAATCCTCGACAACGCCGGTTATAAACGCGGCAAAGACGGTATCCGCTTCCATCTTACGGTCAAGACCTCGACCGACGAAACCACCAGGACTCTCGCTGTTGTCATCCAGCAGCAACTGCGCGAGGTCGGTATCGCGCTCGACGTGCGAACCTTCGAATTCGCCACCTTCTACGCAGATATCACCAAGGGCGCCTTCCAGATGTATACGCTGCGCTGGATCGGCGGCAATGAAGAACCGGACATCTTTCGTTACGCCTACGCCACGGCCAGCCAGCCTCCGCACGGCGCCAATCGTGGCTACTACAGCAATCCTACGGTCGATGCGCTGATCGCCAAGGCGGCCTTGACTCCAGCCCAGACCGACCGCGCGGCGATCTACCGCCAGATTCAGCAGATCCTGGCGACAGAGCTTCCCTCGATCAACCTCTGGTATCTCGATACGGTCATCGTGCACAATCGTCGACTTGAGAACATCCAGCTTTCAAGCTCGGGGAATTTCGACTTTCTCCGTGAGGCGATCATCCGGCCGTAGTTGGGGGCTGTGCCACGTCGCATTATGATGGAAGGCGAACGGAGACTCATGGCATTCAATGTTGGAGATCTGGTCGGCGACTATGAGGTGATCGGCACGCTCGGCGCGGGCGGCATCGGCCAGGTATACCAGGTTCGACACGCCATCTCGCAGCGCATCGAGGCGATGAAGGTGCTGCTCTCCGTCCAGACCGGCGGTGGCGAAGAGGTCTCCGAGCGCTTTCTGCGCGAAATCCGCGTGCTCGCCAGCCTCGACCACCCCAACATCGCCGCTCTTCACAACGCTTTTCGCCACAGCGACCAAATGATCATGATCATGGAGTTTGTTGAGGGCGTGACGCTGCGCGCCAAGCTGGGCTCCGGCTCCATCCTGATGAGCCAGAGCCTCGACTACATGCGCCAGGTGCTCTCAGGGCTGAGTTTTGCGCACGCCAAAGGGATCGTCCATCGTGACATCAAGCCGTCCAACATCATGGTCACCGCACGTGAACGCGTCAAGCTGCTCGACTTCGGACTCGCCTTCCAGGGCCTCGGCTCAGACATCACCCGCACCGGCTTGATTCTTGGATCGCTGCACTATATGTCTCCGGAACAGGTTATGGGCGAGCGGGTCGATGCCCGTTCCGACATTTACTCCGTCGGCGTAACCCTCTACCAGTTGCTCACCGGGCGGGCGCCGATCGACGGATCGAGCGAATTCGCCATCGCCAGCGGCCATCTGAAAGAGACTCCGCCTGACCCCGCCACAATCAACCCCAACAT
The DNA here is from genome assembly GCA_963742015.1 of uncultured Acidobacteriaceae bacterium. Classification (GTDB taxonomy): domain Bacteria; phylum Acidobacteriota; class Terriglobia; order Terriglobales; family Acidobacteriaceae; genus Acidisarcina. Next base: position 110,541 of record CAVUKL010000027.1, on the reverse strand, counting down.
TCCCCCGAAACTCTGCGCAATCGTAATGAAATCGATGGCCAAGTCGCCGGACGATCGGTTCCAGACCGCAGAGCACTTCCTCGAAGAGCTTGGTTCCCTGAACACGGACGAAACCAGGACTCTGCTGCCGACACCGGCGCAGGCACGCGACACCAGTGGGCACCCTCCAAGGAAGCCGGACGGGACGCCCGTCGCTGCGAGGTCGCCAACCAAGACTCTGAGCGGCGCCAGCGTGCTCTCTTCTGTCGCCCGCGAGCTGGCGCACTACATCGGCCCAATCGCTAAGGTCGTCGTGAGTCGCGCCGCCAAGCAGGCATGCACGCTCGACGAGCTCTATTCGCTGGTTTCAGCCGAAATCAGCACCGAGCGCGAGCGTAAGGCGTTTATGGCCACCCGGCAGAAATATTCCCTGGAGAACTAGGGCCGCAGCCGACTATTCCTCCAGCATCTTCATCGCCTTGATCAGGCTCACATACATGCGGTTGAAGGAGCCCGTCACCTCAGCTATTTCATCCTTACCCTTGACCGCGAACTCCGGCTGGCTCAGATCGCCTTTGCTGACCAGGTCGGCCGTCCTCGCCAGCTTACGCAGGGGCACAATCACGATGTAGTAGAGTCCCAGGTCAATCACGATCATGGTGGCAACAAAGGTCAGAGAAAGATACAGCAGCAGCGTCTGAAAGGCCTGATGGGCGATGGCCAGTGGCACTTCGGTCGGCACAGAGACGATCTGCGCGCCAACCACTTCATTGATCTTCCAGCCGAAGCCATTCGAGCTTCCGTAGGTGCTGACCTCGGTTGGCGGCGCCGTCGCCGGGGTACTATGGCACTTCAGGCAGCCCTCCTGAACGGCGATCGGCTGCGAGAGGTAAATACTCTGCCCGGTCGGCGTATTGCGCTCGCCAATTAACTCCGTCTTGCCGGGGTGATCGCGGAAGTAATTGATGATGTCAGCCTCCCAGTCCTCGGCGCGATCGCGCGGGTTGGTCGGATTGAGGGCCGCCTCTTTGTAGGTGTAGTCGGGATAATCCCGGCGCAGATGATTAAACGTTACCGTCGCCGCGTAAAACGGGATCGTCTGTGGCAGGAAGCGCTCGGCGCTGTCCGGCGTCTTTTCGAGCAGCGGATCCAGCTCCTCCTCCGTGTAGTCGCGCGTCGAGCGGGCGCTCGAAACCATCAGCCTGGCCTGCTGGATGGTCTGTTCGCGGGCATTGTTTTCGAGAAAGCGGCGCGAAAGCTGAGAAACCAGCAGCAGGCCGATCCCGAATAGCAAGATAAGCATCAGATTGAATTTCGCCAACAGTTTCAATAGCGGTTACCCCGTTTCCGATAAGTAGCTCATCAGGACACCCCGATTATTGCGGACTCCCCGCCGGTTGGGAAGGCGGAAACCGAAATCGCGATACCATCAACCGGATGGGCTCCAGGATTCCCCCACAACCCGGTTCACTGCTCTGGCCCCAAAAACAGCTGCCGGTCGAGATTGGTCACGAAGAAGTCCACGTCTGGGCGTGGACATTCAGCCGACCCGACAGAACCCGCTGCCGCCGACCTGAAGATTCTCGATGACCAAGAGCGGGCGCGGACAGCCCGTTTCTACTTCGCTCCCGACAAAGTCCGCTATTCGGTCTGCCACGCCAATATGCGCCGGATTCTGGGGAGCTACCTGCACAGACAGCCCGAGTCTCTGGTCTACCGCGAAGCCGAGGGCGGCAAACCGGAGCTCATTCTGACAGCCGCTGAGCTGCCGCTTCGCTTCAACCTCAGTCACAGCAAGAGCATCGCGCTCCTCGCGGTGGGCCTCGATTCCGAGATCGGCGTGGACGTGGAGGATATTCGACCGATCGAACGCGATGTGGCGACCAGGTTTTTCTCACCTGCCGAGATTGCCAGCATGGCGCCGCTCGACGGCGAGGAGTGGTTTGACGCCTTCTACCGCTGCTGGACCCGCAAGGAAGCCATTCTGAAGGTCGAGGGCATGGGGCTCCGAATTCCGCTCAATTCCTTTGACGTATCCGTATTGGCCGATGAGCCAGCCACACTGCTGGCGGCAAGGCCGAAGGCAAAACTCAGTGCCCATTGGTATCTGCACAATCTCACGCCAGCCGAGGGTTCAATGGCAGCGCTCGCCGTCGCATCACCTTCCATACAGATACAGACGTTCTCATTCATGGCAGAAGATGCAATGAAGCAGCCGGGAAGACCCTCGGCCGCCAGTAGCCGCAGCTGGACCAGGCTCGACGGCGTCGACCTGCTGCGTGGGCTAGCTATCTTTTTCGTCCTGATGAACCACGTCAACATGCGCCTCCTGTTTGCGCATGTTGCATATACCAAAGGCCTGCCAAGTCAGATTGTCTCGTCGCTCGTATGGAACGGTCAGTACGGAGTGCAGATATTCTTCGCCGTTTCAGGATTTCTGATCACATCGACCGCGCTGCGACGTTGGTGCACGCTAGCGGCTGTCAGCATTCCCGATTTCTATCGTCTTCGCTTCGCCCGCATCGCGCCGCTGCTACTCCTGTTGCTGGTGGCCTTGAGCCTCCTTCACTTGGCAGGTGCCCCAAACTTCGTCGTCTCAGCAAAAACCGGCGGCCTGGGGCGAGCGTTGATCGCCGCGCTCACCTTTCATGTGAATGTCCTCGAGGCCACTCGAGGATATCTTCCCGGCAACTGGGACATCCTGTGGTCGCTCTCGGTTGAAGAGATGTTCTATCTCTTCTTCCCTCTTGTCTGCCGTCTGCCTGGCAAGGGAAAGTTGATGATTCCACTCCTGGTCGGATTTGTCATGCTAGGTCCGTTCGCGCGAACGGTGCTCACTTACGGCAACCCGGTCTGGCGCGAGTATTCCTACCTCGGCGGCATGGATGCGATCGCGATGGGATGTCTGACTGCGTTGCTGTTGAGCCGCATCAGGATATCCAAGTCCGCCATCCGTCTTTGTACAGTTCTCGGCACTGCTTTTCTGGTGTTTATCCTCTGCATGGGAAACCTCGCGCAAAAGCTCGGCTTCGAGCGCAGCGGACTGGACATGAGTCTCGTCGCGCTCGGCGCCTGTCTGCTAATTACGGCATCGGCAACCACTCAATGGCGTGGTCCACGCATCGTCACTCCGCTTCTCCGACTCGGGCAGCGCAGCTATGAGGTCTACCTCACCCACATGTTTGTCGTCTTCGGATTCTTCGCGGTTTTCGTGTGCATGGGCAAGCCCATGCCAGGAGTGCCGGTGCTTTTCCTGTTGGTCATCTTCACCGCCGGCCTGTTAGGCGAGTTTGTCGCCAGGATTTACTCCGAGCCGATGAATCGATTCCTGCGACGCCGTTGGCGCGAAGGGCCCGATACCCTCGGCTCGGTCATTGAGGACCGCGATTCCCAACCCAAGCTGGATGAGAGCGCGCACGCGACGCTCTAGTAGACTCAATTTCAGCATGTTTCGAATCCGCCGCAGCCTTCAACTTCTTCCTTTTCTTGCGCTCTCGCCTCTCGCCCACGCCCAGGGAACTCATCTTTGGAGCCAGTCCCGTTATGACGAATTTGAGAAGGGCCGGCCGCATGGAGTAGCGATTCGAAGCGACGGTTCGATCATTCCCGGGCCCAAGGTTACGCCCGTCTTCACCACGCCCTCCACTTATGTCTGGGCGGTTGCTTCCGATCCTGCGGGGAACGCCTACCTCGCCACCGGCTCGCCTGCAACGGTGCTGAAGGTCACACCCGACGGCAAATCGACAAAGCTCTTTGACACCACAGACCTCAATGTTCAGGCGATACGCGTGGGGCCGGACGGCTCGATCTATGCAGCCACCCTCCCCTCCGGCAAGGTCTACAAGCTCAAGCCGGACGCGACAGGCCTCGACGACAAGACGGCTGTTGTCGCCTTCGACCCGAGCACAACCGCGGAGAAGCCAAAGTACATCTGGGACCTGCTCTTTGACGCGAAGGGACGGCTGTATATAGCAACCGGTGGCCCCGCAGCCATCTACCGAATCGATCCTTCACAACCTGGCGCAAAGCCCGAGCTCTTCTTCAAAAGCGACGAGCAGCATATTCGCTGCATGACCTTTGATCATCAAGGCAATCTAATCGCCGGTTCCGACGGCACCGGGCTGATCTACCGCATCGGCACAGACGGCAAGGGCTTCATCGTCTATGACGCGCCCAAGAGCGAGATTACTTCCGTCGCAGCCGGTGAAGACGGAGTCATCTACGCGAGCGCGGTAGGCGAAAGAAATCACACCACTCTGCCACCTCTTCCGGTCACAGGAACTCCCGGGATCACTGCAACCATCACCATTTTGCAGCCGGGATCGGTACAGGCATCGAGCGCCAATAACGTCGTCCCCGACGGTTCTGACATCTACGAGATCACCGCCGGGGGTGCGCCGCGCAAACTCTGGTCTGATCGTGAATCCGTTGTCTACGCCCTGCGCTCGACGCCTAATGGGCTGCTGGCTGCGACTGGCAATCGCGGCCGCATCTACCGCATTCACGAGAGCGGCGAATTTGAAGACCTTGCCCACCTCGAAGCATCGCAGGCCGTCGGTTTCGCCGACACACCCCAGGGCTACTTCGTGGCCACGGCCAATGCAGGCAAGCTCTATCTGCTCTCGCACGGCGCCGATTCCGAAGCCAACTATGAGAGCGATGTCTTCGATGCCGGAGTCTTCTCGAAATGGGGTCGCGCCGAGGTCAACTCCAGCGCTGCAAGCTTCGATCTTTTCGCGCGCTCGGGCAACGTTGAGAACCCGGAGAGAAACTGGAGCGAATGGGCTAAAGTCAGCCCCAATTCCGCGAACATCCCGGTTCCCTCGGCTCGCTTTGTACAGTGGAAGGCCGTGCTCCGCGATGAGGTCGCGATCGCCTCAATCGGACTGAACTATCTGCCGGTCAACGTAGCGCCCTCAGTCGACGAACTGGTCGTTCAGCCCGGCGCTCGCGTCAACTCTTCCGTGCAGGCCCAGCAGCAACCGCAGACGGTGAACATCAGCTTTCCCTCCGCCCAGAGCAATGTGATTACTTTTCCCGAGGGTGGGTCCAATACGCCGCTAACCGGGATCCGCGACAAGAGCGCGGTAACAGTGCGCTGGGCGGCACATGACGAAAACGGCGACGATCTCATCTACTCGGTCTTGTTCCGCGCCGACGGCGACAAAGACTGGCGGCTGCTCAAGGACGGCATTACCGAGAAGTTCTACTCCTTTGACGCGGCACTGCTGCCCGATGGCGGTTATCGCGTCAAAGTAGTGGCGAGCGATGCTCCTTCGCACAATCCAGGCGAAGCGCTGACCTCTGACCGCACCAGCGACCGGTTCGTCATCGACACAGCGCCGCCAATCATCACGGCTCTGACCGCCCGTCTCGAAGGTGACAAAATTCATGTGACCGCGACCACAACAGATGCTGCATCGCCCATCGCCCACGCAGAATATTCGATCGACGCGGGTCCCTGGCAGTACATTGAACCGGTCGGCAAGCTCTCCGACTCGCTCGAAGAACACTACGATTTTTCAGCACCGCTCAAAACAGCAGCAAGCGGAGAGCACATCGTCACGCTGCGCGCCTACGACCGCTTTGAGAATGTGACGGCCGCAAAGACCGTCGTGCGTTAGGAAGCTATGCGCTTTGAGCTCTTCATCGCCGCGCGATATCTCCGGGCCAAGCGGCGTCAGGCGGTGATTGGCGTTATCACCGCCATCTCCATCGCCGGAGTCGCCGTCGGCGTGGCCTCGCTGATCATCGCGCTCGCTATCACCAACGGCATGCGCCGCGACCTGCAGGAACGCCTGCTGAGCTCGACCGCGCATGTTTCGCTCATGCGCGTCCAGGACGATGGCATCCGCAACTGGCGCGAGCTGACCGCGCGGCTCGCTCATCTCCCCCACGTGACCGCGGCGGCGCCGGGGCTTTACGAGCCGGTGTTGATCGCGCGTGGTCCACGCTCCGGCGGCGCGATGATTAAAGGCATCATCCCCAGCGAAGAGCAGACAGTGAGCGACCTGATCAAGCCAGCGCTGGGCAGCGCCGCACCGCTTGATCCCGACCCGAACGACAGCGGCCAGACGGCTCCCGCGGCAAACGCGGCGATCCCTCCGATAATGATCGGCTACGACCTCGCCGAGACGCTCGATGCCAAGGTTGGCTCGCCGGTGATGGTCATCAGCCCTCAAGGTGAACTCACCCCTTACGGCCTTGAACCGAAGTACCAGCGTTTCCAGGTCGTGGGGATCTTCCATTCCGGTTTCTATCAATACGACAATGGCTTCGCCTTCATCCGTCTCGCTGACGCCCAGCGCCTATTCGGTGAGCCCGACATCATCTCCGTCATCTCCTTCAAGGTCGACGACCTTTACCACGCCGACCGCATCGGCCGCGAAATCGAACAAGCCGCTGGCCCCGGCTTCCTGACGACCAACTGGATGGAGCAGAACAAGGAGATCTTTCGCGCCCTGGCCCTCGAACAATACGTCACCTTCATCGTGATCGCGCTGATCGTCTGCGTCGCCGCGCTCAACATCCTGATCGCGCTCACCATGATGGTCATGGAGAAGACGCGCGACATCGCCGTGCTCATGTCCTTCGGAGTAACGCCGGACCAGATTCGCCGCATCTTTCTATTTCAGGGATTGCTGATCAGCGTGCTCGGAACCATCCTCGGGTTGATCATCGGCTATGCTGCCGCCTGGGCCGGTCATCACTACCGCTTCATCCAACTCGATCCCCAGGTCTATTCGCTCGATTATTTACCCTTCGCGCCCCGGCTCATCGACGGCGTGATCGTGGCGCTGGTCTCGCTCGGAGTCTCGCTGCTGGCGACGCTCTATCCTTCATCCTCGGCGGCGCGGGTGCTGCCTGCCGAAGCTTTGCGATACGAGTGATTCCACGCCCTCGCTCTGTGCTGCCATTGGCAAAATTCCGTATTCTCGCGAACCGCGGCGCTGTGTTAGGGTTACGAATCGAACGAAATCTTCAGCAATTCGAGGAAAGCAATGTCTAAGGAGAGACCCACACTCGGAACTGACGGACAACCTCTTCCCGTTCTTCCGCCTGAACGCGACCCACGTGTATGGGCGCGGTTGGTGCGCATCATGTTCTACCTGCCGGGCTTCATGGCTCTGCTGCTGATCAAAGCCGGCGAAGCAGCCAGTTTCGGCATCACAGTGGAGTTGCTGATGCTTTCGAGCGCGGCCGCAATCATCGGCGGATTGTATGTCGGCTCAGATTCTTCTGGCGCGGGCGCCGATTCTTCTTCGAAGACTGGCGTCTGGAGCGGAGCGCTTGTCCTCGAACTTCTCGCGGTCGTGCCGTTCCTGTGTGCCTTGCCTTCGCTCTTCTATGAGTTGTCGCACAGTACGCTTTTGCATTCCAAGGAGACCTCCGACGCAGTCTCCGTTGCGACGACAAGTGGTTCGTGGATCGGCAGCTCCGAGATTCTGCCGATGGTAGCCATCCTGCCGTTCATGCTTTATCAGTTGGCTGGCTTTGGCACCTTACACTTCGTAGTACCGAAGATCCTGAACTGGATCCTCAACGTCCTCTTTTTCGGCCTGATCGTCGCCAGCTACGTCGCAAACCGGCTGGGCGAGTACCCCTGGGAAAGGCGTCTGGCCAGGACCCTGGTAAGCATTCTGGTGATTACGGTCTTCTACGGCGTGCTGAAGCTGAAGCGAATGCAGGCAGCTTATGACGCTCACGTGCCACCCAAGGCTCCAAAGTAACCATCCTGTGACTCTCAGGAATAAGACGCTCGCCAAATTCACTGCCGGCGATGTGATTCCAGGCGCCCCCGAATCCTAACCGAAGTGCGTGTTTGATTTTGTATCCGGTAACGGTCGTGACGCCTACCCTGAGATCTCCCTTCCCTTTACCGTTTTAGAATGGTACAGGTAGTTATGGAGAGTTCCTCGGCTTCGGCAGCAGACCCGGTGTACGCTCCCCCGGCAGCGCGCCCTCAGGATGCGCTTGATTCCCCTGAGAAGCATCTCGCCTCCGAAGTCCTTCGGATCGAAAATCTCCGCAAAGAATACATAACCGGCCGCGGCCGTCTCGTGCTCCTCGACGACATCTCGTTCACTGTCGCTCAAGGCGACCTGATGGCCATTGTTGGCGAGTCCGGCGCGGGTAAAAGCACACTTTTGCACATCCTGGGTGCGCTTGATAGCCCTACTTCCGGTGACATATACTTCGCCTCAACGCTATTGAATTTCACCTCACCCAGGCAGGCCGCAACTTTTCGCAACCGCGAAGTCGGCTACGTGTGGCAATTTCACTACCTGCTTCCCGAGTTCACCGCCCAGGAAAATGTCGCCATGCCGCTGCTGGCCAGGGGCGAAACGCGCAAGTCTGCAATGCAAAAGGCGGAACGGTGGCTCGATGAAGTCGAATTGGGTGATCGCGCCGATCATCGTTCCGGGGAATTATCGGGCGGCGAACAGCAGCGCGTCTCCCTTGCGCGGGCGCTGATCACTCAACCGAAGGTGCTGCTCGCCGATGAACCTACAGGAGACCTGGATGGCCGCACGGCCAGTGTGGTCTTTTCGCTTTTGGAGCGCCTGCATCGCAGCCATGGCCTGACGTCTCTAATAGTTACGCATAACACCGCGTTGGCGGCGCGGTGTAGCCGCGTTCTTCGTCTGGAAAAGGGCCGTATATCGGAGGAGACGCCTCATGTGGTCTGATCGCTCCGGGCATCTGGTTCCGACCGCTCGTGGTTATTGCCGGGTTTTCGTTTTTGCAACGCCACAGTCTAACCTGTTAGCAGAGTCTGGACTGGGGAAAATAGGCGCAATCGCTTGATCAGGGTCGCGCTTGAGAAAGTCACCTCACTTTTCGGCTGGGATTCAGCCTGAGGGGACGGGACAGCATTGAGGCCATTGCCGGCAGGCGCTCCGTAGACGGGGTGACTTTCGGCAACGGTTTTGTGAAGGGGGAACATGTTCGAGCGTTATACCGAAAAAGCACGGCGCGTGATCTTTTTTGCGCGGTATGAAGCCAGCCAGTTTGGCTCCCCGTACATTGAAACCGAACATCTGCTCCTCGGCTTGCTGCGCGAAGACAAGGCCCTAACCAACCGCTTCCTGCGTTCCCACGCTTCAGTGGAGTCCATCCGGAAACAAATTGAAGGCCACACCACGATTCGGGAGAAGGTCTCGACCTCGGTCGATCTTCCCTTGTCCAACGAATGCAAGCGGGTGCTTGCCTATGCGGCAGAAGAAGCCGAGCGGCTCTCTCACAAACACATCGGCACCGAACACCTGCTGCTCGGCCTGCTCCGCGAGGAGAAGTGCTTTGCCGCAGAAATCCTGCACGAACGCGGCCTCAAGCTGGTGGCCATCCGCGAAGAGCTGGCGCGCGCCACGCAGGAAAAGGCCCCAGCATCGCAGCAGCGCAACCGTGAATCCAGCCTGCTGACCGAGTTCTCCCGCGACCTCACCCAGGCTGCAATGGATGCCCAACTCGATCCTCTGGTCGGGCGCGACAACGAACTGGAACGCGTTATTCAAATCCTGTGCCGCCGCACCAAAAACAATCCGGTGCTCATCGGCGAACCCGGCGTCGGCAAGACGGCCATCGTCGAGGGCCTGGCGCAGCGCATCTCCGACGGGGAGGTTCCCAGCTTTCTCGCCGACAAGCGAGTATTGGCGCTGGATCTTTCGCTCATCGTCGCTGGCACAAAATATCGCGGCCAGTTCGAAGAGCGTCTCAAGACCATCATGAAAGAGTTGATGGAGAACCAGAATTCCATCATCTTCATCGACGAGCTCCACACACTCGTCGGCGCCGGATCGGCCGAAGGGTCGCTCGACGCAGCCAATATCCTTAAGCCGGCGCTCTCCCGCGGCGAAATCCAGTGCATCGGCGCAACCACGCCGGCCGAATACCGCAAATCGATTGAAAAGGACCGCTCGCTCGAACGTCGTTTTCAAGCGGTCAAAGTGCCGCCGCCGAACGAAGAAGACGCCATCAGAATCATCATGGGAATCAAGGACCGTTATGAGAAGTTTCATGCGGTCAGCTATACCGACGAGGCGATTAACTTCTCGGTATCGCATTCCAACCGCTACATTCCCGACCGCTTCCTTCCCGACAAGGCGATCGATCTGATCGACGAAGCGGGCGCACGCGTCAAGCTGCGCCAGACCTCTCTGCCGGAAGAGATCACCGAGGTCCAGAAGCGGATCAAGTTCATCGTCCACCGCATGGAAAACGCCATCGCGAACCACGAGTTCGAGAAGGCGCGTTTCTATTCCGACGAGGAGCGCAAAGAGCGCGAAAACCTGCGCGCCCTCCGCGACAAATACCACCTCGATGATTCGACCGCCGGCATCGTCACTCGCGAGGACATTGAAGATGTTGTCAGCCGCTGGACCGGCGTGCCGATCTTCTCGATCAAGGAAGAAGAGACGCAAAAGCTGCTCCGCGTCGAGGAAGAACTCCATAAGCGGGTCATTTCTCAGGAAAAGGCAATTTCGGCGCTAGCCCGTGCAATTCGCCGATCGCGTGCCGGACTCAAATCCCCACATCGCCCCATCGGTTCATTTCTCTTCCTGGGTCCCACAGGCGTCGGCAAAACGGAGATGGCGCGTACCCTCGCCAACTTCCTCTTCGGCAGCGAAAAGTCGCTAATCCGCTTTGACATGTCGGAATTCATGGAGAAACATTCCGTCTCCAAGCTGATCGGCTCGCCTCCGGGATACGTCGGCTACGAAGAAGGTGGCCAGCTCACCGAGAGGGTCAAGCGTTCGCCTTATTCGGTTGTGCTCCTCGACGAAATCGAGAAGGCCCATCCGGACGTCTTTAACATTCTGCTGCAAGTATTTGAAGACGGGCAGCTTACCGACGGCCTGGGCAACACGGTCGACTTCAAGAACACCATCCTGATCATGACCTCGAACATCGGCGCACGGCATCTGCAAAAGAAGCAAGGCCTAGGCTTCCAGTCTGACCGGGACGATCTTGTCATGGAAAAGATGGAAGAGTTGGTGAAGAACGAGGTGAAGCGGACCTTCAACCCTGAGTTCCTCAACCGCCTCGACGAAGTCATCATCTTCATGTCGCTCTCGGATGCCGATCTGGTTCAGATCATCGAACTGCTCGTGCAGCACCTCAACGCGAACCTGGCACAGAAGGCAATCACCATCTCCGTCACCGAAGAAGCCAAGAAGTGGATCATCGAGAAAACGCTCATCGACCGGACTTACGGCGCGCGTCCCCTGCGGCGTGCCTTGCAGCGCTACGTCGAAGACCCACTCTCAGAGGCGCTGATCGCCGGAGGCATCACCGAACGTCCGGCCTTTCTCGAGGTCTATCTCGAAAACAACCAGCTCTACTATCGCCCAGTAGGCCAGGTCGGAGAAGAAAAGAGCGACGGCGTCCTGCTCTTCAGCGCCTAAGCTCCTTTTGAAACAACGAAAGGCCCCGTTCACACACGGGGCCTTTTGTCATTGCAAGACCCAGAGCAAGCCGCCCACGCGCTTCTCAGACTTCGCGGTCGAGAAGTGACGTCACAGCTAAGTTTTTTTGCGGCGGAGCGTCTAGACCAGATCCGATACTGTCTTGACGGCCTTGTTCGCAACCTTGCTTGCCGAGTCGCTTACGTCCTCCCAGACATCTTTTCCGCGCTTGACCACCTTTTCAGCATGTTCTCCAAGGGTATCGCCCGCGTCCTTGAGGTAGTCGCTTGCGTCCTCCAACTTCCGTTTCAACTGCCGCCGGGTTTTCTCGCCTGATTGTGGAGCGCAGATGAGTGCAACAATGGCTCCCGACGCCACGCCGATCGTAAAAACCGCCCAGAACTTCAGTATGTTCACTCGATCTCTCCTTAAAAATTGCTTCTTTGTCTTGATTCTACTTAATCCCGGCCGCGTCGCCGCAAACTTCTCCACTTGGATGCAGCTTGCAGCGAGAGGGCTTGAAAAGCTGACCTCGTCCGGTTGCTCGCGGCTCTGCGAGGTCCACTTCACCATTGGCTACACTTGAGAGCGTGCGCCCCCATCTAGCCAGCCTCGTCGAAGATTTCCGCCGCCACGGGGCACAAACGGCAGTCGTCGTCTATCGCGGAAACCGCCGCTATGCGACCACGTATGCAGAACTGGCACAGCTAACAGGCTGCTTCTCTTCTGAACTCGCCCGCCGCGGGATTGGGCCAGGCGAACGAGTAGTCCTCTGGGGCGAAAACTCGGCCGAGTGGATCGCCGCCTTTTTCGGCTGTCTGCTGCGCGGAGTCATTGCCGTCCCCCTCGACCTGGCCGGCTCGTCAGCCTTCGCCGCACGCGTCGTCGCGGATGTTGCGCCTCGCATGGTCGTCGGCGATTCAGCCCTGCTGAGCACTCTGGCGGAAACGCAGCCGCTACTTGCCCTTCTGCAATTTCAAGAGTCGCTGCCCGCCAAACCTCTCTTCACAGTCGACCCCGCAGTCACCGGTCAAAGCCCGCTGCAGATCATCTTCACCTCTGGAACGACCTCTGAACCCAAGGGGATCGTCCATACTCACCGGAACATTCTCGCGAGCGTGGAGCCAATCGAGCGGGAGATGCAGAAATATCTCAAATACGAGCGCTTCGTCCATCCCCTGCGCTTCCTGCATAGCCTGCCGCTCAGCCACGTCTTCGGCCAGTTCATGGGACTCTGGGTGCCGGCGCTGCTCGCCGCCGAAGTCCACTTCGAATCGCAACTGGAGCCGGCCCGCCTCATCGCGACGATCCATCGCGAGCGCATCTCGGTGCTTGCCGCTGTGCCCCGAGTTCTGGAGCTGCTCAAGGCGCATTTCCTCACCACATATCCATCTCTCGCCACCGATCTGGCCGCGGCATGCGGAGAATCCGCCTGGAAGCACTGGTGGCGGTTTCGTGCCGTCCATTCCGCCCTGGGATTCAAGTTCTGGGCGATCGTCTGCGGCGGAGCTTCGCTACCGCAAGAACTCGAAGAATTCTGGAACACCCTCGGCTTCGCCCTCATCCAAGGCTACGGCCTCACCGAAACCGCCGCCCTGGTGACCCTCAACCACCCCTTCAAGATCGGCAAAGGGACGATCGGCAAGCCGCTGCCGGGGCGCGAAGTACGAATCGGCGATAACGGCGATATTCTCGTCCGCGGCGAGATGCTCTCGACCGCTACCTGGCAGGGCGGACATCTCCAGCATCGCGACCAGGAATGGCTCAACACCGGCGACCTGGCCGCACAGGATGCTTCCGGTGAACTCCGCTTTCTCGGCCGCAAAAGCGACGTGATCGTCACCCCCTCGGGCATGAACATTCATGCCTCAGACCTGGAAGCGGCGGTCAACAAGCAACCTGGTATCAGTGTCTGTGCAGTGGTTCCCTGCGCCATTTCGCAAGCCCAGGAGCCGGTGGCCGTGGTGATCTTCTCGGGTAGCGATGAGCAGCTTCATGCGGCAATTCACGACGCAAACCGCGAACTCGCCGAATACCAGCAGATTCGCAATTGGCTGCGCTGGCCCGACCTGAATTTCCCCTACACTTCCACCGGCAAACTCCTCCGCCGCAAGATTGGGGAGTGGGCCTGCGCTACACTGCGACGCCGGGATGCTTCGGTACCAGCCGCCGCCGATTCAGACCCGCTGCTCGACCTAATTGCCAGCATTTCCGGCGCCGCGCCGAGTCAAGTGACCGACGCCTCCCTGCTCTCTGAAGACCTGCGCCTCGACAGCCTGGGCCGCGTTCAATTGCAATCCGCCCTCGAACAAAGACTCGGCATCGAGCTTCCCGACAACGCCATGGAGAGCGTAAACACCCTCGGGGAGCTTCGCAGCCTGCTGCGCTTACCAAGCTCTGTGTTCGCGTCAAGCGAAACGACACCTGCGCAGACCCCAGGCCTCGCTCCAGCGCTCGCACCATCGGCCGCCACGCCCCCTCAGGACGACCACATCTATCCCCACTGGCCGTGGTGGACTCTCGTGCAGCTGCTACGCGTCATCTTCATCGAAGCGATCATGCGCCCATTGGTCTGGTTCCTGGCCGCCCCGCGCGTCGTCAGGCAAACAACCGACCTCCCCAATGGCCCGCTCTTGATCATCGCCAATCACGTCACATCCTATGACCCCGCGCTCGCCCTCTACGCCCTTCCTCCGAAGCTGCGGCGCCATGTGGCCATCGCCATGTCGGGAGAGATGTTGCTCGATTTCCGCAAGGCCCGGCGTCAGCAGGAGTTCTCGCTCAGAATCCTTGGCCCGCTCGCCTATCTGGCAATCACCGCGCTCTTCAATGTCTTCCCACTGCCGCGGTCGAGCGGATTCCGTCGCAGCTTTGCCCACGCTGGCGAGGCGCTCGATCGCGGATACTCCGTCCTGATCTTTCCCGAAGGCCATAGATCCGAAGACGGCCGGTTGCACGCCTTCCGCCCGGGCATCGGCTTGCTGGCAACGCAATCGCAGGTCCCGGTATTGCCGATCGCACTCCAGGGCCTCGGAGAACTCAAAAGCCAAAAGACAAGCTGGTTTCGTTCCGGAAAATTGACCGTTCACGTCGGCAGCATCTTTGCCCTGCATCCGGGTAGCGATCCCGCAGAGATCACACGACAACTTGAGGAGCAGGTCAGGAAGCTGGGCGTCTAGCCACTGCCGATTCTGCGTCACCCTCGGAAGCGATCCAGGTACTGCAATGGAATGAATATTTCAAGGGCGGCGATGCCAGTTTCCAGCGCCAGATACTACGCCACAAGCTGGCGGCCGTTGCTGCCGGATGAAAACTCTTCGTGGGAGATGTTGATCGATGAGAGCGGCTTATCTCGGCCCCTGCACCTTGAACTGGATCCAACTTGACTCATGGCAGGCTTGAACTTAGAGTCGGAGTCAGGGTTCACTCGCAGCGGTCGCTTAACGTTTCGCTCTTCATCAGAGGCCAACATGCAATCGCAAAATTACTTCTGGAATTACCTGCCGCTGCTGATTCAGGTTCTGGTCGTTGTGGGCATGGGTTGCGGCATGGTCACCGGCTCCTGGTTCATCGGGCGGCACCGCAATAACAAGGCCAAGCTGGAAGCCTACGAATGCGGCATACCCGTGCTCGGCGACGCCCGCAGCCGATTCTCCGTCCGGTTCTACATGGTCGCCATGTTGTTCATCCTCTTTGACGTGGAGGCGGTCTTCATTCTCCCGTGGGCAGTGATCTACCGCAGGCTGCCGTCACTGGGGGTTGGGCGATTCTTCGGTTTCTGGGAGATGATTGTGTATTTGGGTTTCGTCGTCGTCGGCCTCTTCTATATCTGGAAGAAAGGCATCCTGGACTGGTCTTCAGACAAGGCGGATCTTTAAGTTATGGCTGCTTCAGGTAAGGACGCCGTTCTAGCCGACCAAGCCGCGAATCCCGCGATTGCTTCCCTGCTGGCCTGGAAGCGGGAGGCGGTCCTTGACGCCATCTGGGACCGCAATGAACTCACGATCACGGTTGCACCCGACGACATTCGCCACGCGGCAAAGATCGTCCAGACTGCGGGCTACAACTTCCTCGAAGACGTCACCGCCGTCGACTGGTACCCCAGCGAACCGCGCTTTCAGATCAGCTATCACATTCTTTCCCACGGTATGAAGCAACGCGTCCGGCTGCGAGCTTTTCTGCCCGGCGACGATCCGGTCATCGACAGCATTACCCATGTCTGGCCCTCGGCAAACTTTTATGAACGCGAGGTCTTTGATCTTTTCGGGGTCCGCTTTGCCGGACACCCCAACCTGCGCCGCATCATGCTGCCGGACGAATGGGAAGGCCACCCGTTGCGTAAAGACTATCCGGTGGAGGGCTACCGCTGATGACCGAATTCGTTTCGACCGGATCGTTGCTCGAACCCCACATCGTCGAAGGCTCCGGCGACACCACGATGGTCCTCAACATGGGCCCGCAGCACCCGTCGACCCACGGCGTCTTACGCCTGGTAATCGAGATCGACGGCGAGACGGTGCTCAAGGTCGTTCCCGACATCGGCTACCTGCACACCGGCATCGAAAAGACCTGCGAGGCGAAGTTCTACCAGCAGGTAGTTCCGATGACCGACCGCATCGACTACCTCAGCCCGATGTCCAACAATCTCTGCTATTGCTTGGCTGTCGAGAAACTGCTCGAGATTGAGATCCCCGCGAAGGCGCAGTGGATGCGCGTCCTGCTCAACGAACTTACCCGCCTCAACTCGCATCTCGTCTGGCTCGGCACCCATGCGATGGACATCGGCGCGCTCACCGTTTTTCTATACACCTTTCGGGAGCGCGAAGAAATCTTAAGGATCTTCGAACACGTATCCGGCCAGCGGATGATGGGCTCCTACTTCCGCATCGGCGGCTTGGCGCTCGACGCGCCCTTCGATTTCTTCGACCGGGTACAGGCACTGATCAAGATCCTGCCCGAAAAGATCGATGAATATCAGAACCTGCTTACCGGCAACCCAATCTGGGTGAACCGCCTCAAGGGGGTCGGCCACCTGAGCGCAGCCGACGGGATCGCCCTCGGCGTGACTGGCCCTCCGCTGCGCGCCAGCGGCGTCGATTTCGACCTGCGCCGCGACATGCCCTATTCGAGCTACGAGAAGTTTCAGTTCAAAGTCCCGATCTCGAATGATTGCGACGTCTGGGCGCGCTATATCGTCCGCCTTGAAGAGATGCGCGAGTCAGTGAAGATCTGTCAGCAGGCCCTCGACGGCATGCCCGAAGGGCCGATCAAGGCCGACGCCCCCAAGGTCGTCCTCCCCGACCGCGAAAAAATGAAGACCGAGATGGAAGCCCTCATCTACCACTTCAAGATCGTCACCGAGGGGTTTACGGTTCCAGCTGGCGAGGTCTTCCAGGCAATCGAATCGCCGCGCGGTGAAATGGGCTACTACGTCGTCTCCGATGGCACGGCCAAACCATATCGCGTGCACATGCGAAATCCATCCTTCGCGACGCTCCAGGCTCTTCAAACGATGTGCGAAGGCCGCTTAATCGCCGACGTCGTCGCCGTCATCGGCTCGATTGACATTGTGCTTGGGGAGATCGACAGATGACTTCGAGATCGACCTCCAGGCCAGACATTCGCGAAGAACTCTGGCACTCATTCGCTGTCTTGCTGAAATCTTATGCGGCGGCTGCAAGCATGCACGGCCTGGATCATGGAGTCCTCGAATTGACCGTACACTCTCTGAACATCGTCGCCACTTCGACGACCCTGGCAGTCGGCTACTTTCCCGTTGTCGGCAAAGGAACCTGGTCCGTTACCGGACGGGGCAGTCAGGACCGGGGCACCTTCGAGTTGAACCATGATGGAACAGTTGTCCTCGATGGGACCGAGATCGATATGGATCACGCCGCGATTCAACTGATTGGATCGCTGACGGCTGCTTCCCGACAAGACGAGGTACTGGCATGAGCACGACGACAACCATCTTTTCGCCCGAACTCGCTGCCCGCTTCGACAAGCTGGTGACCGCCTATCCGTGGCGGCGCTCGGCGCTTGTCCCCATGTTGCTTTACGCGCAAGACGAAGTCGGCTGTCTCTCCGACGAAGTCATCTCGGAGATCGCCCATCGCGTCCAGCTAACCGAACTCGACGTCCGCGATGTCATCAGCTACTACTCGCTGCTGCACCTCAAGCCGCACGGCAAATTCCACGTCCAGGTCTGCACCAACATCAGCTGCATGCTGCGCGGCGGCAACGAACTTCTCGCGCACTGCAGCAAACGCCTCGGCATCGGCCATAAAGAGACCACCCCTGACGGTCTGTTTTCGCTTGAAGAAGTCGAATGCATCGGAGCTTGCTGCTGGGCGCCTGCGGTGCAGGTAAACTACGACTTCCACGAGAACCTTACGCCCGAAGCGATGGACAAAGTGCTCGACGACTACGCCGCCAAAGCCGCTGCAGATAAGAAAGGGAGCTAACCGATGCCAGTTCTTGTCTCCCATCCCGATGAGGTTCGACTGCTGTCCTTCCGCTTTGGCCAGGGAGCAGCCAATATCGATAAGTACGTCGAGTTAGGCGGTTATGAATCGCTGAAGAAATGTCTTGCCCAGACTCCCGAGTGGATCATCAATGAGATGAAAGCTTCCGGCCTGCGCGGCCGCGGAGGCGCTGGCTTCTCGACCGGGATGAAGTGGTCGTTCGTCCCCAAGCAAAGTCAACATCCGAAATATGTTCTGGTTAACGGAGACGAATCCGAGCCGGGCACCTGCAAAGATCACGTCATCTTTCTCCATGATCCGCACTCGATCATCGAGGGCACGATCATCGCCGGCCGCGCAATCGGCGCGAAGCACGGCTTCATCTATTTGCGCGGCGAGTATCGCTATCTGATCGACATTATGGACAAGGCCATAGCCGAGGCCTACGCCAAAGGCTATCTGGGCAAGAACATTCTCGGCAGCGGCTTCGACTTCGATGCCATGTCGCACACCGGCGCGGGCGCCTATGAGGTCGGTGAAGAGTCGGCCTTGATGGAATCGCTCGAAGGCAAGCGCGGCGTCCCACGCATCAAGCCTCCGTTTCCCGCAGTTGTAGGCCTCTACGGCGGACCAACGGTCATCAACAATGCCGAGACGATAGCCTCAGTCCCCGCGATTTTCCGCATCGGGGCAGCGGAGTACGCGAAGATCGGCACCGAACGCAACGGTGGCACGCGTCTCTACGGCATCAGCGGTCACGTCGAGCGCCCGGGAGTTTACGAGCTCCCCATGGGTTACAACCTGAAGAAGATGATCTACGACGTCGCCGGCGGTATCAAGGGCGGCAAGAAATTGAAAGCCGTCGTCCCAGGAGGATCGTCAACGCCTGTGCTTCGCGCAGACGAGATCGATGTCGGCATGGATTTCGATCAGATGGGCAAGGCCGGCACCATGCTCGGCTCAGCGGGAGTTGTCGTCCTCGACGAGACTGTCTGCATGGTAGAGTTTGCGCTCCGCACTATCAAGTTTTACCAACACGAGAGTTGCGGCTGGTGCATCCCCTGCCGCGAGGGCACCGACTGGCTCAAGAAGACGCTGACCCGCTTCCATGCCGGAGGCGGCGTCACCAAGGACATCGACAACATTGCCTACCTCGCGAAGAACATGCTCGGCCGGACCTTCTGCCCGCTGGGCGATGCGGCGGCCATGCCAACGATTGCCTTTGTGGAGAAGTTCCGCGAGGAGTTTGAGGACCACTTAAACGGTAAGCCTTGCCCCTATGCAAAACACGAAGAACTGGTGCTGGTCTGAACTCTTGCCTAATGAGAGAAAACTATGGCTGATGTGACGTTCACAGTAGACGGCAAGAAGATCACCGCACCCGCGGGAACTCTGCTTATTGAGGCATGCAAGACCGCCGGCATCGAGATTCCCGCGTTTTGCTACTACCCCGGGCTTTCACTGTGCGGCGCCTGCCGGATGTGCGTGGTCCGCCAGGAAAAGGTGCCCAAGCTGCAGACCGCATGCACGACGACCGTCGCCGAAGGCCAGGTCTTCTTTACTGAGACCGACGAGGTCGTGCAGGCGCGCAAGGCTACTGTGGAGATTCTTCTGGGCAACCATCCCCTCGACTGCCCAGTCTGCGACGCCGGTGGCGAATGCGAACTCCAGGACATGACGTTCAAGTACGGCCCGCCGGAGTCGCTCTATACCGAGGTCAAGCAGCATCGCGAAGAGCAGCAGTGGTCACCGGTGGTCTTCTTCGATCGCCCGCGCTGCATCCTCTGCTATCGTTGCGTCCGCGTATGCGGCGAGGGCATGGACGTCTGGGCGCTCGGCGTCCAGAACCGCGGCGTCAGCAGCGTGATCGCCCCCAACGGCGGCGACCATCTCGATTGCGAAGAGTGCGGCATGTGCATCGACATCTGCCCCGTCGGCGCGCTCACCTCCGGCACCTATCGCTACAAAACGCGGCCGTGGGAGATGAACCACATCGCCACCGTCTGTACGCATTGCGGTGACGGCTGCAAGACCACCCTCGGCGTGCGGCGTGCCGATGAGGGCATGGAGATCGTGCGCGGCGACAACCGCGACAAGAGCGGCATCAACGGAGACTTTCTCTGCATTAAGGGCCGCTACGCCTTCGACTTTGCCAACCACACCGAGCGGCTGACCAAGCCGTTAGTCCGCCAGCCCGACGGCAAGCTGGCCCCGGTCAGCTGGGAGGCCGCGCTAGATTTCGCCGGCAAGAAGCTGCGCGAAATTCGAGACACCCGCGGTGGCCATGCAATTGGCGTCATAGGCTCGAATCGAACCACGAACGAGGAAGGCTACCTGCTGCAAAAGTTTGCTCGCACGGTTCTCGGCACAAATAATATCGACCACCATCGCACAGCCGACTATGCGGCGTTTGCGTCTGCGCTTAAGGGCAAACCGGGCCTCACCGCTTCCCTGGCCGACACCGGCACAGCTCCAGCGATTCTTCTCATCGGCAGCGACCCTACCGAGCAGCACCCGATGCTCGCCTGGAGCCTCCGCACCAATGTGCGCCATAATCGGGCACGGATTTATATCGTCAATCACGAAGAGATCAAACTCCACCGCCAGGCGAAAGTATTTCTGCCGGTTGCTCAGGACGGATACGCTGCTGCGATCGGTTTTCTCGCGGGCGACGACGCAGCCCTGCACGCAGACGATGCGGCCAAGGCATTCCGCGACGCTGTCCGGTCCGAGGAAGAGCTAGTTATTATCTTTGGCTCCGAACTTCGCGGGCGTGACATTGAGTCGCTGATCAGCTTTGGCTCAGGTTTGCCCAAAGTAAAGTTTGCCTGCCTCGGAGACTATGCCAACTCGCGCGGCGCAGCGGACATGGGCCTGCTACCCGATCGCCTGCCCGGATATTTGCCGGTGGAGTCTCCCGGCGTCTTCGGCGAGGAATATGGCAGTTCCCTGCCAACCAAAGCGGGCCTGGATATTGTTGAGATGTTCGATGCGGCCGGTCGCGGCGAGCTGGGCGCGCTATATGTCGTTGGCTCCAATCCGGTCTCCCGCTACGGCATCGATCCGAAAGCGCTGGCCAAGACCTTCGTCGTCGTCCAGGATATGTTCCTCACCGAGACCGCCATCCTCGCCGACGTCGTCTTGCCGGTAGCAAATCTCTATGAAAAATCCGGGACGGTCACCAACACCTACGGCGACCTGCAATTGGTGAAGAAGGCTGCCGATCGGGCCGGAGTGCGCACTGATTTCGAGTTGATCGTGCGCCTCGCCGACCGCGCGGGGGTAAATCCCCGCTCTCTAGTGCCGTTCGGGAGCGGCGTCCGCGCCGATATGGGGGAGACCCGCGGGGCGCAATCTGGTGAGGCCGATCGTCACGCGGTCTGGCTCGCCGCCAACCATCTTGAAATCAAAGTCAGCCCGTTCGATCCCTTTTCGATTCTGGATGAAATCCAGCGTCTCGTTCCCGGCTACGCTACCTCCCGCCTGGAGCTTCTGGCAGGGAACGCAACTCATGTCGAAACATCTCTGGTGCAAATCGAAACCGCTGCATCGGCAACCGGCTCACGGCGCGATCTGGTTTTTCCCGCGCGCGATACACTATTCACGTCCGGAACCCTTGGGCGCTATAGCAAGATGCTCCATTCCGTGATGGAATCGCAGACGACCGAACCCGCGGAGACAGCGGCAGACTAGACCGTTTTTGGAAGGCCCGGTAGCGCGTGAATATTCTTCTATTTGTCGTCCTCAGCATTCTGAAGGTCCTGGTCGTGGTCGTCATCCTGTTGATGGCCGTGGCCTACACCGTACTCCTCGAGCGCAAGCTTGTGGGGCGAATCCAGAACCGCTGGGGACCCAGCCGGGTAGGCCCGTTTGGCCTGCTTCAACCGATGGCCGATGGCGCGAAGCTTTTCCTCAAGGAAGATCTGCTCCCTGCCGGTGTTTATCGCCCGCTCTACATCGCCGCTCCGATCATCGCGCTCGCGTGCGCCCTGCTCTCAATCTCCGTCGTGCCCTTCGGCCCCAGAACTGTCATCAAGGGCGTCGACCTCTTCCAGATCGCTGACGTGAATATTGGGCTGATGATCCTGCTCGGCGTTACCGGGATCGGCGTCTATGGGATCGCTCTCTCGGGCTGGGCTTCAAATAACAAATACTCGCTGCTCGGGGCTTTGCGCGCCAGCGCCCAGCTGATCAGCTACGAGCTCGCTCTCGGCCTGTCGCTGGTCGGCGTGGTGCTCCTGACCGGCTCAATCCGGTTGCGTGATGTCGTCGACCATCAGGCGACCCACGGCTTGCTCTCCTGGAATGTCTTTGGCGGCTTTCAATTTATTGCGTTTTTCATCTACCTCATGGCCGCCTACGCGGAGACAAATCGCTCGCCTTTCGATCTGCCCGAGGCGGAAAGCGAGCTTACCGCCGGTTATCACACCGAATACAGCGCGATGAAGTTCGCCATGTTCTTCATGGCCGAGTACGCCAACATGATCACCGTCGGCTGCGTAGCCACGCTCCTTTTCTTTGGCGGCTGGACCAGTCCCTTCGGCAATTTGTTGCCCTCGATCGGAGGCCCGGTCGTGGCGGCGATCGTCCCGCTCTTTTGGTTTGTCTTCAAGGTTTTTTGCTTCCTCTTCCTCTATATCTGGGTGCGCGGCACGCTGCCCCGCTTCCGTTATGACCAGTTGATGGGCTTTGGCTGGAAGTTTCTAATGCCCCTCGCCATTGCCAATATCGTCGTCACCAGTCTTTGGCTGGCGTTCCGCGGTACTTAAAGATAGGCAAGTAACTCGCCATTTATCGATTGGTTTACAATCGCTTTTCGGGTTGTGAACCGGGTCGAAGACCCTGTGGTCCTTTTGAGCGGTTTGGACGAGCGAACGGAAGCATGTACCTACTTCTCTTCTTCATCTTCGGCGGTCTCTGTGTGGCGGGTGCTTTGAACCTCGTGCGCCAAAGCCACCCCATCAACAGCGCGCTGTCGCTGATCGTGGTCATGAGTTCGCTGGCAGTGCTCTACCTGCTTCTAGGCGCGGAGTTCCTTGCCGCCGCGCAGGTGATCGTCTACTCCGGGGCGATCATGGTGCTGTTCACCTTCGTGATCATGTTGCTCAATGCCGGCAAGGAAGAGCGGACCCACGGCAGCCGCGCAGCCTACTTCATCGGCATTCCCGGTGCCGCGGTGCTTGTTTGTCTGCTGTCGTTCCTCTTCCTCTCGCAGAAGGGCCATCTGAGCAGCGCACGCATCGGCGATTACCTGGTCACGACCTCCGACCTTAGCGCCGTGCTCTTCCGCGATTTGCTGCTGCCCTTCGAAGTCACCTCCGTATTGATTCTGGTTGCGATTCTGGGCGCGGTCGCGCTGGCGCGGAGGGACAACTAGTATGGCCGTGCCGATCGCCTATTATCTCGTGCTCAGCGCCATCCTCTTTTCGATCGGCGTCGCAGCCTTTCTCTTCAAGCGCAACATCATCACCGTTTTCATGTCGATCGAGCTGATGTTGAACGCCGTCAACCTGACCTTCGTCGCCTTCGCCCACCAGTGGCACCAGGTCAGCGGACAAATCTTTGTCTTCTTCGTCATGGTTGTGGCCGCCGCCGAAGCTGCTGTCGGCCTAGCCATCATCATCGCCGTCTTCCGCACGCGGAATACCCTGAATGTCGACTCCGTCGACCTGATGAAACTATGACCGGCGTCCCCGACTTGCACCTCTGGCTGATTCCGCTGCTTCCTTTCGCCGGTTTTCTGGTGAACGGGCTGCTTGGCAGGAGGTTTCCCAATCCGATCGTCTCGCTGGTCGCGCTGATGACTACCGGCGGTTCTTTCTTGCTGGCACTCAACATCGCCGCCCATTTTTCCAGCCTTACGCTTCCCTACACCGAACGCTTCCTTCCTTGGATTCAGGCCGGGAGTCTTCGAGCCGACTTTGCCTTTTCGCTCGACCAACTCACGCTCGTCATGCTTCTCATCGTGACCGGCGTCGGCTTCCTGATTCACATTTATTCGATTGGTTATATGGCCCATGAAGAGGGATTCTGGCGCTTTTTTGCCTACCTGAATCTCTTCATGTTCTTCATGCTGACGCTGGTGCTGGCGGAGAACTTCCTGCTCGTCTTCGTCGGATGGGAAGGCGTCGGCCTCGCCTCGTATCTCCTGATCGGCTTCTATTTCGCCAAGAACTCGGCCGCAAACGCCGGCAAAAAAGCCTTCGTCGTTAACCGGATTGGCGACTTCGGCTTCCTGCTGGCAATGTTTCTCACCTTCGCCCACTTCGGCACTCTGAGCTTCCAGCCGGTATTCGCCCAAATAGCGGCCCACCCTGAATATCAAGGCGGATTCCTGACCGCGATCGCGCTCTTTCTGATCCTCGGCGCAACCGGAAAATCCGCGCAGATTCCGCTGTATGTCTGGTTGCCCGACGCGATGGAAGGCCCAACACCGGTCTCTGCTCTCATCCACGCCGCAACGATGGTAACGGCCGGCGTCTACATGACCGCACGCTGTCATGCGATCTTCGACCGCTCGCCGCTCGCGCTCTCGGTGATAGGAATTATCGGAGCAGCCACTTGCATCTTCGCGGCAACCATGGGCATGGCACAGACCGACATCAAGCGTGTCCTGGCTTACTCCACCATCTCGCAGCTCGGCTACATGTTTCTGGCCTGCGGAGTCGCCGCCTACTCGGCCGGCATCTTCCACCTCCTCACCCATGCGTTCTTCAAAGCCCTGCTCTTCCTCTCCGCCGGGTCTGTGATTCATGCCCTCAATGGCGAGCAGGATATGCGCGTGATGGGCGGGCTTTGGAAGAAAATTCCCATCACCTTCTGGTGCATGACCGCTGGCGTTGTCGCCATCTCCGGCATTCCGCCATTCGCTGGATTTGTCAGCAAAGACGAGATCCTCTCCAAGGCTTTCCTCTCCCCTGGACTCGGCCCACTCCTCTGGTTCGTCGGAGTTTTCACTGCCGGCCTGACCGCCTTCTACATGTTCCGCCTCTGGTACATGACCTTCTTCGGCGAACGCCGGACGATCGATCGTCCGCACGACGCTGACGTTTCGATGTCCGGAGTGCATCTCAGCCACGGGATCCATGACAGCGGCGGCATGATGCTCTTTCCCTTGGTCGTCTTGGCCTTTCTCTCCATCGTTGGCGGGTGGATTGGCTGGCCCACGGTCCTTTGGGGAAACAATCACTTTGAACACTTCCTCGACCCGGTCGTCAGCGCCGCGGCAACCACTCCAATCCACGAAGGGAGCGGCGCCCTTGAGTTCGTGTTGATGGGCATTTCGATCCTCGCCGTCGCTGCCGGATGGTTTGCTGCTCACGTTATGTATTTCAGCAAACCCGAGCTGCCCGGCAAGCTGGCCAAGCAGTTCAGCGGGGTTTACAGTCTCGTGCTGAACAAATATTGGATCGACGAACTCTACAACGCCGTCGTCGTCCGCCCATTGAATGTCTTCGCCCGCATCGTCCTGTGGTGGACAGTGGATAAAGGCCTGATTGACGGGTCGGCCTACGCTGCGGCAGGTGGTGCGATGGGATTGGGCGCGATCGTTCGTCGCTTGCAGTCCGGAAACATCCGCTCTTACGCCGGCTGGCTGGCGGGTGGGGCGGCAGCGATAATCGTGTTGATGTACTTTGGCTTCGGCAGGCATTGGATGGCGCAATAATCACCGATTAAGAGACTTGGGAACACACTCGTGCAGAATGCTTGGATATTGACGGCCATCACCCTGTTACCCGCCGCTGGCGCGGTCGTTGTGGCCTTGTTGCCGCGCACAGGAAAGGTCATTCAGTGGTTTACCCTGTTGGTCTTGTTGGCGACGCTTGGCCTCGCGCTGCATCTGCCCGCGCACTTCATCCCCGACCAGGCAGGGTTTCAGTACGAGGTGAACAATCCCTGGATCGCCAGCCCCAACATCCACTACCACATGGGCGTGGACGGCATCTCGGTATGGCTGGTCGTGCTCACCGCTTTCCTCGGACCGCTGGCGATGCTGGCCTCCTGGAAGGCCATCAGTACGCGGACCAAGGAGTTTTACTTCCTGCTCCTGCTGCAGTGGACAGCCATGATCGGCGTCTTCGTCTCGCTCGATATGTTCCTGTACTACGCATTCTGGGAACTATCGCTCGTGCCCATGGCCATCGCTATCGCCATGTTCGGACGCGACCGCGGGCCACAGGCGGCAATCAAGTTTTTCCTCTACACCTTCCTACCCTCGGCGCTCTTTCTCGTTGCGATTCTGTGGCTCTATGCCAAGACAGGCAGCTTCGACTACGTTGTAGTTCGACAGGCTCTGGAGTCGGGCAGCCTGGGAGTCACGCCGCAGGCTCTCTCATGGGCGGCACTTGCGTTCCTGGTCGCCTTCGCGGTAAAGGTCCCAGTCTTTCCGCTTCATGGATGGTTGGGAGATGTGATCAGCGAAGCTCCGACCGCCTTCGCCATGGTCGTCGCCGGCAAGCTCGGTCTTTATTCCATCCTGCGCTTTAACCTTGGACTCTTCCCCGCCCAGGCAAAGCAGATTCGCGCCGTGGATGATCGCCCTCGCCGTGATCGGACTCCTCTATGGCGCGCTTGTCGCGTTGGTCCAGAAGGACATGAAACGCCTGGCCGCGTACGCGACAATGAGCGGACTGAGCTTTTGCACGCTTGGGATCTTCAGCTTCGTGATCGCGGGCGTCGACGGCTCCGTCTACCAGATTCTGAGCCATGAAATCAGCGGCAGCGCCTTGCTCGTGCTGTTCGGCTTTCTTTACGAACGCTTTGGCACTTACGACATCGCCTCGTACGGTGGACTCGCTGCCAAGATGCCGCGTTATGCGACCCTCTTCGTCATCACTTCCCTGTCGCTCATAGGCCTGCCCATTTTGAACGGGTTTGTCGGCGAGTTCCTCATTCTCAGCAGCACCTTCGGCCTCCACGCCGGATGGGCCGCTGCCGCCACCATCGGTGTGATCCTCAGCGCCGCCTACATGTTGTGGTTGGTGCAGCGCATCTTTTACGGACCGATGTCCTCGCTGGTCGGAGGCAAAGGAGCTCCCGATCTGCTCTTCCATGAGTCCGTCGCCCTTTGGCCGGCGGTAGTCTTAATGTTCATCATGGGTGTCGCATCACCGTTCTGGATTCGCGCCATCGACCCGACCGTCAGCGCGCTCGTAGCCACGATCACTCGCTCTACATCGTGGGCGCCCGCAACAGCCGTTCAAACCGCGCCCTCGCCATCCACCGTCGTTGCTGCGGAGAAACAATGAACCTGACTCAAAGTTTCTTCCGCATCTTGCCCGAGGTCATCCTCACGGTGACCGGTGTCGTAGTCATGATGATCGAGGCGACACTTCCTCGTGTTGGTAATCGCAAGCCGCTCGGATGGCTGGCGATTGTCGGTGTTCTAGCTGCTCTCTACGCCAGCCTCCAGCAGCTGACTCTCGCACCCGGCACTGCCTACAGCGGCCTCGTGCAAACCGACGCTTTCAGTGCCTTCTTTCACATACTGATCTGTGGAATCGTTCTGGTCACGCTGCTCGTCTCGCTCGACACCATGCAGGGCGCGGCGGACAATCAAGGGGAGTTCTTCGCCTTGGTCGTCTTTGGCGCCGCCGGAATGTTGTTTATGACCTGCGCGGCTGAGCT
This sequence comes from uncultured Acidobacteriaceae bacterium, assembly GCA_963742015.1. Lineage (GTDB taxonomy): Bacteria > Acidobacteriota > Terriglobia > Terriglobales > Acidobacteriaceae > Acidisarcina. The sequence goes on along the minus strand of CAVUKL010000027.1, from coordinate 83,066 downwards.
GCTGCTGGTCTTCGTCGGGCTTGAAATCTCCTCGATCTCCACATACATTATGGCCGGCTTGCGCAAGCGCGACGGCAAAGGTACCGAAGCAGCACTCAAATACTTCCTCCTCGGCTCCTTTGCCACTGCGTTCTTCCTCTATGGAATCGCACTGATCTTCGGCGCCACAGGCACCACTAACATCCCCGCCCTGGCCGCGCTCTTGCCGCAGAGCCAGACTCCCATTTTCGCCATGGTCGGGTTGGCGATGGTCCTCATTGGATTGGGCTTCAAAGTCTCCGCCGCGCCCTTCCAGGTCTGGACACCCGACGTCTACGAGGGAGCCCCGCCGGCAATCGTCGGCCTGATGTCAACCGCACCCAAAGCTGCGGCCTTCGCCGTGCTCCTACGCATTCTTTACAGCGCTTTCCCGGCATATCACCTCAACTGGGTACCGCTCATATGGATAATGGCCGCGCTCTCGATGACCATCGGTAATCTCGGAGCGCTTCGCCAGCAGAACGTGAGGCGGATGCTGGCTTACTCCTCGATCGCTCATGCTGGTTACATTCTGGTCGCATTCGTGGCGCTTTCGGCCGACGGCATTGCCGCGGCAAGCTTCTACACTGCTTCCTATGCTGCCATGAACGTAGGTGTCTTTGCCGTCGTTAGCCACGTGACCGGACGCGAAGAGAAGCTGACCTCCATCGCCGATTATCGCGGACTCGCTTACCGTTCGCCGTTGCTCGGCGCCACCCTGGCCTTCTTCCTGATTTCGCTGGTTGGGATACCCTTCACCGGCGGCTTCTTCGGCAAGTTCTATGTGTTCTCCGCTGCCCTTCGTTCAGGTCTGGTATGGTTGGCCATCGTGGGGCTCTTCAACAGCGGCATCGCGGCCTTCTATTACCTGCGCCTGCTGACCTCGGCTTACACCAGGCCGAGCGAGACTGTACCTATGGACGCACTCCCTGCCGTCAAGGCGCCTCTCTTGATCGCATTGCTGCTTACCGTATCCACGACCTTGATCCTGGGAATCGTCCCGGGGCAGGTGCTCGGTCAAGCGAAGGCCGGAGCCATGATTCTCTACCCCTCGACGAGCACTCCCAACAACCCCGCGGTTGCCGCCGCCCCCTAGAAAGAATCAGGCCGTGGATGCGGTGGCAAGTTCGCCGATGGCGGCAAAGGTTAGATCGTTGACCGGGCTGCCAGTCTGCTCTTTCCAGACTTCGAACATTCGCCCGTAACTAAGATTGGTCAGATCTGCCGGATTTACGGAGAGCGCAACCGCCGTGCGGTCAATCCAGTCTTCCGGGCCCTCCAGCTCGGCGAATGTCCCGAGCGGCGTCTCGTCGATCACGCAATGCCCAGTCCCGTCCGCCCATTCGGTCCGGTATTTTTCGTAAGTGAATGCCGGAATGAATCCCAGCGAGGCAAAAATCGCAGCAACCGTCTCGCCATCGCCGATCGTCGTCTCTGATTCGACGCGCTGCTTGTAGGTTCCAGTGTCACCTTCAGCAGGGATGGCTTTGTGCGTGAGCACCCATTTATCCCCGTACTGGCGAATCCGCAGGATTTGGCGGTCCAGGCGCAGCCTTCTTTCAGGAGTGTCGTAGAGAACATTGCGCTCGAAGGTACGAGGCGTCTCCACCTGAAAGTCCGCAGCGCGCAGGTGTTCTTCCAGCCTCGCCACGTCCTCGACGCGGAACTTTACTTCGGTTTCAATGCCAGTCATAGCCGAGAGTATACGTGACTTTGCGGGCGTTTCGAGTTACACGCGTGTTAGTTGTCGCGGCGGTGCAGCGTCGGCTGATCGTCGCCATCGCTGGTAGTAGTTGTCGATGTCGAGTTCGGATTGCTGCCCTGCGTGCTCGGGTCGCCAACCGTCGTGCTCGCCCTGCGCAGGGTCGGCTTTGCGCCGTTGGACTTGTCCGTTAAACGGCGCTTATTCTCGATCCGCGCCAGCCGAGCTTTCACATCGTCGAACTCCGACGTTGTCACAACATATTCGTCGCGCGGAGGAAGAATCTTGGCGATCTCCTCCTGTGAATGTTCGATCCGGTCCGGCGTCTGCGGATGCGAGGAAAACGCTTTCGCAACCATTCCCGGCTTCCGCTTTTCCAGGTTTTGGATCTTCTCGAAGAAAGTCACAAAAGCCTGCGGATCATATCCCGCCCGATACATGTACTGCACGCCGAGATAATCGGCCTGGGCCTCGAACTCGCGCGAAAACTGCATGAAGGTGAGGGGAATCGCCAGTCCTGACGCCTCGTAGATTCCATAACCAGCCCAGCCAGGTATAGCGATCATTGCGGCCATGGAGGCAATCTGCGCGTAGTTGGCGCGGGTCTGCTCGCGCATCGCGTGGTGCGCGCAAACATGGGCGGTCTCGTGGGCCATCACCCCGGCCAGCTCAGCTTCTTCGTCGGCGGCCAGAATCAGCCCCGTATTCACATAGAAGAAACCGCCCGGTAGTGCCATCGCATTCACTTCGTCCGAATCGATGACTTTGATCGTAAAAGGCACCTTGCAGTCGGAGTTCTTAACAATGTTCTGCCCGATCCGATTGACGTACTCGGTGATTACCGGATCGGTAATCAACTTGGTGCTCTTCTCGACCTCCATCGAGTAGCTCTTGCCTATCTTGATCTCAGTCTCGGTCGAATACCAGTTGCCCACGCCGCGGGCGCCGATATCGCGATTCCCTACCGCATTCACGTCCTCGATGCTGCCCTTCTTGACTCCCGGCATAGTTCCGTCACCGACCGGTGCTGCCGGAGCCGTCCCCGCAGGAGCGGGCGGTGTCACGGTAGGAGGAGGCAAAGGATCATTGGCTGTTGCCGGGTTCGAAGGGGCAGTCGGCGCTGTGGTGCTTGGAGGCGCAGACTGGCCAACGGGCGCCGCCGAAGGCGCCTGAGCTGTTCCAGAAGACTGGGCCACCCCACAGACCGGGGCGAAGAACAGGCTGACACCTGCGGCCAGCATCGCCACTCCCGTATTTTTCGCCGAAATCTTGCGCATATGCCACCTCAACAGGGGCGAAACAGGGCCCGTCACACACCTCGCCCCGCCAACTCTTTGACGTTAGTATGCGCCTTTTCGATGGGCTCTTTCAGCTGAAAATGCTACCGGGTCAAAATACTTTGATGGTTCCGCAATCCAGCCCCGTTAATGTCCGGTGGGAGCCACAGGCGGCTTAGTAAACAGGAATCGTCCGATTTTGAACACGGCACTGACGGAAGCGAACGCTCACGCTGGCCGAGTCTTCACCTTACAGGTACTACGCTTTTATTTTCAATGCTTTGGCTCCAGTATATTTTGGCCTCCGCCGTGCTCATTAACTCTCGAACCTTTCGCTTGGAGAACCCATGCAGGACTCGATGAGCAACTTACGTTTCGCCGTTCGCCAACTTCGCCGGAATCCAGGCTTCTCGCTGACCGCGATTCTGACCTTGGCGATCGGAATCGGCGCGACGACCGCGATCTTCTCGATCTTTTACGCGGTGCTGCTGCGACCACTACCGTTCCCAGAGCCCGATCGCCTGGCGAGCGTGAGCGTGATGAGCTTCCCCGCGGGCTCAGGCCACAATGCGATCGGCGTGCAGGCGTCCGTTTCATACCCGGATTTCTTTGACTGGCGTGATCAGAACCACAGCTTCGAGGCTCTGGCCTCATATCATGGGCTGAACGCCGCCGCCAATCCCAACGGGAGCGCCCGTATGATCTCCGGCGTCGCCGTTTCCTGGGACTTTTTTCACGTGCTCGGCGTCCCGCCGGCGATGGGCCGGGCATTCACTCGCGACGAAGAAACAGCCGGAAATCACAGCGTCGTGATCAGCCACGAACTTTGGGTGTCGGATTTCAACGCTTCGCCGAGCATCCTCGGCGAAACCATCAAGCTCTTCGATGTGAACTACACCGTGGTCGGCGTCATGCCGGCCTCCTTCAGCTTCCCCGTTGAAACCCCGGCGCCGAGCTTTTGGATTACCCCGGCCCGCGACGCGGAAGGCAATAGTCCCTCCACAGCGCAGCGTGGATGGATGCAACTCGAGACAGTTGGCCGCCTCAAGCATGGCGTAACCATCGCTCAGGCCCAGGCCGAGATGAGCACGATCCAGGCAGGATTAGCCAAGCGCTATCCCCAGGAAGACCTCAACAATCGCGCCGCCAGGGTCGTCCCCGAAGCAGAGACGCTCACCGGTGACGTGCGTCCCGCACTGCGTATCCTTTTCGCCGCCGTCGCCGCGTTGTTGCTTATCTCCTGCGCCAATGTCGCCGGACTCCTGCTGGCTCGAGGCTCAGCGCGGCAATCGGAACTCGCCGTCCGCGCCGCGCTCGGTGCACGCCGGCGCGAGATTGTGCTGCAGTTGCTGAACGAGTCACTGCTTCTCTCGCTGACGGGAGGCATTGTCGGCACCGCGTTCGCCATATTGATGCTCAAAGGCCTGCTGCATCTCGTTCCGCCCGGAATTCCGCGCGTTGGCGAGGCCTCGATTGACGGCACAGTCTTGGCGTTTACAGTCGGCGTCTCGCTCCTCACCGGAATCCTCTTTGGTCTGCTCCCTGCGCGCCGTCTCTCGCGTCTCGATCCCGCTCTGGCATTACGCGATGGCACCCGCACTTCCACCTCGGGGCGCAAACAACACCGTCTCCACGCTGCCCTGGTCGTTGCCGAAACGGCTCTCGGACTGGTTTTATTGGTCGGCGCTGGGTTGCTGATTCGCAGCTTCCTCCACTTGCTCGCCGTCGACCCCGGCTTTAACCCGCGCCACATGCTCACCTTCCGCGTTGGCGTTTCTCCCGAGCGCTACAAAACAGATGCCGAATCGCTCGCTTTGTACCGTGGAATTCAGACGAATCTCAAGGCTCTCCCCGGTGTGCAGTCCGCCACTGCCGTTTATCCGCTTCCGCTCAGTGGAAGCGGCATCGGCATCACCTTCGATATCGAAGGACGTCCGCACGCCCCAGGCGACGCACCCGAGGTCCGGGTGAGCATCATTGATCCGTCGTACTTCCAAACCATGGGGATTCCCATCCTACGCGGGCGCACCTTTTCCGAGGACGAAGATCAGCCCAAGGGAAGGCCGGTAACTATGGTCAACCAGGCCTTCGTGCGCAAGTTCTTTCCCGGCGAAGATCCTATCGGCAAACGTATCCAGCCCGATCTCACCAGCGACGATAATCCGAAGGCCATGCACGAGATCATCGCCGTCACCGCCGACGTAAAGCGCGAACGGCTTACAGAAGAAGCTGCACCCGAAATCTATCTGCCCTGGGCGCCGATGAACATCACGACACCGTATTACGCGCTGCGCGTCACCGGTGATCCGGCCAGCTACATCAACTCCGTCCACGCTGCCGTCGCTTCGCTCGATAAGGATGCACCCATATATCGCGTCCACACCTACGACGATCTTGTCGCCCTCAACACCGCTCAGTCGCGCTTCCAGACCCTGCTGCTCACGGCTTTCGCCGTTATCGCCCTCTTGCTCGCAGCTGTCGGCCTTTACGCAGTGCTCTCCTACATGGTGGTGCAGCGCACTCACGAAATCGGCCTGAGAATGGCGCTTGGCGCGCAACGCGGCAACGTCTTGAAGCTGATCCTGAATCGCGGCATGGCCCTGGCACTCATTGGCGTTGTGTTGGGCGCAGGAGTCTCCGCGCTCCTGACTCGCTTCCTCGGCAGTCTGCTCTATGACGTCAAGCCACTCGACCCCATCACGTTCATCGCCGTCGCCGCAGTTTTATTGGCGGTCTCGGCGATCGCCAGTGCAATACCGGCAACCCGCGCCGCCGGTCTCGACCCTATGAAGACTCTGAGAGACCAGTAGCTGCTCGGGATACTCGACGGGGAAAGATGATTGTTCATATCATCTTCGATAGCAGATGCGTCATCGAACCTCGCAGCTGATCCCAAGGATATGAACAACTCTCGATCCCTTCGCGGCTCTTTGTTGTACTCCCTGTGCCTTATGCTCCTGGGTTGCGGTTGTTACATGCACGCGCAAAGCTCTCAGACCGATTGGCCAAACTACGGCGACGATCCTGGAGGAATGCGTTATTCCACCTTGACGCAGATCAACCGCGATAACGTCGCCAAGCTCAAAGTTGCGTGGGTCTTTCATACAGGAGACATCGCCGACGGCAGCGACGGCCACAAGCGCAGCGGATTCGAAACTACGCCAATCCTGGTCGACGGAGCCCTCTACCTCACAACTCCGTTCAACCGCGTCATCGCGCTGGATCCAACGACGGGAATGAAACGATGGGCCTACGATCCCCATATCGATCGCAGCCTCGACTACGGCGACGGACTCATCAATCGTGGCGTGACTGCCTGGCTCGACTCATCCAGATCTATCAATCAATCGTGCCGACGCAGGATTTTCGAAGCCACCCTCGATGCCCGATTGATCGCGCTCGACGCCGCGACGGGCAAACGCTGCGAGGACTTCGGCGAGAACGGCAACGTCAATCTTCGCAATGTTCCGGGATACGAAAGTCACGGCCTCGGTGAGCACCACGAAGGTTGGTATCACATGACGTCGCCCCCGGTCATAATCGACGACCTCGTAATAGTCGGATCGGCTATAGACGACAACAACCACATCGATATGCCTTTAGGGACGGTTCGCGCCTTCGACGCGCGCACCGGTGCGCTGCGCTGGAGCTGGGAACCCATTCCCCGCAATCACTTCACCGACGAGAAACCCACGCCAGGACAAGGCGCCTGGGTCACCGGAGCTGCCAACGCCTGGTCGGTGATGGCGGTCGATGCACAACGCGATCTCGTCTTCGTCCCAACCGGAAGCGCAAGCCCCGACTACTACGGCGGCCTGCGTCCCGGCGACGACAAGTGGGCGAACTCCGTAGTTGCTCTCCACGCTAAAACGGGATCTCTCGCCTGGGGATTTCAGCTTGTGCATCACGATCTCTGGGACTACGACACCGCTTCGCCCACGCTGCTCGCAACCATTCCACACGATGGCAAGCCGGTGCCCGTCGTCATCCAGGGAAACAAGACCGGATTCCTCTACGTGCTCAATCGCGATAGCGGCGTCCCAGTCTTCCCGGTCGAAGAGCGTCCAGTCCCGCCCAGCGACGTACCCGGGGAGGCTGCGTCACCGACACAGCCAATTCCAACAGCTCCGCCTCCGGTGACGCCTCAAAAGCTTTCCGCCGACGATGCCTGGGGCCCCACGCCCGCGGACCGCGAATTCTGCCGCGCCCAATTCGCCAAACTCCGCAATCAAGGGATCTTTACTCCACCAAGTATCCAGGGCACTCTGGCGTACCCCGGAAACCTCGGCGGCATGAACTGGAGCGGCTATTCCTTTGATCCGCAGAACAACTTGCTCTTCGTCAACACCAACAATCTACCCGCGAGAGTACGGCTCATCCCGCGCGACAAGATCAGCTCCGACAACGAAGACGGCAACTACGGAGCCCAGCGCGGCACACCCTACGGCATGCTTCGCCGCTTCATCCAGTCGCCTTCTGATCTGCCGTGCAGTCCTCCCCCGTGGGGCACGCTGACTGCGGTTGACTTGGCCAAAGGCACGATTCGATGGCAGGTTCCGATCGGGTCGATGAAAGACTTTGGAGGCCCCCACAAAGACGTCCCTCCCGGGTCGATCAGCCTGGGAGGGTCGATCGCCACGGCCGGAGGTTTGGTCTTCATCGCCGGAACCACCGATGCACGCATCCGCGCCTTCGATGTAAGCACCGGCGCCTTGTTGTGGGAGGGGGAACTACCGGTGAGCGGCAATGCTACACCGATGACCTACGAGAGCGGAGGAAAGCAATACCTGGTGATTGCCGCGGGCGGCCATCAGGGAATCAGCGAAGAAAAGTTGGGAGATGCGCTCGTTGCGTTCGCGCTTCCATGATGCTGTGCCCTTTCTCGGATGGTCGACGGTCGATGACTTGCTACTTCCATTCGAACCGCACCAGGTACGCACATGCGTAAATCAAGTCATTCGACAGACGAGCGGCTCGTCACCGGCTTCGGTGCCCGTGAAACCCCGGTGCCGAAGAGCCGCAGCCGCTCCTTCTCGCGAACAGCAGCCTGTCGGCGTCCCTTCATCAGATCTGACAGCGCGACCCTCCCCAACAGCCGACCGGTTGATCGGTCGAGAACGGGAAGATCAGTAACGCTTTCTGTCGCCATCTGCTCAGCAACACTGCGCGTGGTCTGATCTGCGAAAGCATAGAGCCCAGAGACTTCGCCGTTGAAATCGAAGTCAGTATCCCCGGCTACTGAAATAAGGTCGCCGACCAGGACCAACTCCAGAGGATCGACACCGTACTCCCGACTGAGGTGGTAGCCGCGGCGGCTCAGCTTCTCCGTCAGAATCGATCTCGGCATAATCAAAACCGCAACCAGATAGGAACTAATGCACGCCAGCGTCAACGGAACCAGCGCGGGCCAGAAGTGAGTCAGCTCAACGCTGAAGAGAATCGCCGTGAGCGGGACGCCTAGCGAGCCCGCCAGCATGGCGCCCATACCAAGTAACGTCCAAAGAGCTAGCGATTCAGGCGAGGAATGTAACAAGTGGCCAGACAGCGCGCCTATCGCCCCGCCAATCATCAACAACGGCGCCAGCACGCCTCCTGAGGTTCCGGAGCCGAGCGAGAACGCCCACATCAGTGATTTGCAGATCAGGATGCCGGCTATCAACCCCAGCGGCGCATTGCCGCGGAGAAGCTCTCCGATGTTGTCGTATCCTACCCCGAGACCGCGAGGAAAAAACACCCCCCCCACGCCGACGCCCAATCCGCCCACCGCTGGCCACCACATCCAGTGAATCGGTAGCCGCTCAAACAGGTCCTCAAAGCCATACATCATCCGGCTCATCGCCGCCGAAGCCACACCAACGATGGCCCCCAGGGCCATCGCTCCAGCGAAGATCGCGAGGCTTGGCTCAAAATGGCCGACAATCGTAGGAAAGAGCGGACCGGATCCCAGCCAGCGCGTTCTTAAGAGGGCAGCCGCAATGCTCGCCAGCGCAACCGGAACTAAACTCCGAGGCCTCCACTCGAAGAGCAACAACTCGACTGCAAGCAAGATCGCCGCCAGAGGCGTTGCAAAGGTCGCCGACATGCCAGCCGCCGCACCCGCCACCAGAAGAGTCGTCCGCTCGGCGTCGGTGAGGTGCATCCATTGGGCGATCAGTGAGCCAAACGCCCCTCCGGTCATGATGATTGGACCCTCTGCGCCAAAAGGCCCACCAGAGCCAATCGCAATGGCGGCGGAAATTGGCTTGAGCAGCGCGATCTTCGGCTCGACGCGTGCCCGATTGAGCAGAATCGCTTCGATCGCCTCAGGAATCCCATGGCCCCGTATCTTGTCCGAGCCATACCGGGCCATCAGACCAACGAGCAGACCACCGATTACAGGGACCAGGACCATCCAGTAACCGAGTGAACTACCCGCAGGCGAGACCAGTGCTGTGTCGAACCGATGGTAGTAAAACAGGTTGGTGCACAAACCGATCAGGCGGAGCAGCACGACGGCCAGGACAGTCGCCCCGCATCCAATAACGACAGCGACCGCGGAGATCAGCCAAACCCTTTTATCGACAGTGAAATCACGTAGGAGCGACGGCTCAGATTTCATTCGGCGATCGCCTCCCTTGTGCGTCTCCCTTGCTCGTCTCCCGGATTCCGCCGCCTCGGACTCGTCGACTGGAATTGCTTCAGCGATTGAATCAGCCGCGGAGCCAGCACATTCAGCTCCTGCGAGTGATGCGCCGATAGTCTCTCAAGCAGGGTGTGACCTTTTTCCGTCAGGCCGAGCACGACTCTGCGCAGATCGACCGGATCCTGGTTCCGCATCAACAAGCCCGCCTCCTCGCAGCGGTTCACCAGTTCGACCGTCGAGTTATGACGCAACCCAAGACGTTCCGCAGCGTACGCAATCGTAGGGGAGACACCCTGAGGCACGCCCGCCACCTGCAATAAGAGCTGGTGCTGTTGGGGATGGATGTTGAACTGGGCCGCCGCCGTCTCGCTGAACTGCAGGAACTGCCGCAATACGTAGCGGAACTCAGCCAGAACCTGAAGACGGTTCTCGGCAACCGTAGAAGGTCTCCTTCGCTTCATTATTTATATCGTATCACGATATAAATAAGCTGTATCGGAGGTTTGACCTTATGCAGGCCTCACCAGCGTCGCCATAAGCGCCTCGCGGCGCCTGTTCGCCATGCCATTCACATTCGCAAGACCACGCAGCCATACCCATACACTGCCCGCAGCCAATATCAGAAGTACCGGACCCGCGAGGATCGCGTGGTTGGTTAAAGCCAATGGGAGATATATTGCGACTCCCACGACGAAGATCGACAGCTGAATCAACAAACTCAGCAGCCCATTGCCCACCGATCCCTGCTCACGCGAGAGCCGAGTGAGGGTCATTCGATAGGCCAGCGTAATCGACAGCACATTCCCAGCAGCCAAATTCGCCGGCAACGCAAACAATACCCAGCAAAAAGTCCCGATGGCCAGGGTCGGCGGCGGCGGTCCAAAGCGGAAGACCGCAATGGTAGCAACCAATACCAATTCCAGGCAGAAGAGACCTGCCTGCAAAAGGTTCTTGGCGAGCATCACGCTACGGAACGGCGTTGGCGATAGAAAATATAACTGAATGCCTGCTCCCTCCGTCCCCAGGCTGTTGCAGAACTGACGGGTGAGAGGCAGGAAACCGTAAGCGATCGCGATCGGGAAAACGAAGTGGATAGGCATGGCTCGATCGGCGCGGATCGGACCGCCCATCGCAAAGATCAGCACAACAGGCGTAATCAGCCCGAAGAGCATCACTCCGCTGCGCGAAAGATATTGGACCTCCTTGACCAGCACCGCGCCTACCGCTCCATCGAGCCAACCTCGCCGGCGCAAAGGCGACCCCGCAACGTCCGTAGGCGAACGCTCACGAAAAGCGGTGCGTTTCACCAAAGTTGGAGCAGGCGCCTTCGCCTAGGCTCTCACCGCGAAACTCCGCCCGCAGACGCAGCGCAAGCAACAGCCCTGCGGACGCACCGTAGATAGCCACGCCCGACAAAAGCCCGAGCGCGGTCAGCGCGTGGCCCCTGCTTGCCATCGCCATCGCGTCGCCGGCCAGTCCCGGAGGAAACACTGCCTGCACGGATTCGACAATCTTCAGCGTGTGTAGAAATCCCGTTCGGGCCGTCGAATGCGCATGACCCGAATGAGAATGAAGCGCCGGATTCAGCAGTTGAAAGCTGAGAAACAGACACAGGATGACGATCCCTAATATCTCGCGAGTCCTCCGCTTTGCCAGCCAGCGTTCGATCCAGGCGAAAATCATCCGGGTCAGCAAGAAGTTGAAGAGCGCAAACAGAACGAGCGCCGCCGTGATCCAGATCACCAGGCCCGGACTCGCTGTCACGACCCCGACCCAGATGCCCAACATACACATGCCTCCGAGCAACGACGAAGGATCGAAGAGCCCGAAGAAAAGGTAGAGCAGCATGTAGGAACGAAAGCTCACCGGAAAGCGCAACAGGAAGTTGAAGTCGACACTCTCCTGCGCGGTCGACAGCATGATTGGAACAACCTGCCACATGAGAAAGACCGGCCACAGCAAGGCCGGAAGAAATATGAGTTGGCGATCGCTGGTGATCTGATAGGCGAGTACCCCGCAGCCAATTCCCACCCCCAGCCAAACGGTCGCGAAAAATCCGGTGGCAAAGATGCGCGCGCCTAGCTCAAACTTGCCCGACTTGGTGCGCAGCGAATTCACGAGCATCCGCCATCGCATCCCCAGTACGGCTGCATACTGCACCCGCGCGAGTGGACCGAGAACCGATTGTGCCCCTATGCCAGCCAAGACAACTCCGGAACTACCGCTTCTTCCTGCCCCTTACCAACGATGTTCAGGAATATCTCTTCAAGGGTCAGCTTTTCTTGCGACACGCGCTGACCTTCAACCGACTGCAGCGCAACCCCGGCCCGAAGCTCTTCGAGCGATCCATTCGCAACCAGCCGTCCCTTATGAATAATCGCCACATGGCTGCACAACCGTTCCACAATCTCCAGCACGTGAGAAGTGAGAAAAATGGTCGCGCCGCGCTGAATCATTCCCTGTAGCATCGCCTTCAGCGTTCCTGCCGCCAAAGCATCGACCCCCTCAAACGGCTCATCCAGAAAAAGTACCTTTGGCCCGTGAATCACCGCTGCCGCCAGCGCCAGCTTCTTCTGCATCCCGTGAGAAAAGTCAGTGATTAACTTCTTAGGCTCAATGGCCAGCTTCATGAAGTCGAGCAGTTCTTCGGTCCTGCGGTTTGTCGTCTCTCTATCGAGACCATACATCCGGCCAACAAAATGCAGATATTCCGGAGCGGTGAGCCGTCCGAGGAGCGCCATGCCCTCGGGCACCACACCGATCTGCCGCTTTAGGTCGAGCGCGTCCGCGCTGAACTTCTGCCCGACGATCTCCACCTCCCCAGCCGTCGGCTCCAGCAGGCCGGTGAGCATCTTGATGGTCGTTGACTTCCCCGCTCCATTCGGCCCCAGGAAGCCAAAAAACTGCCCAGAGGCAACGCTGAAACTCACATCGTCCACGGCGGTGAAATCGCCGAAGCGGCGGGTCAGTCCGTGACATGCTATTGCGGACGGATTGACAGCTTGCGGATCCGCTCCCAATGAAATGCCATTGCTACTCATCTAGATTGCTCCGATCCTGGTCATCGGACTTTTCGTCTGCCAATCATTCTGACCCACTCTTGACAATATTGCAATATGCGATATTCTTATTACGGATTGCGATGCCGGCAGAAGCCGGAAGTATATGAAGCTCGCAGACAAAGTCCGCTACCTCCGCGAAGTCGAAGGTTCGCTGCGCGGCCTCAACCGGGCAATGACCCAACAGGAACTTATGCGGGCGATCGAGGCCGAGACCGGCGCCGGTATCTCGCAGTCTTATCTGTCGCAGATCGAATCCGGCGCTCGCCCTCACCTCACCAACACCACACGCCTTTTGCTGGCGCGTTTTTTCAAGGTGCATCCCGGATATCTGGTCGACGACCCCGAGGGCTATCACGCCGAGTTGCTCTCCGATGCACGAGCTCTCGAAGACAAGCTTGATCTATGGCTCATTGGTGGCGCGGAACGATTTCGCCGCGATCCCAAACTCTGCAAAGCGCTGCTCACCCTCGCGCGCCACGCAGAGTCGCGCAACTGCCTGATGCTGCTGGAATCGATCCTGGAAACACCTTCTCTCGCCGAGCGTCTGTTGCAGCTCCTTCGCCCTGAGGTTCACGAGCAATCTGCGGCGGCGATTGCGACCAGAGACTCGAGAGAAACTCCGCTCAAGCCAAGGCTGCATTCCTCTCGGAGGAGCAAATCCAAATGAACTGGGAAACCTTCTACCTCATCTGCTTCGGTGTCGGCCTGGTGCTAAGTGTGCTGTCCTTTGCCGGCGGATTCGGTCACCTGCATCTCGGCCACTTCCGCTTCGGCCATCATGCGCATGCGCCACACGCTCAAGGCAACGGAATCTCCCCATTCAATATGTTTACGGCGATGGCGTTCCTGTGTTGGTTCGGCGGCGCGGGATACCTGCTGACTCATTACAAGTTCGCCATTGTCCCTGTGATCTTTGCGCTCGCAGTCGGGATTGGGCTTGCCGGTGCGGCAATCATCTTTGGCTTTCTCACCAAAGTTCTCATGCCCCGCGAGCGCACGCTGCTGCCCGAGGACACCGAAATGTGCGGCGTGGTCGCGACCGTGAGTTCTGAGCTGCGGCCAAACGCCTTGGGAGAAATTCTCTTCTCACTTGACGGCACGCGTCGTGGAGCAGCCGCGCGAAGCGAAGACGGGCAACCGATTCCGCCCAATGCCCAGGTTCTCGTCATGCGTTACGAGCGAGGTGTGGCATACGTTCGCCGCTTCGACGACCTCGAGGAACTCGAAACACCGAAGACGTCCGATCACACGCCTACTTGACGGTGCGGCCAACGCCTCTAGCTTGTTTTTCACCGGGAGACACCCTGACGGATGTATCTCACCAACTTTGGCCAGATAAAACCCACTTACAGCACGTAATTAGAGGACAGTTATGCCGAACTTTCTAGTCACCTTCATCATCGTCGGGCTCGTCGTCGTTGGTACCCTGATCATCCTCGGGTTGATGGCGAAGATGTTTCGCAAGGCCGGGCCGAACGAAGCAGTCATTGTCTACGGATTTCGCGGACCGCGCATCATTCGCGGCCATGGCGCCATCATCTTCCCCGTCGTCGAAAATGCGCGCCAACTCTCGCTCGAACTGATGAGCTTCGACGTGGCGCCAAAGCAGGACCTCTACACCAAGCAGGGCGTCGCGGTAACCGTGGAAGCCGTCGCGCAGATCAAGGTCCGCTCCGACAACGAATCGATCTTCACCGCGGCCGAGCAATTCCTCACTAAAACTCCGCCAGAGCGCGAAGGCCTGATTCGCCTGGTGATGGAAGGCCACCTGCGCGGCATCATCGGCCAGCTCACCGTCGAGCAGATCGTCAAAGAGCCGGAGATGGTCGCCGAGCGCATGCGCGCCACCTGCGCCGCCGACATGAGCAAGATGGGCCTCGAGGTCATTTCATTCACCATCAAGGAAGTCCGCGACCAGAACGAATACATCACCAACATGGGCCGCCCCGACATCGCCCGCATTCGCCGCGACGCCGAGATTGCCTCGGCGGAAGCGGAGCGCGACACCGCGATCCGCCGCGCCATTGCTCTGCGCGAAGCGGCCGTTGCCAAAGCCGCCGCCGACCAGGAGCGCGTGATCGCCGAGACCGCATCGCTCGCCAAGCAAGCCCAGGCTCAGCGCGATCTTGACATCCAGAAAGCCCAGTTCACCGAACAAAGCCGCAAGCAGGAAGCGCAGGCCGACAAAGCCTACGAAATCCAGACCAACGTCATGCAGCAACAGGTCGTCGCCGAGCAGGTCAAAATCCAGCAGATCGAGAAAGAGCAGCAAATCAAGGTCCAAGAAGCGGAAATCATTCGCCACGAGAAAGAGCTCATCGCCACCGTTCTGAAACAGGCCGAGATCGAGCGCCAGCGCATCGAAAATATCGCCGCCGCCGAGCGTTCGCGGCTAACTATCGAAGCCGAAGGCCGCGCCTCCTCCATTCGTACCCAAGGCGAAGCCGAGGCCTCGATCATCTTCCAGAAAGGCGAGGCCGAGGCCAAAGCGATGAACGTCAAAGCCGCAGCCTACCAGGAATGGACCCAGGCCGCGGTCGTCGACCGCCTCATCGCAAGCATGCCAGAGGTTGTCCGCGCCATGTCTGACCCGCTCTCCAAAGTCGACAAGATCACCATCGTCTCGACCGGCAACGAGGGCAATATCGGCGCCAACAAGCTTACCGGCGAGATGACCAAGATTGCGGCCCAGGTGCCGGCGCTCTTCGAAGCTCTCTCCGGCATGAATCTCAAAGACCTGATGGGCAACATCAAGGCGATGAAGCCGCGGGAGGAGGATAAGGAAGCGAAATAGCTACGAACCAAATCGGGTGCCCCAGGTCTCGCTTTTGGGACATGGGGCCATTCGCAAAACGACACTCAAATAAGGAGTACATCATGGCACTGCTCGAACGAGTCTCAACCCTGCTCCGCGCCAACGTGAACGACATGATCGACAAAGCGGAGGACCCGGAGAAGACGCTGCGTCAGCTTCTTCTCGACATGGAAAACCAGCTGCTCCAGGTGAAGACCCAGGTCGCGATCGCGATCGCCGACCAACACCTGCTCGAAAAGAAGAAAAAGGAGCACGATGAGGCCTCCGAGAGCTGGCATCGCAAAGCCGAACTGGCCGTCGCCAAGGGCCAGGACGATCTCGCCCGCGCCGCACTCGACCGCAGCCTCTCGCATCAGCAACTCGCGGAGGGATTTTCGCAACAGATTGAAGACCAGCGCTCGGAGGCCGAGATCATGCGCGCCAACTATGGCAAGCTGCAACAGAAGCTCAAAGAGACCGAGGCGCGCTGTGAGATCCTGATCGCCCAAAACCGTCGCGCTCGCACCGTAGGGAAGGCAAATGCCGTCCACGCCGCGACTACCGGAGCCAACCTCAGCCGCTCCATGCAAAAAATGCGGATGCAGGTGCTCGGCGAGGAGGCGACCAACTCGGCATCCCGCTTGCTTCTTGAGGATGGCCATGCCAACGCAGTCACCGATTCCCTCGACGACCGCTTCCGCAAACTGGAGCGCGACGACCGAATCGAATCGCTACTCAATGAGATCAAAGGACGGCCCGACCGACCCAGCTGATTTCCAGCAACCGGCAGGACAGTCGCTAGAAATCAATATGGCCTCTGACTGACGGTACATATACGGGGCCGCGATCGTGGTTGTAGCCAGGATTTTCGATGAAGCTGAACCCAAGCGCGTAGAAGAGACCTCGCCAGACGTGCAGGTTATAGTACGCCTCAACGATGTTCTCGCGCCGGTAATTCAAAGTGCCATCACCGAGAATGAATCCGTGGCCGCCCAGTTTCAGGTACTGCCAATGGTCCCTTGAAATGCCGTTGGTGACGAATGCAATGCCAACCTTGTCCGCTGGACGCCCCCATCGGTCTCCTACATGATCCGCGCCCACCTGAAAGGTCTGGTCGATTTCGGTATAGCAGTACGACTCATGCTGGCCCTCGTTCCAGCCAAACCGGCTGTACACGCGGCTCTGGGAAGTCACTGCCTGTTCCATATTCAAGCCCAGGCCATACTTGAGTGCGTCGTAGTGCTCATGCGAGGTGATGCTTGGCACCGGGTCATCCCCGTCCAGGTAAGCCTCGATCGCCTGCCGGTAGTTGCCCATATGCCCGTTATTCCAGAAGCCAAGCACCCGCATTTTGCCCAGTTGGTTGGGAATCCAGCCCTTGTCAATCTCGATCTCTGCATTTTGCCCGCGCGCATTGTGAAAGTCCCAACTTAGATCGATACCGTTGGCCACTGTTGGCATCTGGAAGAAACCATACCGCGCCTCCCAATATCGATCGAAGTATTCAACCGCAATCCCCCGCGTGTATCCCCGCGTGTCAGCCGCGTAATCCCACGCGCCGTTGTTGTCGATCGCCCAGTTGGTGAACTGAAGATGGCTATCGCTCCCTACCGCATTCTGATCAAAAAGGTCCGGCAGGCTCATCTTCCCGATGTGAAACACCAGGCGGCGTACTGCCCCCACTGTAGCGAGGGAAAAAGGTCCACGCTGCAATTCAACTGTCTCGCTGCTTAGCGGAATCGTCTGCGTGACAACCCACCGGGCAACATACGGCACGGAGCTGAGGTTCGGATTGCGAACCACATCCAGATTCGTGAAGCCCGCGAGGCCCAGGGCCTGGCTGAGCCCGCGACCCCCAGCCGATTCCTCGTCGAAAAGCACTTCAAGCAGCTTATGTGTACCCGGAACCTGCAACCCCGTATACAGGGTGCCGAGCATGGACACCTTGTATTCGAACGGAGCAGTGAAGCTGTTAATCCCCTCATACGGTGAGTGAAAATTAGGGTGCGTCTGGAAGATAAAATTCGCCTGACCCGAGATCCATATTGGCCATGTGGTGGAGTGAGGAAACATCGTCGTCATCGGAACGACGACCGGCGCCTCATTCGTAGACCTGCCTCCATCCGATGCGTCATCCGGAGTGTCGGCGAGAGCGGCGATGACGGAAAAGGACGGGTTCGGAGCGTCCGGCAGCGAATCCAGACCGCTGATGTGTGTCGCTTGGCCGAAGCCGGTCGCCGGCGTTAGCATCGACATGCACAAGAGCAAAGCAAAAAGACGCAGACACCCTCCTCGGCGCAATCGCAATCCGGCTCGTCTCGCGAGGGCGAGACGTCGGATTGTCGGCGTTTCTATTAAGAGGGTATAGAAATGTCTTAACTATGGTTAACATCGACTTGAATATCCGATGAATTTTGCGCTTCGTTTGTACGTCCTAAGCCCGTCATGGATTACGCTTCGGAGACCCAGACAATCGGTAATAGTATATCCCGGTAGGATATAATCGGAACCAGAAAATGTCCCAACTAGAGAAAGAAAAACAGAAGCTCGTTGCCAGAATTAAACGAATTCGAGGGCAGGTGGACTCGATCGAGAGGTCGCTCTCGTCAGGCGACGACTGCGCAGACATCCTTATGCTCTTGGCGAACGTGCGCGGCGGCATCAACAGCCTGATGGCTGAGGTGCTTGAGGACCACATTCGGCTTCACATGATGAACCCGGAGAAAGGTCAGTTCCCTTCGCAGGAGATCGCCGAAGATCTGATTGATCTCGTCCGGGCCTACCTGAAGTGATAGGCCCCGGAAGTGAGCTCAGATTTATTGGTTCTGCTTGCCCTTAAGGAAGCCGTCCACGTTAGTCGAATCGACCAGGGCGACCCCGGTGTCGACAAACGACGGGAACGGAGAGTTCGACTCCAGGTCGAAGTCGGTCGTCAACTTCTCCTTGGGCGGGTAGTGGTGTACATCGTCCAGCCCCTTCAGGCCATAAAAGGCCATCGTGAAAGGCTTTTGCGCTATGGTGGAGTCGATGGTGCCGTCCTTCACCAAGTTAAGCGTGTCCGGATCGGTGTCCATGGCCACAACCAGCTTGTCTTTGGCGTCCGCCCGTTTGAGCGCTTCGGCTACCCCGTCACCGGCCGAGGCCTCGAGGCACACAAATGCGCTGACTGTATCAGCCCCTTTTTTCGCCAGATATGCGGTTGCCTTGTCCTGGGCCTCGCCTGAATCTCCGTGTGTATCGACGACATCCACGATCTTGATCGCGGGATGATCGGCCAGTACGTCCTTGTATCCCTTCAACCGCTCTTCGATATTCAGCTGGCCGTTGATGGTGAAAAATACCACATTCCCCTTCCCATCCAGCTTCTGCACCAAGCGCTGTCCGCCGAGACGTCCAGCCTGCAGGTTATTGGTGCCGATGAAGTACAGCCGCTGGCTGTCTGGAGCGTCCGCGTCGATGGTAATGACTGGGATACCCGCACCCAGGGCCTTGTCGATCTCCGGCTGCATCAGCTTTGGGTCGGCGGCGGAGACCAGAATCCCCGCCGGCTTTCGGGCGATCATCGCGTCTAACTCGTCGGCCTCGGCCTTCGGATCCAGGCTGTTCGGGCCGCGCATCTCCGCCTTTACCCCGTAGAGCACCGCGGCTGCCTGCAGGCCGTCGTTGGCCGTCTTCCAATACGGCAACCCGATGTTCGCCGCGATCAGGTAGTACTGCTCCGAGGCGCTATGCCGCTCGCACCCCACGTTGAATAAGCAGGCCGCCGCTGCCAGTGATGCCACTGCCATCCGACCCCGTACATTCCTCATGGTCACCCCCAGATTCTGTAATCGTATGTGCGACCCGCCCAGCTGCCGCGAAACCGTCCGAACAAAATATTAAAGTTTCGTTAAGCCGGGTTGGCCCCTTACCAACGAGCCGGATTGTACTCCCACTGCAGCTTCTATGGAAAATCACCTCTGCGGGAAGAAGTACCTCCTGGTTCACTCGCTACTCGAGCATCCTCTTCACACCCTCAACGAAGGCCTCCGGATTGAACTCCGCCTCAATGATGTCGTCCGGGCAATCGCTTTCGATCGAGACCAGGTAGTTGCAGACAAAAGCAACCTTCTGCCCCGGATGCAGCTCCCGAATCTCCGCGCACAACCGCTCCGCCTGTGGAACCCTTCCCTGACCCTCCACATCCACCAGGACCAGATCAAAAGGCAGACGCTGAAATAACTCCGGCGCCTCCTCGAGAGACAGGGTTGAATATACCTCGAAACCGTGCAGCCGCAGAATGCGGTCCCGAAGCTGGATGATCATATCCCGGCTGCCTACATGCAAAATGCTGTTATTCCGTTGCGCCACGCGCCTCATAATAACAGCACCCAACGGCCGATGCCCGTCCAGCAGCGCTAGTCAGTCGAGGTGCGACGTAGGCTTCTCGCGGCGATACGTTTTGCCGTTCCAGGCAATCACGTCGCCGCGCCCCTTGGTATCCTCACTGAGATTGGAGTCTCCATCATGCGCCTTGGCGGAATACTGAATACAGCTGTTCAGAGGTCGCTTCGGCCGGTTTTCGCGATGCTCCTCTGCCTTGCTCTGGGCGTGGCACACGCACAGGACGCAGGTGGCGCTACACAAATCAGCTACGAGGGCACTCTGGGGCCGGCCCGCATCGGCCTCACTGTAATCGTCAAGAGCGGCGCCGTCTCCGGCGGGCACTACTTTTACGCCAAGTACCTGACCGACATTCCGCTCAACGGCTCGATCCAGCCCGGTGCTTTGACCTTGCACGGACAAGACGGCGGCGTCTTTGCGCTCAAATTCGTCGGCAACGGAAGCGAGGCTGGCAAGCCGCTCGATTTCGAGAACAGCGTCGGCCTGGAAGGGACTTGGTCAAAGGATGGCAAGAGCCTCCCCGTCAAACTAACCGCCGCAGGACAATCCCCGGTCTCGGCCAGCGGCCGGTGGTACGAAATGGTAACGGACCAAAGCGATGCCGCCTTCGAGGCAAAAGTTCGGGGTTTCTACAAGGCCGCGCTGACCGGCGACCGCGCGGCGGTAGCCAATCATATCTCTTTCCCTCTTCGAGTGAATCACGCCGGCAAAAGCCGCATGATCCGGAACGCCGCCGAACTGACCGCGCAATGGGAGACGATCTTCACCCCCGCCTACCTGGCAGCGCTCAAGAAGGATATGCCACACGACCTGAACATCATTCAGGGTCAAGCCATGCTTGGCGATGGACAGGCATTCTTCAGCGACAAGGGCGCTACAGCGCTCAACATCCCATAAGAGCTCGGGATCGGCAGTCTCACCCTGCGCTCCGTTCCTGCCATGCGGTGAGAGCTTGAGCTAGCCTGCTGAGCCCCTCGCGGGTCATTTCCACCTCACCGGCCAGTCCGACTCGAATGTGCTGCGGTTGCTCGAAGTAGCTTCCAGGCACCACGCTGGTGTCATATTCCTCGCGTAGGAACTGGCAAAACGCAGCCACGTCGTCCTGGCGTAGCCGGGGAAAGATTGTGGTGCCAACGCTCGGAATCGAAAGCTCGATAGCAGGATGACCCTCAAGCGCTGCGACCATCGCGACTCGGTTCGTCTCAATCAGCGCATCCCCGCGCTCGGCAAACGCTGTCGATCTGCTCGATGGCCATCACGCTTAGCAGCTCGGCAATATGCACAGGCGTTGCCGCGAAAAGATCGTTCAGCCTCCACATCCGCTCCGCTAGCTTCGATTCAGCCAATATCCAGCCGCAACGAAGGCCGCTCAAACCATAGGCCTTCGTCAGACTGCTCGTGACCACGAACTGGTCACCAAAATGAATGGCGCTGGCCATCGGCGGGTGGTGCAGGCACTCCAGATAGACCTCATCGACCAAAACCCGCGCACCCACGCCCTGGGCCAGATCACCGATCGCGCGCAGGCTCTCTTCGCTCGCAAGCGCGCTCGATGGATTATGCATATTCGTAATCACTATCAGCCGAGTCTGCGGGGTGAGATTGCGGGCCACTTCGTCGGCATCGAGCGCATAGTTGTCTTCAAAGCGACGCTGAAACCGTCGCACCTTCGCGCCAAGATACTGCGCCGCATCGAGCAGCAGCCCGTAAGTCGGTTCCTCGATCAATACCTCTTCGCCGGGCGCGAAAAGCGCCGCCATGGCCAGATGATTGGCCATTGACGTACCAGCAGCATGGACCACCGACTCCGGCTTGACCCCCTTCAAACGCGCGATGGCCTCGAGCAGCGGTGCATAGCCGTAGACTGTCGGGCCGTTGATCTCCAGATCTTCGAGGCGGAACTTCAAGTCAGAGATGGAGCAATTCATCACCCCGCTGGTAGCGAGGTTATAGGTCGCCCCCGACTTCAATTTCGAAAACTCCATGTACTCGGAGTGCGCGTACCAGCGGGACAGGCTCATGCCGTGCGATCCCTCTTCCTTTTCAATCGATGCCAAACGGAGTAGACCGGAACGCCCAGCAAAAGAATCGCAACCCCAGCCAGAGTGTTCATCGGGTATTTGTAAATTGTATCGATGACCACCAGCCAGCACGCGGCAATGAAAAGGATCGTGGTGAATGGATGCCCAGGTACGCGAAACCCCCTCCCGGCCGCTTTCGGAACCGAGACGTCGCGTCGCCGCAGAACAAACAGGCAAGTCGCCGAAAGGCCGAAGAAGACGAAGTTCATCGAAACGACGTAGTTCAGGATTTGTTCGTAGCTGCCGGTGAGCGCTATTACGGCCGTCCAGCAGCTTTGCAAGACGATGGCGACCGCCGGCACCCGGGTTCTTTTCGTGATCCGGGCTACGCTTCGAAAAAAGAGGCCGTCCCGTGCCATAGCGAAATAAACCCGCGGCCCGGTCAGGATCGACTGACTCAGGAAGCCCAGCGTCGATACCGCAATTCCCAGAGCGACCAGCTTCGCGCCGCCCTCGCCAAGTGCACGTCGCATGACCTCGGTCGCCGGCACCGTCGTCTGGGCCAGCCCTTCCGCGCCCAACGCCCGCAAGCAGACCGCGTTTACCGCAACGTAAAGCACGATGACTCCGGCGACTCCAATCATCAGCGCGCGAACGAGATTGCGGCGCGGATCGCGAATCTCCCCGGCAACGAAGTTCGAGGTCTGCCAACCCCCAAAAGCAAAGAGCACAGGGATCATCGCCGCTCCGAAGGCGGTTAGCAGTCCAAAAGAGGACCCGCGGTCCGCAACCGGAGGGAGCACCGGGTGCAGAACCGGAAACGGATGAGAGATCAGAAGGAATCCAGTCAGGATAACGCCGGCAATCACCAGAATCTTCATCACCATGAGCAGACTCTGGACCCGGCTGCCGAGCTTGGCGCCAAGGCAGTTGATAATCGTCAGGACAGCCAGCGTAACCACAACGACAACGCGCTCGGATATCCCAAGCCCAGTCAATGCGAGAAAATAACGGGCGAAGGTCACCGCGACGGCAGCCATGCCGCCGGTCATCACCACCAGCAGAAGCACCCACCCAAAAAGAAATCCAACCAGCGGATGATAACACTCGCGGAGATAGGCGTATTCGCCACCAGTATGCGGCATCCGGTCGGCAAGCTCCGCATAAACGAAGGCCCCGAGCATCGCGACGACTCCGCCAGCCACCCACGCAGCCAGGATAAGCACCGGCGAGTGGACCCGCTCGGCGACCACATACGGATTGATAAAGATTCCCGCTCCAACAATGCCGCCCATGACCAGCATCGTGGCGTCAAAGGGGCCCAGCTTCCCAGTGAGCTGTGGAGTATCGATAGTCTCGGTTTGCGAACTGCCCTCAGCAACGATGCTCTCCAGCGAAGCGCCTCCCCTCAGGAAACAATTGTGGTGCGTATGTTGCATCGTAAATCGAGCTTCACCGTAGCGATACCGCCCGAGCTGAATATCCTTGCCGACTGGCTGCTTTAAGATCGATGTATACGATGCGGGTCGTTCAGGTTGTCCACGGAGTATTTCACCATTTCGATCTAGCCCGGGAGCTCGAGGCACGTGGGCATCTGCAACGCATATACTCTGGCTTTCCCTGGCGTCGGCTTGAGCGCGAAGGTGTCTCCCGGGACCGTGTTTCAACCTTTCCCTGGATCCATACCTCGCTCTTTCTCCTCGAGCGCTATTGGCGTATGCCGCGAGGAATGAAGGCCAATCTCGATTACCAGAACTCACTTTGGCTCGATAACTGGGTCGCTTCGCGGATCGAAGCCTGCGACGTTGTAGTTGGTTTGTCCAATGCCGCGCTCAACACCGGACGTCTCGTGCAGAGCCGGGGTGGGAAATATGTCTGCGACCGCGGCTCTTCCCATATTCGCTATCAGACCTCGCTCGTCAGCGAAGAACATCGGCATTGGGGCCTCCCACCCGTCATCTGCGATGAACGCGCCATGCTGCGTCAAGAGACTGAATACGAGGTGGCCGACGCCATTACTGTGCCCTCCGAGTTTGCCCGGCGTTCTTTCATCGAGATGGGCATCTCCCCCGAGAAGATCGTTAAAGTGCCCTATGGCGTCCAACTCAACCGCTTCCGCCGCATCGGCACGCCGCCGGCCGATCGCTTCGAGGTTCTCTTTGCCGGCACCGTCTGTCTGCGTAAAGGCGTTCCTTACCTGCTGCAGGCATTTCACAGCCTGAAACATCCGCGTAAGCGGCTGCGCATAGCGGGAACGATTGACCCTGACACACTGCGAGTGCTCCAGCGCATCGGTCTAAGCGACGTCGAGATTTTGGGTAGCCTGTCCCAAGAAAAGCTCGCCGAATACATGGGCCGCAGTCACGTCATGGTCTTACCCTCGATCGAAGAAGGTCTCGCGCTGGTCCAGGCCCAGGCCATGGCCTGCGGCTGCCCGCTCATCAGTTCCGTGAATACAGGCGGCGAAGACCTCTTCCAGGATGGCGTTGAAGGTTTTCTCGTGCCGATTCGCTCGCCCGAGGCGATTCATGACCGTCTCGCCCAGTTGGCCGACGACCCCTTGTTACAACAACGAATGAGCGCCGCAGCGCTGTCGCGGGTCCAGAGTTTAGGCGGCTGGGCAGATTACGGAGAGAAGTACACCGCCTTTCTGAACGCCGTGATCACCCGATGACCAACCGCCGGCAAAGGCGCCGCAACGCCATTGACGGATCGCTGCTGGTCTATAGTGGACGGAATGCCGTCGTCGCCGGCCAAGCTGCGTTTCTCCGACACCACCGCCTCTGTGTTGCTGGACGCAATCCGCGGCGTGGCCGCGATCCTCGTCCTTCTCGAGCACTGGCGCAATGCATTCTTCGTGGATCTTCCTCAGCTTCCAAGCCATCGCACGCTGCTTGGCCCCTTCTATCTGCTGTGCGCGGCAGGCCATCAGGCCGTCGTTATCTTCTTCGTCCTCAGTGGGTATCTGATCAGCGGTTCCGTGCTTCGCGCTTTCGATCGACACGAGTGGAGCTGGAGACAATACCTCACCCATCGCCTCGTGCGCTTGTGGATCGTGCTGTTGCCCGCGTTGATTCTCGGCGCCTGTTGGGACCGGCTCGGCCTCCACTCCCAATGGGCGCCGGCCCTCTATTCCGGAGCAAACTATAACCACATGGTCGGCGACGTCACGCATAGCCTGTCATGGCCGGACCTCCTGGGAAACGCCGCATTCCTGCAGACTATCCTCGTCCCCACCTTCGGTTCCAACGGCGCCTTGTGGAGCCTGGCAAACGAATTCTGGTACTACATCCTTTTCCCGCTCGCGGCATGTATCGCCTGGCGGATCTACCGCAAGCCGCTGCCTGTCGCGATCAGCGGATTGGCCTTTTGCCTGGTCGCCGTCATCGTGACCCATGACATCCTGCTCGCCTTCCCGGTTTGGCTGCTCGGGGTTCTTCTGCATTTCATTCCGCGCCGCGTGACTTCGCCATTTGCGAGAATCGCCGCTGCCTTCGCCTATGCCATCGTCTTCTTTGCCGCGGTGGTCCTGGAACACCGGCATTGGCACATCTCTCAAGCACTCAGCGACCTGATTCTCGGGGTCGCCACCTTCGCTCTCTTATGGGTCCTGCTCGGCGCTGTGAATCGAGCGAAGCAAACGGCGCTTTCCAGACTCTCGCGCGCAACCGCGCGATTCTCCTTCACCTTATACCTGGCTCACACGCCAATTCTGATCTTCCTCGTCGCCATGCTCGCCGGCGATACCCGCTGGTCTCCGGGCGTCAAGACTGGCCTCACAGCCTTCGCCGCGTTGCTCATCATCCTTGGCTACGCCTGGCTTTTGGCGTCTCTGACCGAATTTAAGACTGATCGTGTCCGCGCATGGGCGGAACGCAAATTGACATGATCCCCCCGCCCAGACTGAGAGATCCGGAGCCTGTCTCGGAGGTATTGGTATGATTCGACTTACATGTCCACGACTCGACGCTCTTTTTTAGCCGGCGCGCTTCCCGCTACCGTGCTGCCCACGCTCACACCCACCAGCAGAACGTTACATGCCGAGGAGGCTTCGCCAGCGCTTCCACCCGCAATCGCCGCGCTCAAAGATCGCCGCTCCGAAGCCATCCCAATCACCAGCGCCGAGCGCGAACATCGCATCGCCCGCGCCCGCGAGCTAATGGCGCAGAAAAGCTTCGCGGCAGTCTGCCTTGCCGGCGGCACCAGCCTCAATTACTTCACCGGTGTTCGCTGGTACAACAGCGAACGACCCACACTGGTCGTGCTGCCCGCGAAAGAGCTGCCCTTTGCCGTTTGTCCTGCTTTCGAAGAAGACCGTCTGCGCGAGCGTCTCGCGCTTGTCCCGGCGATGGCGCAAACCCATGTCTATATCTGGCAGGAAAACGAAAACCCCTACGAACAAGTCGCGAAAGGGCTGAAAGAACTCGGGCTCAGCACCGGAACCATTGGTATCGAAGAGACGATGCCTTATGTCTACGCGGAAGGCATCGCCCGCGCGCTCCCTGCGGCCACACTCGCGAATGCGCGCCCGATCACCGCCGGATGCCGAAGCATCAAGTCCCCCGCTGAATTGGCCCTCTTGCAGCTCGCCAACTCGGTCACGCTTCAGGTCTACGAAGCAGCTTGGCGCTCCGGCCATCCTGGCATGTCAACGCGTGAGTTCTCTGCCATGATCGGCGCCGCCTACGACCGCGTCGGATTCCCCGGCGAAGCCAGCTGCGAAACAGGCGAATACTCCGCGCTGCCGCACGGCTCGATCAAGCCACAGACCATCCGCGAAGGCGCGATGGTGCTCATCGACGACGGCTGCACCGTGGAAGGCTACGAATCCGACATCACCCGCGCCTTCGTCTACGGCAAGCCCCCCGGTGCACTCTACGACAAGATGCGGCGATGCTTCGATATCGTGCATCGCGCTCAGGCGGCAGCCCTCGCGACAGCGCGCCCTGGGGTTCCCTTGCGAAGCGGTCGACGCAGCCGCCCGCAAAGTGATCACCGATGCTGGATATGGCCCCGGATATGCCCATTTCACCCATCGCCTGGGCCACGGTATCGGCATGGACGGACATGAATGGCCCTACCTCGTCCAGGGCAACACCCTCCCTCTTGCCGAGGGCATGACCTTCTCCGACGAACCCGGAATTTATATCCGCGGCGAGTTCGGCATTCGTCTCGAAGACGACATGCACATCACCGCCGACGGCGCGAAGCTCTTTACCGGGCCGAGCCTCTCGCTCGAACAACCCTTTGGCTAGGATGTTTGTCCACGCATCCACAACCGCGGCGCAATCGCATAGTTCAGCTGCACCAGCACGATGAAGCCAATGCTCCAGTAAGTGTTGAAGAAGCAAAGCGCCGCTCCGAGCGCATATAGCCCCTGCGCAAATACGATTCGCCGTCGAATCGCTCGCCGGATCTCCAGCGGAACGTCGCCCTTCAGCAGCCCTGCGCGAGTCGCATAACGCCAGCTCGCATAGAGGATCGCGCCAAGAGCGAAAATGTTGGCCCAATACAACAACAGCGCTGTGCGGAATCCGATGAACTCCGCCAGAAGCCGGGTGGAAAACGGCAGTACCGAGACTACAAAGAGAAACGCGATGTGCATCCAGGTGAGATCGCGATTGCCCCGCGCGAAATGATTGAGCTGCGTCTGCTGCCCCGCCCAGAAGATGCCCAGCGTGAGGCAGCTCATGAGGTACGCAACAAACTGCGGAGCGAGCGCCAACAGCGCCGCCTGCAACTGGCCCTCGCTATGCACTGCTTCTTTGATCGGCACATGCAGGTCCAGAACCAGCAACGTCATGGCAACGGCAAAGATGCCATCGCTCAAAGCGGCCAGCCGCTCCAGACTTTGCCCCTGGATTTTGTTGTAAAGAGTAGGCATTCGGGTCAATGCACGATTATATGGCGCGATGAACCGGGTTCACGTCGATCCGAACCTGGTGAGGCGCAGTCCTGACGCTCTGTCGCCACCGAGAAGGCGATGCTCTATGCTTGCAAGGAAATGTTTGGAACGCTCGCTCATCGGATTCGCAGATTTGGAATCATCATTCTCCCCAGCGCGGCTATCGCGGCGCTGCTCATCACGTACCTCACAAATCCTCAATTGCACGTTAAGGGCGCGGCACAGGAGGAGGCCGCCCAAGCCTCCGCGAATCAAGACTGGCCCATCTACGGCGGCGACGCCAACGGTAACCGCTATTCCTCCCTGACCCAGATCAATCGCGAAAATGTGAAACAACTCCGCATGGCCTGGCGAGTTGACGTCGGCACTGAAGGCGGCCTGCAAGTCAATCCGCTCGTCATTGGACGAACGATCTTCATCTACAGCCCAACCGAAGAGGTTCTCGCGCTCGACGCCGCCACCGGCAAAAAGCTGTGGAGCTTCGATTCAGGAGTGAAGGCCACACAGCCAAGCCGCGGCTTCTCTTACTGGACAGACGGTAATAAGAGAATTCTCTTCGCCGGCGTCATGGACCATCTCTACGCGCTCGATCCTTCGACCGGAAAGCCTATTCCCAGTTTCGGAGACGGCGGCAGCGTCGATCTGCGCAAAGGCCTCGGCAACGAGGACTTCGCGAGCAACTTCGCCGTCCTCACCACCCCCGGCACGATCTACAAGGACATGATCATCGTCGGCTTCCGCGCGCCGGAGACCCACCCCGCTCCGCACGGCGATATTCGCGCCTACGATGTGCACACCGGCAAGCTCCGCTGGAGCTTCCATACCATCCCCCACCCCGGCGAACCCGGTTACGAGACCTGGCCGAAAGACGCATGGAAGACTGCCGGAGCCGCGAATAACTGGGCCGGAATGGTCGTCGACCAGAAGCGCGGTATCGTCTTCGCCCCAACCGGATCGGCAGTCGACGACTTCTACGGTGCAGACCGTGTCGGCAATGACCTCTACGCCAATACCCTGCTCGCACTCGACGCCAACACCGGCAAGCTCATCTGGTATTTTCAGGGAGTTCACCACGACATCTGGGACCGCGACTTCCCCTCACCGCCGGTTCTCGTGACGATTCAGCGTGACGGCAAATCGATTGACGCCGTCGCCCAGACCAGCAAGCAAGGCTTCGTCTATCTCTTTGAGCGGACGACCGGCAAACCGCTCTTCCCCTTGGAGGAGAAGTCCTACCCCGCATCGACCGTCCCTGGCGAAGTAGCCTCGCCCACCCAGTCTCTCCCGCTTGTTCCTGCACCGTTCGCCCGCCAGTTGCTCACTGCCGATATGCTCACCAACCGCACTCCCGAGGCTCACGCCTGGGCTGTCGAGCAGTTCAGCAAGTTTCGCAGCGAAGGACAATTTGTTCCCCTCAGCGTAGGCAAAGAAACCATCGTCTTTCCCGGCTACGACGGCGGAGCGGAGTGGGGCGGCCCGGCGGTCGATCCTCACAAGGCCATCCTCTACGTCAACGCAAACGATGTCGCCTGGACCGGCAGCCTCGCCGAAAACCAGTCCGGCGGCCCGGGGTTCACTCTCTACCAAAGCCAGTGCGCAGTCTGCCACGGAGCCAACCGCAAAGGCTCGCCGCCGCAGTTTCCTTCTCTGCTAGGAGTGAGCGACCGCCTCTCCGACTCTGCCATCGCATCGCTCATTCATACCGGCAAAGGCCGAATGTCCGCCTTCCCAGCGATCCAGGGAGAAAACCTGCATGCCTTGATCGAGTATCTCCACACCGAACCCGGTTCCGAGAGTGCGGTGCCAGTCGAGCCGACCTCCGCGCCGTCAACCGGAGCCGCGGTAGACCCCGAAGGCGCGCGCGTCTACGCGGACCATTGTTCGATCTGCCATCAGGACAACCTCCAGGGCCACCCACCAACTTATCCCTCGCTAGTCGGCGTCCGCGATCGCCTCAGCGATCAACAGATTACCGACATCGTCCACAACGGCAGGAGGAGAATGCCGCCGGTCTCCGGATTGACTGATCAGGAAATGACCCACCTGCTTCACTTCCTCGGCGCCAGAAAGATGGACGTCGACACAGCCGCAAAGCCGGCCTCGAACGAACGAAGCGACAAGGTCGAAGCACAGTCTCGGGGGCGGCAATTCTGGAAAGACGCTCAAATATCACTTCACCGGATACAAAAAATTCCTCGATCCCGACGGATACCCCGCCGTCGCGCCGCCGTGGGGAACACTCAACGCCATCGACCTCAACACCGGAAAATATCTGTGGAAGATTCCCTTTGGCCAATATCCCGAGCTTGCCGCGAAGGGCATGACCCAAACCGGCTCCGAAAACTACGGCGGCCCGATCCTGACTGCCAGCGGCCTCCTCATCATCGGCGCCACCAACTTTGACCGTAAGATTCGCGCCTACAACAGTGATACCGGCGAACTCCTTTGGGAAGGCGATCTGCCCTTTGCCGGGAATGCAACCCCAGCAACCTACCTGATCGACGGCAAACAATACATCGTCATCGCCACCAGCGGCGCGCGCGATAAGAAAAGTCCACAAGGAGCGGCCTACGTCGCATTTGCCCTACCTTAAGCAACTAAAGCTAGGCTCTCGATAAGCGTAACTCCAGCCCGGGTAAATTCAGATTCGATCTTCGCCATCGATCCATCCAAGTCGATTGCTCGGCAAGCATCCCGCACAATCGCCGCCTCAAACCCAAGCCGCACCGCGTCAAGTGCCGAGAACCCAACGCAAAAATCGTAAGCCAGCCCAACAAGAAAGACGCGCGTCAGCCCTCGCTCCTTCAAATATCCACCTAACCCGGTCGGCGTCGTCCGGTCATTCTCAAAGAAGGCCGAATAGGAGTCGATATGAGGCCGGAACCCCTTGCGCAGCAACAACTCAGCCTGCGGAAGGTGAAGCGACGGATGAAAGTCCGCACCCCATGTCCCCTGAACGCAGTGATCTGGCCAAAGCGTCTGTGTTCCATGGGGAACCTCGATCGAATCGAAATGCCGCTTTCCCTGGTGCACGCAGGCAAAAGAATGATGCCCCGGAGGATGCCAGTCCTGAGTCAGGATGACGTGCTCGAACGCAGGCGCAACGCGATGAATGACCTCGATGACCTTGTCGCCGTCGGGAACAGCGAGCGCTCCACCCGGACAAAAATCATTCTGAACATCAACCACGATCAGGACATCGGAGGAAGTCGTCTTCATCATCTCGCTCGGCACTTAGACTGCACCATCTCGCCGCAACACCTCAACCTGCGACCTGCTCGCGCCTAATTCGGCGAGAATCGCATCGGTATGCTCGCCCAGCAACGGCGGAGGCAGTCTGTAGACCGGAGGCGTCTCCGACATTCTCACAGGGTTGGCAATGCTCCGTGCCATGCCCAGCAGCGGATGCTCAATCTCAACGATCAACGCACGCTCTCTCGTCTGCATGTTTTCGAGCGCCTCGGGAACGGTCTGGATCGCCGCCGACGGAATCTTTGCCTCGGCCAGCTTCGCGAGCCACACATCCGCAGGGTGCTGAGTGAAGCGGTTGCGCAGAATTGGCAGCAAATCATCCCGATGCGCGATTCTTTGAGCATTCGCCGCAAATCGCGAGTCTTGCCTCAGGCCTTCATCTTCTCCAAGCAACGACACGAACCGGAACCAGAGAGCATCCGTTCCCACACCAACCACAAACGACCGCCCGTCCGCGCCGCTGAAAACGTCATAAGGAACAATGCTCGGATGCGCATTTCCCCATCGCTCCGGGGCCTCCCCGCAGTTGAGCCAATTGCTTCCGATATTGATTAGCCAGGTCAGCTGCGAGTCAAACAACGCCATGTCGAGAAATTGCCCTCGTCCCGACCTTTCACGAGCAAGCAGCGCCGCCAAAATCCCCATTGCCGCATAGATGCCGCACGTCATGTCCGCGATAGCCACTGGATATCGCACCGGCTCTCCCTGTGGCTCCCCGGTAAAGCTCATCACTCCCGCCTCAGCCTGCGCGATGATGTCGTAGCCAGGAGAGCCTGCGCGCGATGAGTCATAAAGACCGTAGCCCGAGATGGCGCAATAGATAAGCCGCGGATACTTCCCCATCAGCGTCTGGGGATCAAGGCCACGTTTTTGCAAAGAAGCCAGCGAAGGCTGATTGATCACCAATACATCCGCGGCGGCAAGCAGCTTCTCAAGCAACTCACGGCCTTTTGGATGCTCGTAGTCGAGCGTCAAAGAGCGCTTATTACGATTGGCGGCAAGGAAATAAGCAGATTCTCCATGAATAAACGGCGGTCCCCATGTACGGGCATGATCGCCAACTAAGCGACGTTCTACTTTGACAACGTCTGCGCCAAAGTCGCCCAACAGCATTGTGCAGTAAGGCCCGGCAAGCGCTTCTGTGACTTCAACCACTCGTATCGAATCGAGCGCGGGCTGCATCGTGCGCGCTACTTGACCATGGCAAAATCCTGGTCTGCCAGTTTCTGCGTCGCCGGAACCTGGTCGTAGAGCGTGCCGCGCATCCGGTGCAGTTCGGCGTCGTCCGGATGTGCCGCAATCAGGATCGAGTAAGCCTGCGCCGCGTCATACCAGACCCGTTTGTCAAAGTAGACCTGCGCTCGCGCCCGATCACCCGCGTCGCCAGTCTGCGTAATCGCAGCCAGCGCAGCGGCAATCGCATCGCGCTCCGCTCCGCCGGCGATTACGATCAGCGCAGAATCGGACGTTCCGCCCATAATATCGATCTCCGGCTGCACGCTCCACGAATAGGTATTGCCCGGTTTGAGAGCCGACGCCGTCTCAGGATAGGTGAATGAGGTGCCCTCAACCGTAACGTCAAAGCTGGCGTGATCGGTCAGATCTTCCATGTGTAACTTGTACTTAGTGTCGGGAGTCCCGCTCCATTGGAAGGTCGGATGCAGCGAATAAGCGAGTCCCTTGTCCGGCGCGAAGAGCTGGACCGCTCCAATGCCGCGCGAAGCCCCTCCAATCTGATTTGCACCGGAGTGTTTGGCCGGACCTCCGATCCCTGTCTGATTTGACTTTCCCGCAGATTGCGACAGATCGAAACCATCCAGCTTCACTCGCGCCGGGTCGCGGCTGAGCGGACGTTGTCTGGCCGGTCGTTGAAGTTCCCGTAGACTGACCGCTCGCGGAGGACACCATGCTCAAAATCGCAATGCCAAAGGCCGCTTCGCCGACTATTCTTGCAAGTACTGGCGTTCTCATACCCCTGCTCCTCGAACCTCATGATTAGATAACGGGATTGCTTCCTGTCTGGATGTCTGTGTCTCCGCCGAATAGATCATGAGCGGCTTCTCGAAACCCCGCACAGGGGTGGTACCCAGCGCGTAGAGGTTCGGAAATACATCTTTCACTATCTCGTAAGTATCCCCCGACATAATAATCTCGGTGTGAAAATCTTTGTTCAGGCTCTCCAGCCGCGAAGCGAGATTGACTGTCTCACCGATCACAGAATACTCCAGACGATTTGCCGACCCGACATTGCCGCAAGTCAGCGGCCCGGTATGGATGCCCACGCCGATGTGCACGTCCGGAAATGGGCCGTTGGGGTCCCGCGTGAGGTTAAGCTCTTCCATTCGGTGCAACATGGCAAAGGCGGTCTTCACTGCCTCGCATGTGTCCTCTTCCAATCCTCGAGAAAGCGGAACGCCGTAGACCACCAGCAAGCCATCGCCAATGAACTTGTTCAATAGGCCGCCATGCGTCCGGATGATGTTGTCCATCTCGGTGAAGTATTCGTTGAGCCACTTGAGCACCGTCTGAGACGGGACGCCGGCGCTCATGGCAGTGAAGCCGCGGATGTCGGTGAACAGCACCGTGGCCACTTTTTCATCCCCGAGCAAACTCACCTCGTCCCGGCGCAGCCAGATTGTCTGGGCGACCTCCGGATCGACATATTTTGAGAATAACCCCATCAATTGCGTCCGCTGCGCTTCGCTCTCCGAATGCAGCACTCGCTCACTGAAATATTGATAGGCCAGCCCGAGCGGTAGCGCGGCTGCGGTCGCAATGGTCGTCGTTAGATAGGGAAACCATATCCGCGCGTAGGTGAACAGATATTGTGCTACCAAGTAAATCCCAAGCAAAATAAGAATGTTGGAGATAAACCCGCCGCGCAGCGACAGGATTACGACAAGGTAGACAGCGCCGGCGACTACAACGAAGTTGATCGACCAGACAAGCCAGGTCGCCGTCGAACCGATCGCAGTCCCATCGAGCAGAGTCTGGATCGCCTCGGCGTGTAACGCAGTGCCCGGCATTCGTTCCCGCCGCCCATCCTTCTGGGCGACTCGCCAGATTGGAGTGAAGTCCTGGTCGCGGGCCGCATCGCTTCCCTGCCCGATCAGCACCAGTTTGCCGTGAAAGTCGCTGTCCGGGGCCTGGCCGCTCAGAACATCCCACGCCGAGACGTGTTTGACCGGGTTCGGCGACCAATGCCCGATTCTCACACTCTTCATCAGAGGATCGTCATATGGGATCCGGTTGCCGCGAAACGTGGCATGTTTCGCATCCAGCGGCTTTAACGTGCAGTCCTTGCAGTCTGGTTCGACGGCCGCGAGATATTGCTCGGCCAGGAAGACCGGGAATGAGGCCCTGGTCTTTTTCGTCTTCTCATCGTAGGCCTCAATATACATATCTCGAACAAAGCCATCGTCGTCGTAAGGCATATTGATCGAGGCGTAGCCGAGCGCGCCCGGCCGCCCTTCGATGCAATACCCGGACGGCAATGAGCTGTCTTCCGCCTGGCAGAACTGCGCCAGTGGCAGAGCACCGGGTATCTGCCCAGCCGAGGTCTGCGCCGCGAGGATCACGTTGCCCGCCTTCGTCAGCCCATCCTGCATCACCCGGTCCTCCTCCGCGTCGCGTGGCTCCGACAGCAGGACGTCCAGGCCAATCACCGCTGGCTGGGCCTGACCTATCTGCTGAATGACCTGCGCAATGATCGATCTTGGCATCGGGTATTGCTGGACTTGGGCGAAAGTCTGATCGTCAAAGTCCACAAAGACAACATCGGACGAAGGCTGAGCATAGCCTCCGTGGTTGACCAGGAAGTCGTAGGTCCAGTTGTCCAGGTCTGCGTACGGAACCCAATTCGCCAGCAACGCAACCAGCACACAGATCGTCCCCGAGAGGACCACCGAGACCAGCAGACGATCGGGAAGGCGCCGCATCGATTGCACTCCTTGCAAGTAACTCTGCGCTTCAGACCAGGCGAAGGGAAGAAATAACTTCGTTGTACCATTATCGCGATAAAGCAATTTCGGGACTACAGCTTGCAGGCCATAACCCTTGTTGCGCTTTTCCTGCCAGGAAACGCCCGGTTCCTTCCTGCCACTCACATTCGCTTATCCGAAATGCTCTAAAACCAATGGTGAAGTTCCGCGATTTCAAGGATACTGATGGGTCAAAGCGAACCAGTACCGCTGACCCGATGAAAATCTCGACGAGACTATCAGCACGACGAGCGCAGAACGTCATGTGGCTTCATCTGACCTTGGCAGTCCCGCTGCTCGTGATCTGCGCCACTGGATGCAACGTGACCACTCTTCCCGCGCCTGCGCCGGTCGTCACGCCTGCCCAGGCGGCGTCCGGCGTGCTCACCGCAGCGGATGTCAACTCCATCGTCCAGGCGGCTGCCGCCTCGGTCAACGTCCCGTTGGTTATCGCCGTTACCGACCGGTCGGGCAATACTCTCGCCATCTATAAGAAAGCCAACGCCCCCGTAACCGCGATCGGTAACTATGGCATAGTCGAACCATCGGACCAGGTCGCCGTATCGCTGGCCATGAGCGCGGCTTTTTTCTCCAACGACCAGGCGCCCATCTCCACCCGAACGATACGATTTATTTCGGCGACCCATTTTCCGCCGGGCACCGAGTTCGCTAGCGCCGGTCTGCTCTACGGGATTGAAGACACCAACCGGGGCTGCGGATTCAATGTGACCTACCTGCCTGGCCAGAGCCTACCGGTGCCGACTGCGCTCACCGGGGGGCCCGGGCCAGGAATCATTACCGGCAAACCCGACGAAGCCGATTCCAATAACTACACGGTAAATCCGGGTGGCGTTCCCATCTTCAAGAACGGCCTGGTCGCCGGAGGCATCGGCGTGGCCGGCGCCGACCCGGCGACGGTGGAGTATGCCGGCGTTGCGGGCACCATTGGTAACGGATTCGCTCCCGTGGTTCCAGCACCGGGCGTGGTGGTTGTGGGCGGCTTCGCGCTGCCGTTCGTCGAGCAAACCACAATTCCGGCTGGAGAGAACCCCGGCTCGGCGGATGGCAGCTATGAGCCGGGATACAGACCCCAATCCAGCCCCGGCCCCACGCCGGAGGGCGACCTGATCGCCGAAACCGGGAGCACCCAGGGCGGCCTGACATTGGCTCAGGTGCAAAGCATCGTGCAGAGCGCCGTCAACACGGCGAACCTGACCCGCGCCATCATCCGCCTTCCTGAGGGCTCTCGCGCCCGCGTGGCCATCTCCGTCGCCGACCTCGACGGGCACCTGCTCGCCCTCTATCGCATGCCCGACGCGACTATGTTTTCGACCGATGTGGCCGTGGCCAAGGCGCGCAATGTCATTTATTTTTCGACCGCGCCTGGTGAACTCGCCGGAGTACCGACAGGAACAGCAGTCACGACCCGGACAATCGGCTTTGGCGCCCAGCCGTGGTACCCCTCCGGCATCCAGACCACTACACCGGGGCCGTTCTGGGATCTCTTTCAGTTCGACGTAGCCAACCCCTGCACCCAGGGACATCAGCCCGCCAATCCTAACCAGAACGGCGTGGTCTTCTTTCCCGGCAGCCTCCCGCTCTTCGTGAACGGCAAGCTAGTCGGAGGCATCGGAGTCTCCGGCGACGGCACCGATCAGGACGACTGGGTTGCGGCTGGCGCTGCGGCAGGACTCCAAGCCCCCGCCAACATCCGCGCCGACCAGATCATTCTTCGCGGAGTGCGGCTGCCCTATCAAAAGTTTCCGCCAAACCCCGAGGAGTAGCACATTGTCCCGAACCCTGAGGCTCGTATTCCTGGTAAGTCTCACCACGCTCCCCTGTTTCGCAATTGCCCAGGCGCCGCCGGCCGCACCTCCTGTTCGCCCCACACCGCCCACCCGCGATCCCAACACGCCCGGCTATGTCACCGCGAAGGAATTGCCCGACGGCGCTGTCCCTCCAGCAAACGCCGATGGAAACTTCATCATCGGCCCCACTCACACTCCCGCGCCGGAAATGTCTCCGCAGCCAGGAGTACCCCAGGGAACGATTGTCGAGTTCACCATGAATTCGACCGACAGCAAGCTTTATCCAGGAATCGCGCGCGATCCCGGCACCTTTGGAACGCCAGATCCCACCGATCCCGCAAAACTCATCCTTACCACCAGCCACCCAGCTCCCTACACTCGGAAAGTTTTGGTCTACGTCCCAAAACAATATGTCCCCGGAACGACCGCGCCATTCATCGTCGGAGCCGACGGCCCCGACCGTCTTCTGTTCACCGCCCTGGATACTCTGATCGCCGGACACAAGGTTCCGGTCATGATCGCCATCTCCATCGGCAACGGCGGAGGCGACGCCCAGGGCAGCGAGCGCGGCCTTGAATACGACACCATGTCGGGCCGCTACGCCGAGTTCGTCGAGACCGAGGTTCTCCCGCTCGTCGAAGCGAAGGCCAACGTCAAGCTCACCAAAGATCCCGACGGCCGCGCCACGATGGGTGGCAGTTCCGGGGGCTCCTGCGCCTTGATCATGGCCTGGTATCACCCCGAGCTCTACCATCGCGTTCTCACCTATTCGGGGACCTACGTGAACCAGCAATGGCCGCCGAACCCCGAGACGCCGCACGGCGCGTGGGAATTTCACGAACACCTCATCCCCAACACTCCAGCCAAACCGATACGCATCTGGATGGAGGTCGGCGACCGCGACCTCTTCAATCCCAACGTCATGCGCGACAACATGCACGACTGGGTCGTCGCCAACGAGGAGATGGCCAAAGTCCTTGCCGCCAAGGGCTATCACTATCAATTTGTCTTCGTCCGCAACGCCGGGCATACCGACCGCGCCGCCAAGCAGCAAACCCTACCCGAAGCCCTCGAATATGTATGGCAAGGCTATCCCATCCAAGCTGCGCCCAAGTAGGCAGCTTGATTCCTATTAGCCGCACTACGGCTGTCGGCGAAGAGCGTTGGTGAAGAACTCCGCGGCCTGCGTCAAAATCCGTTGCCGGACAAAAACGTTCTGCAGAGAGTGATCGTCGTCCACTTTCAGGAGGATGACGGTCGCGCCCGCCTTCTTGAGCGCTTCCACAAGTTCCTCCGATTGGTGGATCGGCACAAGCTGGTCACGCGTTCCATGCACAATCAGAAATGGCGGGTCGGCCGGCTTTACCTGGCCTGACGTCACTTGAAAGACCGGAGAAGCATCGCGCCAGACCGCCGGAATCTGCGCCTCCGTCCCGCCGAAAAGCGCCGCGAACAGGGCATCGCCATCGGGATCATGATCGGAGGTGAAATCGCTCAGCCCGCTCAGGTCCACCACCGCCTGCACCCTGCTTGAGATCGAGGGAACGGCGGAATTCGCGGAATTCATCGAGTCTGTAAGACCCAGCAACGCGGCCAGCGTGCCTCCGGCAGAATGACCGTAGGCGCCGATTCTGTCCGGATCGACATGATACTGCGCCGCATGTTGACGAACCCAACGCACCGCGCTCTGGCAATCCTGCAACTGCGCCGGCCATGGATTGCGCGCAGGGCGACGATGCGGCTCGAGCAGGCGATAGTCGATGCTGAAGGCCACGAAGCCAGCGTGCGCCAACTCTGCCGCATCGTCGTCCATCACTGACCGGTCACCTTCGATGAAGCTGCCGCCATGGATCAGGACAATTCCCGGCATCAGAACGTTGTGTTTTCTCGGCTCGTACACATCGAGGCGCAGCTTCTGTCCGTCCACAACGGCGTACACGACGTCCGCATACGTTGGAGACGGTGGCTGCTGACGATTACCCTCGGGTGGAGGCGTCATCGGCCCCCTTTGCGCATTGAGGGTCAGAGACGCAAACAGAATGAATGCATTTGTTAGGCCGCTTGTCATATCACTTGTCGCCAGAGTGGAATCCCCTTTTTAGGGATGCAATCCACGTCCCGTGGAGAAGCCTATCAAGCTGCCCGGCCATCTTCCTGGAGTTGCAAAAGCACGCGAGAGTTCCTACCCTCAACTCATGAGCCAGGAAATTTGGAATGCTGTTGAAGGCTACATTCTTGAGAACCTCATTCCCGCTGACCCAATACTGCAGGAAGCCCTCAAAAGAAATAACGCATCAGGTCTTCCAACGATCGATGTGGCTCCTAATGAGGGCAAGCTGCTGTACCTGCTTGCAAAGATGCGCGGCGCAAAAAGGATCCTCGAAATCGGAACACTGGGCGGCTACAGCACCATCTGGCTAGCTCGTGCGCTGCCCGAAGGCGGAACGCTGATCTCACTTGAGCTCGATCCGAAACACGCCGAGGTTGCCAGGGCAAATATAGCTGGCGCAGGTCTCTCCTCTAAAGTCGAAGTCCAACTCGGCGCGGCCTTGGATTCGCTCTCGAAGCTGCACCGGCAAGGAGCGTCGCCCTTCGACTTCATCTTCATCGACGCTGACAAGTCCGGCTACCCGGATTACCTCGATTGGTCGCTGCGCCTGTCCCGGCCGGGCGCCGTCATTGTGGCGGACAACGTTATCCGTGATGGCGCCGTCGTCGAAGCTGACAGCAAAGACTCTTCCGTCCAGGGCGTTCGCCGCTTCCTGGAGAAGATCGCCGCCGACCCGCGTCTCGAAGCGACCGCTATCCAGACCGTAGGAACCAAGGGCTACGACGGATTTGCCCTCGCCCTCGTCCGATGAAGAACCTTGGCTAATCTCGACGGGATTGGATCTCACTTGCTGTCAACCGAAAAGGCCAGCAACACATTTCCCGGCATCCCGCCCCACTGTCCATATCCGGAGTTGACATAGAGGATACCGCCGCTGATTACCGGCCCCGCGACGTCCAGAGAGCCCCCATGGGCCTTTTGCCCATTCACAGTCTCGTACTCACGCTCGGTATCCACATCCCAGATCACCGCACCTGTTGAAGCGGAATAGCCGCGCAAGTGCCCATCGACCGATCCCGAAAAGACCGCACCGTGGATTGCAGTCACGGCGGCAGACTGCGCTGGACTGCATTGCTTGCGATCGCCGCAGCTCGCCGGCTTTGCGCTCCACACCATCTCCCCGCTGGCAAGCCGAATCGCAAAGATTCCGCCACCCTTGTTTGGATCGAGCAGCATCCTGTACCCCTCGGGAGCGGTCTTGTCCGGAAGAACGCTAAAGGACACGTCCGACAAAGCCGAATACATATTTTCCCCATCGACGGCGGATCCCCACTGGATTCCGCCCAGGGATCCACCCTTCCCGAGACGCGTCTGCCAGAGAATCTCACCCTCGTGATCCGGATCCAGCGCCGACGCTACACCCGACTTTTGCCCGATCACCAGCGCCCGGCGTCCATTCGGCAGCGACACCAGAATGGGCGGCTGTCCAAAATCAAAATCTCGGCCGCTAATAAGGGCGCCCTCGTTGAAAACGTCATCCGAGGTCACTTGTTTCACCCACAGAATCTTGCCGGTCTTGGCTTCGAGGGCCAGTACTGAGTCGCTCGTCTTACTCGCCGGCACCGAATAGTTGTCCCCGGTCGAGACATAAAGCACATCGAGCTTCTCGTCGAATGTCGGCGACGACCACACCCCAGCTCCAGAAGGACCGCGCAACTGCGTTCCGACCTTGCTCTTCTCGGTCGGCTGGGCAGCCTCCGGGATGGTGTCTGTCTTCCAGATTGTCTTGCCGGATGCGGCGTCGAGCGCAACCACACTGCCGCGGAAGCTGCAGCACTCATAGGCTGGGGACATGGCCAACGCCTCCTCATATGAGGACACCGGTACATACAGCACGCCGTCGTGAAGTTGCGGGCCGCCCGTGGTCATCGCGGCGGGATGGTCAGACACTCCCACCTCCCAGAGTAATTTTCCTGTGGACGCATCGACGCTGTAGACATGCGCGCCCAGATCGCCAAAGTAAATCGCGACCGTCTTTGTGGAAGCGTCGGCAGGACCGACAACGATGGGGCTACGGACTGGCCGGCCCGCATCGAATATCCACTCGATGCACCCCGTCTTTGCGTCCAGCGAATAGACCTGCCCCGTCAGGCTCGCGACGAAGACGTGGCCGCCGCCAACGGCAACCTGGGAATGGACGGCAGTCCCATCACCCAGTCCGAACGCCCATTTAAGCTTGAGCTTAGGTACATCGGCCACACTCACTCCCGCCGTCGCGTTGTCCGCGAACCGCGAATTCACGGCATCAGCGCCCCAACCCTTCCACCGGCTGGATTCCAAAACGATCGGCGATGTCTGTGACTTGACGCTACAGAAGGCCGAGGCAGGCAGCGTCGCAACCGGCTTCAAGTTGGGCGAGCCCAGATACTTCGCCACCGCGTCGCGCTCACCGCTGGTCAAACCGGCGGCCTGCGTCTTCATCAGGCCGGAGTCAAGCGCCTGAAGAATCGACGAAGAAGACATCGCCCGGAGTGCGCTCACTGGAGGAATGCGCCCTCCACCTGTGTCATGACACATCGCGCAATGTGCTTTATAGACTGCGGCGCCATCCTGGGCGAAGACTGTTGTCGCACTGAGCACAAAAAGAAGCAGGCTTCGGATCAAATGACGCTCCTGAACAGAGCTGCAAAGCTATTACCGAATCGCCCCCGAAGTCTTTTTCATCTGCTCAGCAAACTTCGGCGCACTGTAAGCGGAAGGGTTATCCAGCAGCCGGTACATCTGGTCGATGTCGCCCTTTAGCTCCGGATTCGACCCGGCAAGGTTCGCGTAGGCAAGATACAGAGAATCCAGCGCCATCGCCG
Source organism: uncultured Acidobacteriaceae bacterium (assembly GCA_963742015.1). Classification (GTDB taxonomy): domain Bacteria; phylum Acidobacteriota; class Terriglobia; order Terriglobales; family Acidobacteriaceae; genus Acidisarcina. The sequence continues at coordinate 41,328 of CAVUKL010000027.1, read as the reverse complement.
CCTGCTCCGCTGAACGCTCGCCATCCAGAGAAATCCCGTCGGAATCGTTTGCGATCTCACGCATCAGCTGCTCCGTCTGGGCGCGGTCGTAGGTGGCGTCGCGCATCTTTCTCGCCAATTCGCCAGCCAGCTGCGCCCCGCGATCGCACTTGGCCGCCAACGCAGTTCTGTCGGGCTGAAGTTCGGCCACCAGCGCGGAGATTTCGGTCATGGTCGAGGCCAGCTCAGCTTCCGCCGTGGGATCGGCGCTGCGCGCCAGATGCCGAAAGACCACATACCGCGACGGATTGTACGGGGGATTTCCCGGCCTCCGCGTCCCGTAACCCTCCTGCTGTCGCCAGCTGTCCTCCGGTTTCGTCAGGCTGTGGTGGCAGGTAAAGCAATCCATTTCGGTATATTCGGGCCAATTCGCACCGCGCGCGTGCCGCGCCAGCCGAGTCAAGCTCTCTTCCAGCTGCGTCGCCTGCCCGATGCTCCAGATTCGAACGCCAAACAGCTTGTCGTTAATCGGCTCCTTGGAGTCTGGAGCCTTTTCTACCCAATGTGGAGGCTCGATCGAACTAAACGAGTCCAATTCAAACGTAAGATCGGGATGGCCGGCCGCCAGCATCTCATGGTCGACCTCCAAGCCCCGGCGCGCCCAGGTGGCAAGTCAGACATTTCTCCGAACGGACCGCTAGGTCCTTGTTGTCGACCAGACCGAGCCTGACCATTTCGGCGTGCTTGGCGTTCGCCTCGACATGCGGCCCCAACCATTTCTCCGCCGGTCCGTGGCAGCTCTCGCAGCTCACGCCCTCAGCTATGTCAAACTGTGTGCCGCGTTGGTCGGCTGGAACCGAGAGCGCGTGACAAACCAGGCACTTCTGCGCCTTGGTGGGATCGCCAATCTTGAGGATCTTTGCCATCCGCTGCGCCAGCGGCTGGTTGAGCACGGTGTAAGCGCGCGAATGCCGGTCCTGCACGATCCAGGTGCTGTATTCGTTCTGCAGCACCTTGGTCGTATCCCGCGCCTGAATGCCGCCATGGCAGGCCGAAGCGCTGCACGAGCCTGGGCCAACATACTTGTAACCCTTGCTGGCATCGGCCGGCAGCGCCGAAGCCTGGAGCATTCTTGTGATCTGACTTCCAGAAGGATTCGTCGACTGCGCCCAACCAGGCCCGACGCTCGCAAAGAGAAACACGAGAGCAAATAGCGCCGCGACCTTTGGAGAGCCGACCGATCCTGAATAATTCATCCCGCTCATCTAACCGTAAATCCGGGTACTTTGCAATCATTTCTTACTAGCCTTCGCTGGCGTACTTGAGATACAACACAGGTACTTGATCGGAACGACTTTTGCCTGCTCTGAATGAATGTGCAGTAGCAGATGGCCGATGGCCAGGAGTGCATCATGGCAAGTGCTTCAGGGGTCCACGACGGCGGCCACATTCCGGGACGGGAAACCGGGGACATCGTCGAGGACCTGCGCAATGCCCAGGAGCAAAAGGGCTTCATTTCGCCGGCTGAGTTTGAGGTCATCGCCAGACGCCGCGGCCTCCACGTCAAAGACGTCCATACCGTCGCCAGTTTCTTTCCTCATTTCCGGCTGAAGCCGCTGGCCCGCGCCGATGTTCGCGTCTGCGACGACATGACATGCCACCTCCATGGAGCCAGGCAGCTCCGTGAATCCCTCGAGCTGCGCTTCGCCGGGCAGAGCGACGTGTTGATTCGCGACGTCTCCTGCGTCGGCCGCTGCGATCATCCCCTGGTCGTGAGCGTCAACGAGCACGTACACCAGGAGGCCGATCTCGCCTCGACCACCGGCATGATTCTTGAGGAGCTCGGCACGAACGTCCCCGAGCGCGAGCCGCACCTGCCGCGCAGCTTCGCCGAACGCGGACTCCATCTCAAGACCGACCCTTATCCCGATGAAGCCAGCCGCTACGGCGCGCTCCGCAAATTCATCGAGACCCGCGACCACAACTGGGTTCTCAACACGCTCAAAGACGGCGAACTTCGCGGCATGGGCGGCGCCGGCTTTCCCGCCTATCGCAAGTGGGAAGGCGCACGGAGCGCCCCTGGAACGGAGAAATTCGTCGTTTGTAACGCCGATGAGAGCGAGCCCGGAACCATTAAAGACCGCTTCATTCTGCAGCATCTCCCCTACCTCGTCTTTGAAGGAATGATTGTCTGTGGTCTCGTCGTCGGTGCTCAGAAAGGCTATCTCTACTGCCGCCATGAATACGAACAGCAGATCGAAGTCCTGCGCACCGAACTTGCCCGTATCTACTCGCTCGGCCTGTGCGGACAAAACATCCTCGGCTCGGGTCTGAGCTTCGAGCTGGAAGTCTTCGTCAGCCCCGGAGGGTATATCTGCGGCGAAGAAACCGCGCTGATGGAAGCCATTCAGGGCCATCGCGGCGAGCCGCGCAACAAGCCGCCGCGCACCGTCAGCAGCGGAGTCTGGAACAAACCCACCGCGCTGAACAACGTCGAAACCTTCGCCCTCGCCAGCAGCATCCTGATCCACGGCCCGGAGTGGTACAAGGCACAAGGCCGTCCGGGTTATCCCGGACTCAAATTCGTCGGCGTCACCGGTGGCGTCGTCAATCCCGGCGCCTTCGAAGTCCCCATGGGCATCTCCTACCGCGAGCTGATCTTCGACCTCGCCGGTGGCCCACCCCCGGGCGAAGAGGTGGTCGGCTTTGCCCCGTCAGGGCCTTCGTCGGGTTACCTCCCTGCGTCCATGCTTGATACGCCGCTCGATTGGGCAACACTATCTAAGTTGGGCTCCATGGTCGGCTCGGGCGCCGTCGTCGTCTGCACCAATCGCGCCTGCATGTTGGACATGGCCTTCAACTCGGTCCGTTTCTTCCGCAACGAGTCCTGCGGCAAGTGCGTCCCCTGCCGTATCGGCACCCAGAAGATGGTCGAGATGCTTGACGCCTGGATGCACGGCACGACGATAGGCGGAGACTACGGAATGCTCGAAGAGCTCTCACATACTCTGAAGCAGACCTCGATCTGCGGCCTCGGCCAGATCGCGCCCGTACCCATCCAGTCGGTCATCAAGCACTTTCCCGAAGAAGTGGACGACCATATCAAGAAGCACCGCTGTCGCGCCGGCGTCTGCTTTCCAACAGGAGCGAGGCGATGAGCGAAAATCCGCAGTCGCCGCCCCCGTCATCACCCGTTTCACCCCTCGACCCGCCGCCGGCGCCCCTGAAGGCAGCACCAACTCACGAACACGGCCACTCCGCCACGCTCACGTGCACCATCGATGGCCAGCCAGTTACCGTTCCCCACGGCACCACCATCTTCGACGCCGCTCGGCTGAACGGCATTCCGATTCCGACTCTCTGCCACCAGCAAAACCAGACGCCCGTTGCCGTCTGCCGCATCTGTGTCGTTGACTGCGGCGAGCGCGCCTACCAGGCGGCGTGTATCCGCGAGTGCGAGCCGGACATGAAAATCCAGACCGCCTCCCCTGGCGTTCTGGCCGCCCGCAAAACCCTCTACGAGCTCCTGCTCGCTGACCATCCATCTCCCTGCATGCGCCAGCAGCACAGCGGCGACTGCGAACTCGAGACGCAGGCGGCCAAAGCCGGACTCGGGCTCGACCATGGAGACTTCCATGGACCTCACCCCGACGCGCTATCTCAAGCGCTCCGTGCCTGTGCTCAGCCCCGATGATTCCTCGCTCTCCATCCACGTCGACTACGCCGCCTGCATCCTCTGCGACCGCTGCGTCCGCGGGTGCTCCGAGATTCGGCACAACTTCGTCATCGCCCGCCAGGGCAAGGGCTACCATGCCGCCATCGCCTTCGACGACAACAAGCCGATGGGTAACTCGACCTGCGTCTCTTGTGGCGAGTGCATGGTCTCCTGCCCGACCGGAGCGCTGACTAACAAGCGCGTCCTCGGCCAGAACCTGCTACAAATCCATCCCGAAGCGCTCAGCCCAGAAGTCGAAGCCCTTCTGGCGATGCCGATCTTCAAGAATGTCTCCGGCACCTTCCTCGAACTCAATCGCGGCGCCATCATCCAGCGCCGCATCAAGGCTGGCGAGATCATCGTGCGCGAGGGCGAGAACGGCTCGACCGCCTTCTACATCGTCGACGGCAAGGCTGACGTTTATATCTCTTCACCTCGCGCTCACGTCAGCAATCCCGAGCAGAAGACTGGCCTCGTCGCCCGCATCGCCAGCAAGCTGCTCTCGAAGAAAGAAGAAAAACGCGAGGGCGAATCCGGCAATCGCACCTTCATCCCAATCGACGCCTCGGTTGACTTGCCCTATGACGATCCCATCGCCGAACTCGGCCCCGGTGATCTCTTCGGCGAGATGACCTGCATGAGTTTCTACCCGCGCTCGGCCACGGTCCGCGCCAAGACCGACTGCGTGATGCTCGAGATGCTGCGCAATGTGCTCGACGTTATGCAGAAGAACAAGACCTTCCGCGAACAGCTCGACCGCAACTACCGCACCCGCGCACTGCGCACCCATCTGCTCAGCGTCCCGATCTTCGCCTCGCTCGACGAGGATTTCATCACCTACCTCCAAGACCGCGTCGAATTGGTTCGCTTCGCTCCCGGCCAGGTCATCACTGAGGAAGGCGCGGACGCCGACGCCTTCTACCTCGTCCGCATCGGCTTCGTGAAGGTCTCGCAAGTCCACCGCGGTGAAGAGCTCGTGCTCGCCTATCTCCCCCGGGGCGGGTACTTCGGCGAGATGGGCCTACTCGCGCTCGAGAGCGGCCAGATGGCCGGAAAGCGCAACGCCACCTGCACCGCACTCGATCACGTTGAGTTGGTCAAGATATCCGCCGAAGATTTTCACGAGATGCTGGCGCGCTTCCCCGATGTACGCCGCAGTGTCGAACAAGTCGCACGCGAACGTGCCGCCGAAAACCTCGCGCAGCAGCGTCACGCTGAGCGCAATGCCCCGCTCGACAGCTATCTTGCCCAGGGGCTGATGGACGCGCAAAGCCTGCTCGTCCTCGACCTCGAGAAATGCACTCGTTGCGACCAGTGCGTTCGCGCCTGCGCCGACGCCCACGACGGAGTCACGCGTTTACTGCGCGATGGCTTACGTTTCGACCACTTTCTCGTCGCAACCTCCTGCCGCCAATGTAAAGATCCGCTCTGCATGGTCGGCTGCCCCGTGGGATCGATCCGCCGCCGCAACTCCCTCGAAGTCATCATTGAAGACTGGTGCGTCGGCTGCGGCCTCTGCGCCACCAACTGCCCGTACGGGAACATCAACCTGCAGCAGATCGTGCAGGAAAATACTCTAGGCGCCGCGCCCAAACCGGTCGTGCGCAAGGCGACCTCCTGCGATCTCTGCCACAACCTGCCCGAGCCGAGTTGCGTCTACGCCTGCCCCCACGACGCTGCCCATCGCGTCAAGCCCGAGGAATTCTTTGCTGACTTCTTAAAGGCACAGTCGGCGGGACTCCAAACCACAGGAGACTAGCCGGAGACCTATGCGTATCGATCGCACCCATCGTCCCTGGCTGATCGGAAGCTGCCTGTTTCTCGGCCTGCTGCTGTTGATCTACATCCCGTATGCGCTGCTCTCCTCTAAAGTCGGTGGCGGCACTCCGCTGGGAATCTTCTACGGCATCATCGGCTTCGGCTTCATGCTCTTTGCCGCCGCGCTCGGCATTCGCAAACGCTTTCCCATCTGGAGAATCGGCCGTGCCCAACACTGGATGCGAGGCCACCTCTGGCTCGGCACGATGGCATTGCCCATCATCTTTCTCCACGGCGCCTTCCACTTCGGAGGCTGGCTGACCACCCTGCTCATGGTCCTCTTGATCATCGTCACCGTTAGCGGACTTTTCGGTGCATATCTGCAACACACGCTGCCTACGCGCATGATGCACGAGGTCGGCTACGAGACCATCTACGACCAGATCGACCATATCCGCGAGGGATTGGTCGCCGAGGCCGAGCAGCGGTTCCAGAGCATCACCGAAGAGATGGCGCCCAGCACCGGCGCCGGGGCCACAGTTGTGCTGACCTACCTTGATACCGTTCCCGAGTTGCAAACCGAGTTGGCGCATTACAGCGCCTTCTACGAGAACGAGCTAAAGCCATACCTCCAAAACGCGGTCAAGAAATCGCCCCTCAAGGCTCGCGATTATTCCAAGGCAGAGTTTGAACGTATCCGCGCCCTGCTACCCGAAAGCGGGCATAAGACGCTCAAAGCCCTCGAAGAGATTTGCGAAGAGAAGCGCCAGCTCGACCACCAGATCATCCTTCACCGCACACTGCACGGCTGGCTGCTCTGTCATCTCCCGCTCTCGCTTGCACTGATCCTGCTCGGTTTCATCCACGCGATCGGAGCAATGCGCTACTAGGCCCCTTATGGAGATACGCAAGCGCTCACAAAAGGCCGTGGCCCGCCGGCACGACCTGAATTACTTCAAGAAAGGGTCGCCGATACGCCATTGGCAGTGGAAGCTCGCTGCAGGCGCAATCGCCGCGGGCCTGATATGGGTCGCAATCGTCTCGCTCTCACATGGCCGCCAACTCCTCTCCAAAGGCCCGATCTCCTCATCGCACGCTGTCTTCGGCGCGAAGTGCGAAGCCTGCCACGTCGATGAAAAGAGCGCACTGTCGCAGGACTCAAGCTTCCGCCGCCACGTTCCCGATGCCGCCTGCCAGAGCTGCCATCAGGAGCCCGATCATCAGACCAGACTCGCGCTGGCGTCATTCTCAACACCCGAATGCGGAACCTGCCACGTCGAGCACACCGGCTCCATGATGCTCGCTAACGCCTCCGACAAGACCTGCGCGACCTGCCACGCCGACCTCAAGAGTTCGCACTACGCCTCGAACATCCATTCATTCACCGACGGGCATCCGCAGTTCGCCCCGCTGCGCTCCGGCTATCAGGACGACCAGAAGATCAAGTTCAACCATCAGGCGCACATGCAAAAAGGCCTCAAAGGACCGGATGGATTGGCCGACCTCAACTGCGCCGATTGCCACCGCACACCGGCAGTGCGAACCCTCACGCCATGGAGATTCGGCACAACACCGCAATTGCGCGAAGCCTCACTCGACATGCCCCCCGCAGCGCAAACAGGCGCCACCGTAAACCCCTCTCACCGGGATCCACTCCACCCCACCGATAACCGGGCCTACATGGCACCCACCGCTTACGCCGAGAGCTGCCACGACTGCCACGCGCTGAAATTCGACAAGCACATCACCGATGAAGCGCCTCACACCTCTCCCGAGGAAGTCCGCAAGTTCATCCGTGAAAAGATTCAGGCCTACGCCGCACAAAATCCGCAGATCGTCGCCGCGGAGATCCGCAATTGGACCGACGAGCCAATGGCCAAGGTACCGCAATACCGGCCAATGTCGCCGCCCCGCAATGCCCAGGAGTGGGTCGCAGTGCGCAGCCGCCAGGCCGAACGCCGGCTCTGGTATCAGTCCTGCAATCTCTGTCACGTGATGAAGATTCCCGATGACTCGCCGACCGTCGTCGCCGCCAGCCTTCGCTCGGTCCAATATGACACCCTCACTGTCCACACCATGACCGTCGCGACGGTTGCCGCAGGACAGCCTCACCCTGCCAACCGTCGCTCCCACCAAACAGAAGACCCGCTGGTTCACCGACGCCGTCTTCAGCCATCAGGCCCACATCGCGGTGAGCTGCGAATCCTGCCACGCGCGTACCCGCATCAGCAACCAGGGCAGCGACATCCTTCTGCCGGGCATCGCCTCATGCCAGAAATGTCACGACGGCAAGAGCAGCCCGCAAGGCCCGGCGCTCGCGTCAGGCCACGCCGAGAGCGGCTGTTTCCTTTGCCATCAGTATCACGACTGGACCCATCCCCAGACAGCACCGGTCGTTCCGCGCAACCTCGAGTTCAAAGAGATTAGCGAACTACAGCCGATGCATTGACGGCCTAAGGCGCTGTCTTACCCTCTGCCGTGGCCGTTCGACGCCTGCCCATTTGTGCCCGACCAGCTCCCGATGCTGTACTCGCGGACATAGCCCGTCGACTCTGTCGAGATCGTTACCGTCAGGTTGCCGCTGGCATCGCAGCTGTAATCCTCACGCACCAGAAAAGTCTGAGGCGCGTCGAAACGGCTCACTGGCTTACCGGTAAGATCTGCTTCTTGCTGCAAGTGCAAGTCAAACGGAAAGCGAATCTCGTCCCAGTTGGTGATCTCCCCGGTCGGCTGGCCATGAGGATTCAGGTGCGTACACTCCAGGTAACGGAAATGCCCGATATTGTGGGCCGGCTGATAGGCCCGAGCACTATGTAGCGCAGGCTCGCCCGGAGCAGGAAGCTTTGCACCTCGCGGAAAGATCAGGTCGAAGGTAATATTCTGCCCCTCGTCCGACTCTCGCCACAAACCAAAGTTCTCCGTGAACTGGTCGGTTATCTGATCGGCCGCATTCCCGGTCTGCGCGCCAGCGCGAATCGCCAACCCCACAGCACTCGCCGACCGCATGTAAGCCGAACGCTTCACCCGTCGCCCAAAGGTCTCCTTCAGGACCCGCGCTACCGGCGGCAACTCCGACCCACCACCCGTCACGTAGAGTGTGTCCAGCGGATAATCGGGTTGATCAGCTAGTAGCCGCTCAACGACCTCACTCGTCGACTCGATCAAAGGGCGGCAACGCTCGTAGTAGGCGTCGACTGGAACCGTGACCTGCTCCCAGCCCGGATGCGCGCGCTCCAGATCGACCGTCAGCTTGCGAGTGTTGGGATTGAGCGATTCTTTCTTCTCGCGGCACTCTTCGAGCAGTTGGTTCGACTGGTATCGGCTGAGCGACGAGGGGGACCGCCCCGACAACTCCAGTGCAAGATCGGACAAAATGCAGTCAAAATCCTCCCCACCAAGATTCGGAATTCCGTCAGTGGCAACCACCGTGTGCTCGACCTCGCCAAGCGCAACAAGAGAAACGTCAAATGTCCCGCCGCCCAGGTCATAGACCGCCAGGCCAGTATTGCGGCCTTTGCGCTCCTGGCTGTTGCGATGGGCAAACTCAAGCGCGGCAGCGGTCGGCTCATTCAAGAGCCCGAGCACCTCAAAGCCGCCCACTCGCGCCGCCTCTTCGGTGAGGAAGCGCTGATTGCTATTGGCGTTCGCGGGAACACCCAGCATCGCTTCAAGCGTCTCCGCCTTCTTCGCGCGAAGGTTCGAATGCTCCCGCAATTCGCGGTGCAGCGCGGCCATCGTCTCCTCGAGCAGCAGCCTCAGGGGCAACTGCTGGCCGGCAATTTCAATCCTGGTGTGTGGTCCTGCGCCACGCAGTAAGCGCTTGAGCGATCGCACAACCATCCATGCTGGATCATTCTGCACAGCGACTGCGTCCCAGCCATACCGGCGGATATTTCCCTGCACTGCGACCGCAGGTGGAAACCAATCGCGCCCTTCGCCTTCAGGGGTCTCGAAATTAACGATCGGGAAGTTGCCACGGTCGGAAGCCGCCACGACAATGCGCGTCGTTCCGAAGTCGATACCAATTTTCATCTCACAGTCATTTTATCGCTGGGGCGTTTATACCCTTTGATGCGCGATTGTGGATATCGAGGTATTTACTTCTGTTCTGCCTTAGCTTGAACCGCTCCGGCGAGCGGCATCTCCGTCGGCGCACCCGGAGGCGCATTCGTCACCGTATACAACTCTCCATTGCGAAGATACAGCCGCTGCGCCTCTTCATGATTGAAAGGCCGCGCGCCGCGCCGCCCAAAGACAGATAGCTGGTTGCCGTCTTCATCGACCGCGCGATCGCGGTCGACACCCTTGGAGATGATCATCGCCTCACCGCCGATCTTACGCGTCGCAATTAGCTTCGGCGCAGGCTCCGGACTGAATCCATAGAAGTTCGGCTGCGTCTTCGGTCCAAAGATCTCTACTACCCTCATCCCATTCTTGCCGTCGGCCACGAAGGCGAACTGCTCCGAGCTCACCATCCCGATCTTCAGGTCGCGGACATCGTTCATCGCCCCGCCCGCATTGAACATCTGCGCTATCTTCGGTTGCTCCGGCTTTTCCACGTTGACAATGGCGATCCCATTCTTGCCGGCGGAAACATACGCATAGGTACGCGCCACGTAAACATTGCGCGCATCGTCGATCGCTACTTGCGCCTGCCCAACCGGCACAGGCTGATCAAGATGCGTCACGTCGAAGACTTTCAGCCCGGCGCGGTCGACGATAAAGGCATATCTGAATTGGATTGCAACCCCTCGTGGGTCATCCAGTATCGGCGCCCCAATCTCAGCAACGATCTTCGGATGCAGCGGATCGGCCAGCGCCACAACCTCCAGCCCCCGATTGCAGAGAATATACGCATACGTCCCCGCAATTGTGATGCGGTGCGCGCCGGTCAGCTTGCCATCCGGATTAAACGTCGCGCCCCGCTTCAGGAAGTTGTTCTGCGGGTCGCCATCGAGCAAAGTGCCCACACCCGTCTTCGGATCGCCGACGACCACCAATCCTTCTTCGCGGTCGGCAACGTAGAGGAATGCATAGAGCGGAGCAATTCCCTGTTCCTCATTCTCGGGAATCTGCTTCCGCAGCGGATCGAGCGCCAGAGTACTCGGCGAAGCGATCGCCGCCGCGTCCTTCGTCTTCAGATAGAAGCGCTGCCCCAGCGGCGAAACCGGAGCGGTAATCACCCGCTGCGAAACGTCCTTCACATCCACATCGGCGACATCGTAGACGCGAACCCCTCCATGCCCAAGCGCGGCATACAAATACTCGCCGCGCAGCTGAACGTCTTCCACGTTGCCGGCGTGACTGTAGCCTTCGCTGAGCAGCCGCCCGTGATCGGTGAACTTTTTATAGTCGTCCGGATAGGCCATCTGCTGCAGGTCGCTGCCGATAACCGCCGGCGGCTCTGTGCTCTCGGCAATGGGCACCGCCTCAAAGCCATGTTTTCCTGCGGCGACATAGATGTACTTACCCATAAAGTTCAGGAAGTTCGTGCCCTGAACTAATACCTGCGCCATCCACGCATTGTTGTCCTTCTCCGCCGAGACATGGCAATCAGTGCACTGCTTCGTCTCCTTGGCGCGGACGGTATGCGGAACATATGTGCTGAACGCCTCGCCGCTGAATCCCGGCGCGGACACAGTCTGCTGCGTCTGGTAGAGCCAGTCGCGGTTAGCGTTCTGCGAACTCACCACAACCGCGCACGCCGAGCGCACCGGCGCCACACGGTTGCCGGTCACCGTACCATCGATGCCCAACATATAAACATCGTCACGAAGGACGTGAAAGTCATAGGTCGTGTAGTTGCGTGTCATCAACCCTTCGTTATGGAGCATTGGCATCCGCTGGTTGGCAATCATCTGCAGATGGCAGCCGAAGCACGAGGTCGTCCACGAAGTATGACAGCTATAGCAGGTCATCCTCCCGTTGCTGTGCGCCAGCGCGGCCTCGTTCGAAATCGTTCCCCAGTGAATCCCATCCTTCTGGATAGTCTTCGCAAGCCGCGATTTCTCGCTGTAGTGCGGATTGCCCGGCGTGATCGTATCCAGCACCTGGACGACCTCCCACTCGGTTCCCTGCTCTACATTCGACCGCTGCCACAGCTTGCCGTCGCGCCAATAGAAGCGTGCTTCCTTCCACGGCGTCCTCATGCGCAGCAAATTGCTCGACTCATCCTGAGCCGAAGCTGGCCCACTCGTCTTAAGCGTCGCCTTCTGCGCGATCGTGCCGTGGCAGTCCTCGCACGAAATCTCGACCGCGTTGCGTGTTTCGCCATAGAGTTTGCCGTTCCCGTGCGCGTCCTGCTCGAAGTGGCAATCGATACAGTGCATCCCCTTTTCGAGATGAATGTCCTTCAAGTGAACTGACTTCGCCAGCTTCTCCGGATCGTCGTTCGAGATACGGTTCCCGTCCTGATCTAATAAATAGCCTTCGCGATCGCGCTTGAAGACGGCGCGGAAGATCCAGCCGTGACTGTGGAAGTCCGCGAACTGCGTATCCTTCAAGTTCTTGTTGAATTCCGGCGAGCCAACCTGCTTCAGAAATTCAACATCGCTCCAGTTCCCTCTCGGAGCAGAACCCTCGGGATTGCGCACCCGTACATCATGAATCTCCTGCTCGCTTGGGTTCTTCTGCTTCGCGGGATACATCTTGTCGCCATCAACTTCGTTGTCCCACCACGTGTAGCCGAAGTAGGTCGTCTCCATGTTCGTACCCGGATGCACATGGCACACCATGCACTGGCTGGACGGGATCGTCTTCGTGAAGACATGCTGCAGCGGATGTCCCGACTCCGATTTGTTGATCGTCGGGTCGACGCTGATGCTCGTACCGTCGTGGCCGTATTTCGCATATTGCGCCGAGTGCACGGTCGAACGATCATTCGCGTAAATAACGTGGCATCCCGAGCAGCCGCTGCCACGATAGTCGCCCGGCTGGTCATTAGTCCCCGGGAAGCTCAGCAACGGATCGAGCAGGCGCGTCTTCTGCAGTCCAAGAAAGACCGGATCGGTACGGAGCTGGGTGCCAAAACCGCGGTTGCTCAGTTTGAGATCAGGATCGCCTGGATCCTCTTCCGGACTGGGGACACCTAGCTCAGGCTTCTTCTGTCCGCCGCGCTCAAAGACGCGCAGCACATTGCCCGGTTGCGAAATCTCCCATCGCTGCAGCGGATCGAGATACGGCAAAACCCCCTTCGTCCGCGTCTCCTCAGCCGTCGGCGGAGGAAAGGTGCGCAGGCGCTGCGGTTCGCCATTCGCATCATAGGACTCGCCGAACCGCGCATTCTTATATGGATAGGCGCCGTTGTTATACAGCGCCGCCTCCCAGAGCATTGCGCCGTGAGTCATCATGCTGGTCGAGACGTTGCGCACCTCTTCGGTATGGCAACCCGACGAACCGCATGTTTGCGGAGCAACACGCAGGTCGCCCGGATTCACAAACCGCACCCACTCCAGGCTCTCCCGCAGCCAGCGCGTGTACACGCGGATAGGATGCCCACCCCGCGCGGCATCCTCGGCAAACCTGGGCTGCACATGTGCCTTACGCGTCGCCGCAATGTATTCCGCCGATTTCGGCGCCCCCGCAGCCATTACATTCGGATCGCCGCCATGACAATCGGCGCAACCGATGATCACCGGCGAATCAGGATGCATCGAGGCGCTGTCCGTCGCCGTGTGACAACTGACACAGCCGGCGCTCTGCTGCCTTGCCTGCTCGGGCGATTCTCCTCGCGGGATCGGAGCGATGGACTGCGGCTTAGCCGACTCGGCCGCATGCGCAATAAAGCGATTGCCGGCAATTGCCAGGAGCAGACCGGCCACAATCAAGGCGAGTATCGCCATGCAGCCGGTGAGCGCATTCGCGCGCACCGTCTGCAGAACTCGGTTGCCGCGATACTTGCCGGGTTGATCGCCGATCCCAGTCATCTACCCTCTCGCAGTATGCCTTGATGCTACTCAGTCCAATCAGAACTGATAACGAATCGTGCCAAACCCTGATAACAAAGTCTTGCTTTGATATATCTCTCTCAATCCAAGTGCGGGCGGCAGAACCGCAATACCGCCGGTAACGATGATGTTGTCCGAAAGGGGCGGCCGCCAAATTACGCCCATGCTCGCATCCGCTCCGATTCCGTGATGAATCGGGTTCTGGAACAAAAGGAACTCCAGCGGCTCGGTGCGCACAAATCTGAGGTAGTTCACATTGGTGACCATCTTAAGAGTCGGAGTCAGCTTCGCGTCAACGCCGGCGTTCACCACGTAGATGCCGGGATTCACAAAGTTCGACTGGCCCTCATCCTTGCTCGAATTCAGGTCAGGGAGAAAGCTGTCAGGCGACGTCAGGCCAACGCCGGTTCCCGTCAGACGAATTCCCTCCCGATTGAAGAAGCTGAACTCGCCACCAGCGAAAGCCTCATTGTCCACAATCGAATCGAAACCGCGGGCAATGCGGTCCTTGGGGCCGCGCGGGTTGGCATCTCCTGACGCATAGAGAAACGACCCGCGAAACCGAAGCCAGTCCTCATCGACGGAAAGCTCGAGGGCCGCCAGTTGCGCATTGATATCGACTTGCCGCGCGGCCAGCGGATTGAAGGTGTCATGCCCAAGAGCCTGGTAGAAAGCATGGTTGATATCGAGGCGATGGATATGCCCATCTCCGGTCCAGCCAATGTAATAGGAGCGCACGCTGTGTGGCTGGGCCGTCCCAATCGGCGCGGGTCGCACCAGGAAATCGTTGTCGTCATAGTGGATCGTCGGGTCGTCGTTGCTCCAATCGAAACTGAACTCCGTCGTATATCCCTTGAAGCCGGCGTCCTGAATATAAAGGTTCGCCACACCGACCTGCCGATATCGGCGCTGGAAGGTATTCAGACCGCTATTGGTGTCTTTTTCCAGCAGGTCGAAGAAGGCTGCGTTGTATTGAAATCGATTGGAGCGCAGGTTGCCAAAGACACGCACGCCGTTCTGCTCATCGGCGAAGATGAACCCGCGGAAGTCGGAGGAGAACTGCTGGATTCCGGCGCGGATAGAGATGAAATCATAGTTCGGGCTAAGGTCCTTCAGCTTGAACTCAACGAAAGCCTCCTGTAGGCCGATATGCTGGTCGAAGCGGTCCGTCCCCTTCGCCACGTTCGCATTGACGATGCCGTTTTCCTGGGTCGCGAGATAGTTCAGATTGAACGCGGGAGTAAATCGCACCTGCCAATCGATCGGCCGAAACGCCGTATCGCCCTTGAACAGGTCGAAGCTGAGGCGAAAAGTTTGCGCCAGGAAGAATTGCCCGCCTTTGCCGAAGAAGGGGGCTGAGTTCGCGTTTGCCGAGCCCTGGTTCGACGGCGTCGGCAACCGTCGGCCGTCGAGAGCGGTTGTGCTGCTCCCGGTGAAGTTGAAAAACGTTCTCGGCCCCAGGATATTCGTGAGCACCGGATAATCGCCTTTGTACTTGTTGCGATTGAATGGGTCATACCAATGACCTAGCACATACGGCGAGCGAGGGTCGTCGGGATAGCGTCGATAGTCCGGCATCGCCGTATTCCACCGGTCGGGCTTTGGCAGATAGACCATATCGTCGGGCGACAGGCGAAGCATCGGCGGCACGATCGAGCCGTCATTGATGCCGTGACGGCTCAGTTCCCTGTAGTACGAGTCGTTGATCTCGGCCGGAGCGCGTGGAATGACCGAGGGTGGCCCCGGGGTCTGTTCGATTGGAAGCTGAACCTGAACGCTCAACACCTCGCCGGTCCCGATGCGAACATTTCCCCGCCGAAACGAAGCGCCGCCTGGCACCGTAAAAGTCAGCGGATAGTTTCCGGCAGGTACCTGCAGCACACGAAAGATACCGTCCGCGTCAGAGACTCCGCAGAGCTTCTGCGCCGGCGCGCACGGCCCGGGCGTGGGTAAGAGCGAAACAGTGACTCCGCCCAACGGCTGGCTGGATTGATCGATAAGCCGCCCTTGCAACGCAGAAATCGACGGCGGTTGCCGGGGAACACGCTGCTGCAAAGCCGGACTTCGCTGCGTCTCAACCTGCCCTGCATTCGCGCTGCCCGCCGCAGGCGTACCAGCCTGAGCAGCCCCTTCGGCCCTGATCGCCGGACCCATCAGGAACGCGGCCAGGCAAGCGCCAACGATCGACTGAGAGTTCCGAAGCAGCGTCATTCGAGAGGGCCTGTTGTGCCGGATTTAAGAGCATCAACAGTTAACCGCAATGCGTGAATGATTGCCAGTCAATTCTCCCGCTGCACCGGGTACGGCGACGATCCTGCTACACTCTCCAGCAATGGATGAACCGTCCGATTTCACCAACAAGCTCTGGTTTCTATACAACGTCGTCACCGACGTGCAGGGCACCATACGCTTCCTCGATACAAAGGCGGCCTTCTGCGTGACATTGCTTACGGCTATGGCGGCTGCCGCCTTCCAGTTCTCGAGTTCCCATCACCGTTTTCCGCAGGCTCACCTGGTCTTTATGGGAATCTTTGCGTTATTGGCCCTCGCCTGCCTGTCCGTTTGCGTGCGCGTGATATTTCCCACCGTACATCTTCAAGGCTCGTTCTCGGCGACAGGCGCGGCCGAGCCACCTTTCTTTCTGGTGCCGAAGAGTCAGCGCCACAGGCTTCGCGACACCCTCGGCAACCAGCCTCCCCGGGGACTCGAGATCACCCACGCGACCTATCTTGCCACTATGATGGCGGCCAATGACGTCGATCTTGTCCGTTCGATGTGCGACGAGGTAGTCACCATTTCCTTCTTACGCCAGGTCAAATCCGATCGTTTACACCTCGGCGTTCAGATTCTCTCTCTGACCGTCTTGGCTTTCTTTTTTCAGCTGGCTATCTAATCACCTCACACTTTTCCCCAAAAGGCGAAGGTCACCGCGCCAACCAGGAACAAGAACGAGACAGCATGGTTCCACTTGAAGCGCTCGCCAAAATATAGCCAGGCAAAGACTGTAAAAACTGTCAGGGTGACGACCTCCTGGATGACCTTCAGCTGAAACGCCGAGAACTCGCCATAGCCGATCCGGTTCGCTGGCACCTGAAAGCAGTATTCAGCGAAAGCGATCAGCCAGCTGATGACGATGACCGTAATTAGCGGGGCTTTGCGGTACTTCAAATGGCCATACCAGGCGATGGTCATAAAGATGTTGGAACAGATGAGCAGCAAGACCGTTTTCATGCGGGAAAATCCTGTCTTTTCGTCGTACGCGAAATTGTTATGGGAGATGTCCGAACGCTTCGCAAATTCAAGACCCGGCGGCAAAACCGCAGCTTGCCTCGCTTCTTGGATGGAAAGTTGATTCAACTCGGGCTTTGCTGCGCAATCTCGCGCCCAGCTTCAGGGCTGGCGGGCTAGAACGGTGTCGATATTCTTCACGTAAGTCTTCGCGCGGCCCGCTTCTACAGCGTCCGGATTCTCCGCAACCACATCCTCAAAGTGCTTACGCGCCGCAGCCAACAGCGCAAGCTGACCGGACTGGTTGTATTTCTCCGAATACACAATGCCCAAGCGCATGTTCGCATAAAGATCGCCGGGGGTATAGCCGAGCGCAGCCTGGCAATAAGGGATCGCCTGGTCGAAGCGCTTCTGCACCCATTCGCAATCGCAGAGGCCCACATTCGCTTTGCTGCGAAGCTCCTTCCAGATATCGGCCTGGGCGGCGCGCTTCTTGCTGCCCGCGCCAAACAGATAGCCGGCGAGATAGTAATTCAATTGGCCGCCAAAGCCGCTGTCAAAATTCGAGAGCGCAAGATACCTGTTGTACTCCGCCTCAGACTCGGCACACTCATGCTTGAAGCGCAGCGACTCCGCCAGCCAGAAGTGCGCTTCGGCATTCTGCGGAGTAAGCGCCACCGCTTTGCGCGATGCAGTAATCGCCTGATCGAAACTCCCTTTCCGCGCATAGGCCTGTGAGAGCAGATACCAGGCCATGCCATTATTCGGGTCGCGGTCGGTCACCACATTCAATTGACGAACCGCTTCATCTAAATCGCCAGAGTCAAGCAGCGCACCCGCGTAGCTCGACCGCGCCTCCAGATAATCCGGGTCGATATCGATGGCCATACGAAAATAAGTCAGCGCCTTCTCATCCTCATATAGCGCGTTGTAGACGCGGCCAAGATACAGCGCCGCCTGGCTATACTTCGGATCGATCTGCAGCGCCGCCTGGAACTCGTCTGCCGCCTTGCGGTAGTTCTGTTCATAGCCTTTGTTGTAATACTCGATGCCTTTGTCGAAATGCTCGACAGCGCTGTGGTTGCGCGTCCGCGCGATGAGGATGCGGACGGTCACCGTCGTCTCCTGCCCCGGATAAACCTGTTCGTCGCGTGGGCCATCCGGCTCATAGCCGAGATGGACTGACTTGATCGTGTGCGCGCCCGGCTCGATGCCCGGCAGGCGCAGCGCCGCCGCCTTGTTCACAATTCCGGCGCTTTTGCCGTCGACGAAGACCTCGGTCCCGTCCATATTGGTCTCGATCACCAGGGTCCCATACTTCGGCGGAGGCAGGTTGGCCGCCGTTACGCGACCGGGATTGTAAGCCAGCACCATGTTCGGATCGAAGCTGCCCCGCTCCGAGGTCGGATTCTGCGCAGCGTTCGTCGCGAGCCGCACGTTTGTGTGGACATACTCCGCTAACTCGTCAGCCGAAACAACGCCATCGCCGTTAGTGTCCGCTTCGCCTTCAAGACCTTTCACCACGTAGTAGGTGAAGATGCCATGGCCGCCGCCCCATTTATCGCTCTCATAACTCTGCTCACGGTCGCGGCTCGCGGTAATGGAAAAGAGCGACTTCTGCAGGTCAAGCAAAGTCTGATTGAGCTTGGCGCGATCGGCTTCGGGCGTAATCGCGCCGGAGTGGCAGGAATCCGTAATCAGAACCTTCCACTTGCCGTTGATCTTTCCACCGATGTCCGCGCCCAGCTCGTCCATTGGGAACGAAGTCCCGGAGATGTTCTTCAGGTCGATATCGTAGGGCGCCAGATAGGCGCGTCCACCAGAAACAAAGCCATGCCCGGCGAAATAGATGACCACCCGGTCATCGTCTTTGGTGACTGACGGCAGCCACGTCTCGAGCTCCTTCTTGATATTCGCCGCCGTGGCATTTTCGTTGATGAGCTTATGGACATTTTCGGCGGGAAACTGCCCTCCCTCGGCGCTGATCAGCACGGTATAGATCGATTCGGCGTCGCGGTCGGGGTATTCCAGCTGCGCTTCGGCCGGCAGATTCGCGTACTTTGAGATGCCAATCACCAGCGCATAACTGCGCGGGATTTTGATCGTCATCTCACCCGGTGGCCGCGTTGTTTCCTTCTTGAAATTCAAGTCGCGGTTCTGGTCCTGCGTCGCCGGGGATTGCGCCGGGGCCGTCGCAGGCTGGGGCGGTGTCGGAGGAGCCTGTTGGGCCAAAGCCATCGCCCCAGCAACCAGAAGACAGACAATCACGAATTGCGCCCGAATCAGCCTCATCGCCTTCGCCAATTCATCAATTATGTGCCAAGAGAAATTCATATACCACCGGCCCGCTCATCGGGCTCACCGAGGTAACCACGCTCGACGAAGATTTCTGGGTGAAGTTCAAGTCGCGGGACACGTTTTCCGAAGGACTATCTCCAAACAGGTCCCGCACCGGGCCAGGCAAGGTCGCCGATGGCTCGACCCGCTTCGGACCGGCATTGGGATCGACGCAATCCCCGCGCGACTTGAAGATTTCATCATTGCAACGCGGATGCATCGTTGGCGGCGGAGTTCCCTGCGGGATTCCCTGGTTCGGATTCGGCGCGGCGTTTGGGGCCGCACTCGGCACCGACCCTCCGGCTAACGCCACAGGACTCATGACGAAGTACAGCGTCTCATAGCCAGGAGGCCCGGAGACTTCAAACCAGCCATCCGGCGTAGCGGGAACGACGTATTCCCGAGTGTGGTCGATGCGGTTGTCGCTGCCCGTCTCCTGCTTCGGAAAGAGCAGGCTGGTTCTGCCCGATGTGCCCAGGTCGGTCACATAGAGAAAACCGTCAAAGGCGGGGCGCAGACGAAAGCGAAGAATGTCGCCGGTCTGAAAGACATGGCCCGCGGCCATTGCCTGCACCGTATCGCCCGTCTTCTTCTCCAGCACAATCTCCATCAATTCGCTACCTGGCTTCGGACTGGCGTGAAGCCCAACCTGCGCGTTCGGAATAGCCAGCGCAGCCATCATAAATACCGCGATTCGGGTCCAGCGGAACTTCATAGCGCGTTCCCCTTCCCACTAACTATCAGTACGATTCGCAACCGGCAATCGGTTTCTTGATCGCTTCAGCATATCTGGATTTACGCTATCTGTGCCCGCCCACGGCTTTGGCGATCAACGGCGCGCCCGTTCCCGTTCCGGGCTGCGATCACAGTCCCTGACGATTGGTTGGAAAGTACCACCCCTGTAGCCACCCCTGCAACAACTTCATTGCGAAGTCGCCTCGGTGGAAGTCCCTATCGTGTTCGTCAGCGTGACTCCCAGGCCGCTAACCACAGTGGCCGGTCCGGACAGT
Source organism: uncultured Acidobacteriaceae bacterium (assembly GCA_963742015.1). Lineage (GTDB taxonomy): Bacteria > Acidobacteriota > Terriglobia > Terriglobales > Acidobacteriaceae > Acidisarcina. The sequence continues at coordinate 21,355 of CAVUKL010000027.1, read as the reverse complement.
GTGAACAGCTGAGTATAGGCAAAGGCGCTGCCATACTGGGCCGATTCTGGGGTCGTATACCAGGTCTCGAAGAGCGCGCTTGCCGGCACCGTGATTGACTTCTCATCCAGCGAGGCGCCCATTGCAGGAGTAAAGGAGAAGGTTGCCGACTGGATCTCTCGAGTGCTCGAATACCCCGTCACGACGACCGTCAATGTGTCGCCCGGCGTGCTGAATGTCACCGCGGATATGGTCGGCGCGACCTTGGGCACAACAATGGCGATCTGCGCGAGGTTTGGTGGCGTTACGTTGATTCCGCTGGCTGTCAGCTGTAGCGACACCGAGATTGTTCCAGAAATGGTGCCCGCCTGCACTAGCACCAGGGGTGTCTGCTTAGTATTCGGCGGCAGGGCGAAGTTAAAGGTGCGGCCTCCCGTGGCAAACTGCACCTCCGGATCGTCCGGAGTTCCGGAATCTGGAGTAAACATCAGCGTCATCGTGCCGTTGAGCGTCGTCACGTAAGCCTGTTGCAGCTGGAAAGTAAGTGTCGGTTGCTCACCTGGAGGCGCAGTAGAAGGTCCGGTGACGGTCACCGCGCTAGAGGGTCTTTCTCTAGTTCGAGGCCATCGGCTCCGAATGACACCGCCCCGCTGCCGGATCGCACACCCACGGAGCTGGTCGGCTGCACTACGTTCGGCTGGACTGCCGAGAGTCTTCCCCCGCAAACTTTGCATCCCGGGAAAGGTTTCGGCTATGGTGGGCTTTGGCACCGTCGTTCGAATCCCGCGTAACGCAAGGGAGCACCGTGAAGAAAATTGGCGTTCTGTTCGGCATGGAGAATACCTTCCCCGGAGCGCTCGTCGAGCGCATCAACTCGATGAAGATCGATGGCATCTGCGCCGAGTTCGTGCAAACCGGCGCTGTCCACCTCGACAAAGCCCCGGCCTACTCCGTCATCGTCGACCGCATCTCCCACGACATCCCCTTCTACCGCGCCTTCCTCAAGCACGCCGTGCTCAACGGAACGGTCGTCATCAACAACCCTTTCTGGTGGTCGGCCGACGACAAATTCTTCAACTATTCACTCGCAGACAAGCTCGGCGTCGCCGTTCCCGCCACCGTAATCCTGCCCCACAAGCACTTTCCGCCGGGAACCACTGACCGCTCGATGCGCAATCTCGAATACCCGCTCGACTGGGAGAGCGTCTTCGACTACATCGGCTTCCCATCGTTCCTGAAGCCCGTTGATGGCGGAGGATGGAAAGATGTCTACCACGTCCACAACCCGCAGGAGTTCTTCCACGCCTACGATCAGAGCCGCGACCTGTGCATGCTCTTCCAGAAAGCAGTGAAGTTTAACGAGTACTTCCGCTGCTACGTTGTCGGTCAGGAGAAGGTCCGCATCATGCCCTATGATCCGCGGCGCCCCCACGCCGAGCGCTACGTCCTCGATCCACCAGACTACGATCCAGAGCTGCTCGCGAGGGTCGAGCGCGACTCCCTCACTCTATGCAAAGCCCTCGGCTACGATCTCAACACCGTCGAGTTCGCCGTCGAAGACGGAATCCCCTACGCCATCGACTTCATGAACCCCGCCCCCGACGCCGACGTGCACTCCGTCGGCCCGGACAACTTCGAATGGATCGTCCAAAACATGGCCGAGCTCGCCGTGAGGAAGGCTCAACAAGGCTCGACGATTAAAGAATTTCACTGGGGAGAGTTCTTAGGCTCAGCCTCACCGAAAGCAAAATAGCAATTACGACCACGAGGTAGTGTCGACACATGCAGCCCACATTCAACATCGGCATAGAAGAGGAATACCAGACCGTCGATCCAGTCACCCGCGACCTTCGCTCCCACATCGGCACCGAGATGCTCGCCCACGGCAAGCTCCTCCTCCATGAGCAGGTTAAGGCGGAGATGCACCAATCAGTCGTCGAGGTCGGCACCAACATCTGCCCGACCATCAAAGAAGCGCGCGAAGACCTCTTCAATCTCCGCCGCCAGATGATTCGCCTCGCCCATGAACATGGCCTGATGCTCGTCGCCGGCGCCACTCACCCCTTCGCCGACTGGCGCAAGCAGGAGATCTATCCCGACGAGCGCTATCGCCGCGTCGTCGAAGATCTGCAAACCGTCGCCCGCGCCAACCTCATCTTCGGCCTGCATGTGCACATCGGCATCGAGGACCGCGAGGCCGCCATCCGCGTCATGAACACGATGCGCTATTTCCTGCCCCACCTGCTCGCGCTCTCGACCAACTCGCCCTTCTGGCGCGGCGACAACACCGGCCTCAAGAGCTATCGCGCCAAGGTCTTCGACAAATTTCCGCGCACCAACATCCCCGATGCCTTCGCCAGTTACAGCGAGTTTGAAGCTTTCGTCAACATCCTCATCAAGACCAACTGCCTCGACAACGCCAAGAAAGATCTGGTGGGACATCCGCCCCCATCCCTTCTTCAACACCATCGAAGTCCGCGTCTGCGACCTGCCCATGCGCGCCGAGGAGACGCTCGCCATCGCCGCGCTCATCCAGGCGACCGCCGCCAAGATTCACCAGCTCCACACCCGCAATCAGGACTTCCGCAATTACTCCCGCGCTCTGCTGATGGAAAACAAATGGCGCGCTGTCCGCTACGGCCTCGACGGCAAGCTGATCGACTTCGGCAAGGAAACCGAGGTCGACGAACGCGACCTCATCCGCGAATATCTCGACTTCGTCGACGACGTCGTCGACGGGCTCAACAGCCGCCAGGAGATCAACTACATTCGCCACATCCTCGAAATCGGCACCGGCGCCGACCGCCAGCTCAAGAAGTTCGAAGAAACTAAAGACCTCGCAAGAGTCGTCGATTACATGGCCGAAGAAACCAAGGTCGGACTGTACTAGATTGATAAATCCAAAATCGTCTTTCTTAGGCTTCACAGCTTGTGGACATCGAAGCCAAAGAATGTAGCCGCGCACGCGCCCCGCCCTATGAAGCCCATAGCCCTCGAAATCAAACTCGCCGGCGAACCCGTCCTCCGCCAAACCGCCCGCAAACTCACCCGAGAAGAAATCCTCTCGCCAACCACCCAGCAGCTCATCGAGCAGATGCGCGAGACCATGTACAAGGCCCCCGGAGTCGGCCTCGCCGCGCCCCAGATCGGCCTCGGTCTCCAACTCGCCGTGATCGAAGACAAAGCCGAATACATGAAAGACATTCCACCTGCAACTCTCGCCGAGCGCGAACGCAGACCGGTTCCCTTTCACGTCATCCTGAACCCCGTCCTGACCCTCGATGCCGAGTCCGATGCGAACTTCTTCGAAGGGTGCCTCAGTCTGCCCGGCTTCACCGCCTTGGTGTCGCGCGTCGCTAAAGTACGCGTGGACTATCTCAATCACAAGGCCGAGCCAACGACCATCCGCGCCTCGGGCTGGTATGCCCGCATCCTCCAGCACGAGATCGACCACCTCCACGGCACCCTCTACATCGACCGCATGGATCCGCGCAGTCTCTGCACGCTCGACAACTACAGTAAGCATTGGAAAGAACTGTCCATCCTTGAAGCAAGAGACCGGCTGAAGCAGTCCTGACTTGTCCTCGCGTAACTGAAGATCTACACCGTCATCGACCTTCCCACACATCCCGCGAAAAGACTAAGATTCACCTGCGGGAGGGAGACATGATGCGGCGGTGCCTACTTCTGGCATGTCTCGCGGCAATAGTCTCGCCTGCCTTCGCGGCCAAACGGGTAACGGTCGAGCAGTTGGAGCAGGTGACGTCCGCAATCCATGGCAAGTCGGATGCCGAGATAGCTCTGCAGCTCTCCGATCTGCAGCTCACCGAGCGCCTAAATACGGCCAAGCTTCTTGATCTCGAGGAAAACCTCCCCGGGCCTCAAGCGCGCCAGACATTGACCGCGCTGGCCGATCTTTCGGCGTTTCTTAATCCCCCGGCGTCGAACCTCCCTGCCACGGCCGCGCCCGACTTCGCCGAGCAGCGTCGGATCATGGCGCTGACTGTCACCTATGTGAGCGAAACGCTCCACCAACTGCCGAATTTCTCCGCCACCCGGACCACGACGAACTTTCAGGATCAGCCCGAAGGATATGCCAGCGGTGGGTCGGTTTTTGTTCCTGCGCAGCCGTTGGCGCCGGTCGGCAAGTCCAGCGCCATCGTGCTCTATCGAGACGGCGGGGAGGTAGTAGAGGCTACGGCCGTGAAGAACAAGAAGGTCAAATCCGCCCAGGGGCTCGCCACCTCAGGAGAGTTTGGCCCGATTCTGGCGATGGCGCTGCTGGACGCGGCGCACAGCAAGCTGGCCTGGGGCCACTGGGAACAGGAGGAAGCCGTACCGGTTGCGGTCTTTGACTATGCGGTCCCCAGAGAGAAGTCGCACTATGATGTGAGCTATTGTTGCTTCGCGAGCGACCCGGGCCTAAGGCCCGACGAACCCTTTCACCAGATCGCCGGATATCACGGAGAGCTCGCCGTCGATCCCGGGAGTGGGACCGTCCTTCGCGTGACCGTCCAGGCCGACCTCAAGCAAACGGACTCGCTGGTACGGGCCGACATCATGGTGGAATACGGGAGGGTCGAGCTCGGCGGCAAATTCTACATGTGTCCCGTGAAAAGCGTCTCCATCTCTCAGGCGCAGGCTGCCGCCACCAACACGGCACTATCGAAGGTTCAATTTTCACCCGGCCATCTGCAGACGCTGCTCAACGATGTCGCCTTCGAGCAATATCACCTCTTTCACGCCGACGCACACATCATGACGGCGTCCGAAGCAATGCCGGCTGGCCCTTCTCCGGCAAATACCAGCAGCGCAGAGACCTCCACCCCGAATCCGCCTGCCAATAGTGAGCCGACCAAAGCACCAGAGACTCGCGCTGCCCTGGCGCCCGCGACGAACGATGCCCCGAGCTCGCCACTGCCACAGCCCTCGAGTCCCCCAGCCGAAGCGGCGGCAACAACGCCGGCACCCGAACCGGCTTCGCCGCCTCCACCTCCGCCGGAGCCCGACTTCGACGTTCCATCGCTCTCCGCGCGCAACCAGGCGCAAGTCCCGGTATTCAAGGCCAGCTCCGAAGCAGTAGTCGTCGACGTCGTCGTGACCAAAGGCCGAGACGAACCTGTGATGGGTTTGAGCAAAGACGACTTCCAGGTCACTGAAGACGGCAAGCCGCAGCCGCTGAATTTCTTCGAGGAGCACAATCCCGGCAACGCGCCCCCGGCTCCCTTGCCGCAGATGCCGCCCAATGTCTTCACCAATCAACCCGCCGCGCCGCCGGGAGACTCCGTCAATGTTCTTCTGCTCGATAGTCTCAACACCGACCGCGAAGACCAGGCCTACGTTCATCAGCAGATCCTGAACTACCTGAAGACCATGGAACCCGGCACGCAGGTCGCGATCTTCTCGCTCTCCTCAAAACTTCGCATGATTCAGGGTTTCAGCACCGATAGCTCTGCGTTGCAGGCCGCCTTGAACGACCCGAAGTCCGGCGCCCTGACGACAAGAACCGCCATGTCCCGGTCGCTGCAGGACAAACTCGACGACCAGAATGAAATCGGCACGTTGGAAGCCGTGCAGATGAGTGGATCCGGAATCGAGGCAATGCAGACCTCCCAGGCGAATCACGCTGCCTACCAGCAGGACCAGCGCGTGAGTATGACCCTGCAGGCGATGGACTATATCGCCCGCTACCTCTCCGGCATACCCGGACGCAAGAACCTGATCTGGTTCTCGAGTTCCTTTCCCATCTCCATCTTTCCAAACTCGAAGGAACGTCTGTCTCCCGATGCGGAGCGCCAGTTCGGCCCCGCTATCAGGCAAACCGCCGATCTGCTGACGCTGTCGAAGATCGCCGTCTACCCGGTCGGCGCCGAGGGCATCATCACCGAGCACCCGATGGAGGCAAGCAACGTGGCCGCCGTCAACACCGAGGGCGTGTCTGCGGATAACAGGATGGGGGCCAGCACCGCCCAGCGCCCCGGCGATCCCATGGTGCCTTACGCCGATGAACACGGCGCCCGCGCCGCCAAGATGCAGGCCATGGAGCAGCTCGCCGCCGACACCGGCGGCGAAGCTATCTTCAACGCCAACGATCTTAACAAGGCCATCAAACGCGTCGTCCAGAACGGCTCCCACTACTACACCCTCGTCTACACCCCAACCAACAAGGAGATGGACGGTAAGTACCGCCGCATTGAGGTCAAGCTCGCCGCAGGCAAGTACAAGCTCTCGTATCGCCGTGGCTACTACGCAGATACCGCTGCCCAGGAGCAAACTGACGCCGGCGACAGCGTCCGAGACGCCGATCCGCTCCGCCCCCTGCTTGCGCGCGGAATGCCGAGCGCAACTCAGCTTCTCTACGGAGTCCGTGTGCTACCGGCCACTCATCAGCCGAACGCAGGTGCGCCCCCAGCCGGCGGTAATGCGAGTCTCATCGCACCACTCACCCGTTACTCCGTGGATTTTCTAATTCGCTGGACAGACGTCGACCTGCAGCTAACCCCACAGGGCAATCACGGAGGAAGAATTCAACTCGGCGTCATCGCCTACAGCCGCGACGGCAAGCCCGTGAACTGGGTGGGCACCACACAAACCATGAACATCAACCCGGCCACCTTTGCCGCCATTCAGCGCTCCGGCGTCCCTGCCCACATCGAGATCGATCTGCCCCAGCAGGATCTCTACCTCGCGACCGGCGTCTACGATTGGGCTTCAAAGAAAGCCGGAACGCTCGAGATCCCGCTGCAGGTACAATCCCCGACAGCTCCCGCAGCCACACCTCTCAAGCCGAATTGACCCAGAGACAGATTTTCATTGCGCACATTCAACCTGGCCAACACATGCGGCCTGATTACTTTGCAGCTTCCACCGCAGTCGCAATCTTCTTCAAATCCGGCAACACATCGCCCAGCTTCACCGCCGCAGCATCGCGCGTGCCCAGCGCAAAATAAACATCGCGATAATGCTTGAACAGCTTTTCATACACCGCGACCGCATCTGGCTCCGGCTGAAAAGTCTTGTTCCCAAGGCACATCTTCTCCTGTGCCTCTTCGACCGTTGAAAAAGCCCCAGCCGCCAACAGTGCAAAGACTCCCGAACCCAGACTCGTCGGCACGCCATCCGGCACCAAAATCGGCTTGTTCAGCACATTGGCATAAACCTGGTTCAGCACCGCGTTATGCTGCGGAATCCCGCCCGCATTGATCACCCGCTCCACCGGCACGCCATGCTCAGCCATGCGATCAAGAATGATCCGGGTATGAAACGCCGTCCCTTCGATCGCGGCAAACAGCTCATCCTGCGCCGTGTGAATCAGGTTCCATCCCAGTGTCACGCCGCCCAGCTCGGAGTTCACCAGCACCGTGCGATCGCCATTGTCCCAGCTCAGGCGCAACAGCCCCGTCTGCCCGGCACGATACTTTTCGAGTCCCTTGCGAAAGCTTCTTCACATCGGTTCCGGCCCGTCGCGCAATCGCTTCGAAGATGTCGCCCGTCGCCGAAACCCAGCCTCAATCCCCGTGTATGCCGGATGCACGCTTCCCGGCACCACTCCGCAAACCCCCGGCACCAGCGTCGGCTCGTGACTCATCGCAATGATGCACGTGGATGTTCCGACCACGTTGACGACATCGCCCTCACGGCAATCGGCGCCGATCGCGTCCCAGTGCGCGTCAAATGCCGAGACCGGAATCGGGATCCCCGCACGCAAGCCCATCGCCTCCGCCCACGCCAGCGAGAGATGACCCGCCAGCTTGTCCGAAGTCAGATACTCGCCGCCCATCTTGGCGCGAATACCATCAAAGAGCGGATCCAGCTTCGACAGAAACTCCTGCGGAGGCAACCCTCCCCACTTCGGGTTCCACATCCACTTGTGGCCCATAGCGCAGGCGCTCCGCTTAAGATCAGCCACATCGGTCACGCCGCAAAGCGTCGCCGCTACCATGTCGCAGTTCTCAAGCGCCGTAACAAACCTGCCGCGCTTATCAGGATTGTGCCGCAGCCAGTGCAGCAGCTTCGCAAATCCCCACTCGTGCGAATAAACCCCGCCGCACCAGTCGATCCCCTCAAACTTCTCCCGATGCGCAAGCTCGGTGATCTGCCGCGCTTCCTCGAGCGCGCGATGGTCGCACCAAAGGTAGTAATCGTCGAGCGGCTCGAGATTTTCGCCGACCGGAATCACGCTCGACCCGGTAGTATCAATGCCTATCGACTCGACCGATTCGCCCTTCACTCCTGCTTTTTCGAGAACTTCCAGCGTGGCCTTGACCAGAGCATCCATCTGATCGGTGTGGGATTGCGTGGCGAAGTTTGGGTCCTCGCGTTTGCGCTTCAGCGGATATTCGGCGGAAGCCGTCCCCAGCCGTCCGCGCCCGCTGTCCAGCAGCGTCACTCTCACGCTCAAAGTCCCAAAGTCCACGCCCGCCACAATCGCCACAAAGCCCTCCTCGGAGACCATTAAAAGTCTGACTGCCCTGAAAAACGTCCCTCCTAGATTCGAGCTTCACGCAAGATTGGTCAAGTAAACCTTTTCTCAGGATTGCCACAGCCACGATCGCCACTCTCGCGGCTTCCACAAGTTCTAAATGCTAGCTTAGGTAGTCAATCTCCCCGGTCGTGATGTTATACATACCGCCGGTAATCACAATCGAGCCTTTTTTCTCGAGATCTTCAAGAACTGGGCTGCGGCGGCGGATATCCGAGATCGCGACCTGGACGTTCGTTCGCGCGACGGCATCGACATAGTCGTAGTTCTTGCTCGATTTTTCGCCGTCGAACTTGGTCTCTGCGATTGCGGGCTTGATGCGAGCAAGCAGCCCCGTGAGGTTGCCCAACACCACGTCGTCGATCGCACCCTTTATGGCGCCGCACTTTGTGTGTCCGAGGACAAAGACGACTTTTGCTCCCGCGACCGCGCAAGCAAACTCCATGCTGCCAAGCATGTCGTCATTCGCGACGTTACCCGCGACGCGGGCGTTGAACGCGTCACCAATACCTATGTCGAATATGATCTCCGCAGGGGCCCGCGAATCGATGCATCCCAACAGCACCGCGGCGGGATATTGACCAGACGAGCTAGACCGCTTCTGGGCCAGATAATCGCGAGGCGCCATCTTTCCCGACCGAAAGCGTGCGTTCCCTTTCTTCATGGCTTCGATAATTTGCGGAATGGTCAGGGCATCGCGTTGTTCCTTGGTTAGCGAGCCGTGTCCATTCAACCCGGTTTGGGCAAGCAGCGCTGGCGACAAGGCACATGCTCCTAAGGCCGTTGCAACGAAGCTGCGACGCGACCATACAGTCCCTGACTCTATGTCGCGTGACGAATTTGCTTTCATAGTTTCTCCCGGTGAGTGGTGTTCGTTGTTTCCCGCTGGCAGGAATGCTATCAGAACGACGTAAACCCCGAACACATGGGACCGCCGTGCGTGACGATCCCGGCATTATGAGTGGTTGGCCGCCGGCGAATCGGATGCTTAGCTCACTTCCGCAGCGCCAACAGCACCTTGGCGGTCGTGACCGCCTGGCCCACATGCCTCTGTGTATGGTCGGCGACATGCACCAGCAACCCACCCACGGTCGTCGGCAATTGTTTCTTGCCCACACCACGCGGCTGCTCCGGATCGACCACCGCCAGTTCCTTCACTCGCCTGAGCGAACTCTGAATCGCCGCCTCAAACTCCGCAAACAATCCCTCCCATGTCGCACCCTCATCCATCTCGCTCTTCAGCGCCGCAACCTGCTCACCGGAAAGCTGCCCACCCTCGGCATAAGTCAGTAGCCGGTCCAGGCTCCTCGCAATATGGCGCAACTGAAACCCCACCGAAGGCAGCCCCAGCGGACGCTCGTTCAACTCCGCATCCGTCAACTCACCGCACCACTTCGCAACGTCCTCCTCAGCCAGCAACAGAGCATGAATCACTCCCCGAGGAACGGCACCAACCTCCGTCAGAGTTCCACGCAGCCATGGTTCCACACTTACTTCAGCCATCAATCCAATTCCTCAAGCTATTCTTCGTCATCCCCAATCGGCATTCCCGGCGGAGCCTCCACCGGCGATGCGGGAACGAACTTCGCCGGATCATTCTCCAGCAGCATAATCCGCGCCGAAACATAAGCATCCACCGGACTGCCCTTCACCGCCTTGATGCGATCCAGCTTTGCTAGAACCACAGCCCGCGCCTCTGGAGACGTCTGCGCATTTGCGGCCAGGCTTAGCAGACTCTCGACGGCCCTCACATACACCGCGTTCACCACCGCGTCGGTCAAGCCTCCCGTCGAAGCCGCCGGACGCGCCGCAGCAAGCGCCGTATCCATCACCTGATCGAGCGAAGGCTCCTCCGCATCCCGCGCATGGTATTCCACCAGCCGGCTCGCGCGTTGTGGATTGAACAGCACCACCAGCGTCAAATCGGCCGCCGACTCCGCCGCCGCCACTGGATCGAAGGTCAGCCCGGTCTGCGATGCGAACGACTCCCGAGTTCGCGGCAACCCCGGCGGACGCGGAGGCAACAACCCCAGCAGCGCTTCGGGCAGCGTCAGGAACTCCGGCGAGAGTGTCTTCACCACCGCCGCCAACGCCTTCTTCTGCTCCGCCGCGCTCACCATCACCGGTCCGGGCTGGCCACTGCCGCGAAGCTGGTATTGATAATCGAGTCCGCCGATCTCTTTGATCGTCGCCTCGGTCTGATACCGATGCAGCAAATACAGCGGCACCAGAGTGTCTTCCAGCTGCGCCATCGGAGCTCCGGGCTTAATCGCGTTCTCGCCAAACCGCGCCAGCGCCGCCGCGCGAATCGTGAAGATGCGGTTCAGCTCATCCGCCGCATCCGTTCCGTTGTCCCACAAATGCGCATGCGGCTGCGCGCCGCCAGAGGGCCGCGCGTCCTCATCGGTAATGTAGATAAGGCCAGTCTTCGCCGAGTCCGTCAGAATCTGATTCAGCTGCGCGGCTTCATCCGACCCAGGCGCAAACTCTCGGTATCCATAGTCAATCGCGACCTTGTCCCACTGGCCAATGTTGACTCCATAGGCCTGCGACACATCCGGAATGCCGCTCTTGTCCAGCGTGATCCACGGATGCGGATAATCCATCACCGAAACCGACTGCTCCGGAGTATGCGGATACGAGCTCGCCGCAAAGTTATGGGCCAGCCCCAGCGTGTGCCCCGTCTCATGCGCAGCCAATTGCCGCAGCCGCGCCAGCACCATCTGCAGCATCGGATCGTTCTCCGGCGTGATCTTCTTGCCCGTCACATAAGGCGAAAGCAGCGCCTCCGCGATCAGATAATCCTGCCGCCCGCGAAGCGACCCCAGCGTCACATTCCCCTTGATGATCTCGCCAGTCCGCGGATCGGCAACCGCATCTCCATACGACCATCCCCGTGTATACCGATGCACCCACTGGATGATGTTGTATCGCACATCCATCGGGTCGGCGCCCTCCGGCAGCACATCTACCTTGAACGTCCCCGGCGCCCACCCCGCCGCCTGAAAAGCCTCGTCCCACCATCGCGCGCCATCTACAAGAGCCGAGCGGATCGGCTCCGGCGCCCCGCGATCCACGTAATACTGGATCGGCTGCGCCGCGACGCACGCGGTCTCGCACTTCGGATCCTTCTTGATCAACCGATGCCGCAAAATGAATTGTTGGTCCAGCGGCGCGCCCAGCGGAGCCGAGTAGTCCCGGTAGCCCGTCGGAAAGTATCCCGCTCGCGGATCGAAACGCCGCGGAGTAAAGCCCGGCCCCGGCAGCTCAATGAACGACTGATGTTCCCGCATCGTCAGCGCATGCGCATCGGGTGCAACATCGCGCACAAACTCGCCCGGCCTCGGCTGCATCGGTCACAAAGGTCAGAACCGCCTCAACCTCGGTGTTCTTCGGGAAGGCCTTCGTGCCGTCCATCGCGATCGCCGAACGCGCCGCATCAACCTTGTATGCGCCCTGCTTCAGCTCGCTCAACGTCTCAGTAACGCCATGCGCATCGCGCACAAAGAACTCGGTCGCATCAACCAGCACCGCGCCGGGCTTGCCACTACTGCCCGGATCTTCCGCCTCGACCTTGAAACCCGCCAGTACCGACTCCGGAAACGACTGCACAACCGTCAGCCGTTCCGCCGCGTCACTCGAAGAGCTGCGAAACCTCTCGTTCGGTGCGACCAGCAACACCTTCGGCCCAAACCGCTCGAAACGAACCACCTGCCCCTCCGAGGTCTGCCCACGATCCAGCCCCAAATCGTTCGACCCTGATCCGTACGGCAATGAATGCGTATACAGCAAGTCCACATCAAGCTGCGGAATCTCGAGGTACAGCTTGCCGACCTTCCCGTCCCAGTGCAGCGGCAACAGCCCCGGGAAGTTCTGCATACCGGCAGTCTTTACAGCGATAGATGGAATCGGAGCGTCCGGCTTCGGAGGAGGAACCTGGGCTGAAAGGGATAAAGGAAGCAGGAGGAAGCACGCGACAGCGGCAAGGAAACGCATGGTTTCTTTTACCACGACGGACCTTCGCCGGCTCAGCGCCGCAGCCGCCAAATCCGGGAAGAGACTCGGCGCCACGAGCACCGCTGAGGTCGAAGTAGTTACCAAAGCGTGGAAGACTTTGCCCGATCGTCAAGTCCTTATGCCAACATGGTAGGCCAGATATTAGAGCAACCAAACTATGCGGAGAAAGCATGCGTCTATTTCGTCTCTTGTTCCTGACTCACTGCCTGATCCTCGTGACTAGCGCTTCGGCGCAAACCATCACCTGCTCCTCCAACGATATGGGTCGTCATTACTGCCGTGCCAACACATCAGATGGCGTGAAACTCGTCTACCAGCGCAGCGGCTCCGCATGCACCATGGGCGTCTCCTGGGGATACGACAACGGAGGCATCTGGGTCGATCACGGCTGCCGCGCCGACTTCGCTGTCGGCGCTGGAGGCGGACAGGGCGGCAATCAGGGCAATCCAAATAACGCCATGCTTATGTGCAAGAACACCGCCAGCCAGCGCCTGCCCGGCGTGCCGCTCGCCTACATCAGCGTCTACCGCGGAACTGATCCCGACCCCGGCAATTACATGATCAACTTCCACGCTCAGCCGCCAAACCAGCGGCAATCTTCGGGCTTCTGCATCGTCTCCAAAAGCGGCCAGCTCCGCAACTTCCAATTCGACGCAGGGTCAGGACCCGGCAACAACGGCGGAGGCAACTACGGCGGCGCCTCGCCAAATCAGGCCATGCAGCTCTGCAAAGACACTGCCAGCGCCCGACTGCCCAACGTCCCCCGCGCCTACATCGCTGTCTATCGCGGCTCCGATACCGGCAACGGGAGCTACATGATCAACTTCAACTCGCAGCCCCCGAACGCCCGCCATGCCTCAGGATTCTGCATCGTCTCGAAAAATGGCCAGTTGCAAAACTTTCAATTCGATCCCGGCTCAGACGGAAATCAAGGAGGCGGCAACAACGGCGGACAAACCCCACAGGACGTCATGATCGCCTGCAAGAACGCAGTCAGCGCTCGCATGCCCAACGTCCCCCTCGCCTACATCAAGGTCAACGAGCCCCGCGTCAACGGAGGCAGCATGCTGTCCAACTTTCGCGTACAACCACCCAACGGCTCCTACGCCAGCGGCTCCTGTGACGTCTTTAAGAACGGTCGAGTGAACTTGCAATTCAACAACTAGGGCACAAACCCAGGGGGTGGGCAGATCTTTCCCAGTCCGTGACCTGATCCAGGTCATTCTGCCGCAAGCTTACGCAGCAGCGCTCTACCGCGATTACTGATCTCGCTGTATTTCACCGAATACTTCCAATTCACGCCATTGTCGTCGAACCAGTTGCCGCTGATGTCTCTAAAGCGAAACACCCCAAAGACGATCAACCACCAATAGCTTTCGTTGGTGATTTGAGGGTTATATCTTTTCTGGATCCCGTCCATCAGTTCCACAGTGGAAAGGCGGTTGAAGTTTACGTTTCGCAGCTCGCGGACCGCTCGGGTAAGTACGTCGAAGACGGTGAGCCGGCCGGAACCAACCTGTTGGTCGCGCAGCTCGCGCTGCAGGTCGTCGAGCTCATCGTAGTAATCCCAACGCTTTCTCGTCACCTGCGAGAAGTTCGCCTCCTGGTATCCCTCGATCGTATCCAGTCTCCTGCCAAGGATGTTCTCGATGTTCGTGATCATGCTGCGCCTGCCTTTCTCCTGGTCCAGCCGCAGTATGTGGATTCCATCCGCGTCGGAGAAGAGTTCAACGTCCGCGCCCAAGGTCGCCAGAATGACCTTTTCGCGTCCGATCCCCCACGCTACGCCTGCCTCAAACAGCACATTCGGCCGCGCCTGCCATCGCGCCGTCGCTTCAACATACTGGCCGTCATAGTCGTACAAAGCAGCAGCCTCGTCCGGTGTAAACAGCCCGATGACAATGTCCGCATTCCGGATCCCTTCCACCACGATGTCGGCGATAAACGCGTTGCTCCTAAGACTGTCAGCCACATCTTCAAAGCGAACATGTCTAAGTCCCAATCGCTTGAGAAAGCTTTCCAGTTCGCCAACCGCATCCAGGTCCCGCCCATGGATGACGAAGACCCGCGCCGACTCCGGATTATCAATTGGGCTCACGATTCGCCTCTCGCCACTTTACGAACCACTGTATCTCGCCTCGGAAGTCCTGCGGCAATCTACAGCCCCTTCTTCTGTCGAAACTCCCGCACCACCATCGCTGGGTCGCGATGCTCTCCATCCACCGCCTCATTCATCGCCTGCATCTCTTCGGCAGAGATCTTCCCGGCGAGCGCATCGAACGCAGCCTGCATCCCCGGCCAACGCTGCAGCGCCGCTTCTCGCACCAGCGGCACCGCTTGATACGGAGGAAAGTAGTGTTTGTCATCGGCCAGAACCGCCAGCCCAAAGGCCTGAATCGGCCCATCCGTCGAGTTCCCCGCGACGATGTCCACCTGGTTCGAATTCAGCGCGCGATAGAGCAGCCCCAAGTCCATCGTTCGCGGCGACCCATCAAACTTCAGTCCATAGGCTGCGGAGAGCCCCGGCAAACCATCCGGACGCTGCTCAAACTCATAGCCCACCCCCAGCCGCCACTGCGGAGTGTACGGCACGGCCTCGCTGAGCGTGTGAATGTTCAGCCGCTTCGCATCCTCGCCACGAACCACCATCGCAAATGTGTTCTCAAAACCAAGCGGAGGAGCAACCACGACGTTGTAACGCTGCCGGTAGAGACGAGTGACCGTCGCCAGCACCGCGTCCGGATCTTTCGCCAGCGGCTGCTTCAGGATCGCGGTCAGCGCCGTTCCCGTGTACTCCACATAAGCATCGATGCGCCCCGCCACCAACGCCTGCTGCGCGATGTAACTCCCCGCAAGATAAAATCGCCGCTCGACCGGCAGCCCAGTCTTCGCCTCAATCTCCTGCGCTAGCAACTCGCCCAGAATCACCTGTTCAGTAAAGTTCTTCGCGCCAATAACCGGATGGTTGGGATGCGGCGGAGAGCATGCGCCGATCAATATCAAAGCGGACAGCGCCAACCCTCCGGCAAATCTCACAAATGCGGGTGCCCCATATCTGAGCGCCATTCTTGGCGCCAGACCGGGATCCCCAGCGACGGGTCTTTCGTTGCTGGGGTGGAGATGTGGGATGGCGAACTCAACAGACCTCATCGTCCCGCCGAAGGAACCCTTACCCACCGCTCCAGCAAACCCAGCAAACCATCCGCCGCCAACGCCAACCCCGCCGCGGGCAGCGCGCCAGCGAGCACCAATCGGTTATCCACCGAAGCCACGCCCCGGAAGATAAACTCACCCAACCCACCAGCACCGACCGCCGCCGCAATCGTCGCAATGCCCACGCAGATCACCGTCGCCGTCCGCAATCCTGCCAGAATAAACGAAGCCGCCAGCGGAAGCTCCACTTTCATAAGTCGCTGCACATTACTCATTCCAATTGCCTTGGATACATCAATAATGGCGGGATCAACCCCCCGAATCCCAGCGTAGGTATTCCGCAGAATCGGCAACAGCGCATACGCGACCAGGGCGGTGATCGCGATCCGCGCGGCGCGCTCCCCCAGCCACGGCAGCGGTAGAAGGAACCCGAAAAGCGCCAGACTCGGAATCGTCTGCAGGATATTCGCAACACCCAGCACCGGCTTCGCCCACGCCTGATGCCGAGTCAGCAAAATACCCAGCGGAATCCCGATCGCCGCAGCAATCAACATCGCTGAGCCAGTCAGCCAGAGGTGCTCAATCGTAAGCGTGACGATCTCCGACCAGTACTGCGTGAGGAAGGCGCCCATCACAAACACCTCGGCGCTTCCGGTTCGCCTTCCACGTTGCGTCGAACGGCGTTCACGTAAGCCGCGACTGCCGGGATCTTCGAATCGAGAAATTCGCTGCTCGCGACATCGGCGGCAACGCGTCCCGCCTCCAGCAACACAATGCGCGAGGCAAGATACATCGCCTCGTCCAGATCGTGCGTCACGATCAGCACAGTTTTCTTAAGACCGGCCAGCAGGTTCCGCAAGACGTCCTGCATCTCGGCCCGAGTCATCGGATCGAGCGCCCCGAACGGCTCATCCATCAAAAGCAGCGAAGGATCAGCGGCCAACGCCCGCGCCAGCCCCACCCTCTGCCGCTGCCCACCCGAGAGCTGGTGCGGATAACGCCCTGCAAATTTTTCCGCATCGAGCCCCACCAGTTTCATCAACTCGTGCGAACGCGCGACAATCTCCGCGTGCCTGCGCCCTTCCAGCTCCAGCACGATGCCCACATTGCGTTCGATTTTGAAATGAGGAAAAAGGCCAGTCTCCTGCACGACGTAGCCGATACCACGCCGCAGACTGACGGGGTCGCTCGCGCGAATTGGCTTCCCTTCCAGCAAAACCTCACCCGAGGTCGGATCGAGCATCCGATTCACGGTCCGCAGCAAAGTCGTCTTCCCACATCCGCTGCGCCCAAGAATCGCAATCGTGGTCCCCGCCGGAACCGACGCCGAAATGTGGTCCAGCAACACGCGTCCCTGCGCCGTCGTGTACGTCACATCCCGGAACTCAATCGCCGCATCGGGCATGGGTTTCTTATGAAAAAGGCCGGGCAAGCGCCCGGCCTTCTGATCTCGTTTATAGCGAGGCGTCCACTCTAGTCGTCACACTCTAGCCCCTATAGATCACGCCATCCAACTTGACCTTAGTGCACCAGTAGCAAAACCTCACTTCTCTCTTGGGAACCAGTTCATCCAGATAGAGCTGTTTCCAGTTGTGCAATCCGAAATAGCAAAAAAGGTTCTTCAGCCAATTCGACTCATGCCACCGATGCGGCCACAGCCTCGCCAGTGAGGCCGCCAGTTCCGCGTCGCTCGAAGGCGTCGTGGGCTCGGACTGTCGCTGAGAGTTTTCAACCACCTCATGCCACATCGTGAAACACCTCCGACGATCAAACCGGCGGCCCACAGCTCGATCTTGAGATGCGGCATTCGCAAAACGCCGTCAGCCTTCGCTCGCCGCACCCTCGCCGGCCTCAGGCGCGGCGCCGCTTTTCACCCGAACCACTGTAATCTTCGAAAAGCCCTCTTTGAAGCTCGGCGGCCTCAACCTGTCCGCCATCTTCCGCATCGACTCCTCGTTGACATTCCGCTCACGCCGGCTGTTCCGCTCCATGCAGACCTCAAACGGCACGTCAAAGAACACGGCCTGCACGTCATAGCCGAAGCTCTTCGCCATCTTGATCCACTGCCGCCGCTCATGCGGCGAGAGGTTCGTCGCGTCGACATAATTCCACGGCATCTTCGCGATCAGCCTCGCCCGCAAAAGCGAACGCAGCGTCGAGAACACCAGCCCCTGGTAGCGCTGCTCAGTGATGTCGTCGAAGAGAATGCTGCGCAGCATATCGCTCGACAGCGGAGTCACCCCGCGCCGCTTGAACCACGTCGTCTTGCCCGAACCCGGCAATCCGATCGTCAGCACCACATAACCGCGCGGACTCTTCGCCGCCGCCAACTCCGGCGGAGGCACACCCACCGATTCAGGTTGTGTCTCGACAACCAACTTCCCCTCGGGGAAGGCGCTCACGTCCGAACTCGCAGTCACCGGCCCGGCGGGCGTAGCCGCGGCCTCCGACTCCCCGGTGATCTCAGGACCGTCGGCGAAAACCCCGCCGATATCAACCGTCGGCTCCTCCGCCGCCGGCTCAGCTTCGATTGGATGGTTGTGTTCCATGGAATCCTGCCGCTGTAAAGCCTCCGGATAGGCGGGCCGCAATGGCTTCGGTTGATCGCTCGGCAACTCCTGGCCGATTCTTCCAGTGGACTCGGAGTTGTTCGGCCCACGCTTGGTACGTCTTGTCATTTTTTCGCGCATCCATTCGCGCATGTTTAGCATGTAACACACTCTCGCCCACGCCGCAAATCTCGTCTCTTGCCGTTCGCCGCGGGTGGCGGTCCTCCAATTGATTTAAGCTGCAAGTAGCGATGCTAGAGCATTTTCGGTAGAAGCGTGGCCAAAGACGGAAGGGTCGCGCGCCTTTTCTCCCATGGAAGGGCGCCCTTCACAGGTCCGGGACAGCCCACCTTAACAACCGTACTTGCTCCGTGTCGCAGGACACAGAAAGTCTCACTCAGCACGAAGTGTAATAGAGACGCAACGATATAGCTTTAATACCTCAAGGAGAACGTATGTCAGTCAAGGTTGGAATCAACGGTTTCGGGCGCATCGGGCGCAATGTCTTTCGCGCCGCGCTCGGAAACCCGGATATCGAATTTGTTGCGGTGAATGACCTCACCAGCCCCAAGACGCTCGCCCATTTGCTCAAGTACGACTCGATCCTCGGTAACCTGCCCAACGACATCACCGCCGACGAACACTCCATCACTGTCGACGGAAAGAAATTCAACGTCTACGCCGAGAAAGACCCCACCAAGCTCGACTGGACCTCGGTCGGCGCGCAGATCGTCATCGAATCCACCGGCCATTTCACCGACGCCGAAAAGGCCAAGGCCCACCTTGGCACGACGGTGAAAAAAGTCATCATCTCCGCTCCCGCGACCAACGAAGACGTCACCTTGGTTCTCGGCGTCAACGAAGGCAAGTACGATCCCACCAAGCACCACATCATCTCCAACGCGAGCTGCACCACAAACTGCCTCGCCCCGGTTGCCAAAGTCCTGCAGGACACCTTCGGCATCGTCACCGGCATCATGACCACCATCCACAGCTACACCAACGACCAGGTCATCCTCGACTTCCCCCACAAAGATCTCCGCCGCGCCCGCGCCGCAGCCATCAATCTGATTCCCACCTCAACTGGCGCCGCCAAAGCGCTCAAGCTCGTCATTCCTGAGCTCGCCGGCAAGCTCGACGGCTTCGCCATCCGCGTCCCGACTCCTAACGTCTCGATCGTCGACCTCACCTTCACCACCGAGAAGCCGGTCACCATCGCCAGCATCAATGAAGCCGTCAAAGCCGCCTCCGAAGGCCCGCTCAAGGGCATCCTCGGCTACGAATCCGGTGAACTCGTCTCCAGCGACTTCAAGGGCGACGCGCGCTCATCGATCTTCGACGCGCCGCTCACCAAGGTCGTCGGCGACAAGACCGCCAAGATCATCAGCTGGTACGACAACGAATGGGGCTACTCCAATCGCGTCGTCGATCTGATCTCCTTGCTGGTCGCGAAGGGTCTCTAATCAGGAACAGAGCGCTGCGTCCATGCGACCCGGCGCTCTGCCACTCGACTATGCGCCAGAACATCAGCGGCAGCTCTCCTTACGAACCCGTCATTGGCTTCTCCCGCGCCGTGCGTGTGGGCAACACACTTCACGTCGCCGGCACCGGGCCTGTCGGCGCTGAATCGGGAGACGCTGCCACGCAAACCCGCCGCGTCCTCGAGATCATTCAACAAGCACTCATCGACGGCGGCGCAACCCTCAACGATGTCGTCCGAACGCGAATGTTTCTGACCCGCGTCGAAGACTGGGAGACCATAGGCCGCATCCACGGCGAGTTCTTTAGTAAGATTCGACCTGCGGCCACAATGGTCGTAGTTGCAGGACTTCTAAATCCATCCTGGTGCATTGAGATCGAGGCCGATGCCATCATCCAGAGCGCCGAAACGCCCACCCAGGAAAGTGAGTGAACGACTATGCCCAAGCTTTCTATTCGCAACCTCGATCTGCAACACAAGCACGTATTCATCCGCGTTGATTTCAACGTTCCCCTCAGCGAAGATGGCGCAGAGATCACCGACGACACCCGAATCCGCGAAACGCTGCCGACCATCGAGTACGCCCTGAGACATAAGGCGAAGGTGATCCTCGCCTCGCATCTCGGCCGTCCTAAGGGCAAGGTAGATCACAAATACAGTCTGCGCCCGGTCGTTGACCGCCTGCGCAGTCTCCTCGACCATGACATCGGCGATTCCTTCAACGTTGCTTTCTCCCCCGACTGCGTCGGTGAGATCGCGACTGAAATGTCGCGGCAGCTCGAATCCGGTCAGGTGCTGCTCCTTGAAAACCTCCGCTTCCATGCGGAAGAAGAGGCCAACGATCCGCATTTCGCCAAACAGCTGGCCAGCCTATGCGAGGTTTACGTCAACGACGCCTTCGGCAGCGCCCATCGCGCCCACGCCTCGACCGAGGGCATCACTCATTTTGTCCATCAGGCTGCGGCCGGCCTGCTCATGGAAAAAGAATTGAACTACATGGGCAAGGCCCTCGAAGCGCCTGAGAGGCCCTTCATCGCCATTCTTGGAGGAGCCAAAGTCTCCGACAAGATCGAAGTCATCGACAACCTGCTCGGCAAGGTTGATGCTCTGCTCATCGGCGGCGGAATGGCTTACACCTTCCTCAAGGCCCAGGGCCAGGATGTCGGCAAGTCGCTACTCGAGGCTGACAAGATCGAAACCGCCAAAGAAGCGCTCGCCAAGGCCAAAGCCAACGGAGTCCGTTTCCTGTTGCCCGTCGATCACATCCTCGCCGACAAGTTCGCTCCCGACGCTCATACCCAGGTCTTCGGCGGAGAGGGAAACTTCCCCGCCGGCTGGATGGGCCTCGACATCGGCCCCAAAACGATCGACCTCTTCTCCGACGAAATCATCGGAGCCAAAACGATCGTCTGGAACGGCCCCATGGGCGTCTTCGAGATGCCCGCCTTCGCGGCCGGCACCATGAACATCGCCCAGGCCGTGGCTGATAACGCCACCGCCACCTCCATCGTCGGCGGAGGCGATTCCGTCTCAGCCGTAAAACAAGCCGGAGTCGCTCACCGCATCACCCACATCTCCACCGGCGGCGGAGCTTCTCTGGAATTTCTCGAAGGCAAGAAACTGCCGGGAGTTGAGGCGCTGAGCGAAAAGGCTTAGCGCTGCGTTTCCTCTGCTCCGGAAAAACAAAGTTGTCAT
>CAVUKL010000026.1:0-134632 GCA_963742015.1 uncultured Acidobacteriaceae bacterium | reverse complement strand
TTCACAGTACCGATCCTGCCGCGGCGAGCCGAAAAGGTAGGAACGCCGGTCGACATGGCCAAAGTCGCGAGCGAACGTGAGGACTCTCGCGCTAAAGAAACAGCCGTTCGGTGAATGGCCTCTCCGGCGACTGCCCTAGGTGTAATCACTACACAACAACTGAGGCGCGCGTCGCTTTCTAAGGAAGGCACATTCGTCGTCGAGGGACGGCTTGAACACAAGTTGCATAAACCATTGCAGGAGATTTGAAAATGTGAGCACTTGATGGAAAGTAGCTGTGATCACTTGAGGTGACCCCTCAAATCGTCGGGGCATAGAATACCGCCATGGAATTGCCCGGCTTGAAGCAAATCGCGAAGGCCTATCTGTGGTCGATCGGCATTTGGTCCGCACTGTCTTCGCTAACAGGATGGCAGTACTTTATTTTCGACAAGTCGATGAAGATTCACTCGACCCCCGGCCAAATGCTGATTCTCGCGGAGGCGAGAGGATTGGCTTTTGCGCTTCTCGCTCCGCCTGTCTTCTACTTCGCTGGGCGCCACAACTTCGGTGCCCGGCATCGACTGCGGTATCTGCTTTATTGCAGCCTCGGGGCGGTGCCCTACATGTTCAGCTACGCCTGCATTCGCTGGCTGATTTTTCCGCTGTGGGACGCCGCCAAGCAGGGCTTTCTGCCTCGCGCAGACACCAGTCCGTGGCTACTCGTTCATGATGGATTTGCGGACATTATCACCATTTATGTTGCGACGATTCTGGCTGCGCATGCTTATGGTTACTTGCGGCGGGCCCGGCTCCAGGAGCTGGAGCGGGCTGAATACCGACAGGCCCTGGCGGCCAGTGAGCTCCACGCGCTCAAGATGCAGTTGCATCCTCACTTTCTGTTCAATACTTTGCATGGTATTTCAACGTTGATCGACAGCGATGGTGAGACCGCCAAGGCGATGATCGTCAAGCTCTCGAGCCTGTTGCGTACCGCGCTTGAATCCAGCGGATCGGACTTGGTTCCCCTCCGCGAGGAGCTGAAGTTCATTAGAGAATATCTCGACCTGGAGGTGATGCGGTTTGGACCTAGACTTCGGGTCGATTGGTCCATCGATCCATTGACCGGCGGCATGCTGGTCCCTCAGTTGATCCTGCAACCTCTGGTCGAGAACGCGATCCGGCATGGCATCGCCAGTTCTCGCGAAAATGGCTGGGTCGAGGTCGCATCGCGGAGACGGGAGAACGCTGTCGAGCTGCAAATCCGCAACAGCGTGGGACCCGGCAAGCCCAAAGGAATGGGGGTTGGCCTGCACAACACTGCGGCTCGGTTGAAGCATCTCTATTCTGGGGAAGGGACTCTTTCTTTCGCGGTGTCCGAAGGCGGGACCGCGACCGCCACCCTTGTTCTGCCACGTTTGGTGCGCAGCGACACCAAGGATGGGCCCGGCCCGCCGGATACTGTTGAGAACGAGGTGGAAACATCATGCGCGTACTGACCGTCGACGATGAGCCGCTTGCGCGCGAAGCTCTGGCCAATGCGCTGGCCGCACGAAAAGACATCGAACGATTCGATTCCGCCTGCGACGCGATGGAAGCTCTCGACAGACTGGGCGAGGCCGCATACGACGTTTTGCTTTTGGACATCAGCATGCCCGAAGTGTCCGGCATTGAGCTTGTGGACCGGCTCAGAGAAAACAATTTCCCCGTGCCATCGGTGGTGTTCGTCACGGCGTACAAGGAGCATGCGATTGCGGCTTTCGAGAAACATGCGGTGGACTATGTGCTCAAGCCATTTTCGAATGACCGCATCAACGAGGCATTGGAGGTGGCGCTTCAAAGAACATCGGGCGAACGAGCGGCGCAACTGATCAAGACCTTGCCCTTACTGCGGCAACTGTCTCAGCACCGGGCAGCAAGGATCGCCATCAAAGCGAACGGACGTATCTTATTCATCGACCCGAGCGATGTGCTGGTGGTACAGGCCGAAGGCAACTATGTGTTGCTGGAGCGCGAGGCTGGTTCCCATCTTCTGCGGGAATCCATCTCCGTGATGGCCAAGAAGCTGAAGCCTTACGGCTTCCTGCAGATTCATCGGTCGGTCCTCGTCAATGCCTCGTTTGTCGAAGAGATACAGTCCCATGCGACGGGTGAGTATGGTCTTCGACTCAAAGGCGGGAAAGAATACACGGTCACACGTACCTATAAATCAAATCTCAATGGGTTGGCTGCCACCTGGATCGCCCCGGAAGTTTAGGCCCCCTCTTCAATCAAGCAGTTGTGGGATAGGAGCAGCGATGGTTCTCTCAAGGACCGCCGCTCCGACGACTCCTCGGTGCCCGGGCCCTGAAGAATCCCGACCCCGGCTTTGCCGCAGCAGGCCCGCGCCCGCGTACGTCAGCGCCCCTTGCAGTCACGCACCTCTTAATCCGACTATCTACAGAGTTTGGGAGATGACGCGGTTGTTGATTTACGGGGACGAGCCTACTCCCCAGGTTGTTGGACATACACATTTCGTCCGGGGGGTAACAAGATTCTGTTGCAAAACTTCTGAACCACCATTCCGAAAACCGTAGCGATAGATCAGCGTGAGCAACGATAAACCCAAAACAAAGAGGTATATACGCATTGGCGATCGCGTTGCAGTATTGCACGGCGTGGCATCAATGCCTCTCGATAATTCGGTCCCGATTAAGGTGCGGCGCGGTGGTACCGACCGCAGCGATTCCTGCCCTCGGTACTCGCGGAGCCCGATCTCGAACACAAATGGTTACAACTTTTCGGTGAACGGCCAGTAACAATTAATCCCCCGGAGGCTGTCATGATCTTTTCATTTTTGAGGCGAACGGTTTCGGTTCTCGCTCTGTTTTCATTGGTCGCAGCGTCAACTGCGTTCGTCCTGGTTCCTCAAGGCTTGGAAGGGCAATCGCTGGTATCCGGCGATATTGCGGGCACGGTCACGGACTCGACGGGCGCCGCCATCCCCGGCGCGAAGTTGATTGCGATCAATACTGGAACTGGCCAGACCAAGGAAGTGAGCAGCAATGAGGCTGGCAACTATCGCATCTCTCTTTTGCAGCCTGGAACATACACGGTAACCGCGAGCGCGGAGGGCTTCCAGACCACGCAGAGTAGTCTCACCCTTAGCATTGGCCAGATTGCCAGCCAGAACTTCGGCCTTTCCGTAGCAAAGAGTTCGACTACGGTAGAGGTTACAGGTGCGGAAATTCCTCTGCTGCAGACAGATAGCTCCGATATGTCCACCACCATCAGCCAGCAACAGATACAGAATCTCCCCAACCCCGGCGGCGACATAACTTATCCCATCAATACCACCCAGGGGGTCATCATGAACACCCAGGGCGGCCTAGGCAATGCCGAGGCCTTTGGCCTTCCCGCTACGTCGAACAATTTCACTATCAATGGCGCGTCAGAGAACGATCCGTTCCTCAACCTCAACAATTCCGGCCCCAGCAATCTGCTGCTCGGCGCCAATGACGTTGACGAGGTCAGTGTCGTTGGCAACGCGTATGGCGCTCAGTATGGCACCCTGGGCGGCATTCAGGAAAACATTCTCACCCGTTCGGGAACCAACCAGTTTCATGGGAACGCCGTCTACTACTGGACCAACAGCGACCTGAACGCCAACCAGTGGTTCAACAACCTGACAGCTACGCCCGAGGCTTACGCCAACGCCAACCAGGGAGGGGCCGGGCTTGGCGGCCCCATTATCAAAGACAAGATGTTCTTCTTTGTGAACTATGAAACGCTGCGCTTTGTGACATCGGCGCCCACACTGGTGATCATTCCCAATGCTGCTTATCAAAGCGCGGCGATAGCCAATCTCACCGCTACCGGCCAGGCTGCGCAAGTGCCGTTCTACAATCAGCTCTTCAGCATCTATAACAATGCTCGCGGCGCATCGACAGCCACGCCATACAACGGAACCACGTATGCCAACGCCTTCGAGGGCAACCCCAAGGACAACCTGGTCGAGCAGCTCGTCACCGCCCGCCTCGATGACAAACTAGGGCCGAATGACAGCTTCTTTGCCCACTTCAAGTGGGACTACGGCGTTCAACCTGCGTTCGTGGACCCCATCAACCCTGCCTTCAACGCTGTGAGCGCACAGCCCACCTACGAGGGGCAGCTCGTCGAGACACACTTCTTTTCGCCCAACCTGGTCAACCAGTTCAACTTCTCCACCCTGTGGTATGCAACTCCCTTCCTCAACTCCAACCCCACAGCGGCCGCAGCCCTAATACCATACACCCTGGTTTTTCTGGATGGCTCCTTCACTCCTCTTGGAGGCGAACTCAACGCCTTTCCCCAGGGCAGGAACGTAACCCAGTACCAGTTCAATGACGATGTGAGCTGGACCAAAGGAAATCAGACCTTCAAGTTCGGAGTTACATTTAAGCGGGACGACACCACCGACTTGGACCCCGGAATCAACTTCCAGTTTCCCCTGGCCAATGAGTTCGGCCCAGAGAGTTCAGCCAACGCCGATCCGACAGCCCTGCCTCTCGACCCCGGAGATTTGTTTGGCGCCGGCAATCTGCTCACCGCGACGCAGGCTTTCCCCCAGCGCCTTTCAGCCCCGATCGCCCAATACAACTTTGGCGTGTACGCACAGGACCAGTGGAAAATCACGCCCAACTTCCAGGTGACTGCGGGGATCCGCCTGGAACACAACTCAAACCCTGTATGCCAGATCAACTGCTTCGGACGATTCGCCTCCGCTTACACTAATGTCACTGCTGACGAGACAACGCCCTACAATTCCGTGATCCACTCCGGCCTGCACCAAACCTTCAATGGCCTGCAATCGATCGCGGTGGATCCGCGTTTAGGATTCACCTTCTCGCCCAGCAGCAATTCCAATATGGTTGTGCGCGGTGGATTCGGCGTTTTCACTGATATCTTTCCCTCCGCTGTTGCCGACGACCTGCTCAGCAATCCTCCGTTCAGCGTTACGTTTACGGTTCCCGGGCTCGTCTCTCCGTCCGTGCCAGGTAGCGCCACCGGCACGCTGACCAGCAGCAACCAGATATTCCAGACCGCTTACTCCGCAGGCGGCAGCTTCAATTCAATCAGCGCGGTGGATCCTTTCTTCTCCGCGCCCAGCGTCTTTAATGTTGACACAAACATTAAATACCCCACGTACCTGGAATACAGCCTGCAAGTTCAACAGAGGATCGGCAAGTCCTCCAGCTTTCAAATCGGGTATGTCGGCAACCATGGATACCATGAGCCTTTCGTAAACAACGGGGTCAATGTCTATGGTTTCGGCGGCGCTCCGGCAAACCCGGCCCTTCCTGCGTTCGCCGAAGTTACTGAAATCCAAAGCCCGGCCGTCTCGAATTACAACGGGTTGCTGGCCTCGATCAAAAACCAGTCGAAGTACGTGACGCTGGAGCTCAACTACACCTGGAGTCATTCTCTCGACGAAATCTCGAATGGAGGTTTCCTGCCTTTTGGTTTCGACAGTGCGGTCAATGCCAGCCCCACCACCATCTATCCTTTCAACCTGAAGCTCCAGAACTATGGCAATTCCGATTACGACATACGAAACAGCCTGAACGGGGATTACCTAATCAACGTTCCCTATTTTGGCGGCCCGCATTTACTGGCGGACAACTGGATTCTCGGCGGCACCATTTTCTGGCACGGAGGTTTCCCATTCAGCGTTTTTGACGGAAGTGTCACCGGCAGTCTCGCACCGAATTACGGCGGCGAGGTGTTGGCGCAGATCGTCGATTCCTCGGTTCCTCGCCACTGCGGAATTAACAAGGCGTCCCCCACCATATCCTGCTTTGGCAGCACGGCCACAACAAACAGTCCGTATTTCACCGATCCCACCGCATTTGGAGGACAGCGGAGAAACCAGTTCACCGGCCCCGGCTACTTCAACACCGACTTTACAGTGGTGAAGGGTTTCAAGATCCCCGGTATGGAAGCGGGTATGTTTCAAATTGGAGTGGAAGCATATAACGTCCTGAATCATCCGAATTTCCTCAACCCGGATACCAACTTCTCCGACGGCCCCGGCTTTGGGGTCATAACGGCAACCGCCAGCGCACCGACCAGCGTCTTCGGTTCCGGCCTCGGCGGAAACGCCTCCGCGCGCATTGTTCAATTAAAAGGAACATTCAAGTTCTAGTTGTCGCTCGCCAAAATACTGAACCGCCGTTCATTCAACGCAATGAGTTGTGCGTTCTGCTGTGCCCACGCAGGTGCAAGGCTAGTCGAATGCTACGCCTTCGGGGAATCGCGTTGTGGAATGGCCTCTTGCAGGTCTGCACGCCGGACTCACCACCTTAGTGCACGTGGGCCAAACCCGCCTTCGAATGCTTCGCGCCTACCAAGCCGCGGCCTGCGTCCTTGCTAATATGCAATCTGCTTTTGCTATAGCTGCAATGCTAATCTCACTGTCCTTCTCGATGCGAGAGGAAAGTCGATTCGGTAAGGAGAAGGCAGCCAGGGCTGGCTAGTTAGGCTCGGTCGGAACTCAACTGTTGCGCACCGCCCGATGCATGCTCTCGCGGTCCCTCATCATGGTCGACTCGCTTCATACTTTCCCGACTAGGGGCAGAGCTTTCAGTTAGGGCCTACAACCACAAACATCTCTTCAAGAACGTTCTCTAGCTCCTCTGTCCTCTTCCGGAGTCTATTCAGAAGCGGCTTCAGCATCGGGATGCGCCACAGGTTTTCCACTCTACGGGATCGTGACAACTGTGCCAGACGCGTATGCGCATCTCGCATACGTAGAGTCAGCCTATGCTTTTCCCCATTGTTACGTGAATCTAGATAATTCCGCGTTAGGAAAGGTAGAAGGTTCTCCAACTCTGACAATGCCCTGCTCATTCGGTGCAAAAGCAGGCAGTCGTTCCTTGCGTCGGCCGCAAGGATAATATTTGCCAACGCTAGGTTGGCGTTCCACTCGACGTTAGCAAATCTAATCCCCGGGGTCTTCATGACCTTTCCTATCCATTTTCTAGTTCACGGCGTTTCCACTGAGCAATACGCCCCTCTCTTCTGAGCTCTGGTGTGCCTGAGATCGCTGTTCAACGAGATAAACCACGAGTTCACCGTACTGGAACGAGGCAACCGCACGTGAATATTCATGGGCAAGCGAAATGTTGCCGGGTTGTTGTGAAGGACCTGCGTCACTTTGGGCGGACAAAAGATGTCGATCGCTCACATTTATGCCTTTCTGACCCCATTGCATCATTCCTCGGCATCGAACGTCCTTTCTTAAGCCATCATGGCGATAAGGCCGACCGGAATTGCTGTGCCGAGGAACAGCATGCCCCAGACCAGCGCGCGGCTTCGGTTGAACGTGAATGCCATGTAAATCCCGAGCAAGGTCGAGGAGACCAACCCGAGAGCGGTCGCTAGGAAAAACCACTTCAGAGCGAGGCTGACTTTGTTCGAGCCACGTTCCTCGTTCCCGCGACCATCTTTTGGTGCCTGAGGTGGACGGACCTCTTCATCCGAGCTCGGCGGTCTCTTTTGTTCTGCGGCAGAAGCCTGCGCGGGTCGACTTTGTTCTCTGCCAAGACCGGGAGGCGGCCCATGTCTTTCTGCAATAGTCTGATTCTTGTGAATCGACGCCAGCCTCTGTATCCATGCCGACGGCCGGTAAGCTTCGCCAGGATGGGCTTCGTGCAGACCGAACAATTGGAGAAACCCTGTTAGAGCGAAGAAGATGATCGAGGGAGCAAAGAGTGTTCCAAGGTAGAGGTGCCACTGTCGAGCCAGCTTCAAGCGAGCTGCGCTTTTGGATGGCCCATGAATCTTTGTTTCGCGGCTGGAGCTTGTTGTCGCGTTCATGACTGTCACCTACAGGGAATGGATTTGGAGTCAACTTCGTTTGGCCGGATGTTGAGTCTTCTCGTCACCGGCGGTAACTCCGCCGCGCAATCGCTAGTTGGGCGCGGTACTCCACGCCTTGAATGCGGTGGGCGAAGGCTTCGATGCTATTGGCTTTCTTCCTGTAATCATCTCGAAAGTTGTCGAGACCTCCGCCGCAAAATGGTGCAGCCCCTAACCGCGTCATTCAGCGTCGCCGGTTGGCTTTAGAACGGGTGCCCTGAGGGGTGAAGTTTGAATTTCGATCCGGGTGTCAACAGGGAACGTAACATCACGGCCGGGGGACAGCCAGTTTTCGTAGATGGAGAGCGCGGCAGCATAATAGCCGATGCCGGCCGCGATCTCCCGCGAGCCGACGGCTGTCCCGATGATGCGGCCGACGATACCGAAGCCGTTGGAGGCTACACCCGCTTGCAGCGTCTCGTTACCGTCGTCGTCCAGGGCTCGCCCGGCAAGAAACGTGAGCGCGAGCGGGACGATGACACTGGAATTGTTGCGCGGAGTTATCGTGCCTTCGGCGTCGATCGAGAGGTCTTGCCGCTTGTCAGTTGTCGCCCCGGCGAGCGAACTCTCAACGGAATGGCTTGCGCCTTCTGGAAACTGAATTTGCTGAAAAGTGAAACGGAGCTTTCCGTTTCGCCCCAGAGAGCGGGCGGCCTGTGCTTGGCTGACTCTGCCAACGAGCAGTGAGCCTTGCGGGACAACAACATTGTTTGCGCGATCGGTGACTGGCTCAACGACTAGAGCCTTGATCGGCTCACCAACTTTGGAAGTTGCGGAGCTAACCGAATCTTTTAGTAGCGCATGGACGAACCATAATTCTGGGGTTGTCGGAGGCGGGGACGGCCTTGACACGTTGCTTGCCGCGTCTGAAGTGAGACAGGAATTTGGAAGAGCAAGCGGTTGGGCAAGCTCCAAGCTCCAGGCAGTGTGAAGCGCAATACGTTCAGGATGATAGGGAAGCTGATGATAGAGCACTTGCAACGAGCGGTCCCCAAAGCCTGGGTCGGTGAAGAAGTGGATAGGTTCGCTGGCTTGTGTCTTGGCCATCGTCCAGCGCCGGGCGAAGATCGACTGTCTAGGGCGCGTCCCGGACGATGAGAGTTCGAGCACCGGTGCGCCGTTACTCACGGTCGGCGCGTCGAAGAGCAGCGCTTGCCCACTGGAAAGAACCAGTTGGTCAAAGCGCACCTGTTCTTCGTGGAAAGGGGTGAAATCACCGTGGAACCGAGTGTGCAAGCGCGTCCTCTTGTCCGGCTCAATTGCGGTGACCTGACCTTTCACGAGCGCCCCTTTTGGAACGACCATCTTTCCGTCCAAGTAAAGCGGATAAAGAAGGGCCACTTCGATCGGTTCACCCGACTTCATCGGTAGGGAGCGAAGCGATGAACTTGTAGATTTGTACCGACTGGTAGGACAGGTTTCGCAAGGGAAGCGGTAACCTGCGGCTCAGGATCCGGTGGCTCGGTGGGCCTGTTCTGAAAGACCTGCGTTCGTGCGGCCGCACCAAGAACTGTCAAAATGACGAGGGAAGAAAGTTGAGGAAGTCTGGTCATAAAATGAGACTCCTAACGGACATGACTGGACGTTCTCAGTATAAGGAGACCGGATGACCGGAACTTCATCTTCAGTGGGTGATCAGGCCCTTCGGCAAACAGCTCATCCCGGGTTGAATCGATACAACTCTGCAGACGGTGACGGGAGTTTCTCAGTCAGGGCCGGCAGCCACTGGCATACTTTCAAGGGCGTCCCCTAGATCATATGTCTTCTCTCGGAGCTTTTTCACAAGCAACTTCAGCACGGGGACGCGTCACAGCTTTTAGACTCTATGTGATCCTGACAACTGCTCCAGATGTTTGTCCTTGCGTCGACCGCTAGGATCATCTATGGCGTCGCAATAAATGCTATAAGTTGTGTGTCTCACACATGGGCCATGTTGCCAAGTCCATATTCACGGAGGGATGCCATACGCTATTAATGCGCGGTGCTGCTGCAGAAGACTGCAAGACGAGATCCTTCCGAGTCCACACCGAGCGCCCTAGGTTGCGGTTAAAAGCATGTCTGTCTTTTGGGAACTAACTGTTCGTACCTTAGCGTGGTCGAGAGACCCTGAATATCTTGACCGCGAGACCCGAAGTAGTCATTGGGATCTGAAACAAAGAACTGCGGTCTTGATCTCCTCCTCAGAATGAACGACATCATAAGTGTTGTGTAGTATAGGGAACCACTTCATTCACCGTTCGCGAATCGGCCACGTCATTCCAAGGAGAATGGATCATCGGGAACGCTTTCGATGGGAATATCAACCAAGTTAGGAGCAACCAGATGAGGAGATTGGCCGGATGCACCGATCTCTCCTGAGTGGAGTGATGTTGTGGTTGGTCTGTATCGCTGCCGCTGCACAGGTAAGCCAACCTCAATCGCTACACGTTGCGCCTTTTCTCACCGAACAGCCGCAGGCCGAGGCACCGGCTGAGAGTGCACTGCAAAACAGTGTAGCAATGGTCCTAACGCTCCAAAGGAAATCGCGGGTCTTTCCCGATCTCGCTACCGGCACAGGACCGCTCGATAGCTGGCAGAAATTCAAGCTGGCCGCGAATAACAGTGTCTCCTTATCCACGTTTGGAGCTGCACTCGTAGGTTCATCCTACGGGCAGGCAGTCAATAGGCCAGCGGGGTACGGTTAGGAGATTGGAGCATATGGCAAGCGTTTCGGAGCGGATATGGCCCGCGCAGCCTCCGCGAACCTCTTTGGCACCTTCATGATCGCCTCCCTCATGCATGAAGATCCGCGCTTCTACGTACAAAACACCTCAGCGTACAGGAGTCGGTAGGATATGCCGCCCACCGCTTGGTGTTTACCCGGAGCGACTCCGGGAAACAAGTGGTTAACTACGCCGGATTGTTGGGCCCATTGGCAGGCGAGGCCCTGGCCAACACATATTATCCTCAAGGCAGTCGCGGAGTTGGTAGTACCTTGATCCGCTACGCATCCGATCAGGGCTGGAGATTGTGCGGTTATCTTTTGCGTCAGTATTGGCCTCTCATCAACAAAAGACTCCAGCTAGCTCCTGAAGCCTTGTCGACATCCACAACTTCCAAGCCCTGATGAGGAGGCGATCCGAATGCCAGTGCGTAAGGCGCATGACCGAGCAGAACCTGAATCGTCCGCAGGCTCCGTTCCCCCCTCGAGCAAATGGGTAGCCCAGCTATGGTGTGAGGCGTTACATGCTTGGTGATGTGCGCATGGAGAGCAGCTTCTTCACAGGCATACCAAACGGTCTTGTCGGAGATGGGTCTGTCCTGGCCGCCGCGTTGACCTATGCTGCTGGGGAAAAGATAGATCCGAGGCCTCTTCCAGCGCCAATACTCACGCAGCGTTTCCAATAGCGCCGGGCTGAGTGGGAGATCTCGACCGGCGCCACCCTTGCCGCGCTCCACGCGGATCATCATGCGCAGGCTGTCGATATCCCGCACCTTCAGCATCGACACTTCTGTCCGCCGCATGCCCGTGCCGTAAAGCGTCATCAGCAGCGCCCGCTGCATCAGGTTGCCAGCGGCATCAATAAGCTGGGCGACCTCCTCCAGGCTCAAGACCGTCGGCAACCGCGATGATCCTTCGGGTAGGGAAACTCCTCCCGGTTAGCCGGTTTATTCGGCCACTTGCAGAGACGAGGTATCAAAGGAATAGGCTCAGTGCTCTCCACTACGCCGACGTATGGCAAGTAGCAGCGAAATTAGGAAGCCCGCAACGGTTCAATTACCGCTGACATGTCCTTCTCGCCGAACCCTGACTCCTCCGCCTCGGCGAATCGTGCTTCCGCGGTTTTCGCTGTATGCAGATCGACTCCGAGCGAAGCGGCATCGTGCTGCGCATAATTCAGATCCTTTTTCATCAGGGAGAGCAGGAAATTTACCTCGTAAGTCGCCGCGACCATGCGATCGGAGATAGCGCCGAGCAGCGGACTTCCTGGCGCGCCACTCTTCAGCACCTTCAACGCCTGCTCGCGATCCAGTCCGCTGCGTTCAATCCACGCCAGCCCCTCTGCCAATGAGGCTACCTGGACTCCACACAAGAAGTTGTTAATGAGTTTCATTCGCGTTCCGCTGCCACTTGGGCCCAGCAGCACGATGTCTTTACTCATCGCTGCCAGAACCGGGCGGGCACGTTTCAAGGCGGCCGGATTGCCGCCGACCAAAAAGGTAAGTTGGCCACCGTCTGCCTGTACGCGGCTACCCGTCACGGGAGCATCCAGCAGATCGAACCTCCGTTTTCCCGCAAGCGCGGCCAGCTCCGCGATCCACTCCGGTGTCACCGTGCTTGATTCGACGAGCACCGCTCCCGGCTTCGCTCCGCTCAGAGCACCGTGCTCGCCAGTCCAGGTGGAACGCGAAGCCTTGTCATCCGACACCATGCTTAGAATCACATCCGCATCGCGCGCCGCATCCGCCGGAGTTTCAGCGACGTGCGCGCCTTCTGCCGCCAGCGGCTCGGCTTTCACGCGAGTGCGGTTATAGACCGTCAGCGGAAAACCCGCTTTGAGCAAGTTCTTCGCCATTCCGATGCCCATAGTACCCAGACCTAATAGCGCAACTCGTTCTGCCACGTAGTTCTCCCTGACTGTATTTAACAACTGCCCCGGCCTTGGCCCTCTGTGCGTGATTTTGTGAATCGATTGCGTTCGCTCAACTCAACGCCCGCACTCGGACCGACCGATAGCCTTCCTTATCTTCTATACGTATGGGATTACGCAGGGCTCGCCCATAGCCTTCGTAACGTACCTGCATCCAGTCCCCATCCTGCAACTCAAGGCCTTCACCGAAGCTCAGAGAATGCGCTCCGAAGAAATGCACGTGAAGATACCCAGGCAAGCGATGACCATCGAACTTAAAGTGATGATGCTCCAGATTAGCGAGACTGTGCGACATATTCTCTTCTCCAGTCTCAACCGCCTTCTGCCATATCGCTGCGCCATCACGCTCAATCTTCGCTTCGCCAGTGACTGTGCCGAAGTCCCCGCCAATCACCAACTCCGGACCAATACTGCATTCGCGCAGCTTTGACCCGGCAAGATTCAAATAGTTATGCCGCTCAAATTTGTGATCGCTAAACTCATTGCCTACACAAAAGCCGATGCGGTGCGGCGTACCGTCTTTCGCGATGAGGTAAATACCCGCAATCTCAGCTTCCTCGCCGCCGTCTTCTCCGTGAGCAGGAACTGTCAGCGGAGCGAACGGCCCTCGCAGGACCGAGCCATTGCCTTTGTAAAACCACTCGGGGGCCGATCCGATTTCGCCGTCCTTCGGCCGTCCCCCGGCGAGGCCAGACTCGAACATGCGCATACTGTCGGTCTTTGGTTTCGCTGCGTCTGTTGCTGTTTGCAGATGCATCGCTTGACGGTCTTTCGCGCTTCCCAGGTGGGTCAGACCTGTGCCGGACACAAGCACGCGCTCCGGCGCAACTGGAACATCGACAGGAACCAGCAAACGCCATTCGCTCTCACCGCTATAAACGGCGTCATAGGAAAGCTTCTCGCCGGTCGCAAGGTCATGTGCCCACGCGCTCAGCGAAGTACCTTCCCGAACAGAAGCCAAAGCCAGCTCGTAGACGGATTCCGCAGTAATGAGGAAATGAAGGTGGGGCTCCTCAACCAGAGCGACGCGACGTGACGAACCATTACTAATCTGAACCAGACGAATCATGCAGTTCCTCTTTATCCAATTACTGTGAAGCGTTTCAGAGAGTCTTCGTTGACCGTGAGACCAAGACCCGGCTTGGCGTCATCCAGATCGATGTACCCGTCAAGCGGCACCGGCTCTCCGTCGAAAATGTACCAGAAGAGTTCATTTCCAACTTCTACATCCACCTTTGGGAAAAACTCCGCGATCGGGGAGTTGAGGCTGGCCAGTACAACATGATAGTTATGCATCTGGCCGGCGTGGGGCACAACCGGCACCTGGAACGACTCCGCGAGCGCTGAGATTTTTCGCGCCTGACTGATGCCACCCACTCGGTTCGTATCGAACTGGATGTAGTCGAGCGCATTGTTCTCCAGAAGCTCGCGAAATCCAAAGATGGTGAACTCATGTTCGCCTCCGGCGATAGGGATTCGCCCGTAGTTCTTCAGCTCCTTGTAGCCTCTCGTGTCGTCGGGAATGACCGGCTCTTCCAGCCAGCGCAGGTGGAAGGGCTCAAGCAGCGGCACCATTCGCTTGGCATAATCGAGCGTCCAGCCCATGTAGGCGTCAGCCATTATGTCGACTCCATCGCCGACCACTTCGCGGACGTTTCGGACTAGTTCCACATTCTTCTGCATGCCTTCCGCGCCGTCGATGGGTCCCCATCCGAAGCGCAGCTTCATCGCCTTGTAGCCTTCGTCCTTGTACTTCTGCGCTTCGGCACGCAGTTCGGGGATCGGCATCGCGTACAGGCGGCTTGCATATACGGGAATCTTGTCCTTCGTCCGTCCGCCGAGCAGGCGAAAGACGGGCTGCTTCGCATCTTTTCCCAACAAGTCCCATAGAGCGATGTCCACGGCGGAGATCGCGGTCATCGCCACACCTTTGCGGCCAAAGGCCATCGTGCGGCGATACATCTGCTGCCAGAGATACTCCGTGTCCCAGGGATCCGATGCAATCAACAACGGCTTGAGATAGGTGTCGATGAGCGTCTTCGTCACTACCGGCGACAGGGCCGCGTTACCTAATCCCACCAGGCCAGCGTCGGTAAATATCTCGACGAGCACCCAGCCATGAAAGGCGAAGTTGCCCATCGACGCCTGGCGAAAGTCGACCAGGTCCATAGGGTTGGTGCAGAAATGCGGGGGGAGCGGAACTGTCTCGCCTTCCCACTGAACGACACGGGCGCGCACTTCGGTGATCTTCATGCGTGGCTCTCTATCTCCATCAGGTCTTTGGGTCGAAGTGGTTGAATCCTGCCACCGAAAAAGACCAGGGCAAGGAAGCCGATAAGGTGAAATGTACCAACCAGAACGAACAGCGTTCCGTAGCTGAATCCATGGCCAAGCAGAGCGCCGGCGATCAGTCCGAAGAGCGCCCCGCCGATCGAGCCGCCGAAGCCAACTAGGCCCGCCACCGTGCCGACCGCCGAGAGCGGGAACACATCCGCCGGAATGGTCATGATGATCCCCGACCATGACTGCTGCGAAAAAAACGCGATACTGAACAGCACCAGAGCATAGCTTACTGGCACCAGGGGCACCAACATCACGGCCGGCATCATCGCCGCATTGATGCCGAGCACTATTTTGCGCGAACGGTCAAGCGATTGACCGCTCCGCAGCAGCCGACTCGACCACCAGCCGCCGAGAAAGCTGCCGATGCCTGACGCCGCGTAGGGAATCCACGCGTAGTAGCTGACATGCTTGATATCGAAGCCGCGCGCGTCATAAAGATACTTTGGCAGCCAGAAGAGCAGGAAGAACCACGCCGAATCACTCATGAACTTGGCGAAGACCAGCGCCTGGACGCTACGCAGGCCGACAATCTCGCCCAACGAAAGTTGCTTCGCCAGCAAACGCGCATCGAGCGTGGCGGACGAGAGAGTCGAGGTGTTGCCACGATAAGAAACGGCCCACCACCACACCCACAATAAACCGATTCCTCCCGCGACAAAGAAGACCCAGCGCCAGCCGAGAAATATGAGCACAGCTCCAATCAGCGGCGGAGCCAGCAGCGAACCCACGGCGGTGCCCGCGTTGATGAAGCCCATAGCAGTCGACCGCTGATGGGCCGGAACCCACTCCGCTACTACTCTTGTTGCTGCCGGAAAGGCGCCCCCCTCTCCCATCCCGAGCAAGAACCGCATCGCTAACAGCCAAACAAAGCGGGTGGCGAATCCGTGTAACGCGCAAGCCAGCGACCACCACAGCATGATTAACAGGAAGCCGCGCCGAGTGCCCAGTTTGTCGAGCAGGCGTCCGCCGATTGCGTATAGCGCCGCATAGGAAATCAGAAACGCCGTCTGCAAGTAAGAGAATTGCTGATTTGAAATTGGGATGGTGCGTTGAATGGCGGCAACGGCAATCGAGATCGTCTGCCTGTCGAAGTAGCTGATCGCGATCGCCGCCGTCACCAAGGCAACGAAGTACCAGCGAAGTTCGAGCCCACTGCGTGTTGTCGCGCTCAAGCTGGGAATCTGGGATTTTAGACGCTCCCTACCGCTTTTATCTCGCAGTTCAATTCGAGCACCTGGATCGAATTGGGTGGGAGCGTGTGTGAAAACTGGAGAGCCGCGTCGTCGATGCTGCTTTCCACCGGGAACTATCTTCGTCGGCTCAGATATCGAATTCGTCGATTGAATGGTGCTCGCGCTCAATGTCGTCACCTTGGCGATCTTGTTCACGATTGAAACGCCCGCCAGCTGAATTGAAAGCAACCGTGGCGAGTCGGTTGCATTCACGAGCTTGAGATAGAGCTTTCCGCTAGTTGAATCGCGCGTGACCGAATAAAAGAATCGCAACGGCGCGCCGCTCAACTTGGCGTTGATGATCTGATCGCCGATGTGGTTGCTGAACATCACCTGTGCATAATAGCTTGGCGATCCATAGCTACTCATCGCGTCATAGCCGATCAGGTTTGACTCCCACTGCATCCCGCCTGGGCTCACATTCACGAACAGGGGTGCGTAACAAGACATGATGATGATGTCGCTGTTCCGCTCCATCCCTGTCATCCACGCGGCGTCTCCGAGGGCCGCATTGAAGTTTGGCGTAGGGCTTCCCTCGCGAGTAGCCCATTCGCCTACAAAAATCCTTGGCCCGTGACGATCTGCGTTGTCGTAATGGCCGACATCGTCATAAAACTGTGAGGCTGAATGATAGAAGTGATCATCGATGACGTCCGGAGTGACGCCTTCCACCCGCGCCGTCGCGATCAGCTGCAGCTCTGGATATTTTGCCTTGAATGCCTTGAAATACTGAGCAAAGCGCCCATCATACGAGCCGCTGGGATCGTGAGCGCGATCGTCTTCGTTCCCGATCTCGACATAGGTCAACTTGAAGGGCGCGGGATGACCATCCCTGGCCCGCTGTGCTCCCCACCTCGTGCTGGTGCTGCCGGTCACGTACTCGACCTCATCCAGCGCCTCCGCGATATATGGCTCCAAGCCTTTGCCCGCAGGAATGAAATCGTGGCGCAGCGAATAACCGGCAAAAACACCCAGCACCGGCTCCATCTTGAGGTCTTCGCACCACTCCAGGAACTCCAGCAAGCCCATGCCATCCGACGACCGATACCCCCAAGGGCTGAGGTGGGTTGGCCGATCGACGAGCGGTCCCAGCGTCTGTTGCCATGGGAAGCGCTCTTTGATGTAGTTGCCTTCGAGGTAGTTTCCGCCTGGAAATCGCAGGAAGGCCGGCTTCAGCGCCGCCAGTTTCTCCATCAGCTCAATGCGGTTGCCATTAGCGCGGTCGTGATAGGTCGGCGGGAAAAGCGAGACCAGGCTAAACCACAGTTTCCCTGGTCTGCCGGCGGTGAGTACCAGACGATTTCTCGACGACGGAGCGTCGTCGCCCGAAAGTAGGGTAAACGTATACCGATTCCAATCAGAGGTAACGGCTGGAACAGTTGTTGTCGCAAGCACCTTGGCGGAGTCATCGTTGATAAGGCTCACCGTAATCGGCCCTATCGCTGGATCATTGGTCTTCGCATAGAACGAACCGTGATAGGCCGTCTTCGGCCGCACGGCGATGCCCCAGTAGCCTTCGTTGGCTACACCCGCAGGCGCCTTGTCGGTGGCGCTGCGAATCGTGACCTGCAAGCTCAGTGGCAACGCCGCGCTGGGTCCGGTAGACATATCCATGACCATCGATGCGTCCGCATTACCAGCCTCGTAGAGGAACCAATGAAACGGTTGCAGGCGCCGATTGTCGGTGAACGCCCGATTCCGTACCAACTCGGCATATAGGCCGCCATCGTAGGAGTAGTTGATCTCCTCCGTCATGAGCCCATAGAGCATTGGGCTCACCTTGCCCTTCACGCTTCCGACATCGATCGAGAGCGTAGGAGCCGGCTCTTGAGCTGGGGCAAAAAGGGCGCAGAGGGTCGTGGCGAGTAGTGGGATGGTCAGCAAACGGCGTGATGAATGCAAGGCGCTCATCTCCAGCGAATTCGGCTTGCTTCAATAAAAGTGGCTCTTGGGTAGCCCTTCCACACAAGGCTAGTAAACGCTTCCAAGACGCCCTCAAGCAAACAGAACCAAGATACCGGCGTTGGCCAAATTTGTTGCCGGAATGGTCCGCAACCTTGCTGGGTTCTGAGTACGCAGGTCTAGGGTGTGAATGCGAAAGCCGCCCACCCAACAAAATTTGAATGCGCATACCGTCACTTGGACGAGAAGGTCGGCAAATCGTACACTTGCCAATCGGCGAGCAACGGGGCGTCTAGGTAACGGCGATCACGACTTTGCCCTGAACATGGCCGGACTCGACATGGCGAACAGCTTCTGCGACTTCGCGCAAAGAGTAGGTGCGGTCGACAACGGGAATCACGGTTCCTCTTTGGACTAGATTGGAGAGAATTGCCAAATCCTCGCGATTGATTTTGGCGAGCAGACCGGGCATTTTCTGGCTGGTAAAAACCGACCTGACTGCGTTTTGAAGCATTCCCGCGAGCAGATCCCCGGTGCTCCGGTCTGGGCCGCCGCCGCATGAGATGTATGTTCCGCGCGGCTGCACTGCGCGTAAGCAGTCGGAGAGCGAGCGATTTCCCACCAGATCAAAAAGCAGATCATACTGCTGGGTTGAACGGGCGAAATCCTCATGGGTGTGTCGATCACTTCGTCTGCTCCGATCGATCGGAGCAGCTCGACATTTTTGGCGCTGCACACCCCTGTGACGTGCGCGCCAAGCGATTTGGCAATCTGTACGGCAAACGTACCACACCGCCCGCTGCACCGTTGATGAGAACGGTTTACCCCGTCTGAACTCTTCCTTTGTCGCGCAAGCCTTGCAGTGCGCTGACTCCTGCGATAGGCAAGCATGCGGCTTGCTCAAATGAAATCTCTTGCGGCTTCAAGGCAAGCTGCGACGCGGCAGCGCAAGCATACTCCGCAAAAGAGCCCTTGGCCGTGCCGAAAACGGCATCGCCGGGCTTGAATGGTGCCGCCTTGGCGCCCACCGCTTCAACTACCCCGGCAACGTCAGCTCCGAGCCGCGGAAACTTCGGCCGAGGGCAAGATGTTCTTTCCATACCTCGAACTGCGAGGTATTATGATCGAAATGATGTCTAGGGAAACCAACCCGAATTTTATGAACGGTGTGCCCGAGTTGCTGGTCCTGCGGCTGCTTGAGGACGCGGAGATGTACGGCTATGAAATCGTGCAGGCAATCCGCGATCGCACTGATGCCGTGATCGCAGTCGGCGAAGGAGTGGTCTATCCGGCGCTGCATTCGCTGGAGCGCGCCGGGGCGCTGAAGTCGCGACGGAAGACAGTGGCTGGGCGAAGCCGGATCTACTACTCAATGAGGCCGGCGGGATCCCGGAGACTGGCAGACCTGGCGGCGCAGTGGACGAGCTTGGCAGAGGCCATTCAAAAGGCCCTGGCGGGAGGACAGCATGGCAACGTGGTTGCGTGAACTGCGGGAGAGACTGCTGCGCGCCGGCGTGGCGCCACGGTATGTGCGTCGATATCTGACTGAACTGCGCGAACACTGGTCGGATCTGACCGCCGAAGAGGAGCGCGCCGGACGAAATCGCGCCGAGGCAGAGACCCTCGCACTGGCTCGGTTGGGACGATTGGACGATCTGGCTCGGACCATGATCGAGCGGCCGGAACTGCGCTCGTGGACGGCGCGGGCTCCCTGGGTGGTGCTGGGCACCGGCCCGGTGCTGGGGCTGGCAGCGGGGTGGGGTATAGCGCTCCTGATTCTGTGGTCGGGATGGACCTGGTTTCTAGGAGGTTCGCAGACGCCGTTTGTCCCGGTCCATGGGTTTGCGATCGCCTATTTCGGCGTGGGCCGGATGCTCTATTACACCGCGCCGCTGCTGACCGGCTGGGGCATGATCCTGCTGGCCGGGCGGCAACGAGTGCGGGCCGTTTGGCCGGTGATCCTGGGGGCGCTCGTCGTGGCTCTGCTGGGGGCGACAGGCACTGTGGATGTGACGCCACCCGTGGTTCCTGGGAACACGGGCGATGTGGGGATTCGGTTCTTTCCCCCGGCATCGCAGCTCGCCGATGCGGCTGGGCATGCGCTGCTGCTGTTTGTTCTGGTCACCCTCCCATATCTAGTGTGGCGATGGAGAAGCTCCCGTCTGATTTCGAGCCGCAGTAGAGGCGCGAGGTGTTAGGCGAATTGCTGTGCGAATTGTCGACAACCCGGAAGTGATGCGGTTTTGAACGTCGTGGAGTCTCGACGAAGACGGGATTTACGGAAACTTCGCGTGAAAGCGACTAGGCCTTCCGAACAAAGTACCGTTCGAACAGTTCTCGCGATTTTTCCAGCCCTTCTTCCGTCATCCTCACAGACTTGGATTCTTTTGCGGATCGCCAATAAAACCGGCTTTGTAGAGGCGCTCCATGGCAGCCCAGTCTTGCCCCTTCCAGGCACGCATCCTAGGGCCATCTTTGAACGTCGTCAGGTGCAAGAGCGCGAGAACCATCTCGTCGATCTTTCCTTCATCATGTTCCATAGAAGCCTTGATCTTTGCGGCGGTTTCGATAATACCTGCATTATGCCAGCGGGATGGCTTTAGCAGAAAGACTGACGCAAGGCTACAGCAAACCTACCGAACTCGCGACTTTACAAAAGGCTCGGGCAGCTTTCCGAACAGCCGGTTTGCCACGGCCAAAGGCCGATTGGATTGGCTCAATGAGTGCATCAGCCTGCATGCACCATTTCAACCTCGAACACTGTACCTGGAATGCTGACCCAGAATTCGATCAAATGCTCATACGAAGCGTTCCTCAAGAGGCTGCTGACATTTCGAAGCGACGCGAAAATCACATTAGAGATAGACTCATTTCGATGAGATTTATGAGACAAACCGGATTCATCGCAATCAGCTTTATCTCGGTTGGCGCTGCCGTGCTACTAACGACCGGCACCGCCAGCTTGCGGGCGCAGGGACCGGGCGGTGGCCAGGCTGCTCAGGCGCTATTTGCCGCCCTCGATACCGATAAGGATGGAACGCTGACACGGGCCGAGCTTGAGTCCGGCTTCCACTCCTGGTTTATAGCCTGGGACACGACTCATAGCGGCACCCTGACCCAGCCGCAGATTTTGGCTGGAATCAGTACGTTGCTGCCGCCGCCGCCCGCGGTCAAACCAGGACAGGCCAATACCTTCAACCCGGCTGGTAATTCGACGCCGATCCCCGTTTCTCAAGCTGCTGTGGATGCCATGATGAAAGCCTTGCCGACTACTCCCGGCGCCACGCCGATGCACCCGCGAAGGGTGCTGGTGATGGCGCACACGGGCGCGGGCGGGTTTGTGCATGCCTCTATCCCCCTGGCTGCGAAGGCCGTCGAAGCAATGGGAAACCAGGGCGGATTATGGACGACCACGGTCAGCTACGACGCGGCGGACATCAATACCGATAACCTCAAGAAATACGACGCCATCTTCCTGGACAGCACGACTGCGTGTTTTCTTGACGACCCAGACCCCGCCGTGACCGCCGCGCGGCGAGCGGCATTCCTGAGTTTCGTGAGAAATGGAAAGGGAGTGGCCGCAATACACGCAGCGACAGACTCGTACCACACCGATTGCCTGGCGAGTGAGGCGAATGCGGCAAAGGGCGGCCCCGGGTTGAACATAGGAGCGTTGATTTTAGCTTCCCGGCTTGTCACCGCAGCCGATAAGGATAATGACGATACCGTCAGCCAGCAGGAGTGGGCTGCACTTGCCGACGCGTGGTTCCAAAAGTTGGATACAGGGAATACGGGAACGGTCTCCCGCGCCGATTTCGTGGAACATTTCAATTCATTATTGCCGCCGCTGCAGATGCGTCGTTTAGGCCTGGAGTCGAAGCCTGTGCTGCAATGGCCGGAGTTCAACACCCTGATTGGCGGCTACTTCAAATTTCATTGGCCCGATCCGCAACTAATTTATGTCAAGATCGATGATCCGAACAGCCCTTTGACGGCTATGTTTCATGGCAAGGAGTTCGAGATCCATGACGAGACCTATACGTTCGAGCAGGAATCCTTTTCGCGCAAGAACGTGCATGTGTTGACGAGTATCGACTACGACAAGATGAGTGCTGAAGACAAGAAAAAGGAAGCGAATCCGCGAACCGATGGCGATTATGCCTTGAGCTATATTCGCCGCGAGGGCAACGGGCGAGTCTTCTACGAAGGGCACGGCCACAGCGATCGTGTGTATGCCATGACGCCGATGCTGGAGCACATTCGAGCCGGGATTCAATACGCAATTGGCGACCTGAAAGCGGACGACAGCCCCTCAGTGAAATAGGCTGCCCGCTGGAACTAAACCAGGGAAAAAACCGGACTAGGCGATGTGTGGACGTGGACTGCCCTAGACGCAGACACGAAGCTCATGGTGTCTTACATGGTCGGCAATCGTGGCGTGGCCTGTGCGCGGGTCTTTATGGAGGATGTAGCGTCGCGGGTCGCAAGCCGTGTCCAGATCACTACCGACAGCCACCGGGCCTATGTAGAAGCCATCGAAGGCGCGTTTGGCATGGATTGCGACTATGCGATGCTGATAAAGGTGTACGGCACCCCGGCGAACTTCGATACGC
The DNA here is from genome assembly GCA_963742015.1 of uncultured Acidobacteriaceae bacterium. Taxonomy (GTDB): domain Bacteria; phylum Acidobacteriota; class Terriglobia; order Terriglobales; family Acidobacteriaceae; genus Acidisarcina. The sequence goes on along the minus strand of CAVUKL010000026.1, from coordinate 112,054 downwards.
GCTACAGGCCCGGCGAAGTGATCGGCATCGACACCAAAGTCCTATGCGGGAATCCTGATCCGAAACACATCAGCACTTCATTTGTGGAGCGCCAGAACCTCACGATGCGGATGTCAATGCGTCGCTTCAATCGGCTCACGAACGCCTTCTCAAAAAAGCTGGTGAATCACGAAGCGTCGATTGCGCTCCACTACATGCATTACAACTTTTGCCGGATTCACAAGACGCTACGTGTGACCCCTGCGATGGAAACTGACCTCACAAATCATGCCTGGACGATTGAAGAGCTTGTAGGATTGGTGGGCTGACATTAGGGCGTGTTCACACTAATCTCAGTGCTTCGACGATAAGTGCGAAGTAGAGAAAAGCGACGAAGACGACGTCGAGTTTCTCAAAACGCGAGAAGATGCGGCGGAAGCCTTTCAGCCTGCGGAAGAGCCGCTCGATCTCGTTGCGTTTCTTATACAAGGCGCGGTCATATTCCCACGGCTCGATCCGGTTGGACTTCGGCGGCACCACCGGAACCATGCCCAGGTCGAGCACGAGCTGGCGGGTTTCGTCCCCCTCGTAGGCGCGATCCATCAGCAGAGAGAGCTTTTCCGGCATCGGGCCCAGCTCGGAGAGCAGCGCTCGCCCCTCGGGCGCGTCGTGCGCGTTTCCCGGCGAGAGGGCGAAGGTTATGGCCGTTCGAGCATTCGCGGCAACCATATGAATCTTGGTGTTCCATCCGCCCCGGGACTTGCCGATCGCCTGCGGTCCGTTTTTTTTAACGCGCCAGTGCCATCCGGGTGCACCTTGACCGAAGTCGAGTCGAGCGCGAACGCCTCGATCTTGATGCGCACGATCTGCTCCAGTTGCAACTTCTCGAATACCCGGTCGAGAACGCCGTTCCTGGCCCAACGATTCATCCGCACATAGATGGTGTGCCAGTTGCCGAACCGGCCAGGTAGGCCACGCCATTTGCAGCCCTGCTCGGCCACATACAGGATTGCGTTGAGCACTTCCAGATTGCTCAGACGCACATTCCCGCGCTGCAAAGGCAAACTGTCCTTGATCTTTTCGTACTGCTGCCGCGTCAGTTCCATCCATAACTACTCTACCCAACCTGCATGTCATTAGTGTGAACACGCCCTAGTAAGAGGAAGACTTTGTCAAACACAGCACCAAAACGACCCAAACCAAAAAAGCAGCGACAAAAGGCAAAGCAAACCCCAGAGAAAACTCCGCTACCGAAGATAGCGAAAGGAATAATCTCCGGAACAATTGCTCTTGTCGGATTTGTCGCGGCTGGCTTGACGTTCCTGCCGAGAGTAACCGTGGAAATGTCAGACCCCGTTGATGCCAATAATCCATTTTCATCTTCCATCACCGTAGCCAACACGGGATACCTGCCCCTGGACAACGTAGAGATTGACTTGGTTCCCAAACTCCAATTCATCGGGTACGGTATGGACTTTGGAAACTGTGAGAGCAAAAACGGCGCGCTTCATAAAATTCAATGGAGGCCTCGTCATCTCGGACTCGACGACAAATCTACATTTGCCTTGAGCGAAGCATTTGCCACACCCACACAGAATCTAGCTTCCGGTGGTTTCTGCATCTTGGTGGAGTACGAACTGCCCATTATTGGCCTCAAGCGAGAAAAGGGATTTCCCTTTTATTTGAAGAGAGAGACCAACGGGAACGTCTACTAGTATTCAGGATTGGCCCCCGAATAATTTCAAACTTGACCACTACCCAAATTCCCTTCTTTTATAAGGTCGGCAATCAGCCAGTTATAAAGAGCTTTTGAACAACTGACGGTTACAGATCACTTCGTTCAACTGGTGGTAAATGTCTAATACGCTCGCCGACAGTAGAAAGGAGCCAAATGGATGGTAAGTCGGCCATGGGACAAGTGGCTCAGATAGCTGCCGAAGAACGGAGTTATCGGCAACCGAGCAGTCGGGATCTGGTTTACTTACCCGCCTGACTCTCCGGCTTTGACCACGGAGGCACAATCCCATTCATGCGAGCATAAGCAACCAGCTGCCCCATATGTTCGTTGTCGTGGATGATGATGCGCAGGTACATACGATCGACGTCGACTGTCTTTCCCTGAATGAAGACCTTGCGCTGAAGATCGCCTGGCTTCAAATGAGCGCGCGCCTCCTTAACCGCATTGAGCGATCGCTCAAGATATCCAATAACCTCGGGTTTTGCCTTCACCGTCTCTTCCATCTCGTCCGAAGTAATCTCGGTCGGCATCTTCGGCCCCGTAATGCTCAGCAGATAGAAATTGGCGATGGCGATGTGCATGAAGACTTCGCTGACCGACCTCACTCCCGGCGCCGGACGCCAACTGTACTTCTCCGCCGGAATCGCCTGGGCCAAAGCCAGAAGTTGCCGCGAAACATGTCCCCACTCGCCGTCATAACCTTCCCAGATACCTTCAAGATTTGGATCTGTTGCAGGCGTTTTCTGGGATCCGGCAGGCGGCGCGGTCTGCGCATGAAGGACGGCCGCACTCAGCGTACAAACGAACAACAGAGCTTTGATAGAGCTGCCCTGTTCAATACGCCGTCGAAGCATGCCGCGATTGTACATTGAGGGGGTGGCCCATATCCCAAGGCCACACAAATCGGGTGCCCCACACCTCGACTCTGAGATGTGGGGCACCGCGAGACCACCATAGGCAGGGAAGCCCCTCGCTTAGAGACATGAGTTGGTTGGCCCTTACTTAGGCTGGCCTTGCTGCCGCACTACGCGGCGTCAAAAGCGCAAGGACGGCCGCTACGACAAACAGCGCCAGGACGTCACCCCAAAGGTGTCCCATGTGCTCGGAGTTCGCCAAAGCCTGTACGGCCATGATTCCGCCGTGCACTACGCTGGACCACACGGTGAACCAGATGAGGCTCAAGTGGTCGAGCGGATTGCGGGAAGCAATCAACAGGAACACCCCCAGCGTCGCGTAAATGCCCAGAATCATCTGCAGGTAATCCGATTGGCCGGAGTGCCACGACCAGCCAGAGGGCCAAATAATGGTGAGCGGGTAGATCCCGACTACGAAGATCAGACCCACCACCACAAGCGATGCGCAAATATCTGGTTCGATCAGCTAAGTACCATATCTTTCTCCTTTCGGCTATGGAATGAGAGCCTACCAAAAGCTTCAACCTTCCACCTTTGGTGGATAGCTCACACGAGGCTATCTACCCGGGTGCCTAGGTCTCGATTTTGAGACTTGGGCTCAATGCTCCGCGAAATGTTGTCAAGACCCAATCTTTCCCATGAACCACCCAAAATATTCATTCCAACCGCGATAAAAATTCCCCAGACTTGGCGTAGTGAAAGGGTCCGGCTTGATACACTGGATATAGAGGGTAAAGAAAGAATGGGCGGCCAAAAGCCGCCCTTTTCTCATGCCCAACTTGCCCGCTCTACCGAACAACAAATGTCATCTTGAGTGGAGCGAAGGATCCCTGCGATGAAAACAAAGAACTTAACTCGGATCAACAAGCCCAAATAGCTGAAACCAAAGAATTTACCAGAAACTCCTAGGGGGAGGGGGGTCACTCCCACGAAACGGGCCAAAGCGGGCGACTCGACCCTCACAGACAGACCAATCAACGCTATAGCTTCCGACCCGTCCGCCGATAAGAAGAGGAAATGGCCACCTCTCTCGCGATCGAGCCGGAGTCCAAAGTCCACACATTCGTCCGCTCGCCCCGCGCTCCAGGCATTCTATTGGCTACCGCAGACTCCCGCCTGCAGGGAGAGATGTGGGCCCTGCTTCGCAGCTGGGAACATCCCGTCGAGATAGTTGCCGATCACGATGCTCTTCTAAGAGCCCTCAAGCGCCCCGAGGCCGCGCCCATCGTAATCCTCGACACCGATCTTCCCGGCCTTCGCAGCATGGAGCTTTTGCATCAGTTGCAACTGCAGTCTGCCCGGCGAAGGAGCTGGACCATCCTCCTGACCGATGCTCATCACTCAGACGACGCGGCCGACCAAGCCTCAGCGCAAGGCACCGGGGTCGACGACGTCCTCACCAAGCCGCTCGACAAGTTCGAACTTGGTGTCTCGCTGCGCGCCGCCTCGCGCGTCCAGGCGCGTTATGCGGAAATGGCCGACGCACTCGAGGCCGCCAGCTTTCACGCCACCCGCGACAGCCTTACCGGGCTCCTGAATCGTGAGTCGCTCCTCAATGCGCTCTTTCAGGAGACTGACCGCACCCAGCGACTCGGCAGCCAGCTTGTCTTCCTGCTGATCGATCTCGACCACTTCTCGCGAATCAACTGCGAACACGGCTACGATGGAGGCGACCGCATGCTGCGTCAGCTAGCCAGCCGCTTCCGCCGTTGTCTGCGCAGCTACGACATCATCGGGCGCTGCGGCGGCGACCAGTTTCTCATCGCCATCCTGGGCGGCGCTCACGACGATGCGCGAAGCATGGCCGCCCGGCTGCGCGACTGCGTCTCCGAGCGCCCCTTCGACATCCTCCAGGCCACGGTTACGATGACCGCCAGCATCGGCATCGCGCTGAGCGGTGGACGATCGCCCCTCGTCGTCTTGCGTGAGGCGGAACTCGCGCTCTCACGCGCCAAGCTCGCCGGCGGCGCCTGCGCCCGCTGGTTCCCTTCCGCTGGCCACATCGCGTCCAATGACGCGAGGCGTCTGATCGGCGCGGCATCAACCGCGTCCACTGCGTCGCGGTTGATTAACACCAGAAGTGTCCCTGCATGAGTTACTTGGCGCGGCGGGATACAGCCAAAGTCGGATAACTCTACCGATACAAATCTTGAGCGCCCCCTTACAAAACTGTTACACCCGTCCAGGCCATCCCACTGATACGGTTGAGTTAGGTAATTCGCCGTAAACAGAAGGATCGCGACCCCAACCATGCCAGTGCAAGTGCTCGAAGAAGAACCGATCGCAGCTATACCCTCGACTGAAATTCCCTCCCGCATCACAGCCAGGGCGCACACCCCGGCCCTGGTTGCCGACAGTGAACCCCGCGCAAGGAAGATTAACTGGACGACCACCTTATTCATGGCGGCCTTTCATATCGGAGCGGTTGCTGCGCTCTTCATGTTTTCGTGGAAGGCGCTCATCGTCTCCGTGGTGCTCTATTTCATCGCGATCAACGTGGGCATCGGCATGTGCTACCACCGTCTGCTCACCCACCGCGGCTACAAGACCCCCAAGTGGGTCGAGTACTGCCTGGCCGTCTGCGGAACACTGGCGCTCGAGGGCGGTCCGATCTTCTGGGTTTCCACCCACCGCATACACCACAAGCACAGCGACAAGGCGGGTGATCCGCATACCCCTAGCGACGGCACCTGGTGGGCCCACGCCGGCTGGATCATGCATGGCGAATCTCTCCACCAAGACGTCGAACTGGCCAACCGCTACGCTCCCGATCTTGCCAAAGACCGCTTCCACGTCCTGCTAAGCAAGTATCATTACGTGCCGATGATCGTGCTCGGACTGATCCTGCTGGCCGTCGGCGGCTGGCCGATGGTGATGTGGGGCATCTTCCTCAGGACCACACTCGGCCTGCACGCCACCTGGCTGGTCAACTCCGCCACGCATCTTTGGGGTTCGCGCCGCTTTGAGACCCGCGACGACTCGCGCAACAACTGGTGGGTCGCCCTCCTCACCGGCGGCGAAGGCTGGCATAACAATCATCACGCCCATCCTGTCTCCGCTCGCCACGGCCTGAAATGGTATGAATTCGATCCGAACTACTACGGCATCTGGGTTTTGAAGCAGTTCGGCTTGGCTAGGGACGTCAAAATAGCGCAGTATGATCCCACGAACCCTCGCCCCGCCGGCGCGGCCTAGATCGCCAAAGACTTCTCGAAACCAGCCTAAGCGCAGCAGCCATGCCGGCCGCTGCGCGTTTCTGTTCCAGCCTCAGCCAATCCCTCAGACTCCTCTAATGCGCTGCCGATGACCAGGAAGGCCGCTCCGCCAGCGTCACTCCTTTTCGCAGGTCATTTCGATGCCGCAAGCGAGACCCTCCGATCTCCTCCTTCTCGTAATCTTTTTCAACAGCACCCTCGCTTCAGTGCCCCTTCATGCCCAGTTGAACGCCGAGGCCCTCCAGTCTGCTCTTGCTTCCGTTAAGCCTCGCGATCGGATCGTGCAACCCGTCGAAGGCAAGCAGCGCGTCTGGCCTCGAAGGCAACACGCTGCCTGCAGCTCTGCCGGCCTACGAGACCGGTGCCGTCGATGGCGGCAAGCGCCTCGACCGAATGGTGCTGATGCTGAAACCGACCCGGCACAGCAGGCAGCTCTTGATGCCCTGACCACCGCCCAACAAGACCCTGCGTCCCCCCTCTACCACCAGTGGCTGACGCCGGAGACCTACGCCGAACATTTCAACAGCCGAGTCCACCCGCTATAGCGGCGATCTGACGCAAAGTTGACCTCCTGGCTCACGGAGGAGGATTTCGACTCTCCTGTCGGACGAAGTCGCGTAGTCGTCGATCCGACCCTCCGTTGATGGAAAGCCGGATCCGTCAGTCCTAGGTAGCTGCGTTGTATCATTCGATTGTCCGCGGCATTTCCCAAACCCGAGATTTCGTCGCTGCGATCTCACCGCTGTAGAGGAGCGTTTTGATGAGGAAGTTGTCGCGTTTTTGCGCACTTTTGCCCGCGCTTTTGTTTGCCCTAAGCTGCACCTTCGCCTCCGCCTCCGATCTTCCTCCCAGCAAGCCCTTGAAGGTCCCCATCATCAAATATGAGCAATACAAACTGGCCAACGGCCTCGAAGTGCTGACGTATGAAAACCATCGCCTGCCGCTGGTTGCCGTCGACCTCTGGTATCACGTCGGTCCGGTGAACGAAAGAGCCGGGCGCACCGGATTTGCCCACCTCTTCGAACACATGATGTTCGAGGGATCGGAGCATGTCGGCGAAAAGGCGCACTTCAAATATCTGGAGGGCGCAGGCGCGACCGACATCAATGGCACCACGGACTTCGACCGAACGAACTACTTCGAAACGCTGCCGAGCAATCAGCTCGAGCTCGGCCTGTGGCTGGAGAGCGACCGCATGGGCTTTTTGCTCGAGACGCTCGACCGCGCCAAACTGACCAACCAGCGCGACGTCGTCCGCAATGAACTCCGCCAGGACGAAGGCATGCCTTACGACTTGGCCGACGAGCAGATCTATCATCAGCTCTTCCCCAAGGGGCACCCATATTACGCCGCTGTCATAGGCTCCCACGCCGATGTTGAAGCGGCGCGGCTCAACGATGTCCGTGACTTCTTCCAGCACTTCTACACGCCCAACAATGCCAGCATCGCGATTGCCGGCGACTTCGATCCCGCCCAGCTCAAGGCCCTGTTGGAAAAGTATTTTGGCCCGATTCCCGCCGGGCCGCCGGTCGAACCGGTCAATGTGACCACTCCGCCGATCACCTCAGAGCGCCGCGTCACTATCACCGACACCGTCCAGTTGCCTCGCATTTCACTGGCATGGCTGACACCGCCCTTCTTCCAGCCTGGCGAAGCTGACACCGACATCTTCGTCAGCATCCTGGGAGGAGGCAAGTCCAGCCGGCTCTATCGCAAACTGGTCTATGAACAGCAGATCGCCCAATCCGTGCATTGCGAGAACAACTCGCTGAAGCTGACTTCAGTAACGCAGTGCGACGTGACAGCGCGTCCCGGCGTAAAACCGGAGACGCTGGAAGCCGCCATAGATAAGGAGATCGACGCTCTGCGCACCGACGGCCCAACCCAGGCCGAAGTCGACCAGGCGCGCAATGGAATCTTGACCAGGAAGATCTCCGGCCTGCAGCGGCTCGGCGGCTTCGGCGGCGTCGCCGATATGCTCGACCTCTACAACCAGTACACCGGAGACCCCGGCTATCTGCCCAAAGATGTCGCCCGCTACCAGGAAGCCACGGTGGCCTCGGTAAAGCAGATCGGCGAGCAAGCCTTCGCCAACAATCAGCGTGTCGTGGTGATTACCGTCCCCGGTAAGAAAGTCACCGAAGATGTTCCGCGCAGTCCGGCCGATACCGACGCCAATGTGAAGATCGTCAACCCCTACAAGCCGGAGTTTGAGGCGCAGCAGGATTGGCGCAAGACCCCACCTGCTCCCGGCAAGCAGCCGGAGCTGAATTTGCCCGTGCCCACGACCTTTGCACTCGCCAACGGCATCAAGGTCTACCTACTCGAAGACCACTCGCTCCCCGTATTCAGCGCCAGGCTGGTAGACCTCGCCGGCAGTGCGACGAATCCCAAGGGTCAACCCGGATTGGCCGCCTTTACCGCGCGGATGTTGACCGAGGGCACCGACAAGCGCTCCTCGACGCTGCTCGCTGATGATGTCGCCAGCATCGGCGCGTCGCTGAACTCGACCGCCGGCATGGATGCCTCCGCAGCCGCTATCGACGTGCTTAGCAACAATACCGACGCTGCCTTTGACTTGCTCTCCGACGTTGCCTTGCATCCTGCATTCAAGCCCGAAGAGGTCGACCGCATCCGCGCCCAGCGACTGACCTCAATTCTTCAGGAGGGCGACCAGCCTTTTGCAGCCGCATTGCGTGTCGGCGCCAAAGTCTTGTTCGGAGATTATCCTTACGGTTACCGCGATATCGGGACGACCGCGTCGGTCAAGGCGATCACCCGCGACCAACTGGCAAAATTCTGGTCGGACCACTATGCACCCGCCAACGCCGCACTTGTGCTCGCTGGCGACATCAACGAGCCCGAGGCTCGCAAGCTCGGCGAGCAGTACTTCGGCGGCTGGAGCGCTGCCGGGGCCACTCCCAGCGCTGCGTTGCCTCCAATGCCTCCGCCGCCGACCCGCAAAGTCGTGATCGTCGACAAACCGGGCGCGCCTCAAACAGCGCTCCTCACCTTCGGCGAGGGCGTGCCGCGTTCGACTCCTGAATATGCGGCCATCGATGTGATGAACAGCGTGCTCGGCGGTCTCTTCTCCAGCCGCATCAATATGAACCTTCGTGAAAAGAACGGTTACACCTACGGCGCCTTTTCTCAGTTCGGCTTCTACCGCGATGGCGGGGTCTTCTATAGCGGAGCCCAGGTGCGCACCGACGTCACGGCGCCCGCCGCGAAGGAGCTCTTCGGCGAGCTGAATCGAATGCGCACCGACCCACCCACTCCCGGGGAGCTGAAGCTTGCCGAGGACAGCGAGCTCCACTCTCTACCCGGCCAGTTCGAGACCGTCGACGAAACGGCCAGGCTCATGGCTGACGTCTTCGTTTACAGCCTGCCCACGAACTACTACCAGACGCTACCCGCGCAATACCTCAAGCTCACGCCGGATGAGGTCGAAAAAACCGCGATTGAGTATGTCCACCCGGAAAATTTGATCGTAGTGGCCGTCGGCGATCGCGCCAAGATCGAGTCGGGACTACAGCAGCTGAACCTTGGCCCGATCGAAGTACGAAATGAAAGCGGCGATCCGGTGAAAAAGTAAAGCCGAGGGCAGTTAGTCGATCTCGTGCACGGAGGGATGTTTGGCCTGGTACCAGCTGGAAACGAAAGACAGTTCAGAGCTAGACAAGCTGGCCGAGGAGTACAAACTCCATCCCGTGCACGTTGAGGAATGCCGCACTCACGAAGGCCGAATCAAGGTCGACCTGATGCCGGACTATCTCTTCGTGACGCTGAAGCCCCTGCATATCGTCGACGGTGAGATCGCCGAATCGCCGATGCATGCTTTTGTCGGGCGCGACTTTTGCATCACAGTCAGCGACCTCGAGTGCCCGCCGGTGCGAGAGGCACTGGAACGCGCCTGGCGCGCCGGATCGGATACTCCTCCGGCGAAGATCCTTTATTTGATCCTCGATACGATTGTCGACGCTTATTTCGCCACCATCGATCATCTCGACGATCGCATCGATTTAATCGAAGACGTCGTGCTCGACAAGCCGACTCCTGAGATATTGCAGAAGATCTTTGAATACAAACGCCAGTTGATCGACCTTCGTCGAATCATTGTCGCTACGCGCGACGTCGGTATGCACCTGCAGCGGGACTCGGGAAATCTCGTCGACGCCGACTTATACCCCTTCTACCGTGATGTCTACGATCACCTTTTGCGGCTCTCAGACACAATCGACACGCTGCGCGACCTGCTCAACAACACCCTCGATGTCTATCTGTCGAGCGTTGCCAACCGCACCAACCAGGTGATGAAAGTGCTGACCGTGTTGAGCACCATCGCCCTGCCTGCTCTTGTCATCTCCGGATTTTACGGGATGAACCTAAAGGGTCTTCCTCTCGAGGAAAACGCGCACGGTTCGGCAATCGCTCTCGCCGTTATGCTGCTCGTAACCGGTGGGTTGTTGTGGATGCTGAAGCGCTTCGGGTGGCTGTAGGGGTTCGAGTCGATTCTCCTTCGCCGGTAAAGCCTCGATATACTGAAAGTTGACTGGAATCTCTTCCATGCGCAACATTCGCCGCCGTCGAGCCATTGCACTCTTCATCACGCTCGGCGTTTGCATGGTCGCCCTTGCAGTCACGCTGCAGTTCGGATGGATCATCCTCAACTGGCGAAGACTCGTCCCGCTCGTTCTAGGCATTCCGTTTTTTGCTCTCCTGATCGCCGGCGTAATTCTCAACACCATCTTCCTGGTACGCGAAGTACGCCGCAACGAACACCACGACAGCTTTCTCAACGCAGTTACCCATGAGTTGAAGACGCCAGTCGCCTCTATACGCCTCTACCTCGAGACCCTACAGCGCCGTAACCTGCCTGAAGAGCAGCGGCAGGAGTTTTATTCGATCATGCTCTCTGACAGCAATCGCTTGCTCGCCACGATCGAGCAGGTGCTCAAGGCTGGCGAGGTCGGCCAGCGCGCGCGGAAGAACCAGGTGCGGGAAGAGGTGGATCTTCGCGAACTCGTTGAAGAGTCGGTACAGATCACACGCCAGCGTAAAAACCTGGAGCCTGAGACCATCACGATCGATCCCACTGAACGGAGGTCTGACGACGAGTTGATCGTCTCCGGAGATCGCGAAGACCTGCAATCGGCGCTGCTCAACATCCTCGACAACGCGGTGAAGTACTCCCTGGACAAGGTCGATATCAAGGTACGCCTTGCAAGCGAGGGCGACGCATGGGCCGTCGTCCGCGTCACGGACCATGGCGTTGGCATTCCCGCCGCCCACCTCAAAGGCATCTTCCGCCGCTTCTACCGCGTGCCGAATATCTCGCTGCTGCGCGTGAAGGGCACTGGCCTCGGGCTCTTCCTGGTGCGCACCATCGCACGGCAGCACGGTGGCGACGCGCGGGCCGAGAGCGCCGGCGAGGGCAGGGGCGCCACCGTCATTCTGCAGCTACCGCGCCTTTTGACAGGCCGGTCGCACACCAAACCAGCGGTGTTGGCCCGCGCCGCTTCCCGCAGCGAAGTCGTATGATAGGCGAGCCATGACGGAACCGGCAAACATTCTCATCGTGGAAGATGAAGCCCATCTCGCGCAGGGACTGCTCTTCAATTTGCAGGCCGAGGGCTATCGAGCCAGCATCGCTGGCGATGGAAATGCAGCGCTCGATCTGTTGCTCGACGGCGAAAGAGAGGGCGGCGACTTCGATGCCGTGCTCCTCGACGTCATGCTTCCCGGCAAAGACGGCTTTCAAGTGCTCGCCGAGCTGCGCGAGCATGAGCGCTACGTCCCGGTACTGATGCTCACCGCGCGTGGCCGTCCCGAAGACGTGCTGCGCGGCTTCACTGCTGGAGCCGACGACTATCTCGCCAAGCCTTTCGATCTCAACATCCTGCTCGCCCGGCTCAAGAACTTGTTGCGGCGGATGACCTGGCATAGCCGCACCGATGGGCCAAGACCCACCGCGGGCGAAACACCCGAAGACGCATTATTTCGCTTTGCAGGGCGGACGATCGATTTTTCCAAGCTCGAGCTGGCCACTCCCGAGAAGACCATCCACCTCACCCTGATGGAAAGCGACCTGCTCCGCTACCTGGTACAAAACCGGGGCCGTATTGTCTCCCGCAAGGAGCTGCTGGAGCAGGTATGGCGTGTCCGCGAAGACACCGACACCCGTGCAATCGACAACTTTATCGTTCGCCTCCGCCGCTATCTCGAAGACCAACCCTCCGATCCCGTCTATCTCCAGACTGTCCGAGGCGTTGGCTACCGCTTTCTCCCAGACGCCGCCACCTCCTGAGCGCCAGAGGCGAAAATTCACGAACCTGAGCCCGCCCGCACCTTGAATGCATCTACAATAGGGGTAGGGGGTATGTGTATGTCTGAAGTAAACCTTCGCATTGAGGGGATGCATTGCGGCGCATGCATTCGCCGCGTCACTCAATCCTTGCAGACGGTTCCCGGAGCCGAGGTCCAAGAAGTCCGGCTCGGTGCAGCTCGAGTGAAGCTCGACCCCACCGCCAGCGCCCAGACCCTCATCGCCGGATTAAGCAAGGCCGGTTTCATCGCACAAGAAGAGAAGTGACCATGCAAACCGCTGAATCGCCATCCATTAGATCGAGCCAGCCCAAGAAGACCGCCCAGCTGAAGACGATCACGATTCCTGTGCTCGGGATGTCGTGCGCAGCCTGCCAGTCGCATGTGGAACGCACCCTGCGGCAGACACAAGGCGTCGATGGAGCGGACGTGAATCTCATGACTCATACCGCGCGAATCGTCTTCGACCCAATGGTTGCAACCCCAGAGAGTCTCGTAGACGCAGTGAGAGGTTCCGGATACGAGTCTTCCCTGCCCTCGGACGCGAATCCCAAGGACAGGAGTCCCACGGACGCGAATGAGGACGATCCCGGAGCGCAGCACCATCATCCGAACTCGGATCCAGCCCGGATTCGCACCAACGCCTTGGTCGCATTGGCCCTGGCGGCAGCTGCGATGCTTTTGTCGATGCCATTGATGCACAGCATGGGATTTCTCTCCCGGCTGCCCATGAAGCTCGCTCCTGGCCTCTACAACCTTCCGGCCCAAACTCTCGAATTCGCTCTACTGGTTCTCACCCTTGTCGGAATGTGGATTGCCGGCGGCGAGGTCTACAAGCCTGCCTGGAGAGCCCTGCTCCACCGCACCACCAACATGAACACCCTGGTCGCCCTGGGAACAATCGCCGCATTAGTCTATTCCACGGTAGCGACCATGGCGCCGAACGTCTTTCTCGCGCGCGGTCTGCGCCCCGACGTTTACTACGAATCGGTTCTCTTCATTCTCGCTTTTCTGCTGTTAGGCCGGTGGCTCGAGGCGCGAGCCAGAGATCGCACTCAGGGTGCGCTGCGCGCCTTCCTCCAGTTGCAGCCACAAACCGCGCGAGTCATCCAGAATGGCCGCGAGATCGAGGTCCCGCTCGCCGCGGTTCAGACCCAGGACACAGTAATTCTCCGTCCCGGCGAACGCATACCTGTGGATGGCGTCGTCTTGTCGGGCGCCAGCAGCGTGGATGAATCGCTGCTCACCGGCGAATCGCTACCCGTCACGCGCAAACCTGGCGACCGCCTCATCGGCGGCTCGCTTAATTATGATGGCGCTCTTGAATATCGGGCGACTTCTGTCGGCAGCGACAGCGTCCTCGGCCAGATGCTTCGCCTGATGCAGGAAGCGCAAGCTTCGCGCGCCCCAACCCAGCAACTGGCGGACAAAGCCAGCGCAATTTTCGTCCCCATCGTGCTCGTGTTGGCGCTAATTACCTTCCTCGCCTGGCTGGCATTCGATCACGGCAACTTCAGCTTCGCTTTCGCGGCAGCCGTGACCGTCTTGGTCATCGCTTGCCCGTGCGCCATGGGACTTGCCGTGCCCGCTGCGCTCACCGTCGGCATTGGACGCGGCGCGCAACTCGGCATCCTCTTCAAGAGCGGTGAAGCCCTCGAGCGACTCGCCCATGTTGACACCGTGGTGCTCGACAAGACAGGCACCCTCACCGAAGGCAAGCCGCAAATTGCGGCCGTGCACGTAGAGGACGGAACAACTGAAGGAGAACTACTGCTGATGGCAGCCTCGCTCGAACAACGATCGGAGCATCCCCTGGCCAAAGCGGTGCTCGAACGCGCCTCCCACGCCGGGCAGACGCTCCACGAGGCCACCAATGTTCGTGCTATTCCCGGCAAAGGTGTTACCGGAACCGTCGCCGGCCATCAAGTCGCTGCGGGCAATGCCGCTCTCTTCGAGGAACTCAGCATCAGCGCGCCGGCGGTTGCTCTTCAGCATGGCAACGGGAGCATCCTTCTCATCGCGATCGATGGGGCCTATCGCGGCCATCTCATCGCGCAAGACCAGATCCGCGCCGGAGCAGCCGAAGCAATTACCCTGCTAAAGAAACGCGGCCTGCGAACCATAATGCTCACCGGAGATTCCGCCAGCGCCGCCGAAGCCGTCGCGCAACAGGCTGGCACCGAAGAGTTCCACGCCGGACTACTTCCTGAGGAGAAGCTCGCGCATATTCGTACCTTGCAGTCCGAGGGCCGCAAGGTTCTCATGGTCGGCGACGGCATCAATGATGCAGCCGCGCTCGCCCAGGCCGACGCCGGAATCGCCATGGGCAGCGGCACCGACCTTGCCCGCGAGGCCGGCGACGCGGTGCTGCTGCGCGGTGAGCCGCGCTCGATTGTCACTGCGATTGACCTGGCAAGGGCCGCACTGCGCACTATGCGCGCTAACCTTGGCTGGGCAGTCGGCTATAACCTCCTCGGCATCCCGATCGCCGCTGGAGCTCTTTATCCCTTCTTTGGAGTTCTGCTCAGCCCGGCGATCGCCAGCGCCGCCATGGCGCTGAGTTCGATCAGCGTACTCGGAAACAGTCTTCGCCTGCGGAGGTTTCAAGCTAGATGACGAACGGCAAAGCGCAACCAAAATCGCTCACTCACACCACCTGCGCCTGCGAGACCGGACGCAAAGCGGCCGGAGTTGACCCGGCAATCAAGGCTACCGTGCTCAAACGTCTCGCACGCATCGAGGGCCAGGTGCGTGGGCTCAAGAACATGGTCGAGTCAGAACGCTACTGCGCCGACATTCTGCTGCAGATCTCCTCCGTGCAGGAGGCCCTTCGCGGCGCGAGCCGTCAACTCATGCGAAACCACCTGCAACACTGCGCCGCAGACGCTATCCGCAAAGGGCCACCTTCGGCCGATGCGATGTACGATGAGCTCCTCGATCTCGTTTACCGCCACGCACGTTAGACGTTCGCTGCGGCCACAATCTCTTGGCCGACGGTCGTCGCTTGTTAGGTAGTGGCACGACCAGTTCTTGCCGCCCACTATGCCTCCAAATAGTGCGCCCACATCCTCATCGAGTTATAAACTGAAGACGGTCGCCGCCCATGCGCATTCTGACTCGCTACATTTTGAAGGAGATCCTCTCCCATGCGCTGCTGGGCGGCGTGCTCTTTACCTTCATTCTGTATATGCGCGACCTCGGCCGGATCCTCGCCCTCGTAGTGCACAACAGCTCGTCGCTGATCAGCGTGCTGAAGATTTTTCTCTTCATTCTGCCCAATACGCTTGTCGTTACCATCCCCATGTCCGTGCTCGTGGGCATCCTGCTTGGCCTGAGCCGGCTTGCGGCCGACAGCGAAATCACCGCCATGCGCGCCTCGGGTATCGGGGTGCTGAATTTTGTGCGGATCGCCTCGATCGTCGCCGTCGCAGGCTGGGGTGCAGGGCTCGCCAACTCTCTTTACTTCGCTCCGCGAGCTTCGGCGGCGTTGCTGCAGCTGGAGAATTCCCTGGCGACCCAGCAGGCATCATACGAGATACAGCCGCGCGTCTTCTACGAGGATTTCAAAGACTACGTCCTCTATGTGCAGGAGGTCCGCGCAGGCACTGGCGTAGCCAATTGGCGAAACATCTTCCTCGCCGATCTGAGCGACCCCGGCACGCTACGCATTATCAGCGCCGGGCAGGCGACGGTCGTCAATGACCAGGACTCCGTCCTGCGCATGAGGCTGCGCGATGGAGTCGAGCATCAAACGGATGCCGGTCAGCCCAATCAATACACTATTTCGACCTTCGCAGCCACCGATCTGCCGCTGCCGCTGAGCGACAAAGACGAAACGCATCTCGGCCGCAGTGATGCGCCTATCTTGGCAGTGCCGACCAGTGAACTGCTCGCCCGCAGCCGGGGAGCTGCGGCTAAGACTCCTGACGGCAAAGCTGCTTTGATCGAGATCAACAAACGGCTCTCTTACCCGGCGGCCTGCCTGGTGCTGATGATGGTCGGTGTGCCGCTGGGCATGGCCACCCGGCGCGGCGGCAAGAGCGCCGGATTTGTCCTGACAATTCTGCTCGTTTTCATCTACTACTTCCTCTCGATCATCGGCGTGGCGCTGGCCCGCCAGGGCAAGGTCCCGCCGTTTGCCGGAGTCTGGCTCGCCAACGTCGCTTTTGGCATCGGCGGCATCGTGCTATTGCGGCAGATGGCGACAGGCAGCGCGGCGCTGGCGTTCTTGGGTACAGCTGCAGGATGGCTCAAATCCCGCTTTCCCAAACTGGAAGCTCCGGCAAAGCCCGCGCGGGTCATCGAGCCGGTCCGGCACCATGCGAGGGGAAGGTTTCCGCTCATCCTGGACGACTACATCCTGCGCGAATTCCTCACGACGCTCGGCCTGGTGCTGGTCACGTTCGTCATGTTGTTGCTCGTCTTCACCTTCTTCGAGCTGATCGGCGACATCATCCGCAACAAGACTCCGTTCATCACCGTCGGCGACTATCTGGTCAATCTCACGCCGAGTATGATCTACACCATCACGCCGTTGAGTGTGCTGCTCTCTGTTTTGGTAACGTTTGGCGCCCTCCAACGCAACAACGAACTCACCGCGATGAAAGCGACCGGCATCAGCCTGTATCGGGTCGCGCTCCCAGTGCTGGTAATTGCATTGATTGTGGCAGGCGCGCTCTTCGCCTTTGACGAGACTTATGTGCCCACTGCGAACCGCCGCCAGGAAGCGCTGCGTAGCGTTATCAAGGGCAAGCCGGCGCAGACCTTCTTCCGGCCAGACCAGAAGTGGATGTTCGGCAGTCAGCAGCCCGGTAAGCCGGACCGGATCTTCTATTACCAGTTCTTCGATCCCGACCATGATCGTTTTGCCAACGTGACGATTTTCGAGATCGACCCGGCGACGTTCACTATCTCTCGGCGAATCTTCGCGGCCACCGCGCGATGGGAACCCCAGGTGCAGCAATGGATTTTTGAGAACGGCTGGGTGCGTACCTTCAGCGGGGACGCGGTCAAGGGCTATCAGCCCTTCGAAGTAAGTACCTTTCCCGAAATCCCCGAGCGTCCGCAGTACTTCAAGAAGGAGAGTCTGCAATCGCAGGAGATGAGCTTCGCTCAACTGGACCGCTACATCCGCGACCTCAGCCAGAGCGGTTTTGACACCATGCCGCTGCGCGTGCAGCTGAATGTGAAGCTGGCCTATCCGCTAATAACTCTGGTGATGGCTGTCCTGGCGATTCCCTTCGCGCTATCCATGGGCCGCCGCGGCTCGCTGACTGGCATTGCCGCGGCGATTGGGCTGGCGGTAACCTATTGGGTCACAGCGGCTATCTTCCAGGCGATGGGGAATGTGAACATGCTGCCGGCCATTCTCGCGGCGTGGTCGCCAGATGTTCTATTTGGCCTGGTCGGAAGCTATCTCTTGTTGAAGACCCCAACTTGATCGGAGACCCAGTATGGGCCGCGAAGCAACAGTCCAATGCCGATGGGCGAACGAAGCCGGTCTCTGCAAAGTGCTCCTCGAGACCCATGATCTGATCGTCCGAGGAGCGCTTCGTCGCAGCGTGCCGATCGCGAATCTCAGAGACGTCTCCGTGCAGAACGACGAGCTTCACTTCAGTGTAAATGGCGACCCCGTCTCACTTGCCCTCGGCTCAACGCTCGCGCAGCGATGGGCCAAAGCTATCGCGACACCTCCGGCGAGTCTCGCCAGCAAGTTGGGCATCTCCTCCACGTCGCGTTTGAAAATTCTCGGTGAAATTGAGGGCGATGAGCTTATGACCGCAATTGCCGAGTCCGCCTCAACCGACGGTAACGGCGCCAACCTGATTCTCGCCTCCGTGAAGACGCCTCTCGATCTGGAACACGCCCTCGCCCGACTCCCAAAACGCCCAGCCGAACTCGTTCCTTTATGGATCGTCTACCCCAAGGGAAATGTCGGAGGCTTCGGCGAAACGTCAGTGAGGGAAACTCTCCGCCGTCGCGGATTCATCGACACCAAGGTTGCCTCTGTCTCATCTCGACTGACAGCACTTCGCTTTATCTGGCGTGGCCCGTAAGCAAGCGCTTCGCAGGCTGCTTCGCATGCACCGGCCCGCCTGTTCTTTCATATATTCTTTGGCCTCAGGAGATTCCAATTGGCATATCGACTGATGTGCATTACCGCTCACCCCGACGATGAGTGTGGCGCCTTCGGCGGAGCGCTTTTGATGGCCCACGCGGCTGGCGCTGAGACCACCGTCATCTGCCTGACCGAGGGGCAGGCCGCCTCCAACCGCGGAGACGCCGCAAGCGGCGCTGACCTGGCCGAACTGCGGCGCAGCGAGTTTGCCGCCGCTGGAGAGGTGCTCGGCGTGAGTCGCGGCGAAGTGCTGCACTTCCCCGATGGCAAGCTCTACCACCACGACCCGACCGAACTCATCTCCGTGTTAGTTGAGCGGATCCGCCAGTGGCGGCCGCAGGTAGTGCTTACCTTTGGTGGCGAGGGCGGCGTCAATCTCCACCGCGACCACACAGTAGTTTGCCTTGCCACCACGGTAGCCTTTCACTGGGCGGGACGCCGCTCCGCATTTCCCGAGCAACTCGATCGCGGCATGAAACCTTACTGGCCGCAGAAGCTCTACTATTCCGCGACGCCTTTTCTGATGGTTCGCGACGAGGAGGAAAAGACTCATACCTGCCTGACTCCTCACTCTCTGACCCTCGAGTTGGGCGCGGACTCCGAAAAGAAGTTCGAGGCATTTCGCAAGCACACTACGCAGGCCGGTCTCCTCGACAAGGCACGTCAGCTCTGGGAGCCTTCCTTCGGGCAGGAGCAATACCTGCTGGTGGCGGCGCGAGGTTTACATGACGTTGGAGCCGACCATTCGCTCTTCCAGGGCCTTGTGGACGATTAATCTTCTCGCTCGGAGTCCTGCTGTGCCAGGGCGCTGGTTCGCCTTGGCCTGCTGTTTCACCCTGTGTTTGCGATACACTAACTAATCCAGTCATTTGCGGTCCCGGATTCGCCTTCCAGATGATGATCGACTTAACACGAGACTTGATGCTAGGGATTGCCGCGATTCCTTTCATCTATTACGCCCTGGCTCTGGTCAGCTGCTTTTCTGTTCTTTTTGGGTGCACGAAAGAGGTCCAGCGGGCGGGGTAGCTTTGAGCCCCCGATCAGCAATCTGAAGCCGGTACGTGGGCTCGATCCCGAGGCCTACGAGAACTACGCCAGCTTCTGCCGTCAGGATTATCCGAATTACGAGATCATCTTCTGCGTCGGCGACGATACCGATCCCGTCCTGCCCGTTCTGCAGCGGCTAATCCGCGACTTCCCCCACACCAACATCCGGATTGTCATCGGCTCCGGCCGCATCGCAACGAATGACAAGGTAGCTAAGCTCGCGCGGATGACCCAGGAGGCGGCCTACGAACACCTCGTCATCAGCGACAGCGATGTGCGCGTCCAGCCCGACTACCTGCGCCGGCTGATCGCACCGATGGCCGGCCCCAACGTTGGCGCCGTCACCTGTTTCTACATTCCCACTGAAGAAACCAGCTGGGTCCAGCGCTTGCAGGATGTCGGCATGTTGTCCGATTTTTACCCGGGAATCCTGGTCGCTCGTCAGCTTGACGGGGTGAAATTCGCGCTGGGGCCGACAATCGTGACTACCCGCTCCCGCCTGCGCGCCTTCGGCGGTTACGAAGCCATCGAGAACCGCCCCGCGGACGATCTCCTTGTCGGCCGGCTCATCGCCGAGCAAGGCTGTGAAGTTGTGCTTCTCCCCTATGCCATCTCCACTGTCCCAGACTATCAATCGCTTAAAGAGCTCTTCTACAAGCGCCTGCGCTGGATCACCGTGATGCGCCACATGCGTCCTTGGGGCCATATGGGTCTGATCTTCACCTTGGGATTGCCCTGGGCGCTGCTCGCGGTTGCACTACTTCCGACTCCCGAGATCGCCTGGGCTTACCTGGGCGGATACATGGTCGTGCGCTCCCTGTTGACACTTCTCGTCGGCTCGTGGGGGCTGAAGCAGCAGGGCGTTTGGAAGAAGCTCGCGCTCATTCCTCTCTGGGATGCTATGGCCACGCTGATCTGGCTGATTAGTTTTTCGCGAAAGACGATCCGCTGGCGCGGCCACGATTACGTCATTCGCAACGGAGAGCTCGTCCCCACAGCGAACGAGCCGATTGCCGACGCCAAAGCACAACCCGTTCCTTAGCAGCTGTCCCAGGGATCGATTAGGCTGGCCTCCGAGCCTCGTCTACAGCTGTCTTCTCAGACGCACTGCGGCGCTATAGGATAATCCCCAATGCCGCTACCCTCCGCCTCGTTCTATCTGGAGTCGCCCATGCGCCGCTCTCTCTTCTACCTGCTCCTGGTGTGCCCTTGCGTCACACTCGCACAAGCCCCGCTCAGCCCACCGGTTGCTCCAGTCAAGCCGGTTACTGACACCTACTTCGGCACCTCGGTTGTCGATCCTTACCGTTGGATGGAAACCAGTTCCGACGAGCTTCTCGCGTACATGAAGGCCGAGAACGCGGTGACGGTCGAAGCGCTAAAACCCTTCGCAACTCAGAACGCCCAGATTCTCTCCGAGCTCACCAAACTCTCGGAGACAGTCACCTCCGTCGTCGAGCCGAACCGGATCCTTGACCAGTATTTCTACCTGGAACTGCCCACCGACAAGAGCGACTACCGCCTGATGACTCGCGCCGTTGCGGGAGGTGATGCACGCGTACTGCTCGATCCTGCGGCCCTCGCCGAAGGCGGAAAACACGCGGCGATTGACTACTTCGTGCCATCTCCCAACGGAGAGTACGTAATCGTCGGCGTCTCCCTGGGTGGCTCCGAGAACTCCGTACTACGCGTGGTTGAGGTCGCCTCCGGCAAGCTTCTGAGCGAGGCCATCACTCGCGCTCAGGAGGCTGAGCCCAGCTGGACCGACGATAGCAAGGGCTTCTACTTCACACGCTTACAGACGATGACTCCCGGCGCTCCAGCTTCGACGAAGTACGACAATGAACGCGTTTACTTCCATCGTCTAGGTACCTCAGACACGAACGATCAACCCGTCTTCGGCCCCGATATCACAACCGATCCCGCACTGCCGAAGAACGGCAACGTTTTTGCGATGGTCGTCCCGGGTACGGGGCTTCTGCTCGCCGCCCAGGTATCCGGCGTCGTGGAGACACCCGCGGTATGGCTTCGTCACAGCGATTCCGGTTCTGAGTCCCCAAAATGGACGCAACTGCTCAAACACGAGGACGGCATGATGGACATCGCCTTCCACGGCACCACAGCTTTCGTCCGGACAAAAAGCGGTGCCAACGGGGCCGTCACCAACGGACGCATCGTCGGCTTCGACCTCACCTCCGAGACCTTCGCCAACGCCCATGTCCTGCTGCCCGACAGTGACGTGGTACTCAACGCTCGAGCCGACGCTGGACTCGCTGCCGCCGACGACGCCCTCTACGTTTACGGCTTCCGCAACGGGCTTGGCGTAGTCACCGTCATTCCCTACGCTGACCCAGCCCGGCATATTGAGTTGAAACTTCCGATCAGCGGAACCATCACGAGCGTCGACGCCGACATTCGCCGTTCCGGGATCACTATCGGGATGGCAGGCTGGACCACGCCGCGTCTGGTCTATGCATATTCGCCTGACGCGCACAGCTTCTCTGATACCGGCCTGCAACCGCCTAATCCCATCGACATGTCGTCAATCCGCGCTGTTGAGGTCGAAGCCAAGAGCGCCGACGGAACGATGGTTCCGCTCTCGATCCTCTATCGCAAAGACCTCCCGCTCGACGGTTCGCATCCCACGCTCCTCGAAGCGTACGGCGCCTATGGCTACTCCAACTCTCCATTCTTCGCGTCGCCGCTCTTGCCTTGGCTGGATCGCGGAGGCATCTTCGCCGTCGCCCACGTTCGCGGAGGGGGCGAGCGCGGTGAAGCCTGGCATTTGGCCGGCATGAAGACCACCAAACAGCACACCATCGACGATTTTGTGGCCAGCGCCCGTTACCTGATCGACCAGAAATACACGTCCCCGGCACATCTCGGCATCGAGGGCACCAGCGCTGGCGGGATCGCCGTCGGCGGCTTCCTCACCCAGCATCCGGAGCTCGTGGGAGCGGTGCTATATCGGGTTGGCATCACGGATATCCTGCGCAGCGAGCAGCGTCCGACCGGCGCGGAAAATGCCTTTGAATATGGTTCAGTCAAGATCGAACCAGAGTTCCGCGCGATGTACGCCATCAGCCCTTACGCGCATGTGCAGGACGGCACGAAATACCCGTCCGTGATGCTCGAAACGGGAGCCAACGACCCTCGTGTCACCAGCTGGATGCTCACCAAGATGACCGCCCGCCTGCAAGCCGCCAACGCCTCGTCCAACCCTATCCTGTTACGCGTCGACTTCGACGCCGGACACGGCATTGGCTCCAACCGTACCCAGAGGCTCAAGCTACAGGCCGACGAATACACGTTTCTCGGATGGCGCCTGGGCATGGCCGGCTTCACGGGCGAAGCCGCTGCAAGCCAGGCCGCTTCCAAGGGGCAATAACCTACGTGACAGATGATGGCGATGAGACCTGAATTCCAGGAGCGGGAAAGTCGCGAGCGCCATTCGGGCTCCTCGTGGCCGTCGCTCGTTCCCGCTCTTCACGCTGGGCAAACAGTCAAATCCAAACTGTCTCACTCCAAGGCGCCACCCCAGGGTCACCTCAGGCCTTGTCAATACCCCAAACGAAATATTTCCGCTATCTCATTGATTCCACAAGGACAAAAGTCAGCCAAAGTTGGCGTAGTGAAACCATCCAGGCTGTTATCATTAAATTAGAGATTAAAGAAGAAAGGGCGGCCTTAGGCTGCCCTTTTTCTCGTGAGGCCAACTGAATGTCTAAGTGCTTGATTCGCAAGAACTTTGGATTTAAGTCGCTTGTTGTCAATACTTTGAGCCCGGATTCGGCCCAAAAGGCGCCACTCAACCCCAATTAAATCAAGATATTAGGATCGAAGTACAGGGGGTCCGGGGTCGCAACCGCGCGACCCACGTTCGACTCCCCGTCTATTTCGACAAAATCGGCTCCGGCACCTGCGCAGTCCGCCGTTCACTCTTGGCCGAACGCCAGTTCACCTGCGGCGCGAAGACAGACGGATCTATCCGGTCGCGATACCGCACGGCGATGTTGATCAGCGAATCGACCAGCGAGCCGGAGAGCAGGTGCGGCTCCAGTCCCAGATCGGCGAGCTTGGAATGCTTCGCGTTGAAGTAATGAGACTCAGCCTCGACGCGAGGATCAGGAACATGATCGATCTCGACCTTCACTCCCATCTGACCGGCCACCGACTTCACCATTTCAGCCAGTTGCAGCACAGAGAACTGCTCAGTGAACTGGTTGAAGACCCGGAACTCGCCCGCCTTTGCCGGATGAAGACAGGCCAACTCAATGCAGCGCACAGTGTCGCGAATATCCAGGAAGCCACGCGTCTGCCCGCCTTTGCCGTAGACCGATAGCGGCATCCCAATCGCCGCCTGCGCGCAGAAACGATTCAGCACCGTGCCGAAGACCTCGTCGTAATCGAAGCGGTTGATTAGCGCCTCGTCCAACAGGACTTCATCGGTGACCGTCCCATAGACTACGCCCTGATTGAGATCGGTCGCACGAATCCCCCAGATCTTGCACGCGAACATAATGTTGTGGCTGTCATGCACCTTCGACAGGTGATAGAACGAACCCGGCTGCTTGGGGAACGGCAGGGTATCTTTGCGGCCGTTGTGCTCGATCTCGATGAAACCCTCTTCAATGTCGATGTTCGGGGTGCCATACTCGCCCATCGTGCCAAGCTTCACGATGTGGGTGTCAGGCTTGACTTCGCGCACCGCAAAGAGCAGGTTGAGAGTGCCGACAACGTTGTTCACCTGGGTGAACACAGCATGTTTGTTGTCGATCATCGAATAGGGCGCTGAGCGCTGCTCGGCGAAGTGGACCACCGCATCCGGCTGCAGGTCCCTCATGATGGAAGCGCAGAAATCGTAGTCGCAGATGTCTCCGACCCGCAGGTTGATCGGTTGTCCAGTCAACTGGTGCCAGGCTCTCAGCCGCTCGGCCAGTGGACGAATCGGCGTCAGCGTCTGCACGCCCAACTCATAGTCCCATTGGCGTCGAACAAAATTATCGACGATGGTCACCTCGTGACCCTTCTTGGCCATGTAAAGAGCGGTCGCCCACCCGCAATAGCCATCGCCCCCCAATACAACGATCCTCATGCTTCCTCCAAACCTTTGATTCTCTTATTGTATCGACGAATGTTCGCCGCGAATCGTTGCGACGCAAACGATCCGAGGAATATCTTTGGCGGCGGATTAAGCGGTCAGCGAGATGCAGGCCCGCCAGCAGACGGACGTTTTGAGGCCGACAGCGTACGCAACGCTGAGAGATGGCCCATCGACATTACGAGAGGGCGATCCAGGCAGATTCCTGCTGTGGAAAACAGCGAGTGGGCAAGCTCTAGCTGTCCGCATACCCCAGCTCGTTGCTGGTCTCGAAAGGCCGCTGGATGCCTTCTACTGTCCGGATCGGAGACGATTTCCTCACTGGCGGAACGAACTCATACTTTCCAGGCTCGATCTGTTCGGGACGAGGCATCTTCCTGTTGACATACTCGATCCCGCTGAAGTCCTTGAAGCCGAGTTGATGCACCTTCCAGCGCCGCAGCCGCATCGGCGCGTCCTCTTCCCAGGTGGCCCAGAACCATTTCTTGAAAAGCTTCTTGAAGAACGAGTCGAAGATTTTGAAGACCGGATGGGCATAGATGCGATAGGTGACGGTCACCGAGCAGCGGTCGTTCGGCATGTCCTCGAAAAACGCCTCCATCTCCAGAACCTGCCCTAGCTCCTGGTGAAAGCTCTTCATGGTGTTGCCGTCCATGTACTGGAAGCCGATGCCCGCGCCATAAAATGGAATCAGCGGCATCTTCTTGCTGCGCATCACCAGCGACCAGTCATCGCGCTCCGCCAGCACCCGCGCCGCGTTGTAGTACTTGTAGTGGGTACCGACCAGATGCTCGTGATCGTAGTAATTCCACATCACGACTTCTTTAGGGCAGTCCATCTCCGCGCGGAACTGGGCGGTCAGCAGATGCGTCTTGGGAGGTTTCATAGCAGGCATTTATCCCAGTAAATCAACGTAGATTTTGTCGTCCACGATCTTGAGTGCATATTGCCGCAGCGGGTAGGCCGGATGCGAAGTGCAGGAGCCGTCTTTGCAGGAGAACGTCCAGTTATGCCAGAGACAGGTGAAAACTCCGTCCTTGTGCTTGTGATACCCCACCGGGCCACCAAAGTGCCGACAAATGTTGCTGAGAGCCTTGATCTCGCCCTCATACTCATACAACAGAATGTCGTGGTCATCGATCCAGCGGGTTAATTGGCCCATCTTTTTCAACTCCTCGAGGGTGGCCAGGAAGCGATAGTCTGCTTCGCCGTCATTCTTAGTCCCCAGGGATACCAATACCCCGGTCGGGCTATCACTCATGGAAACTCCTGCTGGTTGAGCTGCCTTAGTCCGATGACGTAGCTGTCATCTTTATGTCATTCGCTTGTCATTGCGACTATATCAAACCGCGAAGTGGATTTGAAAGGGCCGCCACTGCAGGAAACACCAGCGAACCACTGCCTCCGCATAAGGTAGATTTTGCGGCTACTGGCCTGCCGACGACGGAATTGGGTGATTCGTGAACAGCGTCTTTCCCCCGCTCACATCGACGACATTCAGGTCCTCTTTCGGAACCAGAGAGGTCACCTGATTCATGGTCCGCTCACTCACGAAGAGGTAATACCGCTTCGGACCGTACCAAAGGCGCAGGAACTGGCTATTGTCGATAAACACGTCCGCCGAGCCCGGCTCATACGAGCCATACACCATGTTGAAGAATCGTCCGTTCAGCAGCAGCGCCGTTCGATTGGTGTAGAAGAAGACCGAAGAGAACCAGTAGTAATGATGGTCGACAATAAGCTCACCGGGCGGCGACTTCTCCAGGGCCGTCACCAGCGGCCGCGAGGAGAGATAAGGATCGAAGTCCACCATCGCCAGCCGGGCGGCGTGGAAGAAGACCACCATCATCAAGGCGACTATGCTGTAAACGCCTCGGGCCTTCGTCCGCAGCGTGCCGACCACACCAATCACGAAGGCTACGGCGGCGACCGCTAGAGGTAAACGGAGATAAGCGAAAGACTTCAGCGTCAGGTCCTCCATATGACCCAGCGACAGCTTATAAGCCGCCGGATTGGAGGTGAGCGCCTGCGAGATATCACCGGGAGTCGGCACATGACGCACTGCGATCAAAATGCCAATCGCGGCGATCGCGGCCATCGCGTAGATTACTGTCAATACTCGCGTTCCGGCGCGCACAACCCGATCGTCCACCACCATCGCCGAACCGATCAACAGCGCCATTGCCGGATAAATCGGCATCGAGTAATACTCCTGCGTCGTCGAGAAGGTGAAGAACACCATTACGAACCCGATCCAGCAAAGCGCCAGCAACCGGGTCTTCCCCGCGCGGTCGACCGGCTTGTACGAGAGCCGAAATGCTCCCGGCAGATAGACGCTCCACGGAAAAAGCCACGCCAGGTTGAACACCCAGAAGAGCACCGGCGGAACGGTGTCATAGTCGCGCGGATAACGCAGATTCAGAAACCGCAGCAACTGTTCATTGATGAAGAAGAACCACAGGAACCCGTGATATTCCCCGGGAACGCTCTTCATCGTGAACTCCCAGATCGGCGGGTTCCGGATCGCAGCCAGGATGTGCCACGGCGCAGCGATCAGCAAAATGATCAGCGTCCCGCTGACTGGCCGAAGGCGTTTCCACACACGCAACGAAAAGAGCTGCCGCGTCAGCGCCAGGTAAATCACAATCGCACCAATCGGAAAGACCACACCGATCAGGCTCTTCAACAGCAAGCCCGCGCCCAGGCAGGCGGCCAGTGTGGCCGCCCACGCCCTCGGATGCTTCTCCTCGTCGTCCTGGAGCCGCAGAAAGGCCCACATCGCCAGCGCAATCGCGAGCGTCAGCGTTGCATCCGGCAAAAGGACTCTGGTGAACAGAAATAGCCCCAGGCATGTCGCAATGCAGAGACCGGCCAGAAAGCCGGCGCGTCGGCCAAAAGCCCACATGCCAAAACCCGCCGTCACCCCGGCAAGCGAGATCGCGGAGAGTGCGACCGGGATACGCGCAGCCCAGTCATGCACGCCGAAGATCCTGAACGAAACCGCCATCGGCCAATAAAACAGCGCTGGTTTCTCAAGGTAAGGAACGCCATCCAAACGCGGAGTGACCCAATCGCCGGAACTGAGCATAGTGCGGGAGGCCTGCGCCAACACCGCATCGACATCATCCTCCAGCGAAGGCGGAGAGAGGACGCAGCCAAGATAGACCACCGAGGCAAAAAACAAAACAATCAGCAAACAACGGCGGCCGTTCATAGTTCGACCGCGAGCACTTGACTCCCTCGCCTCTCGCTCATCGACATCGGCGAGGGCGACGACTGAATCTTCCATCGTTTCATCCATAAAAACAACATCAGCAGCCCCCACAAGTGATACCCAACATTGATCTTTCGATCGAGATGAAGCTGGGTGTACTTGCGGATCGCCGCAAAGTGAAATAAATCGGAATGCTCCAACTCGGCCGCCTCTAAGGTCTCAAGCAGCATCGACCGGAGCGGCCCTCGAAACCACTCATGCGCGGGGATATCGAAGCCCGTCTTACTGCGGTGAATGACGGACACAGGCAGTCTGGGTAGCATCAGGTCTTTCAGCACGACCTTTTGCCGAGTTCCATCGATCTTGTATCGCGTCGGAAGCTTCGCCGCAAACTCAATGATCCGGTGATCGAGAAACGGAGGCCGCACCTCAACGGCATGGGCCATGCTCATCCGATCTGATTTCACCAGGATGTCGTCGGCAAGGTAATACTCCTGATCGAATTCGAGAAACGGAGCAACCCCGTCGCCGGGGAGATTGGACGCCAGCCGCGCGAGAATCCCGCGGGTCAGCGTTTGCGGCAGCGGCACTCGCAGTAGCGCAGCCTTCTCCCACTCGGAGAAAGTGCCGTTCCAAAAAACATGGGCCCGTTGCGGGGTCATCAGGCTGCCCTGCAGCAGCCGCTTCATCTTATATTCGAGGCTGATCTTCTCGTTCGAGGCAGGCCACATGCGCAACGCTTGCAGAGCCAGGCGAATCGCCCCGCTGGGCAGCCGCTTTACCTGCGCCGCAATCTGGTTGGCGCGATAGGTAAGATAGCCGCCGAAGATCTCATCGGCGCCCTCACCGCTGAAGGCAACGGTGCATTGCCTCTTGCAAAGTTTGGAGAGAAACCATACCGGCAAGGCGCCCGAATCCGCGCTCGGCTCATCGGAGTAATAAGGAATTTCCTCGATGGCCCCAACAAGATCTTGTTCGGGATTTAGGTCCAGCTCTTCATGGTCGGTTCCGTAGTGTTTCACCACCTGATGGATATAAGGCGACTCGTCAAAGCTGTGCCCGTTGAAACAAATCGAAAAAGTACGCAGCCGCGATCCCGGCGCCTGTGCGGCGTAGTGCAGAATCGTCGACGAATCAACACCGCCGCTCAGCCAAACGCTCAGCGGCACCTCAGACATCAAGTGCTCGCGAACCGACTGGTCGAGCAGGAAATCCAGTTCCGACTTCGCGTCGTCAAGCGACATTGCGACTGGACGTATCTCCGGAATCTGCCAGTAAGCCTCTTTGCGGATGCGCGCGTCCTGCCACTCCAGCCAGTGACCGGCAGGCAGCTTCTCGATGCCTTCGATAAGCGTCCAGGGGCTAGGCACATAGTTCATCGAAAGATAGCAATCCAGGCCATCGAGACTCAGGCGGCGCTCGACCTCGGGATGGACAAGAATCCCCTTAAGTTCTGAGGCAAAGAACAAGTCTTCACCACGCTCGTGAATGTAAAGCGGCTTGATGCCTACCCGGTCACGCGCGATCACCAAACGTTGGCGGCTATTGCTCCAGATCGCTGCCGCGAACATTCCACGCAGCCGCGCAAAGCAATCCGTGTCCCATTCGAGAAAAGCCTGCAGAACGGTCTCGGTATCGCAATGGGTTTGAAAGCGATGGCCCAGCGACTCCGAGCTCTCGCCGGACTTCGAGGTGGTTGTAGATCTCTCCGTTAAAGACGATGACCGAGTCGCCGTCTTCGGAGTAGATCGGCTGGTCGCCGTGAGCAAGATCGACGATTTTCAGCCGTGTAGCGCCCAGCGAACAGCGGTGGGAGCGAAATACCCCCTGTTGGTCGGGACCGCGGTGAATCAGCGTGTCAGTCGCCGACTGGATCCGCTCCCGCCCGGGAGACCAGTTTTTTGTCGTGAATCCTGCAATGCCACACAAAGTGGGTGAAGGCCTCTTTCGCGGAGTTTCATCTTCCAGACTAGCAAAGATGCTCGCGATACGCCGCCTCGACACTCAGACGTTAGGCCGCTTGCCATATAAAATCAAGAGATGCAGTGTAACTCAACCTCTACCGTCTCTGGCCAATGACCCAGCAGACCTCCCATATCAAAACTTATCTGCTCATCGGAGTCATGATCATCGCCGGCCCGCTGGGCAATGTATTCCTAGGCAAGGGAATGAAAGGCATCGGAACGCTGCCTATCTGGCCCCCAATGGAGTTGCTCCACACTGGACAGAAAATCCTCTCGTCGGCTTCTATCTGGCTTGGCATCGCCTCGCTGATCACGTTTTTCATCGCCTATATGCTCGCGCTCTCGTGGGCGGACTACAGCTTCGTCCAACCCGCCTCTTCACTCGCCTACGGCGTGGTCGCGCTGCTCGGCTATCTCATGCTCGGCGAACACGTCTCCCTCATGCGCTGGGCTGGCATCGCAGTGATTTGCCTCGGAGTCTTCGTCGTCGGGCGCACCAACCCGAAGACGACGGCCCACGCAGCCGAGAACCACGCAATGGAGTCAGCCTAGGTGCGTGATTTCATCCTGTTCTTCCTGATCGTCGTCGCCGGCACCGGCGGCGAACTCTGCGTCTCCCGCGCCATGAAGGTCGTCGGCGAGGCGCCCAGCTTTCATCCCGCGCAGATGCTCCGCGTGATCCTCCGAGCGCTCACCGTTCCGTGGATGTGGCTCGGCGTTGGCATGATGGCAGTCGCCTTCTTCGCCCTGCTCGGCGCGCTCTCGCTCTATAACGTCAGCTTCGTCGTCCCCGTGACCGCGCTCAGCTATGTAGCCGGGGCCTTCGGCGGCGTGACTTTCTTGCGCGAACGCGTAAGTCCGCAACGCTGGCTGGGCGTGCTTCTGGTCGCGATTGGGGTTACGCTGGTCTTCTTCGGAAATAAATAGCCGATCTGCTATTGAGACACCAGACGAACTGTTCCCAGCAGACCAGAAGACACAGGCACAACCTTGTCCAGATCCTGCATCTGGAAGCGGTCACCATACTTCGCGATCAGCGGCTTGTAATCATGCGGAGGCTGCATGGCCCAGGCATTGATCGCCGTGTTGTAGACGCGGATCTCGATATGGTTCTCGCCGGGCTTCAGATACGGGCCGACCTCCAGCCGGTAGGGCGGATGCCACAGTGCACCGGCGCGATGGCCGTTGATAAAAACAACTGCGGCCTCGCGAATCGGTGGATTATACCAGGCCTGCATTCCTGGACCGGTGTGCGTGACCAGCGGGTTGGGTAACGGGCTTCCTGCCGCACGAGCAGTTTCGTCGGATGACACCTGGACTGGCTCAGCCACAGGAGTTCCACCATCAACTTGCAGAAACACTTGTCCCGCCGGAAGGCCCTTCACGACGAGGTCGCGCTGGTAGACACCGACGCCTGAATAGAATTTCGTTGCCGGATCAGTAATCCAATCCGTGAGAACGCGCTCGGTAACAAGCTTCCGGAGCGATGGAAAAGTCACCTGCCAGTCCGCGCTGAAATCTGCCAGTTGAGCTGCAGGCCGGCGCGGCGCCGGTGCAGCGATCGGAGCATCGCTGAAAACGAAGACTGTCGATTCATAAGGCGCCAGCTCGATCGAAACGTCGCCTGGCGTCAACGCCGCCCGGCAAAGGCATTCCCGTGTCGACATCCCATCGCTCGCCAGACTTGCGTGCTGTCGAGAAAGCTCCATGAGCGATCACGGGGTGATTCGACGTATTGGCCACAAAATAAATGTCCGCGTTCGGAAGCTTGCGGCGGATGAAGCCGATCTCATCCCTGCCGCTCGAAAGCTGAAGATCGGCAACGGCGGCTTTTCGCAAGGCGTCTCCCAGCGCGGACTCTGCGGAGGCGAAGCTTCCATTCGCAGATGAGAAAAGCTGATGCGAGAGCGCGGATATCTGAGGGTTCGTCTGACCCTCGTCATCCAGTGATGGCGGACGGCCCACAGAGATCACCTTGCCTCCGCCTGCGACGTATTGCTGAATCTTCTCGAGCAAAGTGCTCACAGGAATTCTGTCCGTCGGCGGAATGACCAGAATCGGGTGAGTGTATCCCCAGTCGATCGATCGTCTCCGCATCCGTGAAGTCGACGTTGTACCCAGCCGCGATGATCGCGGACATCAACGCAGGCCTGATGAGGTGAGTCATCTCACCAGTTACCGTAACCTTCCCCGGCGAAAACCCCGCCCACGCATCGTCGGTCGGCAGCAGCAGCGCAACCTGGTTCGTAGGCTCGCCCTGCCGCAGCAGATAACTGACCCGCTGAATGTACCGCGCCACATCCGGCATCACCGGATGCCACGGATTGTGGTCGTTAAAGACAGCAGCCGCATAAAGCGACCAACCCGGCTCGCCAACCTGTGGCGGAGAATAAGGCCAGCCATGGCAGATGATCTGGTTGACGCCCATCAGGAAGTGCAAGATCGACCTCCGCCTTCATATCCAGCGGAGTCGCCCGAAAGACCGGCGAATGAAGCCAGGTAAATGTCTCCGCCGAGGTCACGTTGTTGCCAAAGAGATGATTCGCCGAGCTCGCCCAGCGCAGCGTCGAAAAGGCCCGCCAGCGAGGCCCCTCCCCCTCAGGCAACGCGACCAACCGTTGGCTCGATAAGCTAACCGCCGGTTCTCCATAAGTTTGCGAACGAAACCTCGTGTGACGAGCGACGGCCCAGGAATTGATCTGACTCAGGTAATTCTCATCGACGAGCTCCGTGAGCGTCTTGCCCCAGTCGTGCCGGACCTTCTCGGCCGCCGAGCTACCGCCTGCGACCAGCTCAGGCAGATGTGGCAATAGGTCGTAGCCGCGCCGCTTCTGAAATTCTGTCGGCAGGTCCGGAGTCCAATCCGCCCCGTACGCCTCGAGTGAGTCCGAAAAAATCGCGTAAGGAGGAGTTGCTCCAAATGCACCCACCAGAGGTTCGCCCACGGCTTTGAGATGATCGGCGACCGCCTGCCGGCTGAACGGATCGAGCACCCAGCCTTCGGCCCCCACCGCCGCTCGCTTCACTATCTGGCCGGTGTGGCTGGCCACGAAAATCAGAGCAGTGCGCGGGTAAGCGCTCGGCATAATCTTCCAGTCTGGCCAAGCGGAAGACTCTGCGCGGTAGCAGCGTCCCATTGATGAGGCTGGCCGTTCACCAAAGAGATTGAAACCACAGACTCACCCTCCTCCAAGCTTGAAAGGCGGGCAGCGTCGTCGATTTCGCAGGAACGGCAAGCTCCACGTCACGAAGTTGACCGGCGGCCTCTGCCAACGTCGTCGCCGGCCCACCATAAGGCCACCCGCTGCCCAATGTCACGTCCACGCGAAGACCAAGCTTCCGCGCCTCAGTCTGGGCGTAAGCAACGTTGTCCAGCATCGCCTGGACTGAGAAACCGCTGGTTTACCAGGCCCTTCGCCGGGTTATCGACCACCTGCGGATAGACAAACGCAAGCTCGACCCCGCCGATGCCGTCAGCCTTCATCTGCTGAAGCTCGCGCAGAATCTCCGGCTTCTCAACCGCAATGCCAAACCACCACCAGCGAACCATCGGCTTCGCGGCATCGGGAGGATGAGCAAAGCTCTGCCTGAGCTCGGTCAGAGAGGTTTGTGCCTCCAGCCGGCAATCCCGAAACGGCAACCAGCATCACCGCCATCACCAAACAGCGCACGAGGGTTACCCGGTTTCGACACATGTGCGGAACTATCCAGGACGACAAGCGGAATTCTATTTCATTCCACAACGTCGCCAACCATCATCCAGAGCGCGACGCTCAACCGTCGTGAAAGTCCGCATTTCATTCGCAGAGCGCCGCCTGCTAGCATGACCACCTATGAGCAACTTCAACTCTCTTCGCCGCGACTTTCTTCGCATGACCGGCCCCGGTCTGGCCGCAGCCGCGATCCCGGCTTTGTCTTTGACAACAGCATACGCGCAGGATGCGCCTAATTCATCGACAGGTTACTTTGACGTTCGCAAATACGGCGCCACCGGAGACGGCAAGACCCTCGACACCGACGCCGTCAATCACGCGATCGAAGCAGCAGCCGCAGCCGGTGGAGGAGTCGGTCGTCTTCCCTGCCGGAAACTACCTCTGTTTCTCCATCCACCTCAAGAGCTTCGTTCATCTGCTGTTACTGCAAGGCAGCACAATCGTCGCCGCCGACTCGCCACTTCCCGGCGAGCAGACCGGCTATCACGGCGGAGTCTACGACACAGCCGAACCCAAGACCTCATGGGACGCCTATCAGGATTACGGCCACAACCACTGGCACAATTCGCTGCTCTGGGGCGAAGACATCCACGACTTCAGCATCACCGGAACCGGGTTGATCTGGGGCAAAGGCCTCTCCAATGGCCGCGGCCGCAAAGGCGATGGCGCGCCCTTCGTCGCCGAGCAAGCGGGCGTCGGCAACAAGGCAATTGCGCTCAAGAACTGCCGCAACGTGCTCCTGCGCGACTTTTCGATTCTGAAAGCGGGGCACTTCGGCCTTCTCCTGACCGGCGTTGATAATCTCACCATCGACAACCTCAAGATCGACACCGACCGCGATGGCATGGACATCGACTGCTGCCAGAATGTCCGCGTCTCCAATTGCAGCGTCAACTCGCCGTGGGACGACGGCATCTGTCCCAAGTCGAGCTATGCGCTCGGCTATGCGCGCCCCACGCGAAATCTCACCATCACCAACTGCTTTGTTAGTGGGTCTTACGAACTGGGGTCGGTACTCGACGGCACCTTCAAGAAGTTCGCTCCGGAGTTCCGTGTGCCGCGCACCGGGCGCATCAAGTGCGGCACCGAGTCGAACGGCGGCTTCATCAACGTCACGATCTCGAACTGCGTCTTTGAAGGCTGCTGTGGGTACGCACTGGAGTCGGAAGACGGCGCACTTCTTGAAGACTTCACCATCACGAATACGACTATGCGCGACCTCGTAGCAGGGCCCATTTTTATGCGACTCGGCTCCCGACTGCGCGGCCCAAAAGAAAGCACGAAGGTCGGCACGATGAAGCGCATTCTGATCAGCAATCTCGAATGCTACAACGCTCCGATGAAGATCAGCTCGATCCTCAGCGGAATACCCGGCTACTCCATCGAAGACGTAAAGTTCTCCAACATCTATGTCGAGACCGTTGGAGGTGCAACAGCGGAAGCGGCCAGCGTCCAACCGCCCGAGTTTGAGAACAAGTACCCTGACCCTGGAATGTTCG
The DNA here is from genome assembly GCA_963742015.1 of uncultured Acidobacteriaceae bacterium. Classification (GTDB taxonomy): domain Bacteria; phylum Acidobacteriota; class Terriglobia; order Terriglobales; family Acidobacteriaceae; genus Acidisarcina. Next base: position 77,228 of record CAVUKL010000026.1, on the reverse strand, counting down.
GGCCCATGCCGGCTTCAGGATTCTTTCTACGCCACATGCGCAACCTGGAGATGAGTCATGTCGAGATTGCCTGCGCCTCACCCGACGCCCGTCCTGCGTTTTATCTAAGCGATGTAGAGCGCGCAGACTTCTTCGCCATCACGGCGCCGCACGACGCGCAGGGCAGTTTCGCGTTGCACGGAGTCAAAGACTTTCGCATCGCCTGGAGCCGCGCGGCAGGCGACAAAACTCTCGCCACCGCCGACGGGATGATCTTATAAAGCGACGCTATTCCAGACCGGCGCCTCGTGTCGTCCCCTGGCTAAATTGCGCGCGAGTTCTCACGCTAGCAGTCAGGAAATAAATCACAGGGCCTGCAAGCGCAATGATCGCTCCCAAAAGAATCGCTGGCAGCCCCGGAGTCAGGTGGTCGCCGCGCGCCCCCCAAATCGCGAAGAGAATCAGCGCGGTCGGTCCGACTCCCGCTCCAATCGCCACCGGCAAGCCGCCGGGGACCGAGAACGGACGTGGCAAATTGGGCTCGCGAATTCGTAACGCTATCAACGCCGCAAACTCAAGAATCAGTGAAAACCCATACAGCATCAGGTCCAGCTCAAGCAGCCGGGTCAGGTTAAGCCCTAGCGCCAGCGCCCATCCCAGCCCGCAGACGATCACCGCAACCCAGGGGACGCCATTGTCCATATGCCGCGCAAATTGCTTCGGCAACATTCCGTCTCGCGCCATCGCCGCGGGCACCCGCGCATAGGAAAGCGTCAGCGCATTGAACATCGCCACGCCCGTAATCGCGCCACCGGCCACCACGCCGATCGCAAGGATCGGACCAACCACCGGGCCACCGAGTGTCGCGCGCCGCATCGACCCATGCCCCGGTCGCAAACGAGGTCGCCGGAATCCCCGTCATCGCCACGATCGCAATAGGAAGAATATAGCTGATGGTCACCAGAGCCACTGCCCCGACCATGGCGCGAATGTAATTGCGCCGCGGGTCCTTTACCTCTCGCGCTATCGTCGAGGCGTTGTCCCATCCCATGCAGTTCCACAAGACAAAGAGCAGCGCGGTCGTCATGTTGCCTTCGCCGATTGCCGCAAGGTTGCGTGGCCCAAAGGGTGCCGAAGCGGCATGAAAGGCGCCGTAGATGATGATGCCAAGGAACGGCGTCAGCAGCAGAGCAAACATGCCGATCGACCCTTGGCCGACCGAGTGCGCTCCACGCAAATTCCAGGCGATACAAATCAGCACGATAGCCAGCGACCAGAAGAGCCCGCGGTGGCCTGCGGTCAGATTCGCTGAGAGTTGCCCCAGGTAGGCGACCGCCAGCGCGGGATAGATCGCCATGTCGAAGACCGAGGCCGAGAGCGAGAGCCAGGCTTCCTGGAATCCCCAAAAAGGGCCGAAAGCGCGACTGACCCAGCGATAGAATCCGCCCTCCTCAGGAATCGCTGAAGCAAGCTCGCCGATCATCAATGCGGTAGGCAGGCTCCAGATCAGCGGGACAATCGCCAGTAGCAGCAGCGCGCGCAGATATCCGGCCTGGCCGACGATGTCTTCCAGACCATACGGCCCACCCGAGACCATGAAATAAGTGGCCGCAACGAGCGGCAGCAGGGTGAGCTTGCGAAGGCGCGGGGGAGCGGCGAGTTGAGTTGTAGTTGAGACCTTGTTGCCTCCAGCGGCAAGGGAAATCGCCACGCAAATTCCAAGTGACCGAAGAAGAGTATACCGCTTGTTTTCCCTCTCTTCACATGAATCACTGTTTCATTGACCCGCCATCGGACGGACGCCAGCCGCTGCACCCCATCGCCGGCCGCCGACGATGGTCGCCGACAATTTCTCTTATGTACCTTGATCTTTGCCCTCGCGTATATTGGCTCTTATCCGCAAGCTCGTTTCGCAGGATGTAAGAGGAAGACATGTCGCTCGTCTTAACTTCGCGCCACTTAGGCAACGTCTACATCATCCATTGCAAGGGCCGCATTGCGATGGGCGACGAAGTAAAAGCTCTCGAAGCCGAACTGCGCTTCTGTACACGCGAGTTCACCCGCGTGGTGCTCAACGTTGCCGAAGTCGACCGCCTCGACAGCATGGGAATTGGCCTGCTGGTTCGCCAGGCAACCAACCTGCACAAGGTTGGCGGAGACATCCGGCTGGCGGCGCCTCCCCCGTTCATCGTGAACCTCTTGAACCTCGCGAACCTCTCGAAGTTCCTCCGTGTCTATGACACTGAAGAGTCGGCGTTACTATCTTTTCTTGAGCGACAGCCGACCCAACAAGTTGAGAAACACGGCACGCGGGTGCTCTTCTTCGATCAGTCGCCTGACCTTTGCGCCTTCGTCCGCGCTGTCCTCACCCAGCACGGCTTCGATGTGAAATGGACGTGCAACTTCGGTGACGCGAAGATCCTGCTGCGCGTCGAAGACGTGGAATATATTCTCGTCGGACCCGGCACGCCGCAACTCTCGTCGGAGACCGCCCTCCGCGGCCTTCGGCCGATTGCACCAAGAACGCCCGGGCTGCATCTCCCGCACGACTTCAAGGTCCAGGATGCGCACCTCGCCACTGAGGTTCTGCTCGGACTTTTCAAATCCGAATCCACGCAATAACGGTTTAACGAACACTTACCAATCGGTGAGCGTCCCATCCAGCTTCCGGTTCACAGGAAGATATGCCCTCTGGTAGGGATACCGGTTCGCCAACTCTTCGTTGTACTCCACACCCAACCCCGGAGCATCGCCTGGCACCATGTAGCCGCCCTCGAAGCGATAGGCGTGTGGAAAGACTTCGTCAGTCTCCGCAGAGTGATGCATGTGCTCCTGAATGCCGAAGTTATGCACCGAGATTCCAAGCTGCAGCGCGCCTGCCATAGTGATCGGCGATAAGTCCGTCGCGCCGTGGCAACCAGTGCGCACATGATACACAGCTGCATAATCAGCTGCCTTCTTCAGATGAGTCAGTCCGCCGCCATGCACCACTGACATTCGCAGATAGTCGATCCACTGGTTCTGGATCAGCTCCTGCGCGTCCCACAGCGAGTTGAAGACCTCGCCAACCGCAATCGGGATCGTCGTGTGTTGCCGGATGATCTTGAAGCTGCTCTGTAGCTCCGCCGCCACCGGATCTTCGAGCCAGAAAAGATGATACGGCTCCAGCGACTTGCCCAGCCGCGCCGCTTCTATCGGAGTGAGGCGGTGATGCACGTCATGAAGCAGGTGAACGTCTTCGCCAAAGCGCATTCGCGCGCCCTCAAACAACCGCGGAGCATGAACCAGATACTTCTCGCTCGACCACACATTCTCGCTCGGCAATCCCCGCTCCGCCGGCTCGTAGGGCTGGTTGCCTTTGGGCACGCCATAAGTGGACGCAAGCCCTGGGACCCCGCTTTGCAGCCGCACCGCGAGATATCCTTCGTCAATATAGCGCGCTGCCTGGTCAAGCGCCTGCGCAATCTCCTTGCCGTTCGCGTGAGTATAGACAAGAACGCCCTGCCGGCTCTTACCGCCCAGCAGGTTGTAAACCGGCGTGCCAAGAGCCTTGCCCTTGATGTCCCACAGAGCTACATCGACGGCTGCGATTGCCGCCATCGTCACCGGTCCGCGCCGCCAATAAGCGCCCCGATAGAGATATTGCCAGATGTCTTCGGTCTCAAAAGGATCGCGCCCAACAATGCAGGGCAGGATGTGGTCAGTCAGATAACTCGCGACCGCTAACTCGCGCCCGTTGAGTGTGGCGTCGCCCAGACCGATGATCCCATCATCCGTCTCAACAAGCAGAGTGACGAAATTGCGCCCCGGGGAGCAGATACTGACGCGCGCATTGGTAATCTTCACAGTCTCGAGCTCCTTGGCTATTGGTTGGGTGCGCCAGTAGCGGGGCTGGCCTTTTCTGCGGGAACAATCGAGATATAGTCGACCGGCGCCGGCTCCGGCCCATCAGGATGGCCGACAATCTCGAGCTTATCGCCTGCCTGCAGCTCAACAGATTCCGGCACAAGGTAGCGCGTCGAGGTACTGCCATTCATCTTGTCGGTCGGCAGCGTATTGTTCGCAATCCAGTGCGTGAGTTCATTTCCATTAAGCTGCAACGAAAAAGTGGAAGCGCCATCATGAAAGTCGAAATACTCGACGGCAATGCGATACTTGCCCGCCGCTCCCGTGAAGGAAGTCTCGGCAGTGCATTCCGATTCCTTGCAGATTACAGCCTTGCCTCCTGATGCGGTCTCCCACGGGGTTACGTCGCCAGGTGTATATCCGCGAAGTTGCATCGATTCCGCTCCCACTCGGTAGGGATAATTCCCGACTCGCCCCTTCGCATCCGGAATCCCCGACATGCGCAGAAACCACATCGATACCGCATCGCGCCAAACAATCGCATGACCGGCTTGATATTGCAGCAACCCCTGCACCTTGTCGAAGCGTTCGTCATCGACACGGCCTTTGAGCGCCGACCAATCCACATAAAGCTTCGCTGCACCATCCGCACCCTCATAGTGGGAATCGTACACATGTTGAATCACTGTTTTCCCCGAGTGCAAGACATGCGTATAGGGAACGTGATGCATAAAGAGCAGCAGCTCGTCCGGGCATGTCGCCAGCGATTCGTAAATCTTTGCCAGCTCGGGCGGATACTGGCCGATATAACCGGTCCCCGTCGCGATGGTGCGGTCCATGCCGATGCCTTCATGATCGGCGCGAAGCCATTGCCCCCAGCCATTTCTTTCTGCCGACTCAATTCCCGGACCATAGTGGGCTCCGACGATGTCGGTTAGAGTGCCAAGACCAAGCGGCCCGGTGTAGTCCTCATACAAATGCCACGAGCGCAAAAGCATGTCGTCGATTGTGCGATCGACTAAGGCTTCGTTGCCAAAAGTCAGCCGCGTCCACTCATCGGCTATCTCCTCTGAAGACAAATCGGGATTCCACGCCAGCCGCCCAAACCCATAAAGGTTCGCCATCGCAAGCGGGTGAGCGACCCAATTCGCGTCAAGCCCAACGTTCGCAACCCCGACGAACCCTCCGATCGGGCGATGAAAACTCTTGCCCTCGACAATCTCCTTCACCGGAGTGGACCGATCTTCCGCCCGCATGTCGGTGTCGAGGGTCGTTTTCCACATCGGAACCAAATAGACAAGATGCCGCTGCTGGCCTAAGTACTCCTGCGTGATCTGCAGCTCGATCGCCTGATTGGTCTTGCGCAGCGTGGCAAAGAGCGGCGAAGCGGGTTCGCGCACCTGAAAGTCGATCGGTCCATTCTTGATCTGGATGATTACGTTGTCGTCGAACTCGCCATCCAGCTTGCTGAAGTTGTCATAACCAGCCTTGGCCCGATCGGCCTTCAGGTCCGTCCAGTCGAGATGATGGTTATAGACAAAGCCACGATAGAGGACCAGCCCACCGTGCGGCTTCAGAGCTCGAGCCAGCACATTCGCCGCCTGTGCGGGAGAGCGGCCATACTGCGAAGGACCCGGCTTGCCCTCGGAATCAGCCTTGACCACAAATCCCGCAAAGTCCGGAATCCTCGCATAGATCGCATCGACCGTCTTCGCCCACCACGCGGCAACTGCAGGATCGAGAGGGTCGAAGGTTGGCAATCCGCCGATCGCTTGAGGGCTGCTGAAGTCAATCGACATCGACATCCGCACCCCCCACGGCCGGAAAGCATCGGCGATCCGCGCAACATCGGCGATCATCTCAGGCGAGAGCATCTGCGGAGAGGCATTGACGTTGTTAATCGTGCAGCCGTTGATTCCCACCGAAGCGAGCAGTCGCGCATAGTCGCCAGCACGGGTGAGATCGGAGCGTACGTGCCCGCCGTCGAAGAAGATCGACCGCCCCGCATAGCCGCGCTCGATCGAGCCATCAAGGTTGTCCCACTGATTCACCCAACGGACGGCATCTGCCGGCGTTTGCATTTGTTGGAACGAGAGGGTTCGCACCTGGGCCACTTGCGCGAGCAATGCAAACGCGCCATAAAGCGTACCCCGCGCGTCCGCACCGGCGACAATCACATAGCGGTGTCCCTGCGAAGCCGTTTCCGCAAACGCATAGCCCTCTCTGCCTGGCACGTGCGCGGGACGCCAGCCCGGTAGCATCGCCTTCACTTCGCCGATCGTTCCGACAATCAGGACATTTCCGCTCGTCGGGCAACACCTCGCGAAAGCCGATCAGCGATGACCGCACATCGACGTAAGCCCGCGGCTGAGTTCGTGCGCTGCTTTGCGGACAATCGCCACATCGGCTGCCGCAGCGCTCCTGGTCTACTTGTCGCAACGACAACTTCGGCGGGGAGTTGCGAACACACCGAGTTGTCGCCCACTAGCGCATACCGCAACCAGCCTGCCGCGCCGTCCTCGCTCCGCGCTGGGGTCGCAGCACCGCTAATTGCAAGCGCAAACAAAAGCTGAATGCACAATACCGTCGACTGATGAACTCTCAACAAGAAATCTCCCGCGGCTTCGACTATCACGCTCGCCGTCTCAATCTAGAGTAACGTCGAAGGCAATTCGCACCTCTCCAGTGGTCGTCGAATGCCATCTTGAGCAAGGCGGATCAAGAAACACACACTTCTACTCAACTGACGACGATCTATGGTCCGAGCATCCTGTGAATTGCGGTCTCGTTAAGCACCAAAACGAGACCGGTGCCGCCTGCCTTCGTGAGGTTATGGATTTGCGGTCACATCGACAAGCTCCACGTCATCGATATACACAGTTGGAAGATCGTTGGGGGCATTGGTGCCGAGACGGAATCTGACTGAGGCGGCCGTGGCCCCTGTGGGCGCAAGATACGGCTGTGGGATCATCTGATAGTGAGACGACGAATTCGTCTCTTGCTTCCATGCGGCAGAGTCGACTTGGTTGTCCAGCGCGCCTGTATCCCTTAAGTTTGGGGGAATACCGGTGCCGGACCATTCGACCAGCACCGCGATGTCTGAATAGCCTCTGCCTGGTCCTGGCGCCGGCTTGTTGATTTGCAACTTGTCCGACCGGTAGTTGAATCGGAAGGTATAGAGGTGCCCGGCTGTGACTGGAACGCGCTGTTCCACCATCGCCACCCCGGGTCCCGCGCCATTGTTCGCTGAACCGAGAAAGGCACGGTAGTCGGCGCCGGCGACCATGGCATCGGGATAAACCACCGGCTTGACTTGCTGCAACACCAGAGACTGCATGCCGCTGTGAGGAGACGACGTCGTCATGGCTGCGGTAGCGCCGTTGCTCTCCGTCAATTTGGCCCAGCCAATGTCCGAAGTCGCCGTGAACCCGTTTTCGAAGCTGCTGTCTTTCAGCAAATTTGGGCCCAGCGGCATCTGAACCGTCCCCCATTGCGATGGCTGCAATGTAGCCTCGGTGGTCAGGTCGGCGGTTACGCTGGTCTGCTTGTTGTAGTAGTAGACGCGGAGATCCCGGCTCGTCCCCGACGCGTCTGCATAGATCACGCCGGCGTCGCCCATGAGAGCCACTCCCTTTACCTTGGGGTCGAGCCCGATGTCGCCGAGCGGCACCGCGGCTTCAACCACATACGAATTCCCGCTTGGCACAATCGACACCCTCGCCGAAGACAGCTGCCGGATGCTGTCGATCCTCGCGGCCATCAGTTGAACCGGCTGCGACGTTCCTGGAACCGTGGGCCGATACAGAACGGCGATCGGCTTGCCCTGATACATGCTGAACAACAAACGAATGTCGCCGGGCGCCGGGTCTGAGTGCAGGCCGCTCGCCGCGTTGGTCGAGAGCATCAGGTCGACGCAGTCACCTGAAAGAAACAGAGTCTGCCAGTTGTCGCCCTTGTTCGAGAAGGGACGGTCCTTTGTGACCTGGTACGCGAGATAAAGGTTCGTTGCGTCGCGGGCAAGCGCAATCTGCGCTCCCCGGTTCTTGGCTGCCTGGAGAGATGCGCCCGCCCGCATATTCCAGTCGCTAAGATTTCCGTCAATTTTCGGCGCCTGCGTCACCCAGGTCACATTGAGAATCGGCTTTGGCGCGACTTTGGGAGCTGGAATGAGGCGGAAAGCGGATGCCTTGGCATAGTCCTGCTGCGAATAGGTAAACGGCTGCTGCCAGCGTCCTCCCTGGCTCAGCCCATCGATCCTCAAGACGTGAAAAGCATCGTTTGCGCCGTTGATGATATAGGGAACGCCCTGCGGATCCTGATAGTAGTTCTTATAGGACTCATCCCATGCCGCGTTTGGCCCGATATGCGTCTCTTCAAGCAGCGGCGCAATGTACAACCCGTCATCGGTAAACAGATAAGGATGCGCGTTCGCATGCCAAAGCCACGCGCCCAGTACATTTCCGATGCCCGGCACTTTGAACTCCGTAATGACGTTTTGCGCGAGGATGTCCTTTGGACCTTGCCCCGTGCCCGTTGGAGTGAGCTTGGGCATCGCCAGCGCCCAGAGCGACTTGCCATTGCGGTCGAAGGATTCGATGGCGTTGCTGGAGGTCGCATACTCGTAGCCATAAGTCGCAACGACCTTACCGTCAGTGGTGGCGAAGAGTCCTATCGGTTCGGAGGCACGAGGACGAATAACGATAGGCTTTGAGTCGTGAATGTCATAAATGGGCGCTCCGTCTGAAGTCCAGCCTTTGACGTCCAGACGGAAAATGAAGGACTGACTCTTAAAAGAGCCGGACCAATAGATCGACCAATCATCTCCCATGCCATATCCCCAACCCGTCGACGAAAACGGTTGGGAGCCTGGCATATAGTTTTGGTTGCCGCTCAATGCCTGAACCCACTTCATTTCGTCGGGTTGCACCAGTCCATCGCCGTTGCTGTCAGTCCAAGTGTAGTTGTTCGCTGCATGACCGCTGAAAAAGGGCGGATAGAGATTCTTCACCTCGCGACGGCCCAGGTCGCTATCCCAAAGGGTGCGGCTGGTGCCATCGCCAGTATCTGGAGCGCGCAGCGATCCGAAGGCGGCTACCGGTACAAGCAGGTCGCCCTTGCGTTTGTGGATAACAATTCCCTCGGAGGTCACCACCGTCTGGTACTCTGCGCCGTCGTGGTAGAGTACTTTCTGCCCCGGCGTGGCCGGGTTTGCGCCGTTGAGCGCGAAGGGCTGGTTCATATCCATCCGGCGCTCCATCGATGCCACCGGCACCCAGGTCTTCGCCGAGAAGCTGATTTTGAAACGTGTTCCCATCCCATTCGCGTCGGTCGGATCCTTCGGATCGATCATCGATCCAGGACCACCGTAGGCCGTTGGTCCCAAATACTCCTTCACAAGCGCGCCGGTATCCGGATTCCAGACACTCACTCGGCTCGGGCTGGAATCGTCTTCCGCCACCCAGAGCTTGCCGTCGCCGCTGACCGCAATGCCCGTGGGCACCAGCATTCCGTTGTGGTCCCACGGCCCAACCCATGGGCGTCCGCCCTCTTTCCCGATACTGCGCTGCGAAGCGCCGCTCGAAGAAAACACCTTGACCTGAAACGAGCTTCCCCAATCGCTGACATAGATGCGATTCTTCTGGTCCTCTGTCACGCATCTCGGGGCAACGAGACCCGAGCTCACGACGGTTTGAACCTGCCTGTTGGCAGGATTGATCCGAACTATGTGCTGGTTGCTCACCGCCAAAATCGAGTGGTTGGGCTCGGCAAACAAGCCTGCCGGCGCCGGCACCGGAATCTGATCGACCTGATTGGCGGTATTCGCGTCAAAGACCAGTATCTGGTTGTCGTCGTGCATCGCGACGTAGACCCGCTGATTCGCAACCGCTAGACCAATTGCGTCGGTCGTCTCTCCGACGTCGCTAGCGCTGTAACGAGGCTGACCGCTGTAATTGGCCGGCGAATAGGTCTTCTGCGTGCGCAGGTCCCATAGCCCTACGGTCTGCCCGGTAAAGCCAAACTTCGCGATTACCTTTACCGGATTGGCAATTGTGAACTTGGCGGCATGCCCCGTCCGCTTATCGAGACAGACGAGGATGGCTCGACCAATAGCATTCGTCCCACCGGGATGATACGACCGGCTCGAATCCGTCAATTGCGGCCCCGAGAACAACGCATATAGATATTCGCCGTCGACAGCCAAGGAGACAGTCGCGGGCGCAAAAGGTTCGCCCACTCCCCACTGGCGCTGCCCCGTCCCATCGACGGCAATGATTGTCGAGCCTTTCTCGGAGCCGGGAGCGGCGAGAAAGGCCCACTGACCATCACTCGCGACTGCCTGTGGAGCAGACTCATCACTCAGCCAGTCTCCCTTGCCATCGGTGGTCGGCCACGGCGGGTTCCCCGGATTTCCAAAGGTCGTAACATAATGGGTGGTGATGGTTGGATGGTACAGTCCCTTCAAAACATACGAACCGGCGGGAATCGGCTTTCCCCATTGATCGAGACCATCCCAAGTCTCACTGAGCCGGCCCTGGGAACGCGATTCCGCGCTGATTACGGTGCGCAGCAACTGGCCCTGCTGGTCGTAGATACCCAGCGTCACCTCGCCGTCTTTGGGCAGCGTGTAATTGATCGCCGGACCCACCGACTGCGGCCCTGCGTTGCTGGGCTGCTGTGCGGAAAGCAGTGGTGGAGTGAAGTTCACACCTAACCCACTCAGCACGACGACCACAAGCCCCTTGCTCAATCGCATCCACGTTCTCCCTTTCATCTTGCTTACACGCGCAGCCTAGCGATTATAGCGAAGTGGCATTACGCCGGGCCTTGATTCGCGCAGGGTAGCTATTCCCCGCCGCGCACGGCAAGAACTCGCACTGACGGCGTCACCTCCGACGTCTGGTACAGCAACCTCCTTTGCATCGAATATCGGCACGATTTTTAAGACCACTCTTACTTGTTCTCCGTGGTGAACTTCCTCCACTTCGCCCACAGGACAGAACTGCGCGCCCCATTCAAGCCTTCCGTTGGCTTGAGTTGGAGACGCATATTATCTCGTCCCAACATTCCCATCCCCACGCAGGCGGTATATCCCTTATGCGATTTGTCTTTTGCTCCAACGGACGCTACAAATGAAGAGCAATGATTCCCAACAACCTCCTGCGCTGGCGCAGAATGACCATCCTCACCGCTTCCCTGTTGTTGTCACCCCACATTCCAATGTTCGCGCAGACAACATTGCCAATCATGCCGCTGCCCGCGCACGCGATTCAACGCACAGGAAGCCTCTCCATCAACAGCGGACTTCAGGTGCGATTCGAGGGTTACACAGAACCGCGTCTCGAGCGCGCCCGCGATCGCTTCTTCGCCCATCTCGCCGCCGAGACCGGAATCCTGCCCGTACCCGCCCAGCCCGCCGACCACCCAACGCTCGTGATTAACACCGCCGGCCCCAGCGCGCCCGTCCAGCAGCTTGGCGAAGACGAGTCCTACCACCTCGAAGTCTCCTCCACCGGAGCCGTCCTCACCGCGCCAAACCCGCTCGGCGTCCTGCACGGCCTGCAAACATTTCTGCAGCTCGTCCACTCGACGCCGCAAGGCTTCGCAGTCGATGCCGTCACCATCGATGATCGACCCCGCTTCCCTTGGCGCGGACTCATGCTCGACGTCAGGCCGCCACTTCATGCCGCTCGATACCGTGCGCCAGACCATCGACGGCATGGAGGCCGTCAAGCTCAACGTCTTCCACTGGCATCTGTCGGAAAACCAGGGCTTCCGCGTCGAGAGCAAGACCTATCCAATGCTTCAGGAAAAAGGCTCCGACGGACTCTATTACACCCAGGATGAAATTCGCGGCATCATCGCCTACGCCCGCGACCGCGGCATCCGCGTCGTGCCTGAGTTCGATATGCCCGGCCACACCACCGCATGGTTCGTCGGCTATCCCGATCTTGCTAGCGGCAAAGGCCCCTACCAGATCGAACGCGCCTGGGGTGTCTTCGACCCCGCGATGGACCCCACCCGCGAGAACACTTATCAGTTCCTCGACAACTTCTTCGCCGAGATGACCGCACTCTTTCCCGACGCCTACTTCCACATCGGCGGCGACGAGTGCAATGGCAAAGAGTGGGACGCCAACCCGCGCATCCAGCAATACATGCGCGAGCACAACATCAAAGACAACGCCGCACTCCAGGCCTACTTCACCGAACGCGTGCAAAAGCTCGTCACCAAGCGCGGCAAGATCACCGTCGGCTGGGATGAAGTCCTCCAGCCCGATACACCGAAGGACGTTGTCATTCAGTCATGGCGCGGACAGGAATCGCTCGCCCAGGCAGCGCGCGGCGGCAATCGCGGTATCCTCTCGACCGGCTACTATATAGACCTCAACCAGCCGGCGTCCCAACATTACGCCGTCGATCCATTGGAAGGTGCGACCGCAAAGCTCACTCCCGAACAACAGAAACTCATCCTCGGGGGCGAGGCGACTATGTGGTCCGAATTCGTTACGCCCGAAAACGTCGGCAGCCGCATCTGGCCGCGCACCGCCGCCATCGCCGAGCGCCTCTGGTCGCCGCAGGATGTTAAGAACGTCGACTCGATGTACGCCCGGCTAGCCATTGTCTCAGAGAAGCTCAACTACTTCGGCCAGAGCTACAAGGCGGAATACGAACAGATGCTCAATCGCCTCAGCGGCGACCAGGCCTCGTCATCGTTGAAGGTGCTAGCCAGCGTAGTCGAGCCACCCAAGGAATACACCCGCGAAAATCTTGGCATCAAATATTACAGCTACACTCCGCTCAATCGCCTCGTTGACACCGTCCCACCCGAGAGCGATCACGCCCGCGAATTCCGCGACGTCGCCCACCGCATCGCTACGGGCGCCGCAAGTCCGGCCGACTTTCAGCAGATGAGGCAATGGCTTACGTTGTGGCGTGACAACGATGCCGCGCTCCGGCCGGAACTGCCCAAGTCCGAACTGACCGCCGAACTCGCGCCGCTCTCGCGCAACCTCAGCGAAGCCGCGACCATTGGCCTCTCAGCGCTGGATTCCGTCGAGAATCACCAGCCAGTGGGCGCCGCGCAGCAACAGCAGCAACTCGCCACGCTCAAGCAACTCGAAGCACCGCAAGCCACTCTCCTCAACATGATCGTTCCGGGAGTGGAGGCACTGGTGGCAGCGCAAAATCCCAAGTAAGTCCCCGGCCGACTTCCGCCGCCAACTCCAAAGAGTGGGTCGAGCGACACTCCTTCCGGGCTTGTTGGCGGGATTGGAATCCCATACTCTTCAGCCAAGTCGAACTCGTCTCTCCCAATGACGAGCCCCAGGGGGCGACGCACATAGCAGTGCACGCCTCGCCGACACAGCTAGAACCAGGAAACCGCCATGAACAGCGAAGAGATCACCCAACTCTCCCCTCGGCATACCAGTCAATTCCGCGACTCCGTAGCCGCGCCTTGCCCGGACTGCGAAACCCGGTTCCCCCTGCAGATCGTGGTCGCCGAGTTGCTGCGCAAAAACCAGATGCTTCGCATGGAACTACAGGAAGCGCAAAGCCGGCTCTCCCGGGTTGACCTCAATCTGTTTGGCCAGGAAGTATATTGAAGCGTTCTGCGAAAGTGCGCGGATCTACCCATCGAATCGCTTCAACTCTCGCGGCCCGAAAGACGCATTAGCCATCCAGAAAACCGCGTTTCAGGGCGATCGTAACCGCGTGGGTGCGATCGTTAGCTTCGAGTTTCGAGAGGATGTTCCGCATGTGGCCCTTGACCGTCTCCTCAGATATTCCGAGACTCTCGCCGATTCTTTTGTTCGATTTTCCAGCGGCTGCGCTGCGCAGTACTTCAATCTCCCGCGCGGTAAGACTATCGGAATTAACATGCTCGGCAATCCCGGCTGCGACCTCATACGGGATGCGCCGTTGACCCGCGTGAACGCGGCGAATGGTGTCGGCCAGTTCCTTGCGCATCGTGCCTTTTAGGAGATATCCGGCTGCTCCGGCTTTGAGAGCGCGTGATGCCTGTACGTCACCGGAATAGGTTGTGATCACGATGATCCGCGCCGAGGGAAACTCCTCTTTGATCACCAACATCGCGTCGATGCCATTCATACCGGGCATTTGAAGGTCCATGAGCGTCACATCGGGGCGATGCAGGCGAAAGAGCTCGATCGCCTCTTGTCCGGTCGCGGCCTGGGCCACGACCGTCATGTCAGACTCAGACTGAATCGAGAAGGCGATGCCGTCGCGGACAAGCGCATGATCGTCCACGGCGAGCACGCGGATCATTGGGGAATGCAGAACGCTTGCCGCCATCTGTTTCTCCGCCAGGGGTAGCTCTGGAAGACGACGATCACTTCCTGCCCAAAAGTATACTCGCGCGGATGAGGACATTCGTCCCTCGAAAGTACTGTTTCTTTCCCCTCGAAAGAGGCTTTGGAGTTAAATGAAAATCGATTAACTTCCTTTGAGTGCAGCGACTTTTCGCCACTTTTCCGGACGGACAGCCTGGCGCAGCCTTACTTCTTATGAGGCTGTCCCTGGCTGGGGTTTTGGCTTACCACGGGTCAGCCTTCTGGCAAGGACCGCCGGCCTATTGGGTAACTGCGATCTGCGTGGGCATTGGATTGCTCTTGGCGATCGGCCTGTATACGCCGTTTGCCGCCATCGCCGGTGCCGCCATCGGGGCATTGGGCTTGTTTCTTTGCACAGGCTGCGACCGGGTGACGGGCATTTTTCTGCTGGTGGTAATGGTTGCCCTCGGAATGCTGGGCGCAGGCGCCTATTCGGTGGACGCCAGCATTTACGGCCGACGCGAGATCGTGGTGCCCACCAGGCGGGATCATTAAGTACCTCGCTTGGGCCGGAATAGAATGGCGGAATACCTCGCCGCCGGAGACGATCAAGAACTCCAATAATGTTTGGGGAAGCCTCAATACGATCCACGGCACGCCGCCTGGCCAGTTGCTTCCTTCTGAGCGTCATATTGTGCGCTTCCGCAGACGCGCTCGACCCTGGTAAACGACTCACCCAGTACGGTCATACCGCCTGGCGCACACAAGATGGAAGCTTCAGCGGAGTGCCACAGGTCGCGGTCCAAACCTCAGACGGCTATCTGTGGATCGGCACTACGTTGGGGTTAGTCCGCTTTGACGGCGTCCGCTTCGTCGCCTGGAACCCGCCCCCCGGCCAGAACCTACTCGATCCTCGGATATTCTCGCTGCTGGCCGCGCGCGACGGCAGTCTTTGGATAGGCACCGGATTCAGCGTCTCCCATTGGGTACATGGCCAGCTCATTAACTACCCCGAGATAAGCGGACGCGTTGAAGCGCTCGTCGAAGACGCGAAAGGCGTGGTGTGGCTAGCTAGAACACAGATCGCTGACGGCATGGGCCCGATCTGCCGCATCGATGGCTCTGGTGTGAAGTGCTACGGAGTGCGCGATGGGCTGCCGGACTTCCTTCCGCTGCATCTTGTCGCGAGTGACTCTGAAGATCTGTGGGTTGGCGGCTATTGGGGCAACGGCTATTCCGAACTAGTTCGCTGGCGGCCCGGCGCTCCCCCGCTGGACGTTCGGCGGGGAGACAAACACATTGAAGGCGTCTCCGCTCTTAATGCCATCGGCGCTGGAAAAGCGGGGTCCCTGTGGGTGGCCATCGACGACCCTCGAACTCAGCTGAGTCTCGACCACTTGCAGTCAGGAAAGTGGACAAGCCAGGCTTTTCCTGACATTCCCGTCAAGAACACAGATGTGACGTCGCTGTTCGTCGACCGGGACGAATCGCTCTGGATCGCGACTGCTCATGAAGGAATCTTCCGCGTCCGAGGTGGCGCCACCGAGCACTTCAGCAACGCGGACGGTCTCTCCAGCGACGCAGTAGGACAATTCTTTCAGGACGCCGAGGGAAGCGTCTGGGCGGTAACGTCGGCCGGACTCGACAACTTCCACGACCAGCCCATTACCAGCTATGCGTTGGGCGAAGGTCTTTCCTCCGCGGGTGCGGGTGCGGTGGTGGCATCTCGCAACGGAGATGTGTGGATCGCAAACTTCCAGGCCGTGGATCATTTGCACAATAACCGGTTGTCGGCGATTCGCGCTGGAAATGGCTTGCCCGGACAAAATGTCACCACCCTCTTTGAAGATGACGCTGGGCGCCTCTGGCTGGGAATCGATAATGGATTGTGGGTTTATGACGGATCGACATTTCGTGCGGTGCGTCATGCCGATGGGAGCCCGCTCGGGACAGTTTTCGCGATCACCGAGGACATCGAGAACAGCGTCTGGGTGCTCGCGGCGCACAACCTATTGCACATTGACGACATGCGCCTGCAAGCGGAAATCAAATCTCCGCAGATTAGCCAGGCCTATATCCTGGCGCCAAATCCAAAGGGCGGCTTAGTGCTAGGACTGGCCAATGGCGATTTGCTCTTCTACAAGAACAGCCCGGGGCAGGACGCTGCAACGTTGACTGTCCCTTCGCACGAGACCAGAAACACCAGGCAGATTCGGGACCTTTTGGTGGAAGACGACGGCTCGGTCTGGGCCACGAACATGGACGAACTGGTCCGATTCAAGGACGGCAAGCGGCAGAACCTTTCGCTTCGCAACGGCCTTCCTTGCGATGAGATCTTCGCGTTGGTGAAAGACACTTCCGGGGCGATATGGCTGTACACAAAATGCGGCATCATCGAGATCAAGAAGACCGAATTAGATCGCTGGTGGGCAAAACCTGGTGTCCTTGTTGCCTACAAGCTGATCGACGAATCCGATGGCGTTCAACCCGGCCTCACTTCTCTGAAACCGCAGGCAGTAAGGACTCCCGACGGACGGCTCTGGTTCGTGAATGGCCGCATCCTGCAGATGCTCGACCCTAACAATCGTCACACAAACCCGGTTCCACCGTCGGTGCACATCGAGCAGGTCATTGCGGATCGGCAGACCTATCTGCCGGGCCAAGGCGTGGTTCTGCCGGCTCTCACAAGCGACATACAAATCGACTATGCGGGGCTAAGCTTTGTGGCTCCCCAGAAGGTCCGGTTTCGCTACAAGTTGGAGGGGCGTGACACTGACTGGCAAGACCCGGGTACGCGCCGACAAGCCTTCTACAGCGATCTTCCGCCCGGAAGATATCTCTTCCATGTTATCGCCTGCAACAACGACGGCTTGTGGAATGAGACCGGGGCAACGTTAGACTTCGTCGTCCCACCTGCGATATACCAGACGGTCTGGTTCAAGCTTTTGCTGTTGCTCCTGGGACTCAGTCTCACATGGCTCCTGTTTCGTCTCCGCATTCGCCAGCTCACCGAAGAGATCCAGTCGCGCATGGCAGAACGGCTGGGCGAACGCGAGCGCATCGCGCGAGAGCTCCACGACACTCTTCTCCAGGGCTTCCACGGTTTGCTCCTCCGCTTCCAGGTCGTCAACCAGTTGATCCCGAAGAACGAGAAGGCTCACGAGATCATGGAAGACGCCATGAATCGCGCCGACCAACTCATGAGCGAAAGCCGCGAGCGGATTCGTAATCTGCGCCGCGAGACCGGAGCGATCGCCGCTCTCCCCGAAGTCTTGTCGGCGATCGGCGAGGACCGCATTCAGGAATCGATCGGATTCCGGCTGGTCGTTGAAGGGGCGCCACGAGAAGTAGACCCGATGATCCGCGATGAGATGTATCTCATCGGACGAGAGGCGATCATCAACGCTCTCACTCACTCTCTGGGGTCGATGGTCGAGGTCGAGATCAACTACGACCAGTCCGGCGTTCGCCTGCGCGTGCGCGACGATGGCAAGGGCATCCCCTCTGAGATCATTCGTTCCGGTGGCGTCTCCGGGCACTGGGGTCTCTCGGGAATGAAAGAACGCGCCCTTAGAATCGGTGGACAGTTCAAGATATGGAACCGTACCGGAGCCGGCACCGAAGTTGAGCTGAAGGTACCTGCAGCGCTCGCCTACCCACGCCAGGGCAACGCCTCCCTCCGATCCAGGATGCTCGCGCTATTTGGCCGTCGCAACCCCGGCTCTTTGCGTGACGACTGATCGCATCGAGCCAAATCTCTCGCCCCTCAACCAGGGACGATCAGAGGCAACTCCAAAGTGTTGTAGAGAAGTCCTCCCTATGGGGCTTTTGCCGCAGCGGAATGGTTTGCTATCTTTCGAGCTGACAAGAGAATTGGATAGCGGGTCGTTCAGCGATCCACGCCGGGCCAGCAATATGCGAAAGGACCATCGTCATGAATGAGAATTCGTTCGACGCAGAAGAGTATGACCTCGTAGTTCTGGGATCCGGCGAAGGCGGCAAATACCTTGCCTGGGCCCTTGCGAGGCAAGGCAGGCGGGTAGCCGTCGTCGAGCGCAAATACATCGGTGGCTCATGCCCCAACATCGCATGCCTGCCCAGCAAGAACGTCATTCACAGCGCCAAAGTCGCCTCTTACTTTTTCAGGAGCCCAGAGTTCGGCATCTCGAAAGACAATGTCCAAATCGATATGTCCGCCGTGCGCGATCGCAAACGAAAGATGGTCGACGGTCTGGTCCAGATGCATCTCGACAATTACAAGACAAGCGGAGCCGAACTGATTCTCGGTTCCGGTCGTTTCGTCGGCCCCAAGACTCTGGAAGTGACGCTGAACGACGGAAAAACACGCACGGTTCAAGGCAAGAGAATCGTCATCGGAACCGGCACGCACGCAACCCTCCCAGACATACCAGGGCTCGCCGAAGCAAAACCCCTGACCCACATCGAAGCCCTCGAGCTGGACCACATTCCAGAGCATCTGCTGGTGATGGGCGGCGGCTACGTCGGGCTGGAGCTAGCGCAGGCGATGCGGCGATTTGGCAGCCGCGTCACCGTCATTGATCGCAATCCGCGTCTGGCCCACAAAGAAGATGAAGACGTCTCACAAGCTCTTCATGAACTCTTTCGCGATGAGGGCATCGACGTGTTGACAAGCGGACATGTCGGCGGCGTTGAGGGAATATCCGGCCAGTCGGTAAAGCTCCACATACTTCAGAGCGGAATGGAAAGAACTGTCGAAGGCACGCATCTTTTGGTAGCGACCGGCCGCACCCCTAACACCGCCGGCATCGGCCTGGAGTTGGCCGGAGTTGAGCTCACCGACCGGGGCTATGTCAAAGTCGATGAGCATCTCCGGACAACAGCACCCGATGTCTGGGCGATTGGAGACTGCGCCGGAAGTCCGCACTTCACTCACATCTCCTTCGACGACTTTCGCGTGATTCGAGACGATATTGCCGGCGGACATCGAGTGACGACGGGAAGGCAGGTGCCCTTCTGCATGTTCACCGATCCCGAACTGGCGCAAATCGGCCTGACCGAATCCGAAGCCAGGGCAAAAGGAATCGCATATCGGCTCGCCAAAATTCCAATGGCCGCCGTCTTGCGCACCCGCACCCTTTCTGAAACGCGCGGTTTCATGAAAGCTCTCATCGATATCGAAAGCGACCGGATTCTGGGCTTCACCGCCTTCGGCGTCGGCGCGGGAGAGATCATGGCATCGGTGCAGATCGCGATGATCGCGCAGCTTCCGTATACGGCTTTGCGCGATGCCGTTTTGACGCACCCAACCTTGCTGGAGGGACTTATTCCGCTCTTCTCCACCGTACCTCCAATCGCGAAACCATCGGAGTTGCACGCCGTGCCCGCCAGGAGTGCAGACAATCATTGATCGGGCACCATGCAAGGAAGTGCAAGCAATGAAACGAGTTGCCGAAGACATTCACGGATACACCTACGGCCACGGCAGAAATTGCCCCGTCGCCTGTCTCTCTGCGAGAACTGGACGACTTGAAAGTCAGTGTGGGATTCACCGAGGAAGACGAGCGCTCCTTAAAGCTGGCAGGCGAGGTCCTGGCCGACCAGACCAGCCAGATCGTTGCACACTGGCGCAGCGGCATCATCGCTGGCATCCCGAACCTTGCCCGACACTCGCGAACGCCCGAGGGAGAAGCGATTCCCGAATACCTGGAAAGAAGCAACCTCCGTTTCCAGCAGTGGATTCTCGACACATGCCTGCGGCCCTACGACCAGGACTGGATCAACTATCAACAAGAAATCGCTCTGCGGCATACCAGCGTGAAGAAAAACAAAGTCGATGGAGTTCGATCAACGCCCTATGTACCCCTCCGCGACATCATTGCGTTTATCCCCGTGATGAACGAGACCATCAAGCCCTATCTCGCCGCAAAGGGCCATCCACTCGAAGATGTTGAGAGGATGCATCGAGCATGGTGTAAGTCCGTCCAGTTGCAAGTTGCCCTTTGGGCTAAAGCCTATACAGACAACGCCCAGCGATCGAACGAATGGTGACGCATCGCTCTAGAGGAGGACTCCGTGGGGCATAAAGCGTGGTTCGTTGATCGACCTGGCGGCGATTTTCAAGCTAGAGATGTTCCTCGCCCGACGCTCGCTGCCGATCAGGTCCTGGTCAGAATATCCGCCAGTGGAGTCAATCCACTCGACACAAAAATCCGCGCCGGCCAGGCAGCGCACGCCAGGCAGCCGCTGCCCGCCGTGCTGGGCCTTGATATGGCAGGCACTATCGAAGAGGTGGGAGGCAACGTCACCGCCTTCAAGTCCGGCGACGAGGTCTTTGGAATGGTCGGCGGAGTGGGCGGCCTGCAGGGCACCTTAGCCGAACTGATCGCAGTTGACGCCAACCTGCTCGCGCACAAACCGAAGAGCCTTTCCATGCGCGAGGCTGCAGCGCTGCCGCTCAGCACTATCACCGCGTGGGAAGGCCTCGTCGATCGCGCCAATGTGAGAGCGGGTCACAAGGTACTTATCCATGCCGGGGCTGGTGGAGTCGGCCACATCGCGGTGCAGATCGCTCAGGCTTTCGGGGCTGAGGTCTTTGCAACCGTCTCGCCGGACAAGAAGAACGTCGTGAGAGAATTTGGCGCAACTCCGGTCGACTATCGATCCCTATCGGTCGAGGAATATGTGGCAGCCTAGCACCGCAGGTCAAGGCTTCGACATCGTCTATGACACCGTCGGAGGCGCGACCCTCGATTCCTCTTTCACCGCGGTCAAGCGCTATACCGGCCACGTACTCAGCTGCCTGGGATGGGGTTCGCACTCCCTGGCTCCGCTGTCTTTCCGCGGAGCTACTTACTCCGGCGTCTTCACATTGCTGCCGCTCCTCACCGGCGAGGGACGGGCACACCACGGCGAGATACTCGCTAAAGCCGCCAAACTCGTCGAAGCGGGCAAGCTGCGCCCGTTGCTCAACGAGCGTCGGTTCTCCAGCACGGAGATTGAGGCCGCGCACGCCCTGGTGGAATCAGCCTCATTGGGCAAGGTAGTGGTCGAGATAGGGAGTTAAGCCATGGCAGACAAAGTCTATACTCGATCAATGAAGCGAGCCTGGTGGATCGGCGCGCTGCTAGTTGTCTTTATCGCCCTTCAGTTTGTTCGACCAGGCCTGACAAATCCGCCGGTCACCGCCGAACTGAACGCGCCCCCAGAAGTCAAAGCAATCCTCAAGAACTCCTGCTACAACTGCCACTCCAACGAAACGAAGCTACCGTGGTTCGACCAGGTCGCACCCGCCTATTGGCTGCTCGCGAGCGATGTGAAGGAGGCCAGAAAACATCTTAATTTCTCCGAGATCGCCGCGCCGGCGGGAGAAGGCAACCTGTACGAGGCCGTCAATTTCATCGCGCTCGGCGCCATGCCTCTGCCGGAATACAGATGGTCCATCCATCCTCGGTGTCACGCCCGAGCAGCTAGCCGTGCAGCGCGCCTGGCTGAATCCGCCCAAGCCGGAAACGGCCGCGAGCGCCGCCGATCTTGCCGCAGCCGAAGCACAGCGCATTGCGCTCTCCAAAAAGACGATAGGCCTAACGGTGTCCCTTTGCTCCGGACTACAAACACTGGCGAGCGATCAGCAGCACCGACCGTTTCGACAACGGAACCATGCGCGTCATCCTCGGCAATGATGTCGCCGTGAAAGCCATTGAAGACCATCAGATCAACCCTTGGCCTGACGGCACGATCTTCGCCAAGGTCACCTGGTACCAGCAACCGGACGAAACTGGCTTCGTTCGAACTGGCGCATTCAAGCAGGTAGAGCTGATGATTCGCGACGGCCACAAATATAGGTCGACAAAAGGCTGGGGCTGGGGCCGATGGCTGGGTACGGACTTCAAGCCCTACGGTAAAACACCTGCCTTCGCGGAAGAGTGCGTCAGCTGCCATGAGCCGCTAAGGACGAACGACTACGTCTACACCATACCGATCCCGAGACAACGTTGATGGATCCAAAGGAGCAACTCTCGTGAAGGCCGCCTACCTTGCTTTGATTGCCTCGCTCTTTTGTTTCACCGGCTGTGAGAAGCCCGTCTCGACCGTGGCCACTAGATTCCACGACAGCGCCGCGCTGAACGGAAACCTTCCCGCAAACCCTCTGCATTGGCAAGTGATCACCTCGGCGATCGATCACCGAGACGCGACCATGTACACCGTCTTCGGCAATGATGAGGCAATCGCCTATACTCGATCACACAACGACGAGAACTATCCACCCGGATCGATCCTCTCGCTCGTAACGTGGAGCCAGACCGAAGATCCCCGCTGGTTCGGAGGCATGACTCCCGGCAACACTCAATCGGTTGAGTTCGTCGAGATCAAGGCCGATGCCGGCAACGGTCGCTCATATTCTTACGAACGATACGCAGGAGCCCCTCTCGCTAAAGCCCTTTCAGGAACAACCTCCGAACCCAGTGACCGCGCCGCCTATCTGTTATCGCAGCGAGCCGCCGTGATGCCATGAACGAGATCAAAGCTTACCCCACCCGCCTCCGCCCGGAGTCTCGATGGCGACGATGTCTCCAACTCCAAACAAGCGGCTACACTTTCCCGATAGCTCGACCCTCTCTTGACTTCCCGCCCGAATGAAGCAAGCCCGGCCACAGCGACCTTCCTCTCCGCCCTGCAATCCATAGGGGCGGAACTTTCTTCGTTCCGCCAGCAATGTGACCTGCGCAGGCGCAAGCAGTTCGATCTCGCGAATCAGCCCGTCGCCTCCGCGAAACTCCCCAGCGCCTCCCGACCCATAACGATAACCGTATCGGCGAACTCGAAATGGGTAGGCATATTCGAGTGCCTCGATCGGTGTGTTCAGTGAATTCGTCATGTGCGTTTGCACGCCGGGGATACCATCCAATCCAGGGCGCGCGCCCATACCGCCGGCAGTCGTCTCATAGTAGGTGAAGGGTAGGCCAGTTCGAGGATCATGGCCGCCGATGGTCAGATTACTCATCGTCCCCGCGCTTGCCGCTGGGACACGCTCAGGGACAGCGTCCGCCAACGCGCGCAACAGAACATCGACGATTCGCTGCGAAGTTTCGACGTTGCCTCCGGCAACCGGAGCCGGAGGCAGCGCATCGACGATGCTCCCTTTCGGAGTACCGAGCGTCAGCGGTTTCAGGATGCCTGCCGTCGCCGGCGCATCCTCATTGAGCAGGCAGCGCAAAACATAAAAGCACGCGGAGAGCGTAATGGCGCGGACCGCATTCACACTTCC
Organism: uncultured Acidobacteriaceae bacterium; assembly: GCA_963742015.1. GTDB lineage: Bacteria > Acidobacteriota > Terriglobia > Terriglobales > Acidobacteriaceae > Acidisarcina. The sequence continues at coordinate 53,865 of CAVUKL010000026.1, read as the reverse complement.
CGCCACCTGCACGGAGGAACCCGCAAAATCGACATGCACCGAACCTCGTAAAGGATCAAATCGAAGTTTGACCGCAATCTTCCTCGGGATATCGCTGGCTCCGTCATCATCCAGCCAATCCGCGGCTTCAAAATCGCCTGCAGGCATCGTGCGCAGTTCAGCGCGCACCAGCCGCTCGGAATACTCCAGCAGATTCTCGGCCAAGCCGCGAAGCTTCGTCTCGCCATATTTCTCCCAAAGTTGCACCATGCGCCGCTCGCCCACACGGCAGGCGCCGATCTGCGACTCCAGGTCGCCTTCGCGTTCCTTCGCCGTCCGAACGTTCAGCAGGATAAGATCGAGCATCTCGCGATCGATCTCGCCGGCGCGCACAATCCTAATCGGCGGAATGCGCAACCCCTCCTGAAAAATCTCGCTCGCCGGCCCCATTGATCCAGGAAATGTACCGCCGACATCAGCATGATGAGCCCGGTTCGCCACGTAGAACGCGGGCCTCGACTGGCCTGGCGGAAAGACCGGCAGCACCATGGTGATGTCCGGCAAGTGGGTTCCGCCGGCATATGGATCGTTGAGGATCGCAATGTCGCCCGGCACGAAGTCAATCGCCGTGACAGCCGACTCGACTGACATGGGCATGGAGCCGAGGTGCACAGGCATGTGGTCACCCATGGCGATGACTCTGGCCTGCCCATCAAAGATCGCGCATGAATAATCGCGCCGTTCGCGGATGTTGGGAGAAAGCGCCGTTCGGCGCAATGCCGCGCCCATCTCCTCCGCGATCGAATGCACCGCACTCTGAAAGATCGCGAGTTCGACGGGATCGGCTGCTTCTCTCATGCGCGTCCCACCCCGTTAATCGAGATAACGAGATTGCCGAATGAGTCCATCCTTGCGCTGCAATTCGGGGGCAACACAGTCGCCGATGTATATTCCGTAATCATCGCTGGTCCCTCAACCACGTCCCCAGGCACAAGCGCGTCGCGTCGATAGAGAGGGGTTTGCACAAATCCCTTATCGAAGAAAATCTCCCGCTCTGCATAGCGAGCAGCGGCTCCGTTGCCGGGCACACATGCGCGGCATGGGGGTGACCACTCTGCCGCTGCCGCGACCATGCGCAAGCGCAGGTTGACGATCTCGACCGCACGCTGAGGATCGCAGATGCCGTACCGCTGTTGGTGCAACCGATGAAAGGCCTCAACACTGTCAGCAGGCGCTTTTTTGCTGAACGGAACATTCAGTTCATGTCCTTGTCCGTGATAGCGGATGTCGAGACTTTGCTGGGCCACACCTTGCAATCCCTCTTCGCTAAACTCGGCGACGCCACGGCCTTCCAGATCCTCAAACGCCCTGCCGATGCTTCCGATCGAGTCTCCTGGAAGCATCACCGTCCGCGAGTAATCGCGCACCGCATCCGCCAGCAGAATACCGACAGCAGACAGCGCGCCCGGCATCGCGGGAACCAGTACGGTAGGAATACGCAAGGCCCGCGCCAGCGAACAGGCGTGGAGTGGCCCGCCGCCGCCAAAGGCCACTAGAGCAAAGTCGCGCGGGTCATGTCCGCGTTCAACCGAGACGACGCGAATGGCCCGCTCCATGTTGGTCTCGACCACACGAAGAATGCCGGAAGCAAATTTCTCCGTGCTCTTAATGGACCCCTTGGCCTCATGCATGATCTGCCTGGTGTGCTCACAATCTAGCTTCACTCGCCCACCAAGGAAACTTTCCGGATCGAGACGGCCAAGCACAAGATTGGCGTCGGTAACCGTGGGCATATTGCCGCGCCCAAAACAGATCGGTCCCGGCTCCGCACCCGCCGACTCGGGCCCGACTCGCAACATCCCTCCGGCATCGAAGCGAGCGATCGAGCCGCCACCGGCTCCTGCCGTATGGATGTCTAGCATAGGTATGCCTATCGGCACACCAGCCACCACGGACTCGCGCGTCAGGCGCGCCCCGCCCGCTGTCGAGTCGGCCAGGAAGACATCGGTCGAAGTCCCGCCCATGTCAAATCCAATGATGCGCTCAAAGCCTGCCCAGCGCGCCACCTGGCAAGCGCCGATCACCCCGCCCGCCGGTCCGGACAAAACTGTGCGCACCGGTTCGCGCGCTGCAAGTCGCGCGGGGATGATGCCGCCCGAGGACTGCATTACATCCACGCGACCGCCGGAATGTTGTGCGGCGACGCGCTGCTCCAGATGCGTGAGATAGCCCTGCATCCGGGGCGCGAGATAGGCGTTGACGACCGTGGTCGAGGCCCGCTCATATTCGCGAAACTCGGGAAGAATGCGATGCGAGCTGGAAACCGGAACTGCGAGATGACGCATCGCCGCTTCCACGCGAAGCTCCGTCTCTGGCCGTGCGAACGAGAAGAGCAATGAAATGGCAACCGCCTCCGCACCGCTCGCGCGTACACGCTCGGCTAACGTCTCCAACTCGTCATTCGACGGCGAACGAAGTATCTCCCCTTCGGCGTTCACCCGCTCCGGCACACCAAAACGCAACTCTCTCGGGACCAGGCATTCAGGCGCCGGCGCGAACCAGTCATAGAGCCGGCTTCGCGTCTGACGACCGATCGCGATCGTGTCTTCAAGACCAAGCGTTGTAACGAAGGCCACGCGCGCGCCCTTTCGCTCCAGCATAGTGTTGGTGCCGACCGTAGTGCCATGGCGAACGTCGATTTCCCGTCCGGCTCCAATTTGCGCCAAAGCCCCGAGCACCGCTAGCGAAGGATCGTCAGGAGTTGAGAACACCTTGAGCACCCGGAGCTGTCCACCTTCAAAGTAGACGCAATCGGTGAAGGTGCCCCCGGTATCGATCGCTACGCGCAAATAGTCCGCTCCCCCATTTTTCGATTCTGACCCCGTGGTATTCTGCCCACTCCTGAACCTCGGCAGCCCTACAGTTGAACTCTAAAGCAAGAGGAGTTTCCTTGAACGCTTTCTATTGTTGGCTTGCCGAAGCGTCGCCAGTCCAAAGGCGCGCATTGCTCGCCGCCTCCCTCGGCTGGATGCTCGACAGCATGGACGTGATGCTCTATGCGCTGGTGCTCGGGCAGGTGCAGCGCGAGCTACATCTCTCGGCAGCGATGAGCGGAGCGATGATGTCGGCCACGCTTATCTCCGCCGCCATCGGCGGTCTGGGCTTTGGCTGGTTCGCCGACCGATTCGGCCGCGTCCCCGCACTCACGGTGAGCATGCTGTCGTATTCCATTGCGACCGCAATGTGCGGCCTCACCCACAGTGCAATACAACTCATGGTCTGCCGGGTAATTCTCGGCTTCGGAATGGGCGGCGAGTGGGCAGCCGGCGCAGCGCTGGTCGCAGAAACCTGGCCACGGCGCCATCGGGGCAAAGCCCTCGCGCTGGTACAAAGCTCCTGGGCGATCGGTTATGCGCTGGGCGCCGCAGTGGTCGCTGTGGTGATGCCGCACTTCGGATGGCGCGCCGTGTTCTTTGTCGGCATCATCCCTGCCCTGATCACCCTCTGGGTGCGGCGCGGAGTGCACGAATCGGAAACCTGGCAAAGAGAGCGCACCGCGCGAGTCCAGACTCGCCAGCTCTTCCGTAGCCCGCTTGCCTACAACCTTGTTGTCTGTTCCACCATGAACGCAGCCACGCTCTTTGCGTGGTGGGGGCTCTTCACATGGGTGCCTCGCTTTCTGTCCATGCCGGTCATGGAAGGCGGCCGCGGCCTCAGCATCGTCCAGACCTCCGGATGGACAATCGTCATGCAGCTCGGTACCTTTCTCGGCTACGTGAGCTTCGGCTATATCGCCGACCGCTTCACTGCCAAGAACACGTACATCGGGTTCCTCGCGGTTGCGACTCTGCTGGTGCCGCTCTTCGCCTTTGTGCGCGATCCGAACGCGCTCTTGCTCATCGGCCCATTGGTCGGCTTCTTCGGCACAGGATACTTCAGCGGATTCGTCGTCATTGCCAGTGAACTCTTTCCCACCGCGCTTCGCGGCTCGGCCATGGGATTTGTCTACAATATCGGCCGCGTCCTCAGCGCCTCAGCGCCGTACCTGATCGGCAGCGTCTCTGAATACGCGGGGCTTAACTACGCTTTGTGCATCACTTCCGGAGCCTTCCTGGCAGCAGCGCTGATCGCTACTGCACTGCGTCAGCCAGGAGTGCGTTCCGTGTCTTAGCCTCCACGCTCCTCGGAGTCGTCAGCTCGCGAGCGCCAATGCGCCGTCATGGAAATCGGTTTCTCGGATATCATCCTTGTGTTGCCGATATCGCTCCACAAAACGATTTAGTTCATGCTGGATGAAAGGACGTAAGTCTTGATAAACAGTTTGATCATTGAATTTGCTGAGCGATATGGAAAGACTCCGCCCGGGGCACAAACATAAAAGTAAGACTCAGTCGCGGAGACCTTATTTCAAGGAGAGATTTCTGATGAAGCTCTCGCAATTCGCTGCTGTTGCAGCAATCCTGGCTATGACCACCATCTCAGGCAGCGCCCAGGGGCCACCATCGCGCCCACTGATCACCGGGGTCTCCCACCTGAGCGTTTACACCTCAGACAGCGCCAAGACCGAGCACTTCTACGTGCACGATCTCGGTGGCGTGAAACGATCCGACCCTGAAAATGCGGCTGGCGTAAGGTACTACTTTAGCCCCGTCCAGTTTGTAGAAGTATTGCCGCTGCCCTCGACCCAGACCGATCCCAAGAATCGCATGGACCACGTCGCTTTCAATACGGCCAACGCCGAAGCGCTAAGAAAATATCTTGCGGCGCAAGATATGAAGGTTCCCGCGCAAGTGCAGAAGGGCAGCGACGGTAGCACCTGGTTTGAAATGGAAGATCCGGAAACCAACCACATCCAGTTCATCCAGCCTCCCGCCCATCCCGAAGCGGTTCCCATCAACCCGCTCAGCGATCACATCATCCACGTCGGCTTCATCGTGCACAACGCAGACGCAGAAAACGCCTTCTTTCGCAAGGTGCTCGGCTTCCGGCCCTACTGGTATGGCGGTCGCAACGGCAAAACTGAGTGGGTTTCTCAGCAGGTTCCTGACGGCACCGACTGGCTCGAATACATGCTGGTGGGCGGCCCTGAGACAAGCGGCATTCCCCCAACCATGTCTCAAGAGACCGCCGGAGTCCTGAATCATTTTTCGCTCGGCGTCTTCAACATGGAGAAGGCCTACGACCTCCTCTATGGCGAGGATCGCCTCACCGCCAAACACAGCCCCCCTCAGATCGGCGCCGACGGCAAATGGCAGCTCAACCTCTACGATCCGGACGGGACCCGCGCCGAGATCATGGAATTTCAGCCTGTAGTGAAACCCTGCTGCTCCGAATTTACCGCAGCCAGCCCGACGAAATAGAGCCTCACAATCAATGACAGCTCGCCTTAGCATCGCCCTATCAATCAAAGTCGCTACCCTCTCACTTTGGATGTGCGCTTCAATGCTCCACGCGCAAACGCCGAACTCGCCGCCCGCTTCACCACCGTCCGTACCTGCATGGGCGCAACCCGGCTCCACGACCCACACCCAGGTAGCGCCGCCAGCGGACTTTCACCGCCCTACCACAACCTTCAACGCGCCGATCGGTATCTTCGACGGCCAGTCGGACGTTGGGAGCGCAGTCGTGCCCGGCAGCGCTACTTTCGACGAGGCAACCGGCACATACACGATCAACTCAGCCGGCTACAACATCTGGTACAACCGCGACGAGTTTCGATTTCTTTGGAAGAAGCTCTCCGGAGACGCCTCGCTCGCGGCTGATATCGCCTTCCCTAACCCCAAGGGCTATGACGACCGCAAGGCAGTGATCATCATCCGACAGAGCCTCGACGACGACTCGAAGGAAGCGCTCGCCGGCTTTCACGGTGGTGGTATGCTCCAGTTCGCCCAGCGTCCGGAGAAAAACGTTCGCGTCATAGACATCGAGTACCGCATCGGCGGACGCGGCCTTCCCGGCGCCGCCAGCCCCGACAGCTTCGTCAATGTCTCCCCAAAACGAATCGGCCTCGAAAGGAAAGGCGACTCCATCGCTCTCTTGGTAAGCGTTGAAGGCGAACCTCTGCACCAGTTTGGCCCACCGATCACACTGCATTTCGACGGTCCAGTCTACGTCGGCATCGGCTTCTGCTCTCACATACCAGACAAAGTCGACACCGCGGTGTTCTCCAACGTGACTCTGCAACAGTGAAACGAAGGCCCGCGACTTCCAGAAATAATCGTGCAGAGGCTTTAACGGGAGGCACATGCTCGAAACAACGTCAGGTCCGCAACTCGAGTTTGCCCTCGAACTGCGCGTCAGCATCGGCCCGGTACTCGAGCTCGGATCTGGTCCGTTCGGGCTAAGGCGCACGGTTCCGATCACTGGTGGAACCTTATGCGGACCTGGAATCGCCGGTCGCATCCTGCCGGGAGGAGCAGACTGGCAGTTCATCGAGGTCGATGGATTGACCTTTGTCGATGCGCAGTACGTCATCGAGACTGACGATAGGGTGCGCATTGAGGTCCGCAATCAGGGAATTCGCCACGGCAGCGCCGACTTGATGGATCGCATCGCCGCGGGCGAAGCGGTTCCCGCAAGTCAGTACTATTTCAGGACCACCCCGCGATTTTACCCTCCTGATGGAAAGTACACGTGGCTCAAACGATCCATTTTTGTCGGAGATGCCGAGCGCTATGCCGACACCGTCGTCGTGAGAGTTTGGAAGCTAACCTAAGCGAGAGTCTCGCTTCGCAATCTATCAAAGAGCTGCGTCAGAGCCAGGCCGAAGCGGCCTCCCCAAAACAGCCGCGTGAGATGCATTCTTAACAGCAGAACAGAGCGATACGATTCATACCCTCTCGATGACGATCGCGATTCCTTGACCGACTCCAATGCACATCGTACACAGGGCGTAGCGGCCGCCCATCTTCTCCAACTGGTTGAGAGCAGTCGTCACCAGGCGAGCGCCGCTCGCGCCCAGAGGATGTCCAATGGCAATGGCGCCCCCATTCGGATTGACGTAAGGCGCGTCATCGGCTAAGCCAAGCTCGCGCAACACCGCCAGCGACTGTGAAGCGAATGCCTCATTCAGTTCGATCACGTCCATCTGCTCCAGCTTCAGGCTGGCCAGCTTCAGGGCCTTGTGCGTTGCCGGAACCGGTCCCATGCCCATCACGCGAGGCGCCACTCCCGCCGCCGCCGAGGCGACGATTCTTGCCCTTGGGCGCAAGCCATATCGTGCGGCCGCCGCCTCTGAGGCTAGCAGCAGAGCAGCAGCCCCGTCGTTAATGCCGGAGGCATTGCCGGCCGTGATCGTCCCGTCGGCGCGGACCACCGGCTTCAGCTTCGCCAGCCCATCGAGAGTGGTATCGGGACGGGGATGTTCGTCGGCTATGAGCACCGCCGGTGGACCTTTCTTCTGCGGAACGTCTACCGGGACGATCTCCCCCGCAAAGAAGCCAGCGGCGCTCGCGGCGGCAGCGCGCTGTTGGCTACGGAACGCAAAGGCGTCCTGGTCCTCGCGGGAAATCTTGTAGTCGTCGGCGACGTTCTCGCCCGTTTCGGGCATCGTCTCGACGCCGTAAGTAGCCCGCATCCACGGATTGATGAAGCGCCACCCCATGGTCGTGTCTTCGAGTTCCATCGCCCGTGAAAACGCGGCGTCCGCTTTGCCCATTACGAAAGGCGCGCGCGACATGCTCTCAACTCCGCCCGCAATGATCATCTCAGCCTCGCCGCAGCGAATGGCGCGGGCGGCGATGGCAATCGCATCCATGCTCGATCCGCAGAGCCGGTTGACCGTCGTTCCGGGGACCTCCTGCGGCAGGCCGGCCAGCAGCAGCGCCATCCGCGCAACGTTGCGATTGTCTTCGCCAGCCTGGTTGGCACACCCGAGGATGACGTCATCGAGCGCGCCCCAGTCGATACCAGTGCGGCGACGCAGCAAAGCGGCAATCGGAACGGCTGCGAGATCATCGGCCCGGACTGAGGCCAGTGCGCCTCCATAACGCCCGAAGGGTGTGCGCAGCGCATCGCAGATCAGTGCTTCCGCCATCTTCCATTCCTCCCGCCAACATCGCGCATGTTTTCGTTTATATTGCTTATGCGTTTAACAGGCATTCGCCCGTATATCGAACCGCCTTCGCGGCAAACTCAGACCTCGGGGCCTCGCCCTGCGTCAATGAACTGCCGATCCTCAATGGGTCACGATGAGCGCGTCGAGTGCAACCGCACCATGGCCCTGTGGATAAACGACGACGGGGTTGATGTCTACTTCCCGAATCTGTGGGGCGGCCAGCATCAGGCTTCCCAGACGGCGGACGATCTCGGCGGCAGCCCGAACGTCCAGCGCCGGCGAGCCGCGAAAACCTCGCAAAAGCGCGGCGCTTTTCAACCGAAGCAACTCATTCTCGATTGCCTCAACTGAGAGATCGGGAGGAAGAAGTCTCATATCGTGCAGCGCCTCGGCGAGCACACCTCCAAATCCGACGAGCAACACCGGTCCCCATTCGGGATCGTTCTGTGCGCCGATGATCAACTCGGCCCCTCGATCGCTCATTTTTTCGATGAGAATGCCATCGAGCACAAGACCGGGACGAGCTCCAGCAATGTCTTGATGCATCCGCTCCCACGCAATCGCCACCGCCTCTGGTGTGCTCAGGTTGAGAGCAACTCCTCCGGCGTCGCTTTTGTGAGGCAACAGGGCCGACTGCGCCTTCAGCACCACGGGATAGCCGATGCTCGCGGCGATGGTCCGGGCGTCTTCAACGCTGCGCGCGAGACCACCCTGCGGAACGCGGATGCCAAAAGAATTGAGAATCTCCTTGCTTCGATATTCGGGGATGACTCCAGGTGGACACAAAGGCAATTCACCGGCCTCCAAACCCAGTTCCCTGCCATTTACTTCGTGAATCGCTTGTTGCTCAGCGAATGCAGTCAGCCGGGCCAGAGCGCGATAAACCCGCTCTGGTGATGGGAAGAACGGCACCCCCAGAGCGCGGAGTTCACGAACGTGCTCTGGCGATACCCTCGCGCCTTCGTCCAGGCCAGCAAAGACAACCGGCTTGGATGGTTTAAGCCTTCGCATCGTGTCGATAATAGGAGGGAACTTCAGCCCGCTTGTTGCCTCGTCGGTGAGGATGATGCCGAGAACCAGGCTTCCATAGCGGTCGTCGTTGAGGATGATAGGCAGAGTCCTGCTATAGAGTCCCGGGTCGACCAGCGCCTGCGCGGTCAGATCCAGCGGATTGCTCGGCGGGATAAAGTCGGGCATCACGCCACGAAGCGCCGCCGCTGTAGCCTCGCTCAACGTGGGCACGGGCAGTCCCAGCGCATCGCAGAAGTCGAGCGTCAAGGCCTTGAAGGCCCCGGATTCAGTGAAAACGGCGGCGCCGCCCGAAGGCAGCGACGGGCAACGGACCAAGATCTCCGAAACATCCAGCAACTCCTCCAGCGTGTCAACGACGACGACTCCGGCATGAGAGACCTTGGTCCGCATGACCTGGTAGTCTCCCGCCATCGCGCCGGTGTGCGTCTCAGCCGAGGCACGCGCCGCACCGCAGCGGCCTGGATGCAACAAGACAATATGCTTCCCCAACGAACGAGCGCGCATGGCAGCCGCAAGAAACCTCCTCGGATGCCGGAAGTGTTCGACGATCATCAGGATGACGCGGGTGTGCTCCTCTTCGACGAGGTATTCGACGTAGTCCTCGATGTTGCTCGCAGCCTCGTTACCCGTCGATATGGAGAAGGAAATCCCCAGCTCTCTATCCCTGAGACCGACCACCACCACTGCAGCCATGGCGCCGCTTTGCGAGGCGATGCCAATACCCTTCATGCCAGCGTGGGGCGCCGGCGGTGTCAGGACGAAGGTCAACGGGATGCCGTCAACGAAGTTGACCATTCCGAGGCAGTTCGGCCCTTCGAGAATCATCCCGTGCTCGCGAGCGACGCTCGCAAGCCTCTCTTGCTCAGCGCGCCCCTCCGTACCGCTTTCGGCGAATCCCGCAGAGAAGATGATGACCCCACCGACTCCGCGCCGACCGCAGGCTGCGACGCTCTCAAGCACGCTGGCGCGCGGAATGGCGAGCACTGCGCAATCCACTCCATACGGAAGCGCATCGATCGAAGCCAAACACCGGCGGCCATGGATCTCGGAGCGCTTTGGGTTGATAAGGTGAAGATCTCCCGCAAAGCCCGCATTATCCAGGTTGGCCAGGACGCTTGCTCCGAAGGATGAGGATGTCGGCGATGCGCCGACGATGGCCACCGAGCGAGGACGCAGCAGCCGGTCGATTGCCGCACGCGTTGCAGGCGGCGACGCAGGAGCGTCGGTCGCTTCCTCAATCCTCATCACAAAGCCCTTTCCTGCACTAACATGACGCCGTCCTCAATCCCACACTTCGCGGGCCGTCTCGACCACCAGTTGCAGCTTGGCCCACTGGTCGGTCTCGGTAAGATCGTTGCCCTCCATAGTGGAGGCGAAGCCGCACTGCGGGCTAAGCGCTAGTTGCTCGAGGGGGAGCACCCTTGCGGCCTCGTCGATGCGGCGCAACAGCTCCGGCTTGCTCTCCAGCGCGGCGCGCTTGCTGCTCACCAGCCCTAACACGACTGTTTTGTTCCTGGGAACAAAACGCAACGGAGCGAAGCCTCCCGAGCGTTCGTCATCGTACTCCAGAAGAAAGCGATCCACCGCCAGCTCATGAAAGAGCCGTTCGGCGATCGCGTCATACCCGCCCTCGGCATACCAATGGCTGCGATTGTTTCCTCGGCACAGGTGGATCGCGAGCGTCACGCCCGGTTGTGCAGCCGCGGCAAAGCATGCATTGTCCGCGCGTAGCGAAGCGGTCAGCATCGACTCGATATCGACGCGCAGCTCTTTTTCCATCCACGCGCGCCATTTGGGATCCAGGAAATAGCTGTAGCGCGGCGCATCGATCTGCAAATACGAAACGCCGCTGCTCGCGAGGGTCTTCAAATCCGCCGTCATGATTGCGGTGATCTCGTCGAGTAGCGCGAAAGGATCGCGATATACCGCGTCGGTCACACCGTATTTGAACGAAATCGCCGGGAACTGGGTGGCGCTCGGCAGCGTCATCTTGATTGGGCCAGGAGCGTGCTGTCGCAGGAATGGCAACTCGCGCCCGGTAAGCGGCTCCTTCTGGCGCAGACGCGCTTTCACGATACCGGTAACGCTGCTTACCACCGGTTTCTGGTCCGCCGCTTGAACAGTTGCATCGTCCCAATGTCGCGCAACCGCGTCATCCAAGTCGAACCCCTCCACCGCCTCGGTGAAATCGCTCATGAAGTTGCTGCGGCGTAGCTCGCCGTCGGTGGAGACTTCAAGGCCGAGATCCTTCTGCTTCTCCAGCACGCGCAGAATGTGCTTATCTTCCATAGCGTGAAGCTGTTCCAGCGCCACACCGGAACGTCGTGCCTCCAGCAACTCAGCCGGGCGCAGAAAGCTGCCGACGTGATCGGCACGATAAGGGGAAGAGCTGGACATTGTTTCCTTTCCTCTACTCTGTCTTTGAGACATTGGTTGACGTTAGAACGGATAATGTCGCGGTTCGGTCTGCACCGTGATCCAGCGCAGGTCGGTGAACTCAGTGATCGCGGCTTTGCCTCCGAAGTGCCCGTAGCCGCTATCTTTCACTCCACCGAATGGCATCTGTGCCTCGTCGTGAACGGTCGGGCCGTTGATATGGCACATGCCCGAATCGATTCTCGCCGCCACGCGCAGGCCTCTTGCCGCGTCGCCGGTAAAGACAGCCGCCGAAAGGCCATAAGGGGAATCATTCGCGATCCGGACGGCCTCGTCCTCGTTCGACGCGCGAACAATGGCCACCACGGGACCGAATGACTCCTCTGCATACAGCTTCATCTCTGGAGTTATGTGGTCAAGGATCGTCGGCTGCATGACCGCGCCCTCAATATTGCCGCCCAACGCGAGCTTCGCTCCCCTGTTGACCGCGTCGGCGACAAGCGAGCCGATGCGCCTGGCTGCCTCAGAGCTGATGACTGTGCCCAGGGCCACATCGTCGCGCCGCGGATCGCCAGCCACTAATGTTCCAGCTTTGGCAACCAGCTTCTGAACGAAGGCGTCGCCTATCTTTTCATCCACAATGATGCGTTCGGTGGACATGCAAATCTGCCCCTGGTTCATGAATGCCCCAAAATTCGCGCCGGCTGCCGCGGCATCCAGATCGGCGTCGTCGAGGACCAGGAACGGCGCTTTGCCGCCCAGTTCCAGAAGCGCGGGCTTGAGATGCTTCGCCGCGATCTGGGCGACGATGCGGCCCACCGCCGTCGAGCCGGTAAAGTTCACGCGCCGCACGGCGGGAGCTGCGATCAGCCGCTCAACAATAGCGGGTGCGTCGGCAGGCGCGTTGAGAAGGACATTGACCACTCCATCACCCAGCTCAGCCTGCTGAAACGCAGTCCCGATCAGCCGGTGAACGCCCGGACAGAGCTCGGAACCTTTAAGTACGACGGTGTTCCCACAGGCCAAAGGCATCGCGACGGCCCTCATCCCGAGGATCACCGGCGCGTTCCACGGCGCGATGCCCAGCACCACCCCACAGGGACGCCGCACTGCCATCGCGACGCTGCCGGGCAAATCCGAAGGAATCACTTCCCCGGTAATTTGGGTCGTCATGCTGGCCGCTTCGCGCAGCATGTTGGCCGCGAGCATGACGTTAAAGCCGTACCAGCCGGCGGTGGCGCCGGTCTCGGCGATGCCGGTCGCAATGAACTCCGGGGTAAGCGATTCAAGGATGTCAGCAGCGCGAAGCAGGCGCTTGCGCCGCTCGGTGGCGCTGAGCGCGCTCCACACCGGAAACGCGGCCTGCGCGGCGGCCACCGCGGTATCGGCGTCTTTTAGAGACGCAGCGGCATACCGCGAAGCGACCTCGCCGGTGAACGGGTCAACGCGATCAAAGGTCGAGCCGCTCCCCGCAGGTACTGATTTGCCGCCAATGAGTAATTCGATGGACCGCATAGCTTGTCTACCTCAGCGCTTATAGGCCTGTAAACCGGGCTTGATGCTCTTTTCGTCGAGGAACTGCTTCATCCCCTTTTCGCGGCCGTGCTCGGGATCGCGGTGCAGGGCCTGGTCGAGCTTGGCGTAGAGGTAGTCCTCGTTCTGCTCCCAGGTGAGCTCGCGGCAACGCTTGAAGCCATGCTTCGCGGCGCGCAAAACTACCGCGTTCTTGTCGAGCAGCTTTTTGGCAAGCAGAATCGTCTCTTCTCGTAGCTTCTCCAGCGGGACGGCTTTGTTTACCAGCCCATACTCCGCCGCCTTCACTCCAGTAAAGGTGTCGCCGGTCATGATGTATTCAAGCGCCTTGCGCTGGCCGACCGTATCCGCCATCGCTTTGCTCACCAGGTTGCCAGGCGGGATACCCCAGTTGATCTCTGAGAGGCCAAAGACGGCGGTCTCCGCGGCGATGGCAAGGTCACAGGCTACCAGCGGAGTGAACGCCCCGCCAAAGCACCACCCGTTCACCATTGCTATCGTCGGCTTGGCATACATCCGCAGCAGCTTCCACTGCCACTCGCTGGCGTCGCGTCGAATTTTCTCCTGATACGCCTCGGGCTTGCTGTCGACCTCGCGGAAATACTCCTTCAGGTCCATCCCCGCGGAGAAGGCTGTCCCCTCGCCGGTGAGCACCACCACCCGCGCCGCCTCATCGAGTTCCAGCGCCTCCAGCACCTGGCGCATTTCCAGATTCAGCGTGGGACTCATGGCGTTGCGCTTCTCCGGCCGATTGAAGGTGACCCAAGCGATCCCCTCTTCGATCTCCACCTTCACGGTCTTCCAGCGGCCTTCGTAATCCGACATCTTCTGTTCTCCCTATAAACGGACCTTTGTCGCCACGTAACAAATCCCCTCAGGATTGCAACTCAATTGCTCGCGAGGCCCAGCGATCGCTCAACTCCATCGGCAGGCCCACATAGTTCTCGGCCAGGGATTTGGCCGCTGCCTGCGAGCCGGTCACATAATCCAGCTCCGCAATCTGCCGGCGCTGGTCGAAAGGGTTGGCGTCAGGAAAACGGTGCAACATCGACGTCATCCACCAGGAAAAGCGCTGCACCTTCCAAATCCTCCGCAGGCAAATCTCCGAGTAGCGATCGAGCAAATCGGCCGCACCCGACTCGTAGAATTCCGCCAGGCCTTGTGCCAGCACCCTGACATCGGCGATTGCCAGGTTCATGCCCTTGGCCCCGGTCGGCGGTACGATATGCACCGCGTCTCCGGCGAGAAAAAGCCTGCCAAACTGCATCGGCTCGGTCACGAAGCTGCGCATCGGGGTCACCGACTTCTGCGTGATGCGCCCGACATTTGGCGCCCAGCCATCGTCGCTGCGCAGGCGAAGCAGCAACTCCTCCCAAATGCGGTCGTCCGGCCAATTGTCTATGTCTTCCTCCGGATGGCATTGCAAGTAGAGCCGCGTGACTTTGGGTGAGCGCATGCTGAACAGCGCGAAACCTCGCTCGTGGTTCATATACACGAGCTCGTCTTGCGAGGGCGACGCGTCAGCAAGAATTCCCAGCCAGCCGAAGGGGTAGGTGCGCTCGAAAATCGTCAGCGCTCCTTCAGGCACCGAGGACCGGCAAATTCCATGAAAACCGTCGCAACCGGCAATGTAATCGCAACGCAGTTCATGACTGACGCCGTCTTTCTCATAGCGGACCAGCGGCGCGGCGCCATTGAAGTCATGAGTGCTGGCGTGGTCGGCCTCGAAAACAATCTCGCCGCCAAAGGCGAGTCTGGCCTGAATGAGGTCTTTGACCACCTCGTGCTGGCCATAGACGGTGACCGCCTCGCCGGTCAGTTGCTTCATGTCAATGCGATAGCGTTTCCCCGCGAAGCCCAGCTCGATACCGTGATGCAGTAGGCCTTCGCGCTTCATCCTTTCACCCAGACCGGTTTGGTTGAGCAGATCGACCGTGCCCTGTTCCAACACACCGGCGCGGACCCGCTCCTCAACATGATTGCGGCTGCGCGCCTCGATGATGACGGACTCGACTCCGCGCAGATGCAGCAGATGTCCAAGCATCAGCCCGGCCGGTCCCGCACCGATAATCGCCACCTGCGTTCGCATACTTCCTCGTCCTACGTCTCCGCGCTCCCAGTCTCACCGGTCTTCGACGAATCAATCTCATCGAACACCAGCTGCGCCCAGTGAAAAGCACTGTTGGCCGCCGGCAGGCCGCAATAGATCGCGCTCTGCAGCAGAACCTCTTCGATCTCCGCGCGCGTCACGTCGTTGTTAAAGGCCGCCCGCACATGCATCCGAAACTCCTCCTCGCGGTTGAGCGCGACCATCATCGCCAGTGTGAGCAGGCTGCGTGTATGCCTCGGCAAACCCGGTCGCGCCCAAATCTCGCCCCAGGCGTAGCGGGTGATGAAGTCCTGAAAAGCGGAATTGAACTCGTTTCCGTTCGCGATTGAGCGGTCGACATGCGCGTCGCCCAGCACGCTTCGCCGGACCTTCATCCCTTCTTCGTATCGTTCGCGGTCATCCATCTCTCTTCCCATCTCCTACGCGACCAGAAATTGGAGGACGGCTGAGTTGAACTCAGCCGGAGCTTCCACATTCGATAAGTGGGCCGCCGCTAACTCTACATAACTTGCGCCGGCTATGTTATCAGCGAGATATCTCCCCTCTGCCGGCGGAGTCACCGGATCATAGGCGCCGGCAATCACTAAAGTCCTCACGCAAATATTGTGGACCGCCTCGCGCTGGTCCATGTCGCGCACCGCGGCGCAACCCGCCACATACCCCGCGGGGGGCGTTGATACGAGCATCTCCCGGTTGCGCGCGACGACGTCAGGCTCATTCTTTTGAAAATCTGGAGTGAACCAGCGGTCGAGTACCAACGGAATAGCAGCCTCGACACCGCCTTTGAGCACCAGCTCGATGCGAGTGTTCCAGCTTTCGATCGTGCCGATCTTCGCGGCTGTGTTGCACAACACCAAGCCTGTCAACCTCTCAGGAGATTCCACGCCGAGCCATTGGCCTACCATTCCACCCATCGAGAGGCCGCAGAAACAAAATCTCTCGATTCCGAGTCTGTCAACTAACGCCAGGACATCGCATCCAAGCTGCTCAATAGAATATGGACCTGGGGGAACGGAGGATTTTCCATGGCCGCGCGGGTCATATCGCAACACCCGGAATTCCCGCGAAAGCTCGGGAATCTGCCTATCCCACATAGTCAGGTTGGTGCCGAGGCCGTTGGATAACAGCAGGACCGGCTTCTCCGCCGGGCCGTCCCAGCGATAATGAGTGCGGAATTTGGGAAGATCAATGAAACCAGCGCCCGCCCTCAACTGGACGGCCGATGCGCGCTGAAGCACTCTGTCGATGGACATTCTCGAAGCCCCCAGATAGTTGGCGGGATCGAGCGCAGCGTCTAGTTCAGTCTCCGCCATCAATGTCGAGAACTCGGGATCGCCGAGGAGCGCCTCTCTCAAAGTGCCTTTTTCCTGGAGTGCGCGCTGACAGCCTCGGGTCACAAATTCATGAGCTGCAGACTTTCCGAAATGCAAAGCAAGCGCCGTCACGACCGCCTCCGCCATCACCAGCCCGCCGGTCAACTCAAGATTTGTCCTCATGCGTTCCCCGTCGATCTCGAGTCCTGAGACCAATTCGGTCGCACGTTCGAGCGCCCCGGCGCAGAGATTGAAAATCTCGGGCAAGGTCTCCCATTCTGCCGGCCAACTCCCCACGCCGCGCTCGTGCTCCTGCACCGTACCCGTGAGCACAGTCGCGACCAATGCGGGCACTCGAGCTGAAGCCGCCAGGATAGCGGCGCAGGACACAGGATTGCGCTTCTGCGGCATCGTCGACGATACGCCACGTCCGGCGCCGCAAGATTCAAAAGCTTCGGCCACCTCGGTCTGCATCAGCAATGAGACGTCCTTCGCGATCTTGCCGAGCGTCGCTGTGACGAGGCCAAGGACCGAAGCGATCTCTCCAACGCGATCCCGGGTGGCGTGCCATGAAATATCAGGATGCGCCAGACGGAGGATGCTCGCCAGTTTCTCCGAGACTCGACATCCGTCGGCCCCGAGCGAAGCCAGCGTTCCCGCTGCGCCACCAAACTGCAACACGAGGGTTCTCTCGCGAACTTCGCGCAAACGTTCGCGGTGGCGCAACATCGCGTCCAGCCAACCCGCCGCCTTCCATCCAAACGTGATTGGAACAGCCAGCTGAAGCCAGGTGCGCCCCGCCATAATCGTCCCTGCATGCCGCTCAGCCAGCGTCGCCAGTTCGGCGCATAATCCTACGACCGCGCCCTCGATGAGATCGAGCGCCTCGCGCGCCTGCAGTATGAAACCCGTGTCGATCACGTCCTGGCTCGTGGCGCCCCAATGGACGTACTTCGCCGCCTCGGCATCTCTTCGTCCCACCGCCTCGGAAAGTTGCTGCACCAGGGGCAGGGCCAGAGTCCCCGTCCTCGCTGCTCCCGCCTGGAGAGCCTTGAGATCGAGTATTTCAAAGCGGCATTCGGCTGTGATCGCCTTCGCGGCGCTCGCTGGAAAAAGCCCGCAGGCGGCCTCCGCCGATGCTAGCGCGGACTCGAACTCGAGCATGCGCCGCAGACGGTTTTCGTCGCTGAAGACCGCGAGCATTGGGCCGGAATAAAAGAGATCGTCAAATAGCGACATGCATACCTATCAAGCCAGTTCAGCAGTCGAAAAACACCGTCTCGCGTTCGCCCTGTAACTCGATGTCCCAGGTGAGCATTGCGCCATCGTCCGTCAAGGGTCGTGCAATCAGCGTGGAACGGCGGTTCTCCGGAACAAGCTGCAGCACCGGATCGGTGGATAGACCTTCACCAGGGAAATACATTCGCGTTACCAGGCCTTTGAGCAAACCGCGCATCATGACCCTAACTGCGAGATGCGGAGACTGCATCGTTTCACCCGGCCCTGGCACCGGACCCGGCTTGATCGTCGTAAACGCGAAGCGCCCATTCTCGTTCGTTGGGATGCGCCCGAAGCCGCGAAACCCGGCCGTTCCGCTGGCGATACCTGTGTATTCGCCTTCCGCGTTCGCCTGCCATATCTCAATGACCGCATCCGGCACTGGCTTCCCATTTCCATCTAACACCCGTCCCTCGATCGTCACATGCTGGCCCGGGGTATCAGGCCCGGCGATTCGCGAGGTGTTCAGGTGCTCCAGGCCAATCCGGAAGTAAGGTCCGACCGTCTGCCAGGTTGTCGCTTGCAAGCTCATTTGGCGTCCTCGAAAGGCGTCTCGTCGCGTCCGCGCAGAACGATGTCAAACTTGTAGGCAAGGCACCAGTCCGGCTTCACGTTCTCCCAATCGAAGCTCGATATCAGCCGGTTGCGGGCCTTTTCATCCGCCGTACAGTTGAAGATCGGGTCATATGGTAGCAGCGGGTCGCCGGGAAAATACATTTGTGTCACCAGTCTTGTTACAAATACCGGGCCAAATAGCGAGAAATGAATATGCGCCGGACGCCAGGCGTTGAAATGGTTGCCCCACGGATAGGATCCCGGCTTAATGGTGATGAATTTGTAACTGCCGTTGTTATCTGTCAACGTCCGGCCACTGCCGCTGAAATTTGGATCGAGCGGCGCGTCGTGCTGATCGCGCTTGTGCATGTATCTTCCGCAGGCGTTGGCCTGCCATATCTCGATTGGTGTATTGCGCAGCGGCCTGCCGTTTTCGTCCATGACCCGTCCACTAACCACGATCCGTTCCCCGATCGGTTCGCCTGCGTGCTGCTTTGTCAGATCGGCAGCCTTCGGGTCAGAGAAATCAGCGCTTAGGTCGGGGCCGGTCACCTCCGAAAGGGTATGCGGCAGCATAATCAGTGGCTGCGTAGGGGCGCGTTCGATGGAGCTAACATAGGCGGCATGCAAATACTCCGGCTGCGTGCCGGGGTAGGGCCGGCGATAAGGCGCGACTAGGCGCGACGTTTGCCGCATGACGGCCGCGTCATTCGCTTTCATCTGGCCTTCGACTTCCTCAGTTCGCATCTTCTCAACCACCCTAGCGCAGACCGCCTGCCTTCTATCTCGTATTCTCGGAGTCACGGTGTCGCCTCCAACCTTCTAACGACCGACTGCGGCATGTCAAATTCACACAACTCGTGCAGCGTCGGCAACCGCACCATGCGCCACCTCGGTCCGAGCATAGAGCGCGCGCAGCGCAAGTCAACTCGTACTCCGTCGTCGGCGGGGTCTCCTCCAGATACTCCGCTACCTTCCGGTCCCAGTCCGTCGCGGCAAACGGCATAATCGGGTTATCTCTACAGCTTTCCCTATGGGGCGGCTCATGACAAGAGGGCTGACGAGCAGGTGCAGATTACATGGAGAACGACTGGTTCGGCAGCCGTGGCCGCCACTTGTAAGCAGCGATGGAGTTTTTCGAGAAGAATTTGGCCGAGGCTGCCGGCCCTTTTTGTGAGATGTAGTCGCGGATGATGTCGAGTGTCTGGGTATAAGTCGCGACATGATCGCTGTTTGGCCAGTCGCTGCCGAAGAGGCATTTGTCTTCGCCAAAGATGTCCCAGAGTTGATCCAATCCAGCTTGATAGGAGTGAAAATCAGTTACGACCTTTCCATCGTGCTGAACCGGTACCTCCGAAAGCTTCACAAAGACGTGGGAATTTTGCGAGAGAGTTTTCAGATCTGACCAATATGCGTCGCTCGCTGCCTTCTCCGCTGGAATGGTCGCATGGGGAAGGTGATCGACGATGACCTTCAGATCGGGAACACGGTCGGCGACAGCCACGAGTGCTTTGATGAGACTCGGATCTGGATTCGCGCTTTCGAGAACCAATCCAGCTTGAGCGAGCAGCTTCAGACCGTCGACAAATCCCGGTTTCGGCATATCGAGAAGAAGGTTGCGATTCCAAAGATTTCCGTATCGAAACCCAAGGAAGAGCGGATTGGCATGGAGCCTATCCAGATTGGCTGCGTAGGCTGCTTCTCCGGGAACGAGGTCGCCAACTACGCCAACGATGATTGGATTCGCGGCGGCGACGCCGAGGAGCCAGTCGTTGTCACTGGCCAGAGGGCTTGCTTCTATCGCAATCGCTGCGACAACTCCCAACCCAGTCGTGACTTGTTTGTATCGTGCAGGCGTTGCTGGACGGTACAGAATGGTGTCGCTTTTCTCTGGCCAGGGCACCCCTCCTGGCCGCGACGGATCGAAGAGATGAATGTGTGCGTCGACAATCGGAGAGTGCTGAGCCATCAGCGAAGGCTGGGCCAAAGCTCCGGTGGTCTCGCGCATGGCGAGCCCGGCAGCTCCATACATCGCCGTTTTGAGCAGCTCGCGTCGTCTCACAGCCTTCCAGATTGCCCGCTCATTCGAAGTGATTTCATTTCCATCTCAATGTACTCTCAGATCAGACTGATATTCAATTAGAGAATTATTTCTGTATCGAATGATGCTCTCTGCGTGCTATGATCCTTCGCGTCGGAAATCAAAGCGGTTAGGATGCTCTTCGCGCGGGTGAATCCACCTCTCTATCAGGAGATAAATACCGAAATGCATGTAGCCAGGTCCGCAATCAACAAACCCAGAAAAGGCAGATTTCTTGCCGCGACCGTCGCATTGGCGATTGGGTGCGGCGCAGGCTTCGCGCAGAGCAGTTCGGATTCGCTGAAGAGCGGGTTTGAGAATCCGCCAAGTGGAGCGCGCCCGCGCGTCTGGTGGCACTGGATGAATGGCAACATCACGGAGGAGGGCATCAAGCTGGACCTGGACTGGATGCACAGTGTCGGCCTGGCGGGATTCCAGAACTTCGACGCCGCGCTGGCCACGCCTCAGGTCGTCGAGCACCGGCTTGCTTATATGACTCCGCCCTGGAAGGACGCCTTTAAGTACGCTACCAATCTCGCCGACCAGCTGGACATGGAGGAGGCAATCGCGGGATCGCCGGGTTGGAGCGAGACGGGTGGGCCGTGGGTGCCTCCGTCGCAGGGGATGAAGAAGTATGTCTGGAGCGAGACGGTGGTCGAGGGCGGCAAACCCTTCGCAGGAACGCTCGCGCACCCGCCCTCGACCACCGGAGCGTTTCAGGGTCTCGGGATTCATGAAATGATTCCCGGAAGCGAGAGCAAGGCGCCGCCGCAGTTCTATGCGGACGTGGCGGTGATTGCGTACAAGAGGCCGGCCAGTGATGTGACCACTGAGTCTCTGAATCCCAAGATCACGGCCAGCGCCGGCTCGCCGGATCAGGCAATCCTCACCGATGGAGATTTGGAGAAAACGACCAAGCTGCCGATTCCAGCCGTCGGTGAAAATGCCTGGATCCAGTATGAATTCGCCCAGCCGCAGACGATTCGCTCGATCACCCTGGTCACGAAGAATGTGGGCGAGATCGAGGCTCTGATTAGCGGAATCGCCAACCCGCAGAAAGCGATCGAAGCGAGCGATGACGGGCAGACCTTTCGCGTGATTCAGAAACTCCCGGACGGCGGCGCTCCGCAGAACACGGTATCGTTCGCTCCGGTCACGGCAAAATATTTTCGCGTCACATTCAAGCGCGTCCCGCCGCCGCCGCCGCCGGCGTGGGCGGCGGGGATCGATCCATCTTCTTTTGGCATGAGAGTTGGGCCGCCTCCTACCGATTATGAGATCGCGGAGCTTGTGCTGCATCCGGGCGCGCGCGTGAATCGGTTCGAGGAGAAGGCCGCCTTCGTGCCTGTTCCCGATCTATACGAGTTCGCCACGCCCTCGTACCCCGCGAGCGACACAGTCGCAAAATCGAATGTCATCGATTTGACCTCGAAGATGCGTCCGGATGGCACCCTGGACTGGACGCCGCCGCCGGGCGATTGGGTGGTCCTGCGCTTCGGCTACTCATTGTTGGGAATTACCAATCACCCCGCGACCGCCGAGGCAACCGGGCTTGAGGTGGACAAGCTTAACGCCGGATATGTGAAGAACTACATGAACGGCTATCTCGACAGCTATAAAGAGACGGTCGGAGCGGACATGATGGGCAAGCGCGGTATCCGCTACGTGATCACCGATAGCTGGGAGGCCGGCTCACAGAATTGGACCGACGACATGATCGCCCAGTTCAAGAAGCGCCGTGGATACGATCCGACTCCCTGGATGCCAGTTCTCACGGGGGAAGTCGTAGAGAGCTCGGAGGCCAGCGACCGTTTTCTTTGGGACCTGCGCAAGACCATTTCTGATCTGATCGCTGACGAACACTACGGCCAGGTGGAGGCTTCGCTCAAGGAGCGAGGTATTGGCCATTACGGCGAATCTCATGAATCGGGGCGCGCATTTGTGGCCGACGGCATGGAGGTCAAGAAGCTCGACGACATTCCGATGGCTGCCATGTGGACGCAATCACCCGGCGTGAACAAAGTGCAATATGGCTACAATGCCGATGATCGCGAGTCGGCCTCCGTCGCCCACATCTATGGGCAAAACATCGCCGCCGCGGAATCGATGACAGCGGCGGCGGCTCCATGGGCATGGTCGCCGACGACGCTGAAACCGACGGCCGACCAGGAGCTGCTGAACGGGATCAATCGCTTTTGCATCCATGAATCGGCGCATCAGCCGTTGGTGAATAAGCCGCCCGGACTTACGCTTGGACCCTTTGGCCAGTGGTTCAACCGCAACGAAACCTGGGCCAACGAAGCAGGGCCGTGGGTGAATTACATCGCCCGTTCGAGCTACCTGCTGCAGCAAGGGCATTTTGCCGCAGACGTACTTTACTTCTACGGTGAGGATTCGAACCTTACTGCGATCTTCGCTAACAAGGCGCCTGATATTCCTGCGGGCTACGGCTTCGACTACATCAACGCCGATGGCCTCATTCATGAGTTCAAAGTCAGCGATGGAAAAATCACGACTGCGAGCGGGATGAACTACAAACTCCTCGCGCTTGACCCGTACAGCAAACACATGTCTCTGCCTGTGCTGCGCGCAATCGATAAGCTGGTGCGAGCGGGAGCAGTGGTGGCTGGTCCTAAACCAGTGGATGACCCGAGCCTTGCCGATAACCAGGCTGATTTTCAAAAAGTGGATGACCAGCTCTTCGGCGACGGAACCGGAGTACACAGCGTTGGTAAAGGAAAAGTCTATGCGGGCCAAAGCCTTGCGGAAGTATTCAAAACAATGGACCTGCAGCCGGACTTTGACTACTCCAATCCCAATTCGGATGCGCCAGTTCTCTTCGCCCATCGCCATTTGGCCGACGCCGATCTTTATTTCATCGACAATCGCAGCGACAACCCGGCGACTTTCGATGCGAGCTTCCGTATCACCGGCAAGAAGCCCGAGCTGTGGTATGCCGAGACTGGAAAAACCGCACCTTCGTCTTACAGGATCGTGGATGGACGCACCTCGGTTCCCCTGAAGCTTGAGCCGTGGGGAACGGTCTTCGTTGTCTTCCGTGAAAACAGCAAGCAGCCAGGCGTCGAACTTTCCGCCAAAACCGACAATCAGCTCGCGACTGTGGACGGCCCATGGCAGGTCGCTTTCCAGCCAGGCCGTGGCGCGCCGCCGTCGATCACGCTCGACAAACTCATTTCTTGGAGCGATAGCGATGACAAAGGAGTGAAGTACTTTTCCGGAGAAGGGACTTATACCAAGACCATTCAGGCGTCTGCGGATTGGTTCAAGCCCGGTGCGACGCTGTGGATCGACCTTGGTGACGTGAAGAACCTTGCCGAGGTGACGGTCAACGGCAAGTCGCTGGGCCAAGTGTGGCATGCTCCTTATCGCGTCGATGCGACTGGCGCTCTTAAGCCTGGAGCTAATGAGATTCAGGTGAAGGTCGTCAACGCATGGGTGAACCGGCTGATCGGCGACCAACAGCCGGATGTCACGACCAAGTACACGTTCACGGACGTGAAGCCATACAAGGCCAGTTCTCCATTATTGCCCTCCGGCTTGCTCGGCCCGGTGGAGATTACTTCCGTCGCAGGGCAGTGACAACGAATGATCGGCAACTACGACGACTGCTCGCGAGACAGTTAGCTTTCCTAAGGTGCCGGTAGTGTCTTAGATTCTCAATTCACTACCGAGCTTTGTGGCTTCGTGATTGGCTTTACGCAACGATGCGGAAAGAGTGAAGCGTCTCAGGGTTGAGTCGCTGGTCAGTTTGAGTTAGTTCCTTCCATGGATCGCGTCTCAGCCGTGCTTTCCACTGCTCGTAATCGACAACCCGGAAGATGGGGTGTTGCGCCAGCTTCAGATCACTCCAGGGCAGTGGTAGAGAAACGGCCGCGCCGCGCCGCGCACGAGGAGAGTAGGCAGCAACCGCGGTTGCGCCTCGTTCGTTACGCAAGTAGTCAATATAAATCCGTCCGGCGCGGGCGGATTTGGTCATTTTGGTCAGGTAGGTGGCGGGATCGCGCTTTTCCATAGCGAGCGCGAAGGCGTGGGCAAACTGCTTGACCACCGGCCACTCCGGTTCCGGGCGGATCGGAATAACTACGTGAAGCCCCTTGCCGCCAGTGGTTTTGAGAAAGCTTTCGAGGCCGAGATCCTTGAGCTGCTTGCGCACGTCGGCGGCGCTAGCGGCCAGCTGTTGCCAGGAGATTGCTGCGTCGGGATCGAGGTCGATTGTGATGCGATCGGGGTGTTCTAGATCAACGTTGCGCGATCCCCACGGATGGATCTCCAGCACTCCCATCTGGGCCAGTTCGGCGAGCGCGGTGGGAGTCGACAGAGTGATGTAGGGTTCAAGTTTGCCGGTCTTTTTGTCGGGGACCAAAACCGATTCAATGCCTTGGGGAAGCGTCCCGGTGGCGTGTTTTTGAAAGAAGCACGATCCGGCAACACCCTCAGGGCAGCGCACCAAAGAGAGCGGACGCCCAGCGATGTGGGGCAACATGTGCGGAGCGATGGACCAGTAATAATCGGCGAGCTGCTGCTTGGTGAGCTGCGATTCCGGATCGAGGATTTTATCGGGATGGGTAAGGCGGATCGCGGGATGATCTGCTTTTATTCCTGTTTCACGAGAAGACTTGGATTTTGGCTTGACCTGTTGGGCCGGTTCCAGCGTCTTTGCCGCGAGATGGGCGGCGGCCGAGTGGGGTGCCCGCTTCGCGCCTCCGGGTACGGGGGAGATAGTGACCTCCTCGCGAACAACTTCGCCGGCAGGTTTGTCTTCGCGCAAGCCCTGGAACGAGGCTTGGCGCACGAGGTTATCCGCAGTCCAGGCGGCGAAATTGATCTCCGCGACGAGCTGCGGTTTGACCCAGA
The DNA here is from genome assembly GCA_963742015.1 of uncultured Acidobacteriaceae bacterium. Taxonomy (GTDB): domain Bacteria; phylum Acidobacteriota; class Terriglobia; order Terriglobales; family Acidobacteriaceae; genus Acidisarcina. Next base: position 28,678 of record CAVUKL010000026.1, on the reverse strand, counting down.
TTGCGCCGCGGCGCGCTTCGGCCGGAGGGCTCTCGAAGGGAGTTGATTTCTCACGAAGCTTGTCAAGCCGGTCGCGCAGGAGCTTGTGTGTCGTTTGCGTAAATCCGGTGCCGGTGCGGCCAGCGTAGATGAGCTTCTTCCCCCGGTAATAGCCGAGTAGCAAGGCGCCTACTCCGTGGATTCCATTCGAGGGCAGCGTGAAGCCGCCGATGACAAGCTCCTGCCGGCGAATGCACTTCAACTTGAGCCAACTGGCGCTGCGGCCGCTGGCATATTTACAGTCGGCCCGCTTAGAGATGATGCCTTCGGCGTGAACTTCGCGGGCGCCTCGGAACATCGCGTCGCCACTGGTCTCGAGGTGTTCGCTGAGCCGAAGCCATTCGCCATCGGCTTGCACCAGCTTGGCGAGAAGCGCCTTTCGCTCGCGCAACGGAAGGCCGCGCAGGTTGTGACCGTTTAAATGAAGCAGATCGAAAAGGAAATAAGTGAGCGGTTTGTTCGCGCCCTCTTGAAAGGCTGCCTGCAGGTCGGCAAAGCTGGTAGTGCCGTCATCTGCGAGCACGACCACTTCGCCGTCGGCGATGAGGCTTTCCGCGGGAAGCCGGGCCACCTCGGTGGCTATGGTCTTCATGCGATGGGTCCAGTCGAGCCCAGTGCGGGTCAGCAGCTGAACCTTGGCGCCGTCCTTGCGGGCCTGAATGCGATACCCATCGAGCTTTAGCTCATGGAGCCATCCCTTGCCGTTCGGCGGCGTCTTTGCCTGGGTGGCCAATTGAGGGGTCACAAAGTCCGGTAGCTTCTCTTTCGGCGTACCTTTCAGGGCCGCGGTGAAGGCGGCAGAGGTCTGCAATTTTCGCTTTAGAGCATCGACGCCTTTCGATGTCTCGCCATTTTCCTTCCGATACCACGCATTGCCGCTCGCTGTCTCTTTGGAATTCCAGATGTGGTCTTCGCTCTTCGCGATCTCCTCCATGCTGCGTCCAGTAACCACGCTGTTCGGTTCTTCTTCAGTGACCGAGGGATCGTCGCTCTTGCGCTCGAGGTCGTCGTGCTCCTTGATAAGCAGCCAGTTAGGCTTACGTTCGTTTGCGGCCTTGCCGCCCATGCGGATGAGCGCCCACTTTCCCTTCAACTTTTCGCCATGCAGGATGAACTTGAGCGAACCAGTGCGCAGACCTTCGTCGACGTCAGGATAGGCTGCCTGCGGCTCCCATGTACCCTCGTCCCAAAGCATGACGGTACCGCCTCCGTACTGGCCTTTTGGGATGACACCCTCGAAGCCGCCATATTCCATGGGGTGATCCTCGACCTGGACGGCGAGGCGCTTGTCAGCAGTCACGTAGCTGGGGCCTTTGGCGCAGGCCCAGCTTTTCAGTACGCCATTCCAGCCGAGCCGGAAGTCATAATGGAGACGCGTTGCCGCGTGTTTTTGAATGACGAACGGAAGGCCTTGCAGTTCGCGACCCGGTTTCGAGCTCTTCGTGCTGGAGCGACTGTCACCGCTGGGTTCGGCGGTGACGCTAAAGTCGCGCATGGAGCGGTAGCGCTCCAGTTGCCGGTCGATCGCATCCGCAGGGGAGTCGGCCGCGGATTTGCTCTTTGCGACCATCGATTACGCCGATTTGCGGGCTTTAGCTTTTACCAATGCGATGCCGTCCCTCTTCTTCGCCCCGGGCGCAGTGGACTTCGCAGCCAATGCTCTCCCGGGCGCCTTCTTCGGCGGAGCGGCTTCATCGCGCTCAACGCTTTTGCGCAACGCATCCATCAGATTGACGACCTTCGCAGACCTCGGCGCAGGCTCTTCGCTTTGTACAGGAGCGTGTTGCACCTTGGCCTCAACCAGCGCCCGCAGCGCCACTTCATATTCATCCTTGAACTTCTCGGGATCGAACTTGCCCGACTTCCGTTTGATCAGTTCTTCGGCCAGGGCGAGTTGATCTTCTTCGACCACAACAGCTTTTATTTCGGCGAAGTACCCGGCGGGATTGCGCAATTCCTCTGCGTAGCGCATGACGTAAGCCATCATGCCCGGAAGCTTTTCGTCCGTCGGGGCAGAGACGGCGATAAGGTGTTCCCTCCCGCTGAAAGCGATCTTGCCCAGCGCGACCTTCCCCGTTTTGCGCAGGGCCTCGCGCACGACGGCGAAGGCCTCGGCCTGCGCGTCGCCATCAGGAACGACGAAGTATGGCTTCTCGAAGTAAGCTGGATCGATCTCGCTTTCGCTTACAAACTGCTTGACCTCCATGGTGTGGCGAGAGGGAACGCGCAGGTTCTCGATCTCTTCGGGCTCGATCGTGACGTACTGGCCCTTGGTGTATTCGTAGCCCTTGACGATGTCGGAGTTGTCGACGGCGGTCTCTTCGCCAGCAGTCGTCTTTTGGTACTTGATGCGCTCGCCGGTCTTACGGCTGAGCTGGTGAAAACGGATCTCGCTCTTCGACTCAGTCGCGGTGAACAGCTTCACTCCAAAAGAAACCAGCGAGATTTGAATATGACCAGACCAATAGGGACGCGCTGCCATGACCTTCCTCCGATGGTAGAGAAGCCTTCTCCTATCGATGCATGCGTCGAAGCTGGTTCGACCTGCTATAGAAGGATGATGCTTACGGAGGCAACAGACGCTGCAGTAGAGCCCTTGTTTCGCCCTACATTGGTTCGACGCAAAGTGGCAGCTGCCCGTGCATCCGGCCGACTTGACCAATATAGCTCAAAACAGGCAATGAGCGGTGTCGAATCGACAGTAACTCCCGGTTGGGCTAACCCAGAACCGCAACACTGTTCGGGAGCAGAAACAGCTGACCGTCTTCGACTCTAGTTTCCGGCTTCGAAGCGAGAAGCACAGTAGATTCTGCTGCGACCGGCAGCATAAGTTTGGATTCGGCCAGACTGCAGCCCACAGTGATCTTGCCGCGCAAGAGACAAAGCCACATTTGTTCTTCGTCGCACAACACCCGACTATTTCCTGGCTCTCCGTTGTTGAGTTCGGGCGTCGATCTTCGCAAATGGATCAGTTCCCGATACCAGGCAAGCATCTCCGCATGTTCTCCTGCAGCCACCTCCTTCCAATCCAGTTTCGATCGTTGGAAGGTGCGTTGGTCTTCCGGGTCTGGAATAGCACTCGGATCCCAGCCGAACGCCGCGAATTCCTTTCGCCGCCCTTCAGAGACCTGTCTTGCCATCTCCGGGTCTTCATGGTCTGCGAAGTATTGGAATGGGGACGATGACGCCCATTCCTCTCCTTGAAATAACATTGGCACGAAAGGGCCCAGGAGCACCAGGGCAGCGGCAATTTTCGCCCGATCGAGGCCGACGATTTCGGCCAGCCTGTCGCCTATCGCTCGATTGCCTATCTGGTCGTGGTTTTGGATAAACCCCACAAACCTATGCTGCGAAAGACCTCCCGTCTGGCGGCCATGCACTCGTCTTCGATATCGAGAATAAATTCCGTCATAGACAAAGCTTTTCTCAAGCGCCTTCGCCAGCTGTTTTAGTTCGCCGAAGTCCGCGTAATATCCCCCAGACGTGCCTGGGCTGAGGACAGTGAACAGCGCATGATGAAAGTCGTCGCTCCATTGCGCATCCATCCCCAGACCGCCATCTTCGCGAGGAGTCACGACTTTTGGGTCATTCAGATCGCTTTCAGCGATCAACACCAGCCGGCGCCCGAGCGTTGCACTAAGGGTCTCGACTTCGGTCGCCAACTGTTCAAGAAAATGGATCGCGGATCGGTCGACAAACGCATGAACAGCGTCCAGTCGCAAACCGTCGAGATGGTAATCACGCATCCACATGATGGCGTTGTCACAGAAGAAGCGCCGGACCTGGTCGGATTCAGGCCCTTCGAGATTGACCGCCCCACCCCAGGCAGTGTGATGAGAATCGATAAGATAGGGACCGAACTTGCCCGTGTAGTTCCCAACCGGACCGAAATGGTTGTACACCACGTCAAGTAGCACCGCGAGTCCCTTGCGATGAGCGGCATCTACAAACCGCTTGAGAGCATCGGGTCCGCCATATGTCTCGTGTACGGCGAACAACGCCACCCCGTCATAGCCCCATCCACGGTCGCCCGCAAAGGCTGCTACCGGCATTAACTCGATGTGAGTAATACCCAGGTCTACAAGGTAGTCCAGCTTGTCTATGGCCGAATCCAGAGTGCCTTCTTCGGTGAAGGCGCCAACATGGAGCTCATAGATCACGCCGCTCGCTAGCGGCCTCTGCTGGAAGCCCGCATCGCTCCACGCGAACGCAGTTTGATCGTAGATTCGCGATAGATTGTGGACCCCGTGTGGCTGCCATCGAGAGCGCGGATCGGGATACGCCTTCCGGTCGTCCTCCAGCAAGTAGCCGTAATCCACTCCCGGTTCAGCATCCTCCACCTCTCGCCGCCACCAACCATGGTTATCTGGCCCCGACATTGGTATGGCCCTTCCATTCACTTCGACGGCCAACTTCGTCGCGAGGGGAGCCCAGACTTTAAATCGATGCATGTCTACTCCGTCTCCCTCGTCAGCAAGGCCACCGGGAAACGTTCCAACAGTTTATGCACAAGTGCTCGCCCACCTGTCACCACATCACCGGTGAACCGGTTTCTCCAAGGTCCCTGAGGCAGCTCAACCGTCGTCCCGGCCCAGCTGCCGCCTAATCTAAGCAGCCACCGGGGCGCGATCGTGACGACCTGATCCGCTCGCATAAACGCGACCAGGTGCTCGCTCTTCGATCCCTTTGTGACTATCGGAGAATATGCGGAAGTCGCTCCAAACCACTCGGGATGCTCCTTGCGCAAACTGAGAGCTCTGTGGACCACCCATAGCTTCGGCATACCCTCATCCATCCTGCGCATGATCTCCTCAACCTCCATCCCGCCATGCAGTTCGTCCAGCATCCTACGTCGCACTATGTAGTCGACTGGCCGGCGATTGTCAGGATCCACCAGACTGAGGTCCCACAATTCGCCGCCCTGATAAGTGTCCGGAATCCCGGGCGCGGTGAACTTCAACAGCGATTGCGCCAGGCTGTTGATTCGACCGGCATGAAGGACGCGCTTAACGAAATTTTCCAGATCGGCAACGAATGTCTCCGAGTTCACGAGGCCCTCGATGAAGCTTCGCAGCCCGTCTTCAAATTCTTTGTTCTGCTGCACCCAGCTTGTCTGGACCTTGGCCTCACGGGTTGCCTTTTCCATATAGGCAACGAGTCTCTCCTGGCTGATCGGCCATGCGCCAACCATCGTTTGATAGAGAAAATATTCCGTGTTGCGATCGGGAAAGGCCCCGGTCCGCAGGGTCGCGTTTCTATGCGACCATCGCCTCAGCACCCCCTTCCACCCCCGGGGAATCTCGGCGATGACCGCCAGCCGGGCGCGCACATCGTCGGCGCGTTTTGTGTCGTGCGTCGATAGAGTCGTCATGGTGAGAGGGTGCGTGGCCTGCATCTTTGCGCAGTATTCGTGGAACTCGCCGACCGTCAAGCCGGCGTGATCCGGATCGTTGCCTACCTCATTTAAGCCGATCATCCGATTAAAGCAATAGAACGCGGTATCCTCGACTCCCTTCGCCATCACCGGCGAAGTGAACTGCTGAAAGCGCAGAAGGAATTCGCTCTCGGGCTCCCCGGAAACCCGAAGCGCCAGAACATCGGCAATGAAATCGAATAGACCAGGATCCAGGTCCGGACGGTTCCGCCTTGCCTTTGCCACAGCCTCGTCGATTCGGTCGCGGTCTTCGTCAGTGATTTGCCTTGTCTCGGCGTCGACGTAGGTTCGATAGACGGGAAAACATGCCGCAACCTCGCGCAGCGCTCGCCGAATCTCAGCCCGGGTATAGTCGCGGCGGTCACGGTTGCCTTCGCATATCTGCACAAATAGGTTTGCCAGTCGATTGACATCGCTGCCGAGTCCCTCATGTAGCACATTCAGCTTCTTTTCATGCGCTACTTCTGAAAACTGCGCCAGCTCACCGGTGAAGTTGTTGTATATATCTGTTAGCTCGCGCAAGCCATCGGCGTGCACCAGCAGGTTGTTGCACACGTTCATGAAGTCGTAGCCACTCGTGCCGTGGATGGGCCACTCTTCGCGCAGGAATTCGCCCGGCGCCAGAATCTTCTCGCCTATTATCCAAGCCTCAGGCGCGCACGCGCGCAGCCTATCCAAGTACGTTTGCGGATCGCGAAGCCCGTCAACATGGTCCACACGGACGCCATCGAGCAGGTTGCACTGCAGCCATTCCAGGATTTTGCTGTGCGTTGTTTCGAAAACCTGCTCGCGTCCCACGCGCAGTCCAATGAGCGTATTTACGTCGAAGAAACGCCGATAACCAAGCTCCTGATCGGCGGTCCGCCAATATGCGAGGCGATAGTTCTGCCGGTTCAGCAGGTCGTCGAGAGCGTTGGCGTCGTGGTTTAGGTCGTCGACGACCGCCGCAATCGCCCCGCAGACATCCTTATGATGACCGCACAGATCCTTTAACAGGCCGTAGATCACAGTCTTGTCTCGATGCCTCGCAAGGGCCACCCCGGGGTCTGATGAAGTGGGCAAGCGCGAAAAACTGTCGGCGATAAAACTGAGCGTGTCACTCCTGGCTCGGATCGCCGCCTTCGACAGCAGAAGCGGGAGCGATTCTGGAGCTAAAGGAAATTGGTGGTCCGCATAGCGTGCGCAGAATTGTTCGGCCACTTGCTCCACTTTGATCTCGCCTGCGCTGACTATGCGCCCATATTGATCTCCCAACACAGGAATCAGAATCTTGTTCTGAAGCCTCACTTCAGCCGGATGCCAGTCGATGTCGAACCATGTTGCATACCGGCTCGACTCTCCATTCTCAAGCACGTCCCACCAATAGGGGTTGTGCGCGCCAATCGCCATGTGATTCGGGACGATGTCCAGCACCTGTCCGAGGCCTAATTCCCCTAGCCGCTGGCAGAAGCGGAGGTGACCGCACTCACCACCGAGTTCGTGGTTGATCTTTGTTGGATCGACCACGTCGTATCCGTGCATGCTCCCCGGTGCTGCCTGCAAATATGGCGAGCTATAGATATGCGTGATACCGAGGTCCTTTAGGTACCCGGCAATTCGCGCAGCATCATCGAAAGTGAAGCCCTTGTGCAGCTGAAGTCGGTAGGTGGACGAGGGTATAACCGCCTGCCTGAGGGCGGCGAGATTCTCTTCTTTGTGGTTTCCGCGCAATTCTCCATCCATGAGGTTGAAATGTCCCAACTGGCCTTTTTGCCACTACCTTGGATGCACAATCATCCTGCTTGAATTGCTTCCATCACCGACGGCGAGAATTCACGGGCATTGAAATCGGATTGGGACTTCGAGTTCGGCGTTTTACATCGTGTTGAGATGACATGAGGGCGAGAGTGGACGACGCCAACCCTCCGGCGCGTTCGGAAGGGCTAGAAACGACAAACTCTCCGGCTGGCCGCGACCAGGGGACCTGCGCTGAGACCGCCCTGAGCTATTTTCCGCGTACTTTTCGACGATCGCAGATTGTTTAGAAATGATGAAGTCGTTCCGTTGCGTCTGGCTCCATCGCCCGCGTCGCCTCGCGCTCCAGCGAACGGGTTACGAGATCCCTCGATCCGAGCCCGACAGCCAGCGCCAGCGCCAACACGATTCCACCGAATAGGATGCCGAAAGCAAGCTCCACGATAGCTCCGCCCACTGACAAGTGGTCCAGCACCATGGCGCCGGTCAGTACCAGCACGAGCCACTTCACTCCCGTACTCAACAGGCGCGCGTACTGAAGATTAAGGTTAACCGCGCCGATGAGCACGCTTCGCGATAGAAAGCGGGCCATGATGGTGCCGGCAAAAAGCAGCACCAGGGCCCCAACGACTCGAGGCAGGTAACCGATCAAATACGCCGCCAGCAATGAAGTCGAGGAGGCATCGAAGGCCGTCAGGCCAACCAGCACGCCCACCACGAAAGATCCCCAGAAGACCGTCCGTACAATCAGCGAACTCGGAGTGCTCGCTGGGGCCCACTCCGAGATGCTGCTCGAGCTCTTCCCCATCCGCTCGTCGAACTTGATTGCCGCCAACAGCCGCTTCACCAGAAAAGCCATCAGCCAAGCGATTCCAGTGAAGAGGACGACCGCCAGCACAAATGCGAGCAGGCCTGGAAGCAGCGTCGCGATCTTGGTAACCGCACGTACCATCGAGTCACGGAGAGATTGTGTAGCCTGGTCCCACATGGTGTACTCCTTGCAACCAACTTCTCTGCGATACAACTGACTGGCGTTCCCTTCGCTTTCCATCAGCTACTGATGTTAGGGATTGAAGCGGTCCGGCCATCTCCATCGCGAAACGAAATACGGCTTCGCCTCTTCGAAGGCTGCGGCGAGCCGCTCGATACGCTGCTCCGCCGCCATCGCGTCTCCCTCTTGAACTTCTCCAACATAGGATGCAACCCAGCCGAGATAGAGTGGAGTCAGCGCCCCAAGGAGGTGGCTGCGTCCGATCGGCCGGATTCGATGCGCCAACGCAAAGTCGTAAATAATCTTCGCCCACACCGGGTCGGGAATGCGAAATTGCCCTATGGGTAAGCGGGATAGCCGCTTCAGTTCAAGCAAAGTTACGGGCGGCAAGACCAGGCCCCACACTTCTTGGAGGTTGCGCCATCCCAGATTGAACGATTCAATCAGCGGCTGGACGTCTACTTCATCCCCATCGTTCACCGCTGCCGCCGCTGCTCCGAAGGTAAACTTCGGCTGTGAACCGCGGATTCTCTGCCAGGATGTCGCATTCTTTTCCGCGTCTTCAAACATCGCGCCAGCCAGCACCGCCAGGACCGTACTTAGATCCACCTCGTCGTGACGCGCACGTCTTACGTCGACATACGTCTGAGCAAACTGACCGCCGGTTACTGCGCTGTCGATCGCTGGGCAAAGGATTCCGCTGTTTTTCGAGCGGTGGCCATCCGCCGCAAGCTGCGCGATCACATTGCCGCCGATCGCAAAATCCACGGCGAAGGGGTGACGAATCTGTTGCCCATATAGCGATCGGATGAAGGGATAGAGAATTCCGCTATTGAGTAGACCTTCATACTTGCCAAGCGGATAGAAAGGCTCTGAAAGCAGCGCCTGCCCTTCAAGGATCGGGCGCGCGAGGGCCTCAACGGTCGTACCGTCGAGCGCGCCAAGATCCTGGCCCAGAATCACGCAGGCTCGCGCCCCCCTGCTTTCCGCAAGACGAGCAATCTCGCGATAAGCGGCCGGAGCTGCGAGCCACGGCAGCAAAGGCGCTGCCGAGGCAGGCGAGCGGCGTAGTTCAGATATTGCAAGCCAGAATCCGAAGGGGCGAGAGTATTTTCGGCTTCCGCCGGGCTAGCCATTGGAGAAGCCACTGCAATTCGCAAAACGCCTGAAGCGATCAGGCTCGGAAAGGCCCGCTCGGCGCGGCAACGCAACTCTTCGGCGTTCGCCGGACCGGCCACGCCGATCAGCAAATCGACCGTGCCCACCAGTTCAGTCGTGCTCGCCGCGCTGCCGATTTGGTCTGAGATAGCCATCGTTCTATTCTCTGCACCACACTACTCATCACTAAGTCACAGTGTCAGTGCCAATATTCCGTGGAGCGGAATCCGCACCCAGCCGGGACGGTTGTTCAATTCGTAGACGAGCTCATAAAACGCCTTGTCGAGGATGTAGGCTTCCAGGAGCGACCGAAAGGCTGTCGGCCGGTCTGGAACAACGGGCGATTGGCCAACGGCTTCACGATACGCTTTCAGGAATTCACCGGTCACCGATTGCTCCCATAAACGCGCCCAGGGCTCCAGTTTCTCGGCGTCCTGCGGTCTGCGCGTGGTGTATCGATTCAGCGACGCAAACGCTGCGTAGCTGAAAGACCGTAACATTCCCGCCACGTCTTTCAAAGGAGACTGCTTCGCACGCCGCTCTTCCAGCGATCTCGCCGGCTCGCCCTCAAAATCCAGAATCACGAAATCCGACTTAGTCCGCAACACCTGCCCCAAATGATAATCGCCGTGGATGCGCGTCCGCATCCCGCCCAGCGCCATTGAAGTCAACTCACTCAGGCGCTCAAACAAGACCCTCCGCCGGCTCAGCACCAAGCCCGCCGGCTCCACAACCTCATCCGGCAGCCGGGCCAGGTTCTTCTTCAATGCACCAAAGGCGCGCGCCGCATTCGTCGCTAATTGTTCGCGAAAGCGCCATCGATTCCTCACTCCCCAGGGGTTCGGGAGCGAAATTCTCATCCTCTGTCGGCTGGCCCAATGCAAGATGCAGTTCGCCCGTTCGCCGTCCCAATGCAGCCGCGGCTTCCAGGGAGAGACCAACGCAGTCCCGCACTCGCTCAGGCAGGGCCGTCTCCGAGAGCGAGAGAACGTCGGCCGGCAAGCCCGACGACTCGACCTCGGGAAACGCTTCTCCCGCGGAACTCTCGTAATACCGGTCAAGCTCGTCCAGCATCCATTGCCAGCCGTCTCCCTCATTGGCAACAAGCCCCTGCAACATCGCAAACGTGTATGTGTCCGTCCCAGTTACATAATCGATCGATCCGCCAAAAGGAGCGATATTACGGAAGCTCGTCCTCTCGGTAAGGTAGCGGCCAATCTCGGTATCGGGGTTCACTCCCGGCTGTTGTCTTCGGAACAGCTTCATAATCAACCTGTCACCGAAGAAGATCGACGAATTGCTTTGCTCCGCCGAACTCCGTCGCGGATGCAGGTCGACACCTTCGCCGCAAAGCGCAAGAAGCATGCTGCTCGGCAGCCCGCGCAGTACTCCATGCACCATCGCGACTGATCCTGACTCCGCAATCAGAGTAAGCAGCGCCGACGGCGCATCCTCGCTGAACAGACCATCCCGCAAAACTCCCGCGCCATCCGAGGTAGCCAACGGGGCAACGATCGCGCCCGCGAACTTCTCTTGCATCTCCATGGCCCCCGAGCCAAAGGTCAACCCGAGCGGAACGAGATAAGTGTCGGCATCGCCCTCCTCATAATTCAATCTCAAAAGCGTCAGCGCCGATCTTCCCTGATCGAAGTTGCCCCAGTCGAGAACGGAAGTCGATACGATTCGCCGGGTCTTGCCACCAAACCATCTTTGCCGGGCAAGAAACTCCGGAAGCAGCTTTTCTTCCAGCCGCTGTAACATCCCGTCCGAAAAGAGAGTCTCCCAAACGTTCCCACCTCGCACGAGTAACTCCGCCCTGGAACTCTCTGTCTCTTTCATCGCAGTCTCCGGCTCTTTCTTATGCACCCCGCCCTGAAGCTCCAGCCATAGAAACCCATATGGCCCCAGCGTGATTGCATAAGGGCTCTTCTCGATCGGGGGAAACTCGACGTAACCCAGCATTTCAACTGGGACCATGCCCTCCAACTCGGACAGGTCGAGTTGCACGGGCTGGGCAAAGCGTGACAAATTGGCAACACACAAAACCGACTCACCATCGAATTGCCGCAGATACGCCAGTATTTTTCGGTTTGCCGGTTCCAGAAACTTCAGCGTTCCCCGCCCAAAGACACGAAACAGCTTACGCAGAGCGATCATGTTGCGCATCCAGTTTAGGAGCGAGGACTGATCGCTCTGCTGCGCCTCGACATTGACCGCTTCATAACCCCAGACCGGATCCAGTACCACCGGGCTGTAAAGCTTTGCTGGATTCGCACGCGAAAATCCCGCATTGCGGTCTCCGCTCCATTGCATCGGCGTGCGAACGCCATTCCGGTCGCCCAGATAGATGTTGTCGCCCATCCCTATCTCGTCCCCGTAGTAGAGAATCGGCGTCCCTGGAAACGAAAAGAGCAGGCTGTTCAACAACTCGATCCGGCGGCGGTTGTTGTCGACTAACGGCGCAAGCCGGCGGCGGATTCCAATATTAATGCGCATGCGAGGGTCGGCGCTGTAAGCCAGATACATATAGTCGCGTTCTTCATCGCTGACCATTTCGAGCGTAAGCTCGTCATGATTCCGCAGAAATAGTCCCCATTGGCAGTTATCCGGAATTGCCGGAGTCTGCGCGAGAATGTCCGTGATTGGCAATCGGTCTTCCTGGCGAAGCGCCATGTAAATACGGGGCATCAAAGGAAAATGAAAGGCCATGTGGCATTCGTCACCGTCGCCAAAATAGGCGCGAACATCGGTTGGCCATTGATTCGCCTCGGCCAGAATCAGCCTGCTGCTATAGGATTCGTCGATCGCGGCGCGGACGGCTTTCATCACCGCGTGAGTCTCCGGCAGGTTCTCGCAACTTGTCCCTTCCCGCTCGACCAGGTACGGAATTGCGTCCACGCGGAGACCATCTACCCCCATATCGAGCCAGTGCCGCATGATATGCAGCACTTCTTTCGAGGACCTCGGGATTGTCGTAATTCAAATCAGGCTGATGCGAAAAAAAACGGTGCCAGAAATACTGCTTCGCTACCGGATCCCACGTCCAGTTCGACTTTTCCGTATCGGTGAAGATGATTCGCGCACCTTCATATTTCTTGTCGGTATCGCTCCAGACATAAAAGTCGCGCTCCAGCGATCCAACGGGGGCAAGCGCGAGCTCGCTGGAACCAGGGATGCTGATCGGAGGTATGGTTGACCACCAGCTCAATCATGACCTGCATGCCGCGCTCATGAGCAGCGTCGAGAAACGCCTTGAAGTCTTCGACCGTCCCGTAACTGGGATTGACGGTCATGTAGTCGGAGATATCGTACCCATCGTCCCGCAACGGTGAGGGGAAGAACGGCAACAGCCATAGGCAGGTTACGCCCAGGTCTTGCAGGTAATCGAGCTTCTGCATCAACCCCGGAAAGTCGCCGATGCCATCGTTGTTGCCGTCCATAAACGCCCGGACGTGCAATTCATAGATGATCGCGTCCTTATACCAAAGCGGATCCTGCATGCTGCCGGCTTGCTTCAAGTCTTTCCCCCAAAACGCTCATCGACACATGGTCTAAGGAACAAAATGCCCCTTACTTCAGATGCTAAAGATAGGCGCAGGGAAAGCCGCAGGGTGCGATTCAACATAATTCCGCCCCATCGATTGGATGGTAGGGCGATCGATGGCGAATCTGCAACGCCGGACGGAGATATTTCGCTCATTTCAGCTTGTGAGGTGCACAACCTGCGCCTTCAGCTGTGCTTTGATCACCAGTTCCGCCGCAAGCAGACACTGCGCCTGGTCCTGCGCCGTGTGCGTACGGTTCACAACATCAGAGACAAACTGGGGGCCGAACGGCAGTACCACATTGTTGCAATCGATGTAGCGCTGCTCGGTCGTATTGACCACGAATAAATTGTTGCCGCTCTTGCTCACGGCCACATTGACGTACTTGCGAACCTCGATGTAACCCTCGGTGCCCAGGATGAAAAGCCGGCCGTCGCCCCAGGTGCCTAAGGCATCCGGCGTGAACCAGTCCAGCCTTACATATCCCAGCCCGCAATTGCCGCGCAGCATCATGTCTCCAAAGTCTTGAAACTTCGGATGTTCCGGATGGTTGACGTTCGCAATCTGTGAAGCCACCACTTCCGCTTCGGTTGATCCGGTGTAATACAGGAACTGCTCTACCTGGTGCGACCCGATATCGCAGAGAATTCCCCCATACAATTCCGGCTCCCAGAACCAATCCGGACGTGCTGACGCGCCCCCGGCATGAGTATCGGAACCATTCTTTACCGGCTGGAAGATTTGATGCGGAGCGATATTGATGGTCTGGATGACGCGTCCGATCGCGCCAGCCCGCACCAACTCTCCGGCCTTGATCGCGCCTTTCACCTCGAGCAGTTCGCTGTACATGATCGCGTAGATGCGCTTCGTCTCTGCGATCGTCTTACGGATATCGGCTACCTGCTCGAGCGTCGTGGCTCCAGGCTTGTCGCTCAGAAAATCTTTGCCGCGCTTCATTACCCTAACTCCCAGCGGCGCGCGCTGGTTCGGAATGGTCGAGCTCAGCACCAGTTGCGTCGACGAGTCATTCAGGATCTCTTCCTCTGACTGCAGCATCTTCACCTGGGGAAACGCCTTCGCGAAGGCGGCTGCCTTATCCGGCTCAGCTCCATAAGCCGCGACCAGCACGCCACCGCCGCGCAAGACCGCTCCCACCATTCCGTATATATGGTCGTGGCTCATTCCGCACACCGAGAACCTGATCGAGTCTTTCGGCTTCGCCTCAATATCTTGGCCGGGATCCACCATCTCATAGACGACGCTATTGCTCTCACTCTGGCGCAGTCCAAACCCTGCTTCCGGCAATACCGTCAACATGCTTGCTCCGCCCATCGCCCTCAAAAACGACCGCCTGTTCACGGCATCCATCGTCATCACTCGTCCCTCGTACACTGGTATTCGCCCATCGAGTCAGGGTGCAATCTCCAGGCGTAAACACACAAATGCATCTTCTCCCTGCCGATGCAAATAGCCATTCCGCGTGTGTGGGCAGTCATTCTCTGCTCGCTCAGAATTATCGCAGGACGGCTCGACAGAGTTCGAGTTTGCAAGTTGAGTCTTGTAGCCAAGCGCATCGGAAAAGACTCCCAATTGGCCATTCCGGATGAGGACCTGGACCGGAGGCCGGCAGTCCGCCCTCGCGAAGTGACGGACAATGGAAACATGTGCCACACTGACCAAGGGCGGAATAACGCGACCACACTGCATAAGTGTCTTCTCTGCCCGGAGTCCGGGTAGAGAGCGGGAGAATTTCGAGTTGAAAAAAAGTCGCACTCTGCCCTGGTTGTTGGTGCTTATCCTCGCCGCCGCCGCGGCTCACGCCGCCCCAGAGAAGGACTCCGTTCTTAGGTCGAAGCTCGCCAACGGCCTCCAAGTGGTCATCATTCGCAACTCGCTGGCCCCTGTAGCGACAGTGGAAATGAACTTCCTGGTCGGAGGCGACGAGACTCCCGTCGGCTTTCCGGGGATGGCTCACGCCGAGGAACATATGGCGTTTCGCGGGTGTACCGGCATGACAGCCGACCAAACCGCAGCGATCTACGCGCAGATGGGCGGCCGGAACAACGCCGATACCCAGCAAACGATCACGCAATACTTCGCGACCGTCCCGGCGGCAGATGTCGATGTGGCTCTTCAGGCTCAGGCGACATGCCTGCGCGGTATCGACAACACTCAGCAGCAATGGGCCGAAGAGCGCGGCGCCATCGAGCAGGAGGTCGCTCGCGATCTTTCCAATCCTACCTATAAGTTCGTCAGTCGCCTCAACGAGGACATGTTTGCAGACACCCCGTATGCGCATGACCCGCTGGGTACGAAGAATTCCTTCGACGCGACAACCGGGGAGATGCTCAAGCAGTTTTATGAGAAATGGTACAGCCCGGACAATGCGATCCTGGTGATCGTCGGGGACCTGGACCCGGCCGCGACGCTGGACAAGGTAAAGCGCTGGTTTGGTGATATTCCCAGTCATCCCCTCCCAGCGAGGCCCGCTGTCGATCTCAAGCCAGTGAAATCGGAGACCTTCACCCTCGACAGCAATCTTCCCTACATCCTCGGCTTTATCGCTTACCGCTTTCCGGGAACGGACAATCCCGACTACGCAGCGGCGCAAATTCTGGCTGATGTCCTGGCCAGCCAGCGTGCCGATCTGTATGGGATGGTTCCGGCAGGCAAAGCGCTGGGCACAGAGTTCGGCCTCGCGGAGACCTATCCCAAAGCGAGTGTCGCCTATGGTCTGGTGGCCCAACCGACGGAGGGGGACATCAATGCGGCGATTGCGGAAATGCGGAAGATCCTTGAAGGCTATGCGGAGAAGGGCGTCCCCGAAGACCTTGTTGAGGCGGCGAAACGAAGCGAGATTGCCTCAGCTGAGTTTCAGCGCAACTCCATCCCGGGACTGGCCGATCTCTGGTCCGATGCCCTCGCCGCCGAAGGCCGCAACTCCCCGGATGAAGATGTGGGAGCCATTGAACGAGTCACGCTCGCTGACGTCAACCGCGTTGCGAAACAATATCTCGTCGAGCGGAACTCGATTACTGCAACGTTGAAGCCGGTGCCCACTGGGCAGCCGGTCTCTGGCAAGGGCTATGGCGGAGCGGAAGAGGTGACCTCCGCCCCGACAAAACCTGTGCAGCTTCCTGAATGGGCAGCGGCCGCGCTGTCCCAGCTCAAAGTGCCTTCTGATTACGTCACGGCTTCTGACACCGTCCTGCCAAACGGTCTACGCCTGATCGTCAAGACTGATCCCACGAGTCCGACGGTCTCGGTCCTGGGGTCAGTGAAACACAGTGGGGACCTTCAGACGCCACGAGGACAAGAAGGCGTCTCTGATATTTTGGAATCGCTCTTTTCCTACGGCACGCAGACGCTGGACAGGTTGACTTTCCAGAAGGCGCTTGACGATATCGCCGCAAATGAGAACGCGGGCTACAGTTTTTCCGTCAAGATCCTCAAGGATCATTTCTCTCGCGGTGTCCAGCTGCTGGCCGACAATGAACTGCATCCAGCCCTCCCGGCGCAGGCGTTCGCGGTGGTCAAAACGCAAACGTCACAATTTGTCGCCGGCAATCTTCAGAGTCCTGGATATCGCACCTCGCGCGCACTGGATCTGGCGCTTCTACCCGCCGGCGACCCGGTGCTGCGCGAGGTCACCCCAGCAACCCTCGCCAACGTCTCCCTTGACGAAGTCAAACAGTATCATGCCGCCACGATACGTCCCGACCTAACCACCATCGTCGTAATCGGCGACGTCTCGGCGGAGGAGGCGAAGGCCGTTATCGAGAAGTGGTTTGGCGACTGGAAGGCTCTTGGCCCGAAGCCTGACACAACACTTCCAGCCGTTCCGCCAAATAAACCATCTACCGTCAATGTCCCCGACCCGGAGGCCGTTCAGGACTCGGTCACTCTCGCCGAGCAGTTGAAGCTAAACCGCTTCGACCCGGACTATTATCCGCTGCAACTTGGAAATAACGTCCTGGGTGGAGGATTTTACGCGACGCGCCTCTACCACGACCTTCGGCAGGTCTCCGGCTACGTCTACACCGTCAATGTCAGCCTTGGGGCGTCGGAGACCAGGGCCAGCTATTCGGTCACCTACGGCTGCAACCCAGAGAACGTTGCGAAGGCGCGCGCGTTGATCGAACGCGATCTCGGCCAGATGCGAACCGAAGATGTCACCGACGGAGAGCTACATCAGGCAAAGGCCTTGCTTCTGCGGCAGATTCCCCTCAGCGAGTCGAGCGAAGACGCCGTCGCCGAAGGGTTCCTGAGACGAGCGCAGATTGGGTTGCCTTTGGACGAGCCAATTCGCGCTGCGCGGAGATACTTCGAACTGAATGCCGATCAAGTGAAGAATGCATTTGCGAAGCACATCCGTCCCGACGATCTTATCCAGGTGGTTCGCGGGCCAGCACCAAAATAAGGACACTCTAGCGGCCTCCTTCTCTTTTAACATTTGTTTTACGCTGATAACCGGCTGGGCGCTGCAGGGACGGATTTACGCGAGTGACTTGGCGCCGCTGGCTGGCTATACGGTGTTCCTGGTGGATGCGCAGAAGAACCACCAGAACGAGTATGGATTCGCTTACACGGATGACACAGGATATTTTTGATCTCTTACGATGCCGGTACCGCGACTGGCCAGCAACCGTCGGGCGGCGATACGTCAGTCGGCGCGACCGGAGGGTAGACAACGGCTCAACCTGGCGCGGCGGCGACGGCTCCACCCGCCGCGACGCAGCTCTTCATGCAGGTTGCCGATGCCAACGCGAATCCGGTGCTGCTGAGCGAGAAGGCATTTGTGCCGGTGGTGGGCCAGGCGACTTATCAGGCGGTGACGCTGCCGGCCGGGGCGAAGAAGATTGGCGATCCACCAGCTCAACTGCGTTCCGTATCCTTGCCGCCGATTGCCGCGAAGTCGAGTGCGCCCTCGAGAACTTAGGCGAACGGACAAGCTCGCGCCGGCGCCACCGTCAATGCGCCGGAGTGGCGAACGCCTACTGCTTGGATTCTCATTAGCAAACTCAAAATACCATCGAATGTGCCTTTGTTCACCAGCGCCAAATGACATTTAGCTTAAAACGATGTAAATGGACGATACTAAGTATCGAACTGAGGTGATCTATCAAGTCCCTCCTCAAAGCCACTAATTTGAGATTGAATTAAACAGCGAGTTCAGGACGACCATTTTGAACTCGAGTGGTGGAACAGAGTGACACCTCGGAGGTATGCGATGGCTAGTAGAGCTTGGTGGACATGTCTGTGCTTGGCCGCTTGCATTGCCGGAGCTTGCGTGTGGCAAATCACGGAAAACCACCGTGCTGCGAATGTGGCGACAGCAGCTTGGTCATCGTCCTCGCCCGTAAGATGGAACCCCCAAGCGGCGGCCCATTATTTGGACGCTCGTGAACAATGGTGGCAGGAATGGCCACCGGCGCATCGGGACAACGGGACAATCTGTATCTCCTGCCACACGGCGGTGCCCTACGCAATAGTGCGCCCCATCCTGCGCGAAGACTTAGGAGAGACAGAGCTTACAGGGCCTGAGAAGTTCCTGATGGACAGCGTCGAGAAGCGCGTCGTCCACTGGTCGGAGATGGCTCCGTTCTATTCAGATGCAAACTACGGCCCAGGAAAAGCAGCGGGATCCCGCGCGACCGAGGCGGTGCTGAACGCAGTAATACTGGCTAGCCGCGATTCGCGGTTAGGGAAGCTAAGTCCGATCACGCGGACCGCGCTTGACGAGGCTTGGGCTCTACAGGAGGTGAGTGGGGAGAATGCCGGAGGATGGAAGTGGCAGGACTTCGGCCTGGCTCCATGGGAGTCGGCGGAGTCCGGCTATCAGGGCGCGGCGATGTTGGCGCTGGCGGTGGGAAACACTCCGGAGGGATACTCGAGCGAACCAGGAGTTCGCGAGCATATGGAGCAACTGGAGGATTATTTGCGGCGGGGATTTGCGGCGCAGCCCTTGATGAGCCAACTTTATGTCTTGTGGGCGTCGTCCAAGGTGCCGGGTCTGCTCAGCGCGACCGAGAGGAATGCACTGATCCTCAAGACTGAAAGCATTGAGGAGCGAGACGGCGGCTGGCGGCTGGCCGTGTTGAATAAACAGCCTGGTTTACGCAACTCCTTGAAGGAAGCGTGGAAACAGCTGAATAGAAAAGCCGAAAGCGATGGAGTTGCGACCGGCCTCGTTGTATTGGCCATGGAAAAGTCCGGGGCTAATCTCCAGGATCCGGCGATTAGGCGCGGAATGGAGTGGCTTGAACAACATCAGAATGCGGACGGAAAGTGGCACGCCTCGTCGTTAAACGGAGACCTTGATTTTGATAGTGGGGTGGGTCGCTTCATGAGCGATGCGGCGACAGGATATGCGGTACTAGCTCTTGAAGACGACCCGAAGGAGATCCACCAAGCTGGCTTAGGAGTCCCCTCACTGAAGTGATCTCTATTGCTTGAGCTTTTGCTTAGAGTTTCGCAATTACAGACTTCACTTGCGTGTATTGCTGAAGGCCGTACTCCCCCAATTCCCTACCGATCCCCGACTGTTTGAAGCCTCCGAACGGAGACCGCGTGTCCATCACGTTGTAACAATTGATCCATACCGTGCCAGCGCGAACCCCATTTGAGACTGCGAGCGCTTTCTTGATGTCGCGAGTCCAGACCGCTGCCGCAAGTCCGTACTTGGTTTGATTCGCACGCGAGACGACTTCTTCGAGACTTTTAAATGGAATAATGCTCATCACCGGTCCGAAGATTTCTTCCCTCGCGATCCTCATTCGATCCTCGACGTCGGCGAAAACAGTTGGCTGGACGAAATAGCCGCGATCTCCTACGCGGCCACCTCCGCAGGCGAGAGTAGCCCCGTCCCTGCTTCCAGATTCGATATATCCCATGACCCTCTCAAACTGGAAGTAGTCAACTAACGGACCTTGATCGGTGGAGGGATCAAATGGATCTCCTACTCTTCGTTTTCGAGCGCGGGCCACGCTCCTTTCCACGAACTGGTCATAGATTGTCTCTTCGACAAAGACTCTCGATCCGGCGCAACAAGACTGACCCTGATTGGAAAAGAGACCCATATGGGCGCCTTCGACAGCTTCGTCCAGATCTACGTCGTCGAAAATGATGTTAGGGCTCTTGCCACCTAGTTCTAGAGTTACTGGCTTGAGGTTCGACTTGGCTGCGGCCTCCATAATTAGGTGGCCGACTTCCGTCGAGCCGGTGAATGCCACCTTATCGACATCCATATGACCGGCGATGGCGGCTCCGGCCGTGGGACCATAGCCGGGCAGCAAATTCACGACACCGTCCGGGAAGCCCGCCTCGACGATTAACTCGCCGATACGGAGTGCGGAAAGCGGCGTTTGCTCAGCCGGCTTCATCACGACTGTGTTGCCAGTCGCTAATGCTGGGGCAAGCTTCCACGCTTGCATAAGCATGGGAAAATTCCACGGGATGATCTGCCCGACCACACCCATCGGCTCGTGCTTGGTGTAGCACAGAAATTCGCCATCGATAGGTATCGTCTTGCCGTGGACCTTGTCTGCCCATCCCGCGAAGTAGCGATAGCAGGCGATCGTCTTTGGCACGTCTACGGCTTTGGCTATCGAGAACGGCTTCCCGTTGTCCAGGGACTCGATCCGGGCCAGCTCTTCTGCATTCTTTTCAATGAGGTCTGCGAGGCGATAGAGCAACCGTCCCCGCTCTGAGGCCTTCATCTTGGCCCACGGGCCTTCTTCGAGAGCGGCTCGTGCGGCTGCGACGGCCCGGTCCACATCGGCTGCGTCAGCTTCCGCTACCTGACAGATCTCCTCGCCAGTTGAGGGATTGATTGTGGGGAACGTCTTGCCTGACTCGCTCGCCACCCAGCGATTATTGATCAAGAGTTTGGTCGCCAGAACCGGGATGTCAATTTCTGAAGGGACTGCCAGGACTGATGTCATAACTCTAACTCCATGACTGCGCTCTAGCTCGCCATCAACCGGCAGCGAGTGAGAAAACCAACAGGACTTGCATTACCGCTATGCAACGCCTTCGATCTGGGTTAGCTCGGGGCGTAGCATGAAGGCATCTACCTCCGGAGGATCTGCGACCACGTTTAACCTGTCTCGATGTCTCTGCTCTTCCTTCTGGTCCCGGATGTATTCCAGCCAATTTTGATATATGCGAACAGCAGTCGAATGCCAGCTACTATTAACCGCTCCATGCTCGAGAGCTGTCGACACATAGGTGAGTAGTTCTTCATCCCGCCAGTGCATCGCTTCTGCGCGTAACATCGCAAGCGCCTGCGCTGTACGTTCATCAAAGTAACTTCGGGGCGCCGATGGATAGATCTCTGTTTCTCCTCTGAGAAAACGGCCCACATCTCTCCGGTATTCGCGCAACAGGGTGTCGGCCTCGTACTCGGGATGCCCTTGAAAGAACACGAAGAGAGACTGTTGTTGCTTAACAAATAGGTCGACCCCCGCATCCGCCGAACGGGTAAGCACGCTATAGCCTTTCGCGGCCAGGTCTTCCTCCGATATCCCGTTCCACCGAGAATGTGGAAGTGTGAAGCGCGATGGCGTGCCCGCTATCAGCGGGTGGTCCGAGACTCGCACGCACTCGAAGAGACCGAAATGCTTGTCAGCGCCCTTTGACCGCCCGATGCCATCCATCTGCAGAACCGCTGCGTGGGCGGCCAGACACGAGAAGACTGTCGACTGAGTATGATCGCTGGCCCACTCGAGAACGCGCGCAAGGCTCTCCCAATATGGTTCATCGATCAGATTTGCGGTCCGTGGTTCTGCGCCGGTGACGATGAGCCCGTCGAGGTCATTCTCCCAAAGATCGTCAACGCTTGAATAATGGGCCTCAATGTGGCGCTTTCCCGCTTCGGATCGAGGAACATCCGCCAAAGCGTAGAGAGAGAGACGGACGGTCATGCCGTCAGACGCTGAAGCAAGGAGCGAGCGGAACTGACGCTCGGTCGCCTCCAGGGCGGTATCCGGCATATTGTTGATCAATCCGATGCGGATGCATCTGGAGCCGGTCGAGGCAGGCGCTCCACCTTCCATCTGTGCGCTTCGTTGCCGGTCATGGGTGCAGTTGCTTGAATTGGAACAGAGTGGCATGAGGGTTCTCCGAGCCAGGTTTAAGATCACATCCGAGCCATGGTTTCTTTGGCTGGCGCAACTGCATTTGTGGTTGTTGTCGCGTCAAGGGCCTGACTCAAATCGTCTAGAATGTCTCCGATGTGCTCGATCCCAATGCTGAGTCGAATCATTTCCGGCAGCACGCCGGCGCTTCGTTGCTCCTCGACCGACATTTGCCGATGGGTCGTCGAGGCGGGATGGCACGCCAGCGACTTCGCGTCGCCCAGATTCACTAAACGCGTCACCATCTGGAGTGCATCATGGAACTTGACCGCGGCCGGGAAACCGCCCTTGATGCCGACAGTCATCAAAGAGCATGGGTTGCCGCGGAGATACTTCTGCGCCAGCTGATGGCAGGGATGATCGGTAAAGCCAACGTAATTGACCCACTCAACGTTGGGATGTCTTTTGAGGAAGTCCGCGACCTCTCTGCCGTTTTCTACATGGCGCTCGACCCGCAGCGCGACGGTTTCG
The DNA here is from genome assembly GCA_963742015.1 of uncultured Acidobacteriaceae bacterium. GTDB lineage: Bacteria > Acidobacteriota > Terriglobia > Terriglobales > Acidobacteriaceae > Acidisarcina. Next base: position 6,169 of record CAVUKL010000026.1, on the reverse strand, counting down.
ATTCCCTGCAGCAGCAGGAAAGCGCTTAGCGGAGACAGGACTGCACCGGTCGTTCGCTGGTATACGCTGCGGCAACGCGCAATGTAGGCGGTCCTGCCAAAATGATCGGCATAGGTCAGACCATGATAGGAGTGGTCCGGCTCGCAGAACATCGGGAAACGGGTCGCGTTTTCCTTCCAGGGAAAATTGCCGCTATCGACGATCGCTCCACCGAGAGTCGTCCCGTGGCCACCCATGAACTTGGTGAGAGACTGCACAACGATATCGGCTCCGTAATCGATCGGCTTGAGCAGAATGGGTGTAGCGACGGTGTTGTCGACAATCAACGGTATGCCGTGTTCGTGCGCGATTCGGGCCAGTTCTTCGAGGTCGCAGATATTTCCCGCAGGATTGCCAACGCTCTCGCAAAAGACGGCCCTCGTCCGATCGTCGATCAGCCTTTCGATTGCCTCCGGGCGATCGTTCGCCGCAAATCGAACGTCGATGCCCTGGCTGGGCAAAACGTGGGCAAAAAGAGTATGCGTGGTGCCGTAGAGTTGCGGAGGCGAAACTATGTTGGTTCCCAGGCTGGCCACGTTCAGGATCGCGTAGTTGACGGCCGCCTGCCCGCTGGCAACGCACAGCGCCTCAAGTCCGCCCTCAAGCGCAGCGACCCGCCGTTCCAGCACTGCAGTGGTTGGGTTGCCGATGCGGGTATAGCGGTATCCTTCCGCCTCAAGGTTGAACAGTGCCGCTGCGTGGTCGGCACTGTCGAAGGCATAGGCCACTGTCTGGTAGATTGGTACGGCCACCGCTTTGGTCGTCGGGTCCACATCGTAACCGCCATGAATAGCGATCGTTTCCGGCCTCACGCGTTCATCCCCATAGGCTCGGCAAGAGCGGACGCCATTTCCGGTACGCTCACTCGGTGAGCCGGTCGTTCGACCAATCGATTCATCTCACTAACCACCCATTGGATATCCGTTTCAGTAGTCCTGAAGCTGGTGATGCATGCCCGCACAGCCGGTACGCCGGATATCTCGACTGGCGACATCCAGGCAATCTGGCGCTCGTGAAGCGCGGCGAGGAATTGGGTTATATCGAGTCCATCGCGGGTGAAACACACGAGTGGGAGTGGAGTCGAGTTAACGATCTTCCATCCGGAATTGGAAAGCGACTCGCGCAGCACGTCGCCCATTGTTGCCTGGTGCTCAATCATTTCGACATAGCCGGATTCACCGTGATTAGCAAGCGCCATAAAGAGCTTCAGACCGATAAATCGTCGCGACCATTGGGCAGATGTTGTGTACGGATCGCGCACCGGGCCAGATTGCTTTCCGGGCATGTAGGAGACCTCCGCCCGAAAGGCCTGAGCGACGCTTTCCGCATGCCTGCAGAAGAACATGCCGCATCCCATCGGGACTGAGAGCCACTTATGGGCGTCACAGGTGATCGAGTCTGCGACCTCGGTTCCGGCGAGATGCTGCCTGAGTCTCGGGGAGACGATTGCGCTTCCCCCCCAGGCGGCGTCAACGTGAAACCAGAGACCTTCGCTCCGGCAGACGCGAGCGATCTCCGGCAAAGGATCGATCACACCCGCCGCCGTTGTTCCGGCGGTACCGATGATCATAAACGGAGCAAACCCATTGCTTCGGTCCTCGGCAATTTGGCTTTCCAGATCAGCGATGTCCATTTTCAAACGACCGTCAACCGCGACCGTGCGGAGCGCCCGCCGCCCGAGGCCGGTCATGTGCGCGATCTTGTTGTAGCCGTAATGGGCCTCTTTGGTGAGATAGACCGTCGGGGATGCAGGCAGACTACGAAGGCCGTCTTCACCATAGCCGGGAAAGGCTCGGGTTAGAGCGACGACGACGGCAGAGAGATTCGCCTCCATACCCCCGCTCGTAAAATTAGCGATCGAATCTTCCGGGAGGCCGAACTTCGAGGCCAGCCAACCGAGAGTGTGCCGCTCGATTTCATTCGCCGCCGGTGAGGTTCGCCAATTCGCAAGCTGCGAGTTGTACATCGCCACCATGGTGTCTGCGACGACCGACGCCAGTGTCACGCTTGGATTAAACAAGCCGAAGTAGCGCGGATGGGTCACCTGGACTTGCCAGGTCCGCAACATATCTTCGACGTCGGCGATGACCTCGTCGAGGTTCATCGTCGCGGTGAAGTCGTAGCGGGCGCCGAGATAAGCGCGAATCTCTTCTGCCGAGACATCCGGCAAGATTGGTCCGCTTGCGATCTCGCGCTGAAGCTTTGCGAAATCGTCCCGGATATTATCAATCAGCATGCATGTCTTCTTTCTCAAGCATCAGCGAGAATCGTGATGAGATGGCGGTGCAGACAGAGCTGGTCAAGCAGGAATTCAAAGCCGTACGCGACCGACTTGAATGAGGTCATACAACTGCTTGTCGAGTGGAACGTACGCCTGCGATTCCGGGTTGTCGAAATAGAGATAATCGGTACAAGGTACCGGGTCGTATCCTTGATCGGCCAGATCGCTCTTTGAATATTTGAAGGTGCCCGTGACCTCGATAGAGCTCCGGATTCGCAGGAATAAGGGCCGCGCGTAGGCGGGAAGCCGGCCCATCAAATGCCTGCGCAATTCAGCCAGATCTAGATCGTGGGTAGTCACTAGTGTTGCCATTCCGACCCGGCCGTCGGTGGAAGGGATGGTTACGCCATAAACGGTAGCGTGTTCGACTCCGGGAAATGCAGATATCGCCTCAGAAACTTCGGTAGTCGCTACGTTCTCGCCCTTCCACCGAAATGTGTCGCCGATGCGGTCGACGAAGTAGAAAAAGCCCTTTTCATCTCTCCGCAAAAGATCGCCGGTGCGGACCCAGGAGTCGCCTGGCTCGAAAACGTCGCGAAGGATTTTCTTCTGGGATGCCGTTTCATCGGCATAACCTTCGAATCGCGTGCCGGGATCGTCTACTAGCTTTCCAATTGCCTCGCCGCCTTCGTTAGGCGCGCAACGTGTGCAAAAGCCCATGCTCGTTGCGCACCGGTTCACCCTTTTCGATATCGCAGCGGACAAGCGCAACGGCACGCCGATGCGGCAAATAGGACGGGATGCGGCCGATCGCCCCTGGCTTTCCCTCGACGTTAAACAACGATACAGCGCCTTCGGTGGAGGCATAGAACTCGAGGATCCTGGGCAGCTTGAATCTGTCCTGAAAGCGCTCCCAAATCTCCGGAGCCAACCCGTTCCCACATGCGAGCCGAATCCGATGCTTCGATTCTTCCGGCGACGGCGGAGTGTGCAACAGATATCGGCAAAGCTCCCCGATGTATTGGAACATGGTGCAGTCGGCTTCAACGATGTCGCTCCAAAAGTTGCTGGCGGAGAACTTTTCACGAATGACAACGGCCCCACCGGCAACGAGAGCCGCCCCAGTGACCTGTACGCCGCCAACCGAGTGGTACATGGGCAAGCAGCTATATATCCGGTCTTCAGAATCCACGCCCATCAAGCCGGAAAACCAGTGGCTCCACTGCATCACCCGGCCATGGCTAACGACGGCAGCCTTAGGCAGGCCCGTCGTACCGGACGTGTAAATATAAAGGGCACGATCTGCGATGTTCACGGACCGTCGCTCTTTGGAGTCAAGCGGCCCTCGAAAAGCTTCCTTGATTTCGGCGTCGATGCGCCGAAACCAGGGATGATCGACTCCGTGGGTCCAGATCGCGGGCACGCCGGCCATGTCAGGCATCGCACCAACTGCGTTATCAATAAACTCCTCGGAGACGATCAGGTGCCTGGGCGATACAGCGTCGATGCAGTGAGCGAGTGAAGCACCCACCAGGTTGGTATTGAGCAGGGCAACCACGCCGCCGACGCTGGTGATGCCAAGCCATATGGCGAGGTATTCGGGGCGGTTGGTCATTAATAGACCGACCACTTCTCCGTTGACCAAGCCTTGGGCGAGCGCCCACCGGGCGTATTGATTTGAGCGTTCAGACAACAATCGATAGGTCATGCACTCACGGCTGGAAACCAGGGCCGGGGCATCAATCCACTTCTCGGCAAGCTCCTCGACCACACAGGGCAGAATGCGAGCAGGATTGCGCGAGATTGGCGCAGTCAGCTCCATCGCCCGCAACCACGCCTTGGCAGTTAAGTCACTAACGTTAGTCGCGGCGGATTTGAAATTTTCATTCAAGCGGTATTCCCCGCATCTACCGTGAGAACTGTGCCGGTGATGTTTTTCGCTTTATCGCTGAGTAGGAAATCGACGGAGTTGGCGATATCGTCGATGTCCACCAGGCGTTTCAGCGCGCTGCGGCGGATGATCTGTTCGCGGTGTTCGTCAGTGAGCCCCTGGGTCATGTCGGTATCGACAAATCCAGGCGCTACCGCATTCACGTTCACCCCCATGCGCCCAACCTCTCGCGCCAGGGCGCGGGTGAAGCCGATGATAGACGCCTTCGTGGCGCCGTAGACTGACAATCCACTGTAACCGGTAAACGCAGTAATTGAAGCGATGTTAACGATGCGGCCACCACCATCCGCCATCATGGAGCGTGCCACGTATTTGGTAAGCACGATTGGCGACAGTGTGTTTAAACGTACCACCTGCTCGATCTGCGAGTTGGGCATGAGCGCGAGAGCACCGTCGAAACTGACGCCGGCGTTGTTCACAAGTCCATAGATCGGGCCATAGTCTTTTCGCAACGTCTTCACCAGATTCGCGAGGCATTCGATCTGCGCCAGATCAAAGGCGGCAAACTCAATCGATCCGGGACCAGCGCGTTCCGCATCCTGCGCCGCCGCTGTGAGCTCATCGTTCTCTTTTCGCGCCACCGCGATGACTCGGAACCCTGTCTCAACGAGCTTCTTTGTAATACCCAGGCCCAGTCCCCGGCTGCCGCCGGTGACAATCACGTTACGCATGACTGCGGACCAGCTTTCCGGACTGGGCCACAGCCAGGTCTCCGACAACGTTGATCAGCGCAGGAACCTTGTGAGAAGAGAGCTCTTCACGACAGAGAAGCAGAATTTCGCGCTGAAGCTTATCAACGTTATGGCTGGCGGCGTTGGGAATTCCGTTCAAGACCACGTCGGCTACGACGAGCGAGCCGGTGATCGGATTTTTCTTTGCCCGCACGAGCGACATCTGCACGTCCGGATGGCGATTGATCACCGATTCCACTTCCTCCGGATGCACCTTGAACCCGCCGACGTTGATGATTCCATCTCGCCGGCCGGCGAAGTGGTAGCGTCCATTCCGCAACTCCAACAAGTCGAATGTATCGACGAAGCCCTCGGCGTCCCGAAGCGTCGGGGCTCTCTTTCCCAGATAGCAGCTCGCGGTGCGGCTCGAGCGTATGCGAAGCGAACCACGTTCCACTTTCATTTCCACGCCAGGGGTTTCGCCCAACACACTGGCAGAAAATCCTGCTAGACCATCATTCACCTCAAATGCCACCCCAGCCTCGGTTGAAGCGAAAGCATGCGCGATTCGAGCTTGCGGATAGGCGGATTGAAGATGGTTGAGGATTCCCTGATCGGCGATTTCCCCCGATAGACGGACATATTCGGGTGCGATCAGGTTGGCCGATGAACTCATCAAGACCTGCCGCCAATGAGATGGCGTCCCGGAAATATGGGTGATGCCGTGAAGTCCGGCGCGAGCCAGAAAGTCCGCGATAGACTCCTGGGCGCCGGGTAGCAGCAAAGAGACACCATTAAGCGCGGCGCGAAGAAGTATCTGCAGTCCCCCATAGCGACGAATGTCGTAGAACGTACTCCAAATCACCGCGTCGGTCGGGGCCTTGCCCCCTGCAATGGCGCCGCACAGACTGTTGAGATTGTGAACGACCAGTTTCGGCGGTCCGGTCGTACCCGAGGTGAGCAGGATCCACTCCGTCCGCCGTGGCACGCCGCGTTCGTAACTTAGAGGGACCATGGCTCGGCTGCAGGGGGTGAAATATTTCACCGAAGGAACGAATTCTCCAACTCTCATCCGATCCGAGACAAGCACATCGGCCTCTGCCGCCTCGATGACATAGGAGAGATGCTCCAGCGGCATGTCCGGAGGATAGAGAACAATGCGGCTTGCAAGACCGTCGAGCTCCATCAGGGCCCATAGAGCGGCGAGCTGACTCTTGGTCGCAATCAGTACGGATCTACCCTGAAGCTCGTCCCCCCGGCTGTCGAGCACGCTTCCCGAGAGTAGCT
>CAVUKL010000025.1:0-49357 GCA_963742015.1 uncultured Acidobacteriaceae bacterium | reverse complement strand
GATTAGAAAGGGCGGCTTAGGCCGCCCTTTTTGTCGATATCACGTGCTGCTCAAATGGGGACACCACCCAACCCCCGTCTCTGCAGAGAAGTCGATTGATTTCAGCGGTTTACGGGATAGATTCCTCGGTAACCTGATGATTCGAAGGACTTTGCTTACAAAAACGCTCCTTTCAATAACTTAGAGCGTTGATTGGACCTTCCTATCGCCTATGTCGCGATTTATTCGGGAGAGCGCGACATAGTCATGCGAGAGGGCGGCTTTGGCCGCCCTTGTCCGCTTATTTAGTCTCTATCTCTATTTTATCAATTGGGGTGGTTTCACTGCGCCAACTTTTTGAGAATTTTTATCTCGCTTATACTCAGCGACTTACTCGTTGAGTGACCGCCTTTGGGGCCTTGACAAGAATTTAGCCTAACGCTAGGCCCGCGAGAGATACTTTGTAGTTTCTCCGTTGGCGGAGGATGAGATTGAGTGCCTCTGATAGGCCTTTTATTAGGTGTTCCCTCTTGCAGCTGAGTCGATTGTGCCGTAGTGTGCAGATTGTTCACGGTAGCCGTATAAAAATGCTTTGAGTGCGTATAAATATTTTACAGTCAATCACTTACGCTTATTTGGGGTCTTGACGCGGCCTAAGTGCGTGGACGATCATCTTAAGAGTATGGTCATCCCGATGAGTTTCGAGAACGAACCGTTCGCCGGCAAGTGGCATTTCAACGCCGAACTCTCAAACATGTGCACGCCTTCGCCCCAATCGTGGATCCAGGAGATCAACGCGGGGCCGGAGGGGGTGGCGGTTCGAGAAGAGATTGTCCGAGCCGACGGGACCGGAGTCGTGCGGCGTGTGCAGGCACGATTTGACGGGGCGGATTACCCGGTCGAAGGCGGACGCGCTGTGGACACGATTGCCTACACTCGCACCGGTCGGCATGCAATCCGGGGGATAGGGAAGAAGGATGGCAAGGTCTCTCTGACCGAGACCCTTCTCGCCGATCCCAAGGAGCGCACGCTTACCCTTATTTATAACTACTTCTTTGGTGGGCTCAGCGTTGCCCACGGCGTTGCCGTCTTCAAGGCTGCCTGAATTGGCGTTCAACCTGTTTGAGGAATTTGATCCTCTCGTGGATGGGTGGACGTCCTTCGGTTGTCGTCCGGTCAATAGGTAGGCCACCCGCCAAGGAGCAGGGACGGGGCGGGTATCTCAAGCTGCGGCGCGGCAACGGTCGCTTCTCGTTGCGAGGGCTGAAGCATCCACATCTGCAGAGCGAGATACGGGGCACCCGGCAGGGCCATTCCTGGGAAGGTGAGCGGCTTTCGATTGTTTTGCTTCTGAGATGGGCGCATAGCTACTGCCTCCGTTTGAAGTCTTCGCCTGACCATTGCTCTTTGTAACGTGCCCAGCTTTCGCCACCTTTGTAGCGAGAGACCAGACCAGCACATGCCCGTTCGCACATCTTCCAGTCGATGTAGGAGGTAGGCCAGCCGAGCCCAAGGAGGGCTGCGTAGCCTTCTCGTAAGACAGAGCGTTTTTGTCTTGCGATCGGCACTAAGGTTAGAAATTGTTCAAAGTCTGCAATGCTCATGCGAAAAAATGTAGAACCATAGGATGAGCGCTGACGAGAGTACTTCCGTGCAAGTCCGTCACCAAGGTACCTGGTAAGGCTGAAGCCAGGCGGCGAAGGTTTTGTCTGGAGTGTGGGTGGGGGTCTGGTCGGGTTGGCCGGTGAGGAGGTTGGCGATGGAGATGTCTTCGTCGGGGGCTTCCAGTGGAGTCTGCGGCTGCTGATGCGGAGCTGTTCGCGCTGCTCCGGCGTGGCGCGGAGGAGGCGGGGAAACCAAGCGAGGGATACGCCAAGGGTTCGTCCGTCGCTGAGGTCGACCCACATGCTGTTGGTTGATTAGGTGAAGACCTTCACTATATAGCCCATGGCCTGCATAGTCGCCCGCAGCTTAGAGGAAACGCTAACTGCGTCGAGGAAGCCAGTCTTGCATTTCTTGATTTTCTCGGCTGCCTCTTTGGCAGTCTTAGGAGCATGGCTCGCGACATTGCGAAATTCCTTAACGAAATCCCGCGCGCCGCCGAGTGCGGCTCGATGGGGCTTGAAATCATTGGTCTGGTATAGGGCGTCGATGACATCTGCCAGCGCTTTTGCCGGGATTCCCGGTTGAATTACCCCTCTCTTGGCCGCTTGGGTCGCGATTGAATGTATGAGGGCCTCCACTATCTGGCCTGCCTGCTGAAGCCCCTGTCCTTCGTTTGTTAGGTAGGTGCCCGTGAGCGTTTCTGAAACTTACCTTTAGCTTAGGAGTCAGTTCTCGCATTTGCGTTTCAAGTTCTTCGGAAGAAATATTTTGCGCTAGTGGAATGCATTGGTGTTGGATTGTGGCCATCCCGTCGTCGTCAACGGTGAGTATCCCGAATCCATGTTTCCGGAGGAGGTTCACCTTGGCTTGATGGCGGTCGTTCTGGTATGCCTCTAGGGAGCACGCCTGAAAAACGGAAATGGGCGAATCGAAATGGCCTATGTCATGGGCAGCTATTTTGAGCGCCTCTGGATACAGGTTGTCCTCAACCTCAACGGCCACGATTAGGAAGCGCGTCGGTTTGAAATAAAACGTTGGACGCCAGGCAATCGCGGTTGCGATTTCTTCCTCGGTTTTGAGGCCATTGCCCCCATACTTAGTTTTGCAGTAGGCGAGTGCCTTGATGGCGACATTCCGCAGGCGCGGATTTAGCGTATCGAATGGCATATCAGCCCTGAAGGACCCGCTCTATGAGGTCTTTTAGCTCTATCAAACGCTCCCGCAGATCATCTCCTACAGCCATTGCTTCGTCGCCTTCAATGGACCCTTCGAGATACTCGAAAATTGAATCGATATTGAGGCTGATTTTTCTTTCGTCGTAGCGCGTCTCGAACTGCTCGGCATACACCTCTTGGATACCGGTCTTTCTTCGAGGGTCCAGTATCTCCTTGATTGCGGCGCGAGCCTTCGCCTCTTTGACGCCGACGTTGTTAATGGATGTTGCGATCTTAGAAAGCATGCGGAAATCCGTGATGTTGTTTATGATTTCCTTGCGGAATTTGGAAATCAGCGTGTCACGGGCGCTATTCATGTCGGGGATTGCTGTGGGCACTCGCGACTGTACCGTTTTGAGCGCCTTTTCCATTTCGATGAAAAAATCCTCGGACAGTTTCTGTCGGTGCTTCGGCAGGGAAAGCTCTTCCTGAAGTTGATCCTTATACTCGCTCGGAAGATCAAGTAGAAATCGGCATCTCCGGATTTGCCCGCGGGTGAGGCCAGTTATCTCGCTTAGTTCCTGTTCGCCGGGCTCTCTGTCGAGGTTTTCCTTCTTGAACAACGAGACAACGTTTGGGAGCTTGTTGGCGATGGTAAGGTAGTCCCACTGCTCTCTGAGCGAGTGGATGTTGAACATGAGAAGAAGATTGTCGAGGGGGGACGGTTTTTGCTGGACGAGGGCTGGAAGTCGGCGGAGATTTAGCTTTAGTGCGCAACGCCAGCGCCGCTCTCCGTCGATCAGGACGAACTCGTCTCCGTCTTCGTAAACGGCTACGGGTACTTGTATCCCGTATCGACGTATCGAGGCCAAGAGCGTGTCCATTTCCTCAGATCGAAAAAAAAGCCGAGGGTTGTCAGGGTTTCGCCGTACTTTGTCCGGCGAGATCTCCCTTAAATGCGGCTGCGAAACTCTTGCTGTAATCATGATTTCGCCAAATAAACGTGTTCAATTACTTTAGTTTGGGCGCTTCCCTTTGAAGCGCCAAATGTCGAATGTTCGCAGGCTACCTCGTAGCAGCACTCAACCCGACGATAATACTTGCGTAGAAGGCTGATAGGTGCGGTGCCGGTTTCATGGATTAGTCCGTTGGTAGGGTAGCTGAGCACTAAGTCGGCTCCGGTCAGGGAAGACAGTCGTACTAAGTCTTCAAATGCCTGAACTGACCTTGATTTTATGGAAAATGGCGTAGAAAAACGTTCGGAACCTATAGATGCCCGCACCCGACGTGCTTGGGTAGTCATAGAGCATCAGCGTGTCTAGTATGTGGTAGTACCGGGAGTATTGATCGTCCGTATATGGCGGGTCGGCATAGATAACTGATGGGCGTTCTTTAGAGGCCGCTATTGCAGGTAGCAGCGCAAGGCTGTCCTGATTAAAAGCCTTGTTGCGCTTTCTCCAGTCTACAGAGCCAACTGCAGCGAGCTCCCCTACCGAGAAAAGCCATTCCCCCCACAGGCGGCGTCGCCTCTTGGCTATCAGGCGCTTATAGGAAGTTTTCTTAGGTTTAAGAAATTGTGCGAAGTGGCCGGTCGAGTTTGCGATCTTGAGTAGCGCTCTCCCGAGAGCGATCATCATCCACCTTTTCTGGTCAGAGGAGATTCGGCCCCGTTCCTGGGCGGAGCAGACCGATCTAATGATAGCGTCCGCTTCGATGGCTTGGCGGAGGCCGAAGTAGTTGTTGGAATAAAGTGTTGTGAATAGTCGGTAATACAGCGGTCTTCTTTGTCGCACCTCGGATGCTAATTTCAGCGAAAGGACGCCTGTTCGTCTCGAAAACGTATCGAAATCCAGAGCTTCGAGTGACTCGTCCTCGGCAGCGATTGATGCCTCGTGATTCTTCGCTAGTTGAATGCGGTGTGCCTCAAAGACCTCGAAGTGTTGATCGGCAGCGCTCATGGCCGCGGCTGGTGGATCGTATGAGGTGAAGAGGGCTCTCGCAATTTCGGATGCAAAAATCTGAACGTCGTTGCTCCATATTTGACGATTAGGAGCGACCTCTTCCCCGACCGAACACATGCCTGAAAATGCGTCTAGCATCACTCCGGCCTGGGCATGTTTAATTACGTCGCCCACGGCCGGGGCAAGCTCCCTTTTCGTGCCCATGTAGCTTATGCTGACGCCCATTGGTCCTCTTCGTTATATCTGCCCATTCCGAGTGCATCCAAGTGACATCACATGGTACCCGTCGTCGATCGCCCTGTGAAGTATCTAGTTGTACAAGAGCCTCCTGGCCTACTTCTGCAACGTCTTCGCGATAGCCGCTTCCGCTAGCGGCCCCATGATGGCGTAACCTTGGGCGGTGGGGTGGACTCCGTCTTTGGCTAGGCCGGGTTTCATGGCTCCTTTTTCGTCGGACATTGCGGAGTAATAGTCGAGGTAAGTGAGGCCTTGTTTGGCGCAGTAGTCTTTGAGCCAGGCGTTGACTTCGCGGATGGTGGGTACGGGGTCGACTCCGGGTTTCCAGGGGTAGTTATAGGCGGGAGTTATGGAGGCGAGGATCACTTTGATTCCGCTGGCGCGGGCGATGTCGGTCATGGAGATGAAGTTGTCTTCGATCATCTGCGGGGTGGAGGGGCCGGTGTTGCCGGCGATGTCGTTGGTTCCGGCGAGGATGAGGACGGCGGCGGGGTGGAGATGGATGACGTCCTGCTGGAAGCGGACGAGCATTTGCGGGGTGGTCTGGCCGCTGATGCCGCGGTTGACGTAGGGCTTGCCGGGGAAGAAGTCTCCGGTGCCGGGCTGGCGGCCCCAGCCGTCGGTGATGGAGTCTCCGTAGAAGACGACGCGTGGCTGGGCGGGATCGGGTGCGGGCAGGGCGGCGTTGTCGGCGGCGTAGCGTTTGAGCTGGGGCCAGTCGACGTCCTTGGACTTGGAGGGTGGTGATGTATTGCTGCGGCTTTGGTGGGTCGGCCTGGCATTTGGTGAGGTCGTCCTGGGATTTCGCTAAGTCGGCCTGGGCCTTTTGGAGGTCTCTGGGGCAGCCTGGGGGTGGTCCGGGCTGGGCGTGGAGGGACGTGGCGGCGGCGAGGAGGATGGCGGCGAGTTTGGGGGCTGGGTTCATGGCTGGAGTAATGGTAATGGATCGGGTGTAGGGAATTTGGGGCACGGCTGACGCCGTGCCGCTTCTATATGAACTGCAGGTCCTTCCACTGCGTTCGCCTTCGGCTCTCTTCGCTCAGGATGACAAAAACGGTTGAGGCGGGGCCGATAAGAGAAGAGAATGAGCAGTGTTTCGCGGAGGAGTGGCAATGAGCAACAGCAGCATCACGAAGTGGACGATAGCAGCCGTATTCGCGGCTGGAGCCGTTACGGGTCTCGGCTTCGCCGCCGATGGACAGACGACGACGAGCTTCAGCGTCAGCGGCCATGTCGATGTGAACGGAGTTGCACAGTGGCTCATGTCGATGGATAAAGATCACGACGGCACGGTGACGAAGGCGGAGATGGATACGTGGATGGACGCTCACTTCACGAAGGCGGACACGGACCATGATGGAACGCTCGAGACCAAGGAGCTGGGGGCGTTCTGCAAGTACATCATGACCATGGGCAAAGCAAGCTCGTATGCCAAACAGTGTCCAAACCAGGGTAAGGTGTGGCTTGCCGCGATGGACACTGACAAAGACGGAACGGTCTCGAAGGAAGAGATGGAGAAATACTTCGATGCCGAGTTTGACAAGGCCGATGCAGACCACGATGGAACGCTCGATAAGAATGAGCTGGCGGTGTTCCGCGCAAATATCATGGCGGCTGGGAATACGCAGTAGGCTGTTGCTACTGCCGCCTTATTTCCACGAGACTTATTTTGCGTTGTCGGCCTGGTTGAGGTCCCGGTTCGCTCAGGATGACATTGTCACTTTGGTGCGGATGGGCGATGGCATCGTGCCTATCTGCGGGCGACAGTAGTAGTGTGGCAATGCTAGCCTTGCTGCAAAGAAGAGGAGTTGCGATGAGAGTGCAGGTTGGTGGAAGCGGTGGTGAATCCGTTTGCGTTGACGGAGGAGCGGGAGCAGTTGCGCAAGGAGATCAGGGAGTTTGCGCGCGGGAGGTGGCTCCGAATGTGTCGCGGTGGGACGAGGCGAGCGAGTTTCCGGCAGAGGTGGTGAAGGCGCTGGGGCGGATGGGGCTGCTGGGAGTGATCTTTCCGGTGGAGTATGGCGGCTCGGGGCTGGGCTATGTGGATTATGTGCTGGCGATCGAGGAGCTGTCGGCGGTGGATGGGTCGATCGGGATCATTGTGGCGGCGCATAATTCGCTGGCGACGAACCATATTTTTGTGGCGGGGAATGAGGAGCAGCGGCGGAGGTGGGTTCCGCGGCTGGCTTCGGGGGAGTGGCTGGGCGCGTGGGGGTTGACGGAGCCGGGTTCGGGTTCGGATGCGGCGGGGGCGCGGACTACGGCGGTGCGTTCGGATAAGGGCTGGGTGCTGAATGGGAACAAGACCTTCATCACGAATGGGCACTATGCGGATGTTGCGGTGGTGATTGCGGTGACGGACCGCGAGAAGGGCGTGCATGGGCTTGTCGGCGTTTGCGGTGGAGAAGGGGACTCCGGGATTTCGGGCGGGGAAGAAGGAGAACAAGCTGGGGCTGCGGGCGAGCGATACTTCGGAGCTGATCTTTGAGGACTGCGAGATTCCGGCGGAGAATTTGCTGGGCGCGGAGGGCTCGGGGTTTGTGGACTCGATGCGGATATTGGATGGCGGGCGGGTTTCGATTGCGGCGCTGGCGCTGGGGATGGCGAAGGGAGCGCTGGAGGCTTCGCTGAAGTATGTGAAGGAGCGGCGGCAGTTTGGGAAGGCGATTGCGGAGTTTCAGGGGATTCAGTGGAAGCTGGCGGACATGGCGACGGAGCTGGATGCGGCGCGGCTGCTGACGCATCGCGCGGCGGTGATGAAGGATGCGGGGTTGAAGACTACGCTTGAGTCGGCGATGGCGAAGTTGAAGGCGAGCGAGGTTGCGGTGAAGATTTGCGACGAGGCGGTGCAGCTTCATGGCGGGTATGGGTTTATTAAGGATTATCCGGTGGAGAAGTTTTATCGGGATGTGAAGCTTTGCACGATTGGGGAAGGGACTAGCGAGATTCAGCGGATGGTGATTGCGCGGGAGCTTTTGAAGGTGGCTCCTAGCAGGGGTTAGTGGTTTGGTAAGCAGATAAGTCGTAACTCTTAAAGGTGGATGTTACTAATCGGCGTTTGGGTGGTCTAAGTGGCCATGCAGCCGAGTTGGCAGTCGCATCTGGTTGGGGGTTCGGCTCTCGTGCTTTGTACCTTGGGAGCGATCGCCTGGATGCGACATTTACCGCGTCCTCAGGTGCACCCCTTGGTTTTCGCGAAGCCGGAAGATCAGGGTCCCGACCTGCTCGAGAAGCAAAGCAAGCAATTGGCAGGGCCGAACTCGGTCGATTGCGGCCGCGTGGGAATTGGAGCAGACCCAAAGTCGGCGACGGCTTGTGCGCTGGCGGCACAGAAGGCGGGAAAGCCGTTTCGCGTTCGCTACGATCTTCAAGGTTTTGACTCGGCGGTGGCTGTGGCCGTTGTTCGTACTTCGATTGGGACGGTAGGCATGCTGAATTACGACAGTGACCCGTCGGGTCGAGGCAGGCTTGGAGGTGGGGTGATCTATCCAAAGCGCTGCCCTGAGCCGGTACATCTATGGGTGAATCCGAGCGGGCGCATCAACTGCTTTCAGCAAGCGAGCGCGCCTCCGAAGGACATCATGGCTCCGAATATGGAGCCTTACTGATTCAGCCTGAGTGCTGATCGCCGCCCACTTGCTTAACCGCTGGTTTATTGGTTGGCACGCTGCTGCCATTTCTTAGCTATTTCTGGATTGGATAGGGCTTTGATGTAGATGCCTCCGACGACGGAGCGGGCCTGGAAGCCTACTTGTTTACCGTTTTTGGTGTCGTACCAGTCGGTGAGCGGGACGCGGGTTGGGGTTTCGTTGACCCACTTGGTTATGGGTGCGAGGAAAGCGTCAAACTGAGTGGAGTTATCGGCGAGGGTTGCGGTCCAGATTTCCCAGTCGAGCTTGGTGTAGTCGGCGCGGGAGTCGAGTGGTAGTCCGTATTGGTTTAGGTGCTTGAGGTAGAAGTCGAGTTCGGTGTTATGGACCTTGGCGGGGAATAGGTTGAGGTTGAGGAGCTTGTCCCAGACGAGGTTGTATTTCTGGCTCCAGGAGCCGGGTTTATCGAAGGCGAGCTTGTAATGATCTCCGTCGATGGCCATGGTCTGCCACTTCTCGGCCATTTGTTTGGCGGCGGTGGAGTATTGGTCGGCCTCGGCGGTGAGGCCGAGGGCGCGGGCCATTTCGGCGTAGGCTCCGAGGGCGTCGATAGCTTTGATCGAGAGGTTGGCGTTGTGGGCGAGGTGGCCGGCGAAGTCATCAGTTGAGAGCTGGTTCTCGGGGTCGAGGCCGTTCTTCAAGAGATACTCGGCCCACTTGGTGAGGAGCGGCCAGTATTGCTGGGCGACGTGGGTGTTGCCCTGGGCCTTGGTGAGGGCTCCGGCGAGGATGAGGAGATTGCCGCTTTCTTCGATGGGCATTTGATCTTCTTCGGTGCGTTCGCCGCCGCCGTAGACTTGGCCGTTGGCGAGCGGGTATTGGCCGAGGTCGTGGGGCGCGAAGGGCCACTTCCAGCGGGGAAGTTCGGCATAGTCGAGGAGCGGCTTCATCTGGGCCTCGAGCAGAGCCGGATTCAACAACAAAAAGAATGGCGCGGCGGGATAGAGGACGTCGACGGTGCCGATGCAGCCGTTGCTGAAGTTCTCTTTTGAGAACATGAGCGGGGTCCCGTCGACGTCGGCGACGAGCTTGTGCGCGGCGAGGGTCTGACGGTAGGCGAGGATGGCGAGGTCGGCGTAGGGCTTGCCTCCGGCGGTTGCTGAGGTCGGCTGCTAGTTCCTGATCGTATTCTGTGCCGCGTTTTTGCAGGGCAGGATATTGCTGCTTCGGCCTGGGCGAGCATGTCGGCGGTGGACTGGCCGTTGCGTTGCCAGTAGGGCTTGAGGCGGCGCTTGAAGATATTCGATGGCGAAGCCCTCGGTGTAGGAGACGAGGACGTGGCGGGCTGACGGTTTGGCCTGCGGAGATGTTGGCGGGGAGGACGACGGCGAGATGGGCCGCGCCGGTTGATGGCGAGCGGGGCATGTCCATGTCGTCGGCTTTGGGGAGTTCGCCGGTTTTGGCGAAGTCTTCGGCCGCGCCCCGTGCGGCTGACGGTTGAGGATTGCTTCGCTCTCGGGAACGGCGAGGTGGAAGTAGCCCCAGTCGATGCGGAGGTTGTCTCCGGAGCGGTTGAGGGGCGCTGTTCCTGCGAGCCGACGTTGAGGACGTTGAGTCCGTTGGCGTGAGAGCGGCCCCAGGTGACGGCCTGGTCGGGCGTGTTGACGGCGATGCGGGGATCGATGTCGAGGCAGATGGCGACCTGGTGGGCGGCGCTGTCGGTGGAAGAGACAGTCCAGGTGAGGTAGGTGACGGGGCGCGAGAGGATGGCCAGGTCCTGCGGGAAGGCTGGGGTGAAGAAGGTGAGGTTGAGGTGGAGTCCGGCGGCCTCGAAGGCGTAGACGGTGCTGGTGGCGTTGACCTGCACGGAGAGCTGACGCATGGCGGGGACTTCGCGCGGATCGGCGCCCATGAAGCGGTAGGGTTTGCCGTCAATGCGAATGAGGCCGGTGAGGGGCTGCTGAGCTCCGGTCCAGTGGCGGGTGTTTTCGGCGGTGAGGGTGTCGGCGGTGGACCAGATGCTGAAGTAGGGGTCGTGGGTGATGAGGGGGACGGCGGGCGGGCGTTGCTGGGCGAGTCCGGTCGCGCCGGAGAGGATGAGTAGAAAGAGCGCGGCGATTTGGCCCGTGAAGTGGCTGTTGGAAGGCCGGTTTGTTTTGCGGGAGGTCTTCATCAGGCGTCGTCTTTTCCTTGGGAGTGAATGGAATTTATGTCGCAGCATTGAGCCAATCCACATTATCTTTTTGGGTTGTCGGAGAGCAAACTTCGTTTCAATATTCACGCGCATGATGGGACTAGGAAAGTAAGCGGAAAGTTCGAGCCGGAAGAGTGGATTTCGTTTCAGCGTGATCGTGCCTGCTGATAAAGTCTTCTGGTGCGCTGATTACTTCTGTTGGAGATATCGTGGGCGAGTCAAATTTGGAGGACGTGCGCGCTAAATTTCGCCCCAAAAAGATCGCGACTTTGTTCGTCGGAGAGTCTGCTCCACATAGCGGAAGGTTTTTCTACAACGAGAACAGCAATTTGTACCGTCATATGCGGAAAGCATTCGGCGGCGGCGACGATTTCTTAGTCCAGTTTAAGAGCAACTGCTTTTACCTTGATGATCTCGCACTGGAACCGATCAACCACATCAAGGCTTCAAAGGCGAGAAAGGAAGCGCGGCTGAAGGCTGTACCTTCGCTCGCGAAGCGACTGCTTGAATATCAACCTGAAGCAGTTGTCGCGTTGATGTGCGCGATCGAACCTATGGTGCGAATCGCAATGCAGCAAGCGCAGCTTTCCGTCCCCGTCCAAGTTGTGACGTTCCCGATTCATCACAAGAATATCGATTCGTTTTTATCTGAAAATGGCTGAGATTATTCCGCAGCTCCCTACAGGGAATTGCTCGCTCATAAACAATGCAAATAGATAAAGATTCGCATCCGAAATTTGAAGGTCATGAAGAATCTCTCGATCCGCAAGTCGGACGCCTGGTGGAGCGGCTTCGGGCTGGGGATGTTCGGGCCTTGGGGCGGGCTGTGTCTTTAGTCGAGAGCGGTGCTCCTGAAGCTGCGGAGTTGCTTGCGGCATGCTTCCCTTTTACGGGGCGGGCTTTGCGGATTGGGATTACTGGCGCTCCGGGGGCGGGGAAGTCGACTTTGGTGGATCGGCTGGCGCGGCTTTATCGCGAGGCGGGGAAGACGGTTGGAGTGGTGGCGGTTGATCCTTCGAGTCCGTTTACGGGTGGGGCGATTCTGGGCGACCGGATTCGGTTTCAGGGGTTTTCTGGCGACTCGGATTTTATGCGCGGAGCATGGCGACTCGCGGGTCGTTGGGCGGGTTGGCGCGGACGACCGCGGATGTGGCCTCGGTGATTGAGGCGAGCGGTAAGGACGTCATCCTGATTGAGACCGTGGGTGTGGGACAGGATGAGGTGGATATTGTTCGGCTGGCGGATGTGACGGTGGTCGTTCTGGTGCCGGGGATGGGCGATGATGTGCAGAGCCTGAAGGCGGGGATTCTGGAGATTGCCGACATCTTTGTGGTCAACAAGATCTGATCGCGAGGGCGCGGATGCTTTGGAGGCGGAGCTTAAGGCTTCGATGGGGTTGGGGCATTCGGTTCGGGAGTCTGGTTGGGTGGTTCCGGTGATTCGTACGGTGGCTTTGTCTGGTTTGGGAGTCTCTGAGTTGGCGGCTGTTGTTGTTTCATTTTCAGGGCTGGTTGAGTTTGGATGGTCGGCTGGAGGCGAGGCGCGCGGCGCAGTGGCGGGAGCGGATTCTGGAGATGGTTCGCGGGGAGTTGCTCAAGGAGATTCGGCGGTCATCGTTGAATGAGAGAGAGTTGACGGAGTTGGCTTCGCGAGTTGCTGGCGGGATTGAGAATCCTTATCTGGTGGTGCCGAGGTTGTTGGCGGGGATTCGTGTTGAGGTCAACTTACTCGATCGCGGCTAAAGGCGATGATTCGGGACACAGCAGATCCTTCCCTCCCGTTGGTCGCTCAGGATGACAAATTTTCTCCATTTACCTCAATTTTCTCCAATACCTGATTGGTGATGCAGCTGGCTTGTGATGTGCTTGTGGTTCAATCTGTGTATGACGTTTCGGTTCCGATGGCCTGTCTTTTTTCTCCTAATGGCCTTTGTTTTTGGTCGTGCCCTGGCTCAGGATGTGCCGCCTTCAGACTCACCTACGCTTCGCGTGAACACTTCCATCGTGCTGGTTCCAACTCTGGTTGAGAAGAAGGATGGATCGGTGCTGTATGGGCTCTCGCAGAAGGATTTCGTGGTCGAGGACAACGGGGTTCCGCAAAAGGTGCACGTCGACGACGACCTTGATTCGCAGCCGGTTTCGATTGTGGTGGCGGTTGAGAAAGGCGGGACGAGCCTGCTTGAGTTCGACAAGATCGCCAAGCTGGGGCCGCTGCTTGATCTTTTTCTCGGGGATGGTTTTGGCGCCGCGGCGCTGGTGACCTTCGACAGCCAGCCGCAGGTGGTGGAAGACTTTACCTCGAAGACCGGCGCGATCACTCGGCACCTGAAAAATCTGGAGCCGGGCGATGGCGGCGCAGCGATTCTGGATGCGGTACGCCTCTCAGTCGATATGCTGGAGCAACAACCGCAGGGACGGCGGCGGATTCTGCTGCTGATCAGTGAGTCGCGCGACCACGGCAGCAAGAAGACGCAGGCGAAAGAACTTGTCGAGCGGATTGGGACGAGCAATACGCTGGTGCTGGCGCTGACGTATTCGGCGTCGGGAGCGGAGTTTCTTAACGATATCAAGGGAGGCGGCTCGGTAGGGTATGTGATGACCCCGGGGACTCCGGTGATGGCGGCGATCGCGGCGATGCATAAGAACGTGGCCAAGCAACTGGCGGAGATGAGTGGCGGCGAGTATGCTCCGTTTGTGAAGGAGAAGGGATTTGAGGAGCGGGTCGAGGATGTCGCCCGGCACGCGCGCAATCGCTATATGCTGAGTTTCACCCCGACGGACAAGACTCCGGGGTATCACACTCTGCAGGTGAAGCTGACTGAGGATTTCGGCGCCAGGCTGGTAGCGCGGGCGAGCTATTGGGCGGCCGGCGACGACGCGAATGCGTCGGCCTCGCAATAGCTTTATGATGCATCTGGCAGCCGCAGGCTTTTTGGAGGAGAACGAAGAATCCCTCAGCGGCTTAGGACGCATTGTTTTCTGATAATCCTGGCACGACCGAAGCCGTGCCATCTCAAACAGCCAGCAAACTGTAATGAACGCGAGCGGTGCAGATCGTGACAGTGCTGCATCCAATTGAGCGGTACGATGCCAACTAGAAACTTAGGAGCTGAAATGAGTGAGTGGGTGGAATTGACTTCGAAAGATGGATTCAAGTTTGGCGCTTATGTGGCCAAACCACTGGGCGAGCCGATTGCGGGCCTGGTGGTGATTCAGGAGATCTTTGGTGTGAATCCGCATATTCAATCGGTGGCGGATGGTTACGCAAAAGATGGGTTCTTCGTGGTTGCGCCTGAGATCTTTGACCGGGTTGAGAAGCATGTGCTGCTTGATTACGAAGGAGACAGCTGGAAGAAGGGCTATGAGCTGATGGGCAAGCTCGACATTCCGACCACGCTTCAGGATGTGGGTGCGGCGCTCGATTATGCGCGTGCACAGACGGGCAAGAAGACCGGGAACGTCGGCTACTGCTTTGGCGGGCTGCTGTCGTGGCTAAGCGCGTGCCGGCTGCATACAGATGCTTCAGTGGGCTACTATGCGGGCGGGATTGGGAACTTTGCCGAGGAGACTCCAAAGGCGCCGGTGATGCTTCACTTCGGGCGTAACGATTCGCATATTCCGGCGGAGCAGGTGGACAAGGTGGCGAAGGCGCATCCGGAGGTGCAGATTTTCTGGTACGACGGCGCCGATCATGCGTTCAATCGCGATGTGGCTCCGAGCTACCATCCGGCCGCGGCGAAGCTGGCGCGGGAGCGGTCGCTGGCGTTCTTCAAGAAGAATCTGGTTTGATTAAGGAGAGAAGATGGCGAAGCGGAGGCGAATTGGCCTCCGCTTTGTTATTGGGGACCGGGAAAGATTTTCACTACAGGGGACACGGAGGACACGCAGCTGGTCACGTTGAATCATCTTTCGTGGACTATCGGCTGTCTGACGTTTGGGAATGCGAGTCGCATATCCTTCCGGCGGCATCTACCACTAGAATCTTGTTGTAAAAATTCCGGGGAGACGTGAATCACGCATGGCGGCAGCCACGGTAGCCGAACCCGACCTGGAAGCGCAGGCGCAGTGGCGACCCAGGGCCAACCCGTGGATCATCGCGATGTCGGTGGCGCTGGCGGCGTTTATGGAGGTGCTGGATACCTCGATCGCCAACGTGGCGTTGCCACATATCGCGGGCGACCTGGGCGCGAGCGAGGACCAGGCCACGTGGGTGCTCACCGCTTACCTGGTATCCAACGCGGTGGTGTTGCCGATGGGCGGGTGGGCCTCAAGCGTGATCGGCCGCAAGAACTTCTTCATGCTGTGCATCACGATCTTCACGGTGAGCTCTTTTCTGTGCGGCATCGCGACCACGCTTCCCCTCTTGCTGTTGTTTCGCGTCTTTCAAGGGGCGGGCGGAGGCGGCCTGCAGCCGATGGCGCAGGCGATCATGGCCGACTCATTTGAGCCGTCCAGAAACGTGGTCTGGCGTTCTCTCTTTATGGCCTAGTCGCAGTGCTAGCGCCCTCGATCGGACCTACGCTCGGCGGCTGGATCACCGACAACTACAGCTGGCATTGGATCTTCTACATAAACATCCCGGTTGGCATCCTCGCGTTCATCCTGACCGATAGACTGGTCGAAAACCCACCGTTCGCAAAGTCGGACCGCAAGAACCTTTTCAATCTGGACTACGTTGGCCTCTCGCTATTGGTCATCTCGATGGCGGCGTTGCAGATCGGCCTGGACAAGGGTGAAGAAAACGACTGGTTCGGATCCAATTTCATTCGCACCTGCGCCATCGCGTTCGTCGTTTCCTTTGTGGCGCTGATTATCTGGGAGTGGAACAAGAAAGACCCGCTTATTGATTTGAGCCTCTTCAGGTTCAAGAACTTTGCCGTCTGCTGCTTCCTGATGTTGCTGACTGGCGGCCTGCTCAATGCAACCACCGTACTGCAACCGCAGTTTCTTCAGCAGACCCTGGGCTATACAGCCACAGTCGCTGGCTTTACGCTTTCTGGCGGGGGATTGGCGCTAATTTTTGCCTTCCCGCTCGCGGGGCAGGCGGTGAGCCGCTTCCCAGCGCGCAACCTGATCGCCTTCGGATTTCTGTTGTTCACGCTGGCCTATTACTTTGTCGCCACGCATTTAAACCTGGGCATCAGCTTCAACTTTGCTTCGATTATCCGAATAATGCAGGTGCTCCCGATTCCGTTCATATTCATTTCCGTGACCACAGCAGCGTACTTCGGTATCCCCGCGGAGAAAAACAACCAGGTCTCCGGGCTGATTAACTTCGCCAGGAACATTGGGGGCAGCATTCTTATCTCCGTGACCAACGCGATGGTCACAGAGCGCGGCCTGTGGCACCAAGACCAGATGCGCAAATATCTCACCCCAACCGATCCTTTCTTTCATAACCGGGTGCAGGCCCTGAACGACGTCTTCGCTGCCTCAGCGGGAAAAGCGAATGCGGAGGGTTTGGCGCAGGGGCAAATTTATAATCAGCTCAACCAGCAGGCGACCACGCTAGCCTATGTCGACGTGTTTTGGATTCTGTGCGCGGTCGCCATCCTGATGATCCCGCTGTCTTTTCTGTTGAACAAAAACGACCCCCGCGCGATGAAGGGTCATGTGATGATGGACTAGGTTTCTTCTAGGGACTAAAGGGACTAGGGACTAGGGCGGTCGACGTGCCATCGAAAGTTACATCACGACGCGGTTGTTGGGGGCGGTCGATGCGAGCGAGTGTGGCGTGGTTTGCGCTACTGGTGTTGGCGCTGCCGGGCTTTGCTTCGGTGCGTGGGCTTTGCTGTGAGCCTGGCCTGACGAAGGGCTCCGGTTGCTGTCCTTCTGCGATGAAGATGCCGGGGATGGATTCCTCGCAGATGGAATCGATGAACGGGGCCGCCTTTACTGCGGATCGTTGGGTTGCGGTTACTTCGACTCAGTGTGCGCCAGTTCCGGATTCGGAATCTCCGGAGTTCCTGGTGCGGAGCGAGGGGACGTTCGACGGGAGCGTTCCGCTTACGCGGGACATTCATCCTGCGCTTGCCTTGAATGGGGGCGCTAACGTATTTTCTTTCGAAACCGCTGCATTGCTCCTTGTTGAGGAAACACCTCCGAGGGCTTCTCCTGTCCGATCCACTCTCTGTTGTCCTAAGAATCTGATTCCTCTCATTGCTAGTTGACGAGCTCGCCGATGCACTGGTGCGTGCGGCGGTCTTTTGTTCGTCGTTTTTATGCGATGGAGATCGGAATGCGGATCAAATCAATTTGGATTTTTGCGCCTCTATTAGCGCTGGCATCCTTTGTCGGCGCTGGCGCTCAGCAGGCAGCTGACCACTCGATGTCCGGCCCGATGGACATGCCGATGAATGGTGGCCAGATCACGATGGAGATGCCGGGGATGAGCGCGACATCTGGAGACTTTCTGCAGACGATCCTGCTGCATACGACATCGGGAACGAGCTCTGAGCCGAACTCAACGCCGGCTCCGATGCTGATGAAGACGGCGGGCGAGTGGATGTTGATGTTTCATGGGAATGTATTCCTGGTGGAGCAGCAGCAGACGAGCCCTCGTGGAGGGGACAAGTTCTTCTCGACGAACTGGTTTATGCCGATGGCGCAGCGAGAGCTTGGGCCGGGCGAGTTGACGCTGCGCGCGATGCTGAGCCTGGAGCCGGCGACGGTGACTGGGCGTCAGTATCCGCTGCTTTTTCAGCAGGGCGAGACGGCTTACGGCAATCCGATTGTGGATGGGCAGCATCCGCACGATTTTTTTATGGAGCTGGCGCTGCTTTACGACTGGCATGTGGCGGAGAAGACGCTGTTGTCGCTCTATGTTGCGCCGGTAGGAGATCCAGCGCTGGGGCCGACGGCTTATCCGCATCGGGCTTCGGCGTCGGAAGATCCGCTGGCCGCTTTGGGACATCATCAGGAAGACTCGACGCATATCTCGGATGACGTGATTACGGTGGGGCTGGCGAGCGGGATATTTCGGCTCGAAGGGAGCGGATTTCATGGGCGGGAACCGAATGAGCATCGTTGGGAGATACAGCAGGGGACGATCGATTCGTGGTCCGCGCGGTTGACGGTGCAGCCGGGAAAGAACTGGAGTGGGCAGTATTCGTTTGGAGAACTGCATAGTTTGGAGGCGCTGTATCCGACCGAGAATCAGCAGCGGATGACTGCTTCGGTGATGTACAACCGGCCGCTGAGGGAAGGGAACTGGGCGAGCTCTTTGATCTGGGGACGGACGCGGTCGACTCCGGACAATGCGATCTTCAATAGCTATTTGCTGGAGTCGACATTGCAGTTTGCGAAGCGGAATTTTGTTT
The DNA here is from genome assembly GCA_963742015.1 of uncultured Acidobacteriaceae bacterium. Classification (GTDB taxonomy): domain Bacteria; phylum Acidobacteriota; class Terriglobia; order Terriglobales; family Acidobacteriaceae; genus Acidisarcina. The sequence goes on along the minus strand of CAVUKL010000025.1, from coordinate 31,319 downwards.
GGACGCGGATTGAGAGTGCGGAGCGCTCGAATGAGTTGCTGCTTGGTGAGAATCCGCTGCCGCAGGATTTTGAGGAGACTCCAATTGGGCAGGTGCAGGCTTATACCTTTGGCTATGACCGGCAGTTTGGACGGTTGCCGCATACGGCCGTCGCGTTTGGGGCTCAGGTGACGGCATACGGCGTACCGAGCTCGCTGCGTCCGTTTTATGGAACGGACCCGATGGGAGTTGCGGTCTTTCTACGGCTTCGGCCAGAGGCTCGGAAGACTCGGTGACGGGTCGACGTCGAGGTGAAGTGGGATCCTAGATGCAAATTGATTCTTTATGAAGGATGGAGCTGCAAGCTTCAGGAAGGCCGTTTTGACAGTGGTATCGATAGCATCGACTAATTTGACGCTATGCAGCTTCTCAGGTAGGAAAGCTTCACGACAACTGGATAGCAATTTAACAACATAACTCGATGGTTTGCGTATTGTCTTCTTATCGGAGGACATCAACATGCGAGTCGCTTTGAAGTCTTTGTTACTCTCATCCGCAGCTTTCTGCGCCACTGCCGCTTTTGCGGCGAGCCACGCACGCGTGGACGTTCCTTTCACCTTTACCGCCAAGGGTCAGTCTTATCCGGCCGGGATGTATGACGTCGAACTGGATAGCAACCAATGCTTTGTAACTCTGGCGAGCATGGTAGACCTAGGGAAACAGATTCGCTGGCTTGTTGGTCCATCTGAGCCGGCTTATATGGATGCGGTTGTTACGTTCGATCAAATGGGGACGGACCACGCGCTGAAGACTATTCAGTTTGGGGACAAGATCACTCCGAACCTGGATAAGCATCCGAAGCAGGGCATAAGCGCCACCACCTCGATCAGCGGCCAATAGGGCTGCCGCGGTGCTCGCGTATTGAGAGGCGGAGCGGTCGAATCAGTTGCTGCTTGGGGGATCCGCCGTCACCGAATGCAGGCGGATACGGTTAGCTTCTTGCGAATTTGCTTTCAATCTGGAGCGAAGTCGCGTTTATTGACATCAAATGAAGGTGTCTTTAGTTGCTAATTCAATTGAGACTTCCGCCGAGGTCACGGCGGCCGAGACTGGCCGAGCCAGCACAGATGGCGATCGTGTAAGTGCCAACCCTCGGCCGATTGCCGTCTTTCTGTGCGGAATGTTTGCCTTTGTCGACCTCTATAGTACGCAGCCTTTGTTGCCGTTGCTCTCACGCGTCTTTCATGCGTCGGAGGCACGTGTGGGGTTGACGATCAGCGGGTCCACGCTTGGGGTCGCCATTTCAGCGGCGTTGCTGGCGGTCTTTGCCGAGCGGGTAGATCGCAAACGCACGATTGTGATTTCGATGCTGATGCTCGCCGCGTGTTCATTCCTGACGGCAACCGCGACGAGCTTGCCGGCCCTCGCAGGCTGGCGTTTGCTTCAGGGGCTGGTGACTCCGGGAATCTTTATCATCACGATCGCATATGTCACCGAAGAGTGGCCGGCGCTGCTTGTGCCTCGAGTGATGAGCATGTATGTGGCTGGAACGGTCTTCGGCGGTTTTACGGGGCGCATTGTCGGCGGAATGCTCGCGGAACGGTTTGGCTGGCGTTCCCCCTTCGTTTTTCTTGGCGTTTTTGGGCTGGTTGGCGCTCTGATGGTGCATCAGTCGCTTCGCCCGGCCAGGAACAGAGTTGCGCCCCAGTCGAATACGTCGATGTTTGCGCCGATGCATTGGCAATCTGCGCAACCCGCGTCTGCTTGCCAGTTTCGGGATCGGCTTCTGCATGTTGTTTACGCTGGTCTCGGTCTTTAGTTATGTGACCTTTCACCTGGCGGCGGCTCCGTACTCTCTTACCACGGAAGAGTTGAGCTGGCTATTTACGGTTTACCTACTTGGACTTTTCGCAACGCTTGCCGCTGGAAGAGTGCTTGCCCGCGTGGGTTTGCGACATGGGATGTTGGCGTCGATCGGATTGTCGTTGATCGGCGTGGTTATCACGATGCTGCCTTCGCTATTGCTGGTGGGCTGTCGGATTGGCGATGACGGGCGCGGGAGTCTTCATTGCGCAGACGTGCGCCAATAGCTTTCTGCGTGATGCTGCCCCGGCGGGTACACGCGTCTCCGCTGCCGGGATGTATATATGCTGCTACTACATTGGCGGCACGGTCGGCGGCGTTCTGCCGGGGCTTGCGTGGCGCTACGCAGGCTGGCCGGGTTGTGTGGTGTTGACTTGTTTCTTTCTCCTAATCGGCGCGGCGCTGGCATTCTTTGGGTGGCGCATACGCCCGGTAATTCCGGACCCGATACCGCTCTAATTCGGTCTGGGAGAGCCATTCTCCTGGCGATGACCTTCTCGCCGGCTCAGAGTGGGCATGTGACTCTGATTGTTTTCTCTACAAATACTTAACGATAACTACATAAGAATTTGACAACTCGCTTTGCCGAAGTGCGTATTGTCTTCCTAGTTGGAGGACAAGATCATGCGACTCTCCCTTAAGTCTCTCGTACTCGGATCCGCCGCTTTTTGCGCGACTGCCGCTTTTGCAGCCAACCAGGCACGCGTGGACATCCCCTTTAGCTTTACCGCCAAAGGGCAGACTTATCCCGCAGGTACCTATGACGTCGCTATGAATCCGGATCACACCATTGTGACCATGGCCAGCAAGGTGGACCTGGGCAAACAGATTCAGTGGTATGTCCATCCGACCGAAGCTGCCGCGATGCCGGCGGTCGTGACCTTCGATCAGGCGGGGACGGACCATGCGCTGAAGACCATTCAGCTGGGTGACAAGGTGACCCCGGACCTCGACCGGCGTCCAGCGAAGGGCATCAGCGCCTCCGTCTCAGTGGGCGGACAGTAAGACGTTCGATCGCCGGATCGTGAAACACGGAAGGCTTGGCGCCGCCAGATCGCTCAGGTGCGGTTTTTCGATGACTTGATTTGCGTGCCCCATCTTTTCGCTCGAATGCGAAGGGATGGGGCACAAGCCTTTTGGAGAGTTCGCCGGTGATAGGATCGGGCTCCTGGGTTCCAGCGAAGGCGAGGTCGAAGCGGGCAAGCCGGCGAAGAGACATGCCATCCGTGCCTTCGGTTCCTGCATCCCAACTCTCTAAACGAGGAGGGGTGCTTTTATGGCAGCGACGCGGGACGACACAACAAACAGAATCAGTAAGAATGAGACAGCGAACCCGGAGATCCGGCCCAATGCCAAGATTGATCGAACGGCGCCTGCAGGCAGCGAGAAGTCACTTGGCGCGGAAAGCGTTCGTGACGGCCGGCCTGCGACCGACGACAATGTAGTCGAGGCTATCGACGAGGCAAATCCCGGCGCCACTGAGTGAGTGCCGTTGCAGGCATTTTCAATAACACGATTGGCGGAGACCGGATACTTCCTTTTCAGCGTGGATTCAGCGGCCTGGGGTGAGAGGAAAGGATTCGACCCAGGCGCGATGGATCATCATGGTCTTTTCTTCCGGGGTCGGTTCGCGGAGTTCGCCGGTCGTCGGGTCGGGGGCTTTCAGTTCGGAGACTCGGCTGCAGATGGCGTCGAGGGTGGCGGTCCAGCGCTCAAGCTGCTGATCGCGGTACTGGTTCAACGGATCGATATGCATGGCGGTGCTCAACACTGAAATTATGCCAGATTCCGGGCAATGTTTGGAGTGATTTTGGTCATGGCCCGAATCGGCGCGGGGAGTCGAATCGGCGGCTCCCGCGATTGCCCCCGGTTCCCCGGCCATGTTACTCTTTAGCAGACACTTAGAGAGTGGACTCGAGATAAAACGTAGAGAGGTAACGCACCACCGTGCTGGCTGCAGAGAAAAAAACCGAAGTTATCACGCGCTTTCGCACCCATGATTCCGATACCGGAAGTCCTCAAGTGCAGATCGCGATCCTCAGCGAACGAATTGGCGAACTGACCGAACACTTCAAGACGCATAAGAAGGACCATGCCTCCCGGCGCGGTCTGTTGATGCTGGTGAGCAAACGCCGCCGTCTGCTGGACTACCTGAAGACGACCGATACGGACCTCTACCGGGACGTGATCGGCAAGCTGGGCATTCGCAAATAAGCGAGACACTTGTCTTCCCAAATAGAGCGAAAGAGCGAATTGATGAAGCTGGCCCCTGAATGGGCCGGCGGACCTCCCAAGGCGGCAGGCCATAAGGCTTTGCTGCCTTTTCGCGCAAATGCGCTTCTGCTCTGCGCAACCGTGATTGAGACAGATTGAGAAAAGAGGAATTATGAAACACGACGTGACCGTCGAGCTTGCCGGCGGCAAGCATCTGCATTTTGAAACCGGTCGGATGGCCAAGCAGGCCTCCGGCGCCGCACTGGTGACCCAGGGCGATTCCGTAGTACTGGCGACAGCAGTCGCTTCTCCCGAACCCCGCGAAGGCATCGACTTCTTCCCGCTGACCGTGGATTACCGCGAATATGCCTATGCCGGCGGACGGATTCCCGGCGGATTCATCAAGCGCGAAGGACGCCCGAGCGAGCGCGAGGTGCTTACCTCCCGTCAGATTGATCGCCCGGTGCGACCGCTCTTTCCCGAGGGCTTTCGCAATGAGACCCAGGTGATTGCGCTGGTCTTCTCGGCGGACAAGGAGAACGATCCCGACGTGATCGGCATCAATGCGGCGAGCGCTGCGCTGGCGCTGTCGGACATCCCGTTCAACGGCCCGGTGGGCGCGGTGCGTATCGGCCATGTGAATGGCGAGTTCGTGGTCAACCCCTCCTATGCGGAGCGCGAGATCAGCACGCTGAACATTACGATCGTCGGCACCGAGCACGGCATTGTGATGGTGGAGAGCGGATCGAAGGAAGTGAGCGAAGAGCTGGTTGCCGATGCGATCGACTTCGCCCATGTCGAGATCAAGAAGATTGTTGCCGCCATCAACCATCTGGTTGGCGTGGCCGGCAAGACGAAGCGGACTGTGACTCCTCCGGAGTTTGATCATGAATACTTCGCTGCGCTCAAGGCGAAGATCAGCGACCGGTTGAAGGACGCGCTGGACACCAAGGCGCACGGGAAGTTCGAGAGCGCCGCTCTGATCAAGCAGATCAAGGACGAGCTTGCGAAAGAATTGCCTGCCGACGATCCAGACGCCAAGAAGAAGCTGGCGAAATATTACGAAGCGCTGCGCGAGGAGATCTTCCGCGTGCAGGTGACGAAGGACCGGATTCGTCCTGACCACCGCGAGTTCGACCAGATACGGGCGATCTCGATCGAGACCGGCGTACTTCCTCGCACCCACGGATCGGCGCTCTTTACGCGCGGCGAGACGCAGGCGCTGGTGACGGCGACGCTGGGCACCAATGACGATTCGCAGCGGCTGGAGAGCTTCCAGGGCGAGCAGAAGAAGCGCTTCATGCTGCATTACAACTTTCCGCCATTCTCAGTGGGCGAGACCGGCCGTATGACCGGTGTTGGCCGTCGCGAGATAGGTCACGGAGCATTGGCTGAGCGGGCAATTTCCGCCGTTCTGCCGACTGAAGCTGAATCGCCTTACGCGATCCGCATCGTCTCCGACATTCTGGAGTCGAATGGCTCTTCGTCGATGGCCTCGGTCTGCGGCGCCAGCCTGGCTCTGATGGATGCTGGCATTCCGATCAAGGCCGCGGTTGCCGGTGTGGCGATGGGCCTGGTGAAGGAAGACGAGAGCTACGCGATCCTGACCGATATTGCCGGAGCGGAAGACCACTACGGCGATATGGACTTCAAGGTCGCGGGCACGCGCACGGGCATCACCGCGCTGCAGATGGACATCAAGATCAGCGGCATTACGTCGCAGATCATGCGTGAGGCGCTGGAGCAGGCCCGCCGCGGACGGCTCTTCCTGCTGGACACGATGGATGCGCACATCAACGCGCCGCGCACCGAGAAGTCGAAGCACGCTCCGCAGATTCGCACGCTGCAGATTCCTGTCGACAAGATTCGCGACCTGATCGGGCCGGGCGGCAAGGTCATTCGCGGCATCATCGAAGAGACGGGCGTGAAGATCGATGTCGAAGATACGGGCCGCGTCAATGTGGCTTCGAGCGACGCTGTCGGTCTGGCCAGGGCGCTGGAGATCATCGGCAACCTGACCGCCGTTCCGGAAGTAGGCAAGACCTACCTCGGCAAGGTGGTTCGCTTGGCTGAGTTTGGCGCGTTCGTGGAACTCTTCCCCGGCACCGACGGATTGCTGCACATCAGCGAGATCGCCGAGCACCGCGTGAAGGAAGTGAAGGACGAGCTGAACGAGGGCGACCAGGTGCTGGTGCGGGTGCTGGGCATCGAAGGCAACCGAATCAAGCTATCGCGCAAGGCCCTTTTGAAGGAACAGCGCCAGAAGCTGGGTCTGCCGGAGCCGGGTGCGGCTGGCGAGATCCAGGGCAGCGCCGAGCGGGCGCCCAGGAACAGTGCTCCGGTTGAACGGCAGCCGACCTCCAATGCGAGCACGATCACGATCGAAGGCGGCGACGATTTCGACGAAGTCGAGGGTGGAGATGACTTTGAAGATGGCGACGAGCCGAACTTCAATCGGGTGGATGCGCCTGTGCCGGCAACAGTCGGAGCGGGAGCTGGCGCCGGTTCCGGATCGGGTGGTGCTCCGGGCGGACAGCGCCGTCGCCGTCGCCGCAGCGGTGGAAGTGGCGGTGGTGGTCGCGGTCGTGGCCCGGGCGGGCCAGGCGGCGGCAATCGCGGACCTCGGTAAAGCTAGTTGAATTGAAGGGGACAAAAGGGCTGCGCGAAAAGCGCGGCCCTTTCATTCGAAAGCTGGCCACTTCTTCAAGGGCGGTCGTGCGCATGTATACTTGGCGCCGCCCGTGCAATCAGGCGGGAAGATGCGTGAAAGGGGGCACCCTATGCCCAGTTATCTCTTGCAAGTGTCGTATAGCCCCGCAGCCATTGCAGCTTTTATTAAGCGTCCGCATAATCGTGTTGAGATTGTGCGCAAACCGATCGAGAAGCTTGGCGGCAGCATTGGAGGATTCTGGCTGGCGTTTGGAGACTACGACGTCATAGCCATCATCGATATGCCTGACAATGTGAGCGCTGCGGCCTTCGCGCTGGCGATTGCCGGCGGAGGAGCCTGCAAGAGCGTGAAAACGACGCCTCTGCTTAGCGTCGAAGAGGGCGTTGAAGCGATGAAGAAGGCAGGGAGTGCGGGGTATAAGCCCGTCACAGGCGCGAAGTAGGCTGGTTATATCGGCTCGCGTAGCCACAATTGAGTGAAGTGCAATCGGCTTCTCGTCTCCGACTCCGGACGCGAGAAGCCGATAGTATTTAGGGGCCATGTATCCACAAAGGAACAGATGCGGCCGCGGCTGATTGCCCCTTTTGCCCTGGTCGGATTGATCTGGGGTTCGGAGTGGTTGGTTACGCGCACTTTCGACAGGCCGCCTCTGGGGGCGCTAGCCTTGCGCGATGCGATGGCTGCGGTCGTGCTTGGCGCGATTCTTCTTATACGCCGGGTTCCTTTGCCGAATCTGCGGGTTTTGACCACTGCGGCGGTTTCGGGAATTTCGTTTGCGGCTTTGCCGGCATTGCTCACCGGCTGGGCGGCAGAACGAGTCTCGCCGGGATTGCTGGTGGTGATTCTGGCGATGACTCCGCTGCTGGCTGCTCTGATGGAAGGCCGAGCCTCTGGCGGCTTGCTGATGTCATTGGTTGGTGGCGTGGCCGGGACGGCGCTGCTCTCGTCGCAGGGATTGTCGTTTGCTCTCGCGCAGTGGGTGGGAGCGATTGCGGTGCTCTTCGCCGCGACGATGATCGCCGCTTCGGTGCTTTGGGTGAAAAGAGAGCTGGCGGATGTACCGGTCGGTTCTGCTGGCCGCAATTCAGCTAATCTCGGCGGCGGTTGTGATCGCTGTGTGGAGCTTTGCCACCGAGGGCCGAGCAGGCTTCGATTGGGACCGGAATATGGTATGGACTGAAGCGGTGCTGGCACTTGCTGGCGGCGCGTTCGCGTTACCGTTGTTTTATTGGCTGCTTAGGCGGTTGGAGAGCTTCCAGCTGACGGCTTCACAGTGGATGGTGACGGTAGTTGGGGTTTGCGAAGGCCTGGTGCTGGTGCGCGAGGTTCCGGGCTGGAGGCTGGTGCTTGGTATCGCGATTCTGCTTGCCAGCCTCTTTGCTTTGCTGGCCGCAAAACCGGGCCGGGAAGCTCCAGTTACTTTAGAGCTAACCGGGGTTTCCCCTAGATGAGAAGAGCGTTTGGTCGGGTAATATATTCGCATGAGTGCCTCGATGTATATCGTCGTGGAGGGCGAGGATCCTGGCTTCGATATCTTCGTCAACGGTCGGACGTTGGCGAGAAACGAAGACGCGCTGGAGAAGCTGGCGGAGCGGCTCGGAGTGAAGCCGCTGCTGGAGTTTTTCTCCGCCGATCAGAACTCCATGGCTGTGTTGCTGGATGAGGGCGCCGGAGATCCGGAGTGGGCCAAGACACTGCCGCCTCCGCAGTGGTTTTCTCCTGAAGACGGGCTGGAAACGATCTCGACGTTGATCGATTATCTGCGCGACGCGCCTGCGACGCTGGGCTCCGATACTGCGAATGCTGTGCAGGGAGCTTGAGGAGTTTCGAGCGGGTGCTGAGTAAGACCGCGGTGCGGAGTTTGAAGTGGCAGCTGGCGGTTAGCTGGCGATAAGTTCATTTCAAGGACTCAGGGCTAAAGGACTTTATTTAGAGGCGGATACTTGCTTATTCATCGGGGGCACTTCGCGCTGCCGCATTCAATGCGTCATGCAGTTCTCCCACTGTAAATGCCCGCACAGTCGATTTCGGAACAAAGGGGAGAAGCTCCCATAGAGGGAATCCTTCAGCGTTGAATAAGTATTCATGCGGCCCCAGGCCAAAGGCCTTCCGGTACCCGTCCGCCCCTGTTGAGAGTTGAATCTCGAATCGCTTTTCTACCGCCTGCACAAGATAGCTTCCGTCATCTCCTGTCACGCCGAGATCACGCTCGAACTGAGTATCAGCGCGAATTGGTTGTTCTATCGGTACTTGCGCCTGCGCGCGAATGAACGCAGCCAGTTCGTCGAAGCTGGGCACTCTCATAGGTCAGAGCAGAATACCGTAGCCGCTTCCCGAAAGCGACGGCAGGCAAAGACTCGCCGAGATGTTTCCTGGCGAAATCAGCGTCATCCAAGGAGCGAGTCGCATTGACTCCTCTCAAATCCAAGCATCAGCCAATCGAAGCTTCGAGTTGTTTCTTTAATAAGACGATTTGGCCGAGGTGGTAGCTGTTGTGGTCGGCGGCGAGCAGGACTTCGCGGAGGAATCGCTGGCCGTCTCCCCAGGGGATGGTGGCGTAGAGGTTCTGGGCCGGATTCATAATCATCGTTTCAAATTCAGCGAGATCGGCGAGGAGCGCTCGGACGGTCGCGTCCCAGGCTTCTTCCGAGGGCGGCTGCTCCTCTTTCGGCCAGTATTCGTCGGGCCATTTGGGCGCGAGGTATTTGGAGCTGGTGCAGAACTCGAGGAGATCGTGCAGGGCGAAGTTCATGTGCCACAGGAGCTGCCAGGCGTTGTAGGGAGCGCCGTTGGGTTTGGCTCCGCGCTTGTCGGCGGGGAAGTCGGCGAGCGCGGACTTGAGGTCGATGTGGGCGCTGCCTCCTCGGATGAGTTCGACGAGCTGTTCGCGGAGTTCTTTGTTATCGATGGCCATTGTTCCTTTTCTCCCGATTTCTTTTGATGCGAGAGGAAGCGAATGGATTGAGATTCCATCCCTACCCGGCTGAATGCGGGATCCCGATTCGGGTGCGCCTGCGGCGCGGCTTTAAGCAAACCGCAGGTCCTTCGGCTTCGCCTCAAGATGACATCCATTGTTGTGTCGGGATTGGTGAGTCCCCTCGATTGTTCTGATTAGGAGGATGCTCGAACCGCTGGCCTTTAGCTTAGACGGCGGCCGCCGCTGCTTCGCGTTTCGGGTTGCCGAAGACGTTGCCGAGGCGGCGGATTTGGGCTCCGACGCCGCGGAGCTTTTCTTCGATGTGCTCGTAGCCGCGGTCCATGTGGTAGACGCGGTCGAGGATGGATTCGCCGTCGGCGACCATGGCGGCGAGCACGAGCGATGCCGAGGCGCGGAGGTCGGAGCACATCACGGCTGCTGAGGAGAGCTGCGACTTGCCGCGGACTGTTGCGGTGCGGCCGTCGACGCGGATGTCCGCGCCCATGCGGACGAGTTCCTGGACGTGCATGAAGCGGTTTTCGAAGATGTTTTCAGTGATGAGCGAGGTGCCTTCGCACTGAGTGGCGAGGGCCATGTATTGGGCCTGCATGTCGGTGGGGAAGCCGGGGTATTCCTGGGTGGAGACGTCGACGGCTTTGAGTTTGCCTTCGCTGCGGACGCGGAGGGACTCGCCGTTGATTGGGTCGATGCGGGCTCCGGCGTCGGTGAGCTTGCTAATGATGGCTCCGAGGTGCTTGGGGTTGCAATTGGCGACGCAGAGGTCGCCGCCAGTGATCGCGCCGGCGATGAGGAAGGTTCCGGCCTCGATGCGGTCGGGATTGATGCGATGCTTTGCGCCGTGGAGCTTGTCGACGCCCTGAACGCGGATGGTTGCGGTGCCCGCGCCCTCGATCTTCGCGCCCATGGCGGTGAGCAGGGCGGCGAGGTCGGTGACTTCGGGCTCGCGGGCGCAGTTTTCGAAGAGGGTCTCGCCCTCGGCGAGGACGGCGGCCATGAGCAGGTCTTCGGTGCCGGTGACGGTGATCTTGTCGAAGACGATGTGTGTGCCCTTGAGGCGCTCGGCGCGGGCCTCGATGTATCCGTGTTCGTAGCTGATGACCGCGCCCATGCTCTCGAGCCCCTTGATGTGCAGGTCGATGGGGCGGCCGCCGATGGCGCAGCCTCCAGGCATAGCGACGCGGGCGAGTCCGGTGCGGGCGACGAGCGGGCCGAGAACCAACGACGAGGCGCGCATGGTCTTGACGATCTCGTACTTCGCGGTTGGGTCGGAGAGGATGCGGCAGGAGATGGTGGTGCGGTGCTGCGCGCGGCCATAGCCTAGTTCGACTTCGGCGCCCATGGAGGTGAGCAGCTTGCGCTCGGTCTCGATGTCGTGAACCTGGGGAATATTTTCTAGGACGACTTCGTCTTCGGTGAGGATGGCGGCTGCCATGCAGGGCAGGGCTGAGTTCTTTGCACCGCTGACGCGGATGGTGCCGAGCAGCGGATTGCCGCCGCGGACTACGAATTTATCCATAGAGAAACTGATTACTCCAAGTGAAATCTTAACTGTAAACGCGAAGGCCTGCTGGTATTGTCCTAATTTGAAATGAGGAGACGACCCACTTGTGGCGGGTGGGAAGTCTGCGCCTTCCCACCCTACGCGATGGAGCCGCGTAGGTCGCGGCACTCAAATGGTTGAATACCCGGATCGGTTCTTAGGCGACGCGTTCGATGAGGACGCTTTCGAGCACGACCGGCTTATTGGGTTTGTCCTGGCTGTTTCGGGGGACCTTGGCGATCTTCTCGACGATCTCCTGGCCTTCGACGACTTCGCCGAAGATGGTGTGTTTCCCGGTCAGCCAGTCGGTGTTGACGAGGGTAATGAAGAACTGAGAGCCGTTGGTGTTTGGCCCGGCGTTTGCCATGGCGAGCTTGCCGGCCTTGTCGAACTTGTGCGGCGAGCCTTTGGTCTCGTCTTCAAAGCGGTAGCCGGGGCCGCCCATGCCGTTGCCGGCCGGGTCTCCGCCCTGGATCATGAATTGCGGGATGACGCGATGGAAGATGGTGCCGTCGTAGAGCTTCGTCGCCTTCTTGGGGCCGCTGGTGGGGTGGATCCAGTCTTTGGTGCCTTCGGCGAGGGCGATGAAGTTTTCAACCGTCTTTGGGGCATTCTCGGGAAACAGTTTGGTTTTGATGGTGCCTTCGCTGGTAGTGAAGACGGCGTAGGTTCCGGGGGTAAGAGACATCTGGTTTTTCTCCTGCTAGGTTACTGGTTGGGTTTGGGCGTTGTGGTTGGCGCAGGGGCGGGCGGCGGAATGGGCTGGCCATCCGGCACAATTGTGACCTTGAGCAACACTACATCGGTGATTGGCTTGTCGTTGCTGTCGCGCTGGACGCGGGCGATGGACTTTTCTACCGCGATGCTCGCATCGTCGCACTGCCCGAAGATGGTGTGCTTGCCGTTGAGATATTCGACTGGGACTTCGGTGACGAAGAATTGGGAGCCGTTGGTGTCAGGGCCGGAGTTGGCCATGGCGAGTCGTCCGGGAACATCAAATTTTAAGTCGGGGTTGAACTCGTCCTTGAAGGAATAGCCGGGATCGCCGGTGCCGGTGGCGGTGGGATCGCCGCCCTGGATCATAAATTCGGGAATCACGCGGTGGAAGACCGTCCCGTTATAGAGAGGCTTGTTGCGCACCTTCTTGTGGGTGGTTGGATCGGTCCAGACGATCGTGCCTTGGGCGAGGCCGACGAAGTTGGCCACCGTTTCGGGGGTCTCCTTCTCAAAGAGCTTGCAGGTCATGCGTCCCATGCTGGTGTCAAAGACGGCGGTGGGGCCCGTTGGCTGCAGGAGGACAGGGGCATTGGATGCCGGCGCGTCGGGCAGCGCTTCGGCTGCCGGAGGCGCGGATTGCTGGGGCGGGTTGGTGGAGGGGGTTTGCTGACCGAGAGTCACGCGAGGGCATAACGCAAGGGCAAGCGCGATCGAGAAAGTCGTTTGGAGCAGCTTCATTCTGGTGTCCTTGTAGAGGGTATCGTATGGAAGCGCTGGAATGCCAGCAGCCGCAGCGTGAGCACGCTCGGAGTTTCCTGTCCCACTTCGAAACACCCGGAAACTTAAGTGCCATAGATCCTTCAGATTTGACAGATTTGAGTGGTTAGGGGATGGGGCCATCTGCGATAATCCCGCTAGACTCAAAGGGTTAACCTATTGAGCGGCTAGGTCTGAATCCAAACTGTACGCTGTTACGTTTCCTCAATGGTCTGAGTGCGCTTCGCTAGTGCGCAAGTCATGCTGTTGAACGCTTTAGAAAACAGTCCTGCGGTGCCCCGATTCCCGTCGCTTTGGCGCGTAGTCAAAGTTGCGCTTCTTCTGGGCCTCCTATCGTTCGCATCGAGAGAACTAAACCTCAACAGCTGGAACGCGGGCGGGGTTACGATCCTGTGGCCAACCAATGGCCTGTTGATGGGCATCCTGCTGTGTAATCCCAAACGGCATTGGCCGATTTATCTGGCGCTTGCCGCGATCATCGATCTCTTCATTAACCTCAGTCTGAACGATCCGTTTCATATTGCCATGTACCTGAGCGTCTGCAATCTGGCAGAGGCGACGATCGGCGGGCTGCTGCTCTATAGAGCGATCGCGCCCGAAGCCAGACCTGACGCAAAGAAGACAGCTGATTGCTTTTCTGAGTTATGGCGTGGTGCTTGCGCCCATGCTGGCCTCGTTCGCAGCATCGTTTGCCCAGAACGGCTATTTTGCGCCGCCGACGATCTACAATTTCCAACGCTGGTTTACCGGCGACGCGCTGGGGATTGCGACCGTAACCCCGCTTTACCTCTCGTTTCAGGGGAAAGAGCGCTTTGGCGGGCGGCCATGGCTGGAAGTCGTTGGCCTATTCGCGCTGCTGAGTGCGGTCACGTGTGCGGTTTTCTGGCACAGCCAGTTTCCGCTGCTCTTTCTTTTGCTGCCGTTTCTGCTTTTGCTGGGCCTGCGCCTTCGACTGGGAGGGTCAGCGCTGGGCCTGCTGCTCGTGGCGATTGCCGGTGGATCAATGGCGTCATGGAACCATGGGCCGACCAGCGCGATTCAGGCTGAGTCGCTTCCCTCACGCGATCTTGTCTTTCAGCTATTCATCGTGGTTTGCATGTTGTTGCTCTACATTGTCGAGGTGCGGCTCGCCGAGAGCGAGCGTCTAAGGGCGAGTGTAGAAGGCAGCGAGAGCAGGTTTCGGCTGTTGGCCGAAGCATCGAGCGACATCATCTTCCGCTGCGACCTTGATGGACGCCGCAGTTACGTGTCGCCTTCGGTGACAGAGGTGCTCGGCTGGAGCCAAGAAGAGATGCTGGCGGGAAGCTTCGAGGACGTTGTGCACCCGAACGAGAGGGCCGCTCTGGCGACGCTGATGGAAAGCATTCGCCGGGAAAGAGTGTCGCCGCCACAAACGGAGTTTCGCTACCGTAAGAGGGACGGTTCTTATGTTTGGCTCGAGTTCAATGTAAACCTGTTCTTTGACGATGTGAGCGGGGAGCCAATCGGATACGTGAACGTCGCGCGGAACATCTCCAGGCGCAAGCTCGAGGAAGCGCATTTTCAGGAGACGCTCGCGACGGTCGAACAGCTTGCGAGCTGCGACCCGCTGACAGGCATTGCCAACCGCAGACATTTCGACCAGACTATCGAACGCGAATGGCTGCGCGCCGCTCGGGACCAGACAAGCCTTTCAGTGCTTCTGCTCGATGTGGACCAGTTCAAGGTCTATAACGACGACAACGGTCACCTGACCGGCGACCACTGTCTGCGCCAAGTTGTCGAGGCGATCCGATCTGTAGTCTCTCGTCCGGCGGACTTGCTGGCCCGTTACGGAGGCGAAGAGTTCATTGTGGTACTGCCAAATACCGATGTCGCCGGGGCCCGACAAATGGCACAGTGGATTCGCGAGGCGGTCGAGAAGGCGCGGCTGCCCCATGCGGGCAATATGCCGCATGGAGTGATTACGGTGAGCGTCGGCTGTGCGACGATGGTCCCCCGCCCCGAGAGTGGACACCTGCATTTGCTCGAAGCTGCCGACCAGGCCTTGTACCGCGCCAAGGCGAGCGGACGAAACTGCGTGCAAATGGCCGAGGTCCAACCCGGCGCAGGGCCGGTCCTTGCGATGGGATAGATTTAAGTTTCGAACCGTTGAGTCAGAGCTACTTCTTATCAAACGGCTGCTTCTGCGTAATTTTTGGACGATTTTCCGCTTGCAGCTGTTTGCTCACCTTCTCGACCTCACGAAAGACACGGAGCAGATTTCCACCGAGGATCTTTTCGCAATCGGCGGCTGAGTAGCCTCGCGCGACCAGCGCAGCAGTGATCTTCGGCAGGTCTGCGGCGGAGTCGATACCCTGAGGGAGCTGGCCCGAGACTCCGTCGAAGTCGGAGCCGAGGCCAGTGTGGTCGACGCCTGCGACCTTGGCGACGTGGTCGATCTGGTCGATGAGCGCGTTGAGCGGTGGCCGCGGTATCTTGTCGGCGTAACTCCGCTGGATTTTTTCGAGATCAGCGTAAGTGACTTCCTTGCCTTCGGCTTTGGCCTTGTCTTTGAAGTCCTGGATGGCTTTGTCGACCTCGGGCTGCTGGGCTTTGGAGGCGTCGCGATAAGCCTGGCTGATAAAGCCAGAGAAGAAGTTTACCTGCACGACTCCGCCATTGATTGCGACGGCGCGGAGCATGTCGTCGGTCATATTGCGGGGCGCGTCGCAGAGGGCGCGGGCGGCGGAGTGGGATGCAATGACCGGGGCGCGGGTGATGACCAGCGTCCGGTAAAAGGTCTTGTCGGCGACGTGAGAGATGTCGACCATCATGCCGAGACGGTTCATCTCGTAGACGACGTCTTTACCGAATTCGGTGAGGCCCTCTTTGGTGTGCGGGACCTTGGGGTCGTCTGGGTTCTTCGGATCGATGACTCCGGAGGAGTCGGCCCAGTCGGTTGAGTTCGACCAGGTGAGGGTCATGTAGCGCACGCCGAGGCGGTAGTAGTCGCGCAGAAGCGGCAAGCTGTCTTCGATCGAGTGGCCGCCTTCGATACCCATCAGCGCAGCCAGCTTGTGGTTACGGTGCGCGGCAAGGATGTCAGCCGACGAGAAAGCCATTTGCATTTTGTTGGGGTGCTTCGCCGCTTGCTGGTACACCGAGTCGATGAGCACCAGCGTGCGTTTTGCGTACTGGCCTTTGTAGAGATCGGGCTCGACCCAGATGGAGAAGAACTCGGCGCCGAGGTTGCCTTGTTTGGCGGCGTCGAGATCGATCTGGCCGCCGTTGAGCGGCATGGCGAGGTCGTAATTCTCGTCAACGAGACGTTGCGGCGTGTCGGCGTGGGTGTCGATGACGATGGCGTTGCTATGGATGGCGGCTGCGCTCGGCTTTACCTTCGGTATTTGGGGCATCGTTGAATTCGTGGTATCGGTCTGGGCGGAAAGAGGCACGGAGGCGGCGAGGAGCAGAAGGATTCCGAAGGGAGTTTTCATCGTTGAATCGCGAAAGCGGGTGTTAGGGGGATTGTATCGCAGGGGACTATTGGACTTGGTCGGTGTGCCCACCCTTGCGCGATCGATTTGCGCAAGGGCGGGTTCCCGTGTTGAGGAGGTTAACTACCAGCCGTAGACGAGATTGTAGGCGTTGACGGAGCCGATACCGGTGGCGAGATCGTAACCGGTGGTGGTTCCGTAGGCTTTGTCGTAAGCGCTGTCTGAGGTGGAGAGGACTCCATAGTAGGTTGTTCTTCCACTCTTGGAGTAGTCGTAGCAGCTGTTGGTGCCAGTGCAATCGACGTCCATGTCTCCCTTGGTCACATCGTAGAAGATGCAGGAACTTGCCGTGCCATTGCCACTGGTGGAGTTGCAGCTGGTGCTGCCGCTCGCGCCGTATTCGGTCGCAGCGAGTGCGTAGTAGGTGGGGTTGGGGTTGCCCTGCTTGGCGCCGGTCTTCTGGTTGACGAGGGCCTGAATGGCAGCCATGATCGGCGAGGCGAAGGAAGTTCCCCCGGCACCGGACCAGGCGCTGGGGGCTCCGCTGCAGACGGTGCCGTCAGATTTATCGGTGTCGCAGAAGATGTAGTAGTGACCCCAGAGTCCGTTCGAAGCGAAGAGCGAGACGTCTGGAATGTCACGAACTCCGTCGCTGGGAATGCCCACGACTCCCGATTGCCAGGAGGGTTTGGCATAGCCTTTGCAGGTGCCACCTACAACGCCGGAGGTGGAGGCTTTACCGGTTGCGCAGCCGCTGGGGCCGCCGCTGCCGGAGGCGGTGGTGAGGAAATCGTCTTTGCCGGTGGTTGAGTTGCAGAAACCGCTGCTGCCGTAGGGAGTGCTGTAGCCTTCATAAGTTGATAGCAGGACGCCGGCGCAGGAGTCATTCCAGGGGATCTCGGGGATGTAGGACTTGGCCGAGCCGTAGGTGGAGGTGTTGGTGGAGTTCCAGTAGGTGCTGTTGGTGCCGGCGTCAGTGTCGCCGAAGTCGGTGCCGCCGACGGCCACGTTATACGGTGTCGACGCGAAGCCGCTCACACCAATGCCGTGGGTGGCAATTGACTCGTCGGCATCGCAGCTGGCAGCGCCTTCATCACCGGAGGAGACGAAGACGGAGACGCCCATTGCGGCCGCATTTTCGTAAGTGGAGTTGTAGGCGGCGTTCGCTGTGGCGCCGTTTTCCGCCTCGCATTCGCCGTAGCTGATGCTGACGATGGCTGGAGGGCTGCCCGCGCTGAGCAGGTTCTCAAGCGCAAGCAGGCCGCCGAAAGTGGTGCTGGTGTCTTTGCAGGAGGCGAGCTCAATCGCGGCGCTGGGCGCCGCGGCAGAAGCCCACTCTGCGTCGAGTGTGGCTTCCACTTCGTTGTCGGCAACCGTGCCGGGATTGGTGCAGCTACCCGGATGCACCTGGGTAAACGACCCGGCGGTGTAAGTGGAAAGCCCAAAGGTGGAGCGGAAAGTGGTCCAGTTGGCGGTCGAGTAGACGTTGGTGTCTTCGATCACCACGATGGTCTGGCCCTGGCCGGAGTAGCCGGCAGAGAAGAGCGGGTTCAGGTTGTAGATCGTGGCCAGATCTGCGGGAACAACTGCCTGGTATGTATCGCCGTCTGAGGTGAAGGTGTACTGGGTCTTCAGATCGCTGGAGACCATGTTGCCGCCCTTGGTGTCGACGTGCCCACCCAGAAGTCCTTTGTGCATGGGACGTGGGCGGAAGTCGTGGAGCGAAACGACGCCCTCGATGGCCGATGCGAGCGCTGCCGGAATCTTCGGATCGGAGGAGTTGGCGATATGCTGGACTCCCTTGTAATCGATCGAGTGGATCTCGGTCTGGAAGGCTTCGCGCACCTGGCCGGCGGTCCCGGAGAAATCGATCATGGTCCGAGTGGGATAGACGGTGTTGACTTTGAAGCCGTGGGACTCGAGCCAGCCGGTGATCTTTTGCAGATCGGCGTCGCCGAGGCCAAAGCGAGTGCCGATTTGTTCCGCTGTGAGCCATTTGTGGTAGCTGGGGGAACTGCGCTCGGTGAGCGCTTCGACATACTTATCGAAGGCGGCCTGATTTTCCGGCGAGCGCTTCAACTGGAGCAGCATGTGATCAAGCGGCATGCTGTCTTCGACGGCGCCGAGATCGGTGGCGGATTTCACTTCGGGACGAGTGTTTCCGGAGAGGGTGACGGTTCGGGATTCGTCGATCTTTCCGCTGATAAGTTGGCGTTGAACGGATGCTGCGCTGCCGATGGGACAAAATGCGGATGCGGTGAGTAACGCGAGGGTGGGAATTGCGTACAACCTGCGAATATTTCCAAGCTTAGTTGTCATGTTCCTCCACGATTGATTGACCATAATCGGAACAACGGAAGAGTCGATTTTTGAGTTGTTACGCGATCTTTCCCGCCTCCCGGTTGCGATAATTCATGGGAGTCTAATATTCGTTACCGAAGTAAGCAACAAGAATCGTTGCTACCTCGATTACATCGGTTTTGTTTTGGGAAGAAAAGTGCGGGAAACAGCTGAGTTACTGCCGGCGCAGATCCCACCTCCGCCTGACTGTGGATGTCGACGAAGGTGGGGCTGCAAGGTTGAGGAGCGAAACTTAGTGGGTGAAGATGTCCTTGATACTCTGCACGATTACGTCGCGGCTAACATCGGAGATAGCGCGAGTTAGCGGTAACTGCTTGGGGCAGGCGTTGACGCAGTTCTGGGCGTAGGCGCAGTCGGCGATGCCTCCGTCGCCCATGAGCGCGCGGAGACGATCTTCCTTGAGCACCTTTCCGGTCGGGTTCTCGTTGAAGAGCTTGACCTGGGCGATGGTGGCTGCTCCGACGAATCCGGTGGCCTCGTTGAACTGAGGGCAGACCTCCATGCAGATGGTGCAGGAGATGCAGTTGGAGAGTGGGTAGCTTTCTTCCTGCGATTGCGGAAAGATGCGCGGGCCGGGGCCGAGGTCGTAGGTGCCGTCGACGGGGACCCAGGCTTTGACTCGCTTGAGGTTTTCAAAGAGCACGCTGCGGTCGACGGCGAGGTCGCGGACGACAGGGAACTTCGAGAGCGGCTCGAGCCTGATCGGCTGTTCGAGATTGTCGACGAGCGCCGAGCAGGCCATCTTCGCTTTGCCGTTGATGAGCATGGCGCAGGAGCCGCAGATTTCTTCGAGGCAGTTCGAGTCGTAGGCGATGGGCGTCGTGGTTTTTCCGTCGGTGGTGACGGGGTTGGTGGCGATCTCCATCATCGAGGAGATAACGTTCATGCCGGGGCGGTGGGGGATTTCGAACTTGTCCCAGTGGGCGGGGGCGTCGGGGCCGCTTTGACGTTTGATTTCGATCTTGATGGTGCGCTCGGGCATCTTCTATGACTCCTAAGTCTCTTCACACCGCAGATTCCTCCACTCCGCTTTGCTCCAGTCGGAATGACAACCAGGAGGAGGGTTACTTTGTGGCGTCGTATCTGCGCGGACGCGGCTTGATGAATTGCGTATCGACCGCTTCCCACTCGAAGCGTGGCTCGTCGGCGTCGGGTGCGAAGTAGGCCTTGGTTGTCTTCAGGAACTTCTCGTCATTTCGCTCGGGGAAGTCCGGCTTGTAATGCGCTCCGCGCGACTCGTCACGTAGCGCCGCTCCCTGGGCTACGACGCGGCCGAGCTGCAGCATGTTATAGAGCTGGCGGGTGAAGGCGAAGCTGGTGTTGGCCCAGGAACTCTTGTCGCTCAGGTTGATGTTGCGATAGCGCTCGAGGAGTTCGTAGATCTTCACGTCGGCTTCTTTGCAGCCCTTGTTGTAACGGATGACGGTGACGTTCTTGGTCATGGTGTCGCCGAGTTCGCGCCATAGCTTGAAGGGGTTTTCGCTTCCGTCGGACTTCATGAGGCCGGCGTTGATCTCGTCCTGACGTTTCTTCTCGGCGGAGTGGCCTCCATCGCCTTGCGCCGCGGGGAGGGCTTTGGCGTATTCGATGGCTTTGGGGCCGGCGACGAAGCCGCCGTAGATGCAGGAGAGGAGGGAATTCGCACCGAGGCGGTTCGCGCCGTGGTAGTTGTATTCGGCCTCGCCGGCGGCGAAGACTCCGGGCAGGTTGGTCATCTGATTGAAGTCGACCCACAAGCCGCCCATGGTGTAGTGCATGCCGGGGAAGATCTTCATTGGGACTTCGCGAGGATCGTCGCCGACAAACTTCTCGTAGATTTCGAGGATGCCTTCTAGCTTGCGATTGAGGGTCTCGCGATCAATGTGAGTGAGGTCGAGATAGACCATCGGCTGGCCGTCGATGCCGAGGCCGAGTTCGTAGACGACCTTGTGGATGGCGCGCGTTGCGACGTCGCGGGGGACGAGGTTGCCGTATTTTGGATACCACTCTTCGAGGAAGTAAAAGCGCTCGGCGGCGGGAATGCTCTTCCAATCGCGACTGTCGCCGGCCTTGCGCGGGACCCAGACTCGACCGCCTTCGCCTCGGGCGGATTCGGACATGAGGCGCAGCTTGTCTTCGCCGGGGATTGAGGTGGGGTGCACCTGGATGAACTCGCCGTTGGCGTAGTAAGCGCCCTGTTGGTAGACGGCCGACTGCGCTGAGCCTGTGCAGACGACGGAGTTGGTGCTCTTGCCGAAGATCGCGCCGATGCCGCCGGTGGCGAGGATGATGGCGTCGGCGGGGAAGGTGCGGACCTCCATGGTGCGGAGGTTCATGGCGCAGATGCCACGGCAGACCTTGCTGTCGTCGAGGACGGCGGAGAGGAACTCCCAGCCTTCGTACTTGGTGACGCGGCCTTCGGCTTCGTGGCGGCGGACTTGTTCGTCGAGCGCGTAGAGAAGTTGCTGGCCGGTAGTGGCTCCGGCGAAGGCGGTGCGGTGGAAGAGGGTTCCACCAAAGCGTCGGAAGTCGAGCAGGCCCTCGGGGGTTCGGTTAAAGGGTACGCCCATGCGGTCGAGGAGGTCGATGATTGCGGGGCCCTGCTCGCACATATTCTTGACGGGTGTCTGGTTGGCAAGGAAGTCGCCGCCGTAGATCGTGTCATCGAAGTGTGCCCACGTGGAGTCGCCTTCACCCTTGAGGTTCTTGGCGGCGTTGATGCCGCCCTGCGCGCAGACGGAGTGCGAGCGTTTGACCGGGACGATCGAAAAGAGGTCGACCCTGCCTCCAGCCTCAGCGATTTTGATGACAGCGGCGAGTCCGGCTAGTCCGCCTCCTACTACGATGATTTTTGGTGCTGCTGCCATGAATCAGGCCTTCCTCTTCTGTCGCGATTTCTGCTGAACCTCATGTCCCAAAGTCGGGACATGGGGTACCCGCATCTGTTCGAATCCAGCCGCTCTCATTGTGACGCGGGCGCAACGGGCGCCGAGCCGGCTTCGATTTGCGCGGGAGTTAAATCCGCAGGTGCATCCTTGTAGTTGGGGCCGACGAAGGCGTAGAGGCTGGATAAGCCGATCGCGACAAGGACGACGCCGAGCGCGGTGCAGACGTAGCCGAAGTTCTTGCGCGCCTTGTCGCCGGGAGTGATGCCCCACTTGGCGGCGAAGAGCCAGACTCCGTACGAAAAATGCCAGCAGGTGGCGATCATGGCGATAGCGTAGATGGCGAGCATCCAGGGGTTGGACAATTCGACCTGAACTTTATGGAAGGCGGCGCCGGGATGTTCGGGGAGGCTGACTCCGGCAAAGCGCTGACGCCAGACGTGCTGGATGATGTAGGCAAAGGCGATCAGGCCGGTCACGCGCTGGGTGAGATACATCCAGTTGCCGGCCCAAGGGTAGACGTTGACGTTCTGGCGTCCGCGGAAGGTGATGAAGAGACCGTAGAGCGCGTGATAGAGGATAGGGATGAAAATGAAGACCCATTCGAGGACGCGGACGAAGGGAAGTCCGTTGAGAAACTTCACCTGCGCGCCGTAAGCGGCGGGGCCCTTGAGAGCTTCCCAGTTCGAGATCAAGTGCTCGATCAGAAATGCGCCGATGGGCACGATGCCGGTAAGCGAATGCAGCTTGCGCAGCAGGAAAGAGTTTCCCTGGCCGGCACGGAGGGGCTGAACTCCCCGTATGGGCGGCGCGGCAGGGGGTGCTGTGGCTGTTGCCATGTGCGATGGACTCCTGGCTATCCGGTGGTGGCGCTGAAAGAGCTTCTATCAGCTTAGATCACTCAAAGTTCATTATTCGTGTGGGTTAGAAGCAGAGTCAAGGTAAGGACGTTGTTGAGTCCGGTAGGACGAATTGGACGCGAACCGGTTTGCGCGCATGCCTAAAGCCCCACGCTTCCACCCGGACTCCGTAATCTCTCGAAGAGTGCGCGCAGGGCGCGTCCGCGATGGCTGAGCGCGGATTTCGTAGCGAGGTCGATTTCGGCCATGGTTTTGTTGAGTTCGGGCAGATAGAAAAGTGGATCGTAGCCGAATCCTCCGTTGCCCTGGGGTTTTTCCGAGATGAGGCCTTCGACGGCGCCTTCGGCGGTGAGCAAAACTTCTCCGTTGCGAGCAAGGGCGAGAACGCAGCGATAGCGTGCCGCGCGATTCTCAGTTCCGGCGAGATTCTTCAGCAAGAGGAGATTGTTGTCTTCATCGACCATGCTGGTTTGCGTAAATGCGGAGTCGGCGGCGTAGCGTGCGGAGTGGACTCCAGGGTCGCCGTTGAGCGCGTCGACTTCGAGGCCGGAGTCGTCGGCGAGGACCGTGTAGCCGGGCGCGAGTTGGCTGTAGTAGAGGGCTTTTTCTCGGGCGTTGCCTTGGAAAGTGGCCTCGCTTTCGGGGGGCGGCGGAATGCGTTCAAGACCAGGGAGAGGAGCGATCGTGACGTCAGGGTGGTCAGCCGCCGCGGTGAAGTCTTGGAGCTTGCCGGGGTTGCTGGTGGCGACGTAGAGGATGGTTGTGGGCATGAAGTTGAGTGATTGCGGTGAAAGGCGGGTCTATCTTCGCTCACTGTGAGGTTGTAGTTTCATGAGCTTGATGGATTTGCCCAGCTTCTCAAAGTCGGGGTCGGCGGAAACCAATGTGGCCTTCCGTTCAATCGCAAGAAGTGCGGCGAAGCTGTCTGCATACCCTAGCTTATGACGGTGCTTCAGTTCGGCGGCCTTGATCGCAGTCTCTGCGGGAGCTTCAACGACGACGACGATACCTCGCAGAGTCTGAATCATTTGCATCGCAGAGGCTTCGTTCATTAATTTTCGAAGGGTATAGAAGACTTCCCCTAGATTGATGGCCGAGATGAAGAGCTCCGCTTCGCCATCTCTGGCCGATTGGACAAGGCGTCGAACCTTCAACGCATTCTCCTGATCCCCTCCGTGCAGGAAAGCGATGACCGCGTTGGCATCGAGAACATATTCTCTCACTTGGCATCTTCTCGTCGACGTTCCGCCGCTTTCTCCTCTGCCAACCACTGGGACAACGGAGCATCCAGCGTGCCCTGAAGAGCCAGGAAGGCATCAAAGGGATTAGGTTCCAGCACAAGACGGCCTTGCTCTTCACGAAAGACGACTCGAACGCCAGCCTTGAGGCGATACTTCTTGCGTAGCGCGGCCGGTATCACGACTTGACCCTTCGTGCTGACGACAGATGAATCTGACATGTCTTACCTCTCTGTAAGACGTATTCTACTCCTGGTGAACGGTCTTCGGCAGGCGCCTGGCGAGTGGGCATTCTTCGCACTTGGGTTTTGGACCGCAGTGGGTTTTGCCGACCGTAACTATGAGTGCGTGAAATTCGTTGTAGTGCTGGGCGAGGGTTTCCGGTTTGTTTTCTTTTAGCGCTTCGATGGCGAGCGCCTGAATTTCGGGGTATTTTGCCTTCTCGGAAAGTAGATGATGCCTGGTCACGATACGGCGGAGGTATTCATCGACGACCATGGCGGGGTGGCCGAGAGCGTAGAGGAGGATGGCGTCGGCGGTTTCGGGGCCGACTCCGGGGAGCGCGAGCAGTTGCTGGCGCGTTTCGATGGCTGGGGCTGCCGTGAGCGCGTCGAGTGAGCCGCCGTATTCGTGGTCGAGCCAGGCTACGAACGCTTTGAGCGCGGCCGCTTTGCGGACCATGTATCCGGATGGGCGGATGAGCTCGCGGAGTTTCTCTTCCTTGATGTTGCGGATTCCTTCGATGCTCAGGGTCTGATGTTGGGCGAGGTTTTGTATAGTGCGTTCGACGGCGCGCCAGGAGGTGTTTTGGGTGAGGTACGTGCCAATGATTACTTCGAATGCGGATTGGGCCGGCCACCATTGCTGTGGGCCGTATTCGGTTACGAGGCGGTCGTACATCTTCCGCAATCGCCGGGCGGATTGGCTCGGAGGGCGGGAAGTGGATTCGGGCTTCATTTGCCTATTTGTCTGTAGAAGCATGAGGCCTGGATTCGCGCAACTCTAGCTTCCAGCCGAGCAGTTTGGCCTTCAGTGCTGCCGCCTCGGCGTCGGGGATCATCCCCTTATGCTGGTAGAGAATCGAGAGGCTGGTGTGGGCGAGGGGGTCGTCGGGGTCGCGGACGATGAGGTCGTGAGCGACGGCGATGGCCTGGTCGTATTCTCCGCTGTTCTGGAGAGCGCGGATGAGGCCATGCATGGCCTCAAGCAGGTCGGGATCGAGGTTGAGGGCTTCGCGGAATCTGTCGGCTGCTCCGGCAGGATCGCCGCTCGCAATGAGGTCGAGCGCCTGTTGGTAGAAGGTTTCGGCCATTTGGCGAGCTAAGATTTCGGCGGGCATTTCCTTGCTTCATCTTATCGTTGGGAGTATGCGCTGATCCGGAAAGCCTGCGCCGTTTTGCGGGTCGCGGCATCCAAGCCGCTAGAATTCGGTAATTCCCACCCTCTTAAGGAGAGACCTGTGTCCACTATTCACCCTGAACAGATTGAAAAGCTGAAGCACGCGCCCGCCGTCGAGGGCATTCCCGAGCTGATTTTGCGGCGCTGGAGCCCTCGCGCCTTTGCCGACCGGGAGATTCCTTCGGCCGATCTGGAGAAGCTGTTCGTGGCCGCGAGCTGGGCGGCCTCCTCATTCAACGAGCAGCCGTGGCGTTTTTTCCTGGGGCGCCGGGGTGACGCGACGTATAAGAAAATCTTCGATTCGCTGGTCGAGTTCAACCAGATGTGGGCGAAGAGCGCGCCGGTGCTGGTGCTTTCCGTTGGCAAGATGGTCTTCAGTCAAAACGACAGTCCAAACGCCTACGGATTGCATGACACAGGTGCGGCGATGGCCAATCTAGCGCTCCAGGCTACTGCACTTGGGCTCCACTCGCATTCCATGGCCGGATTCAACAAAGACAAGGCGCGGGCTTCGTTTGGTGTGCCGCCAGAATATGAGATGGGTGCGGTGACCGCGATTGGTTACCTGGGCGATCCTTCGAGCCTGCCTGAGCAGTATCAAAAGAGCGAGGTCGCACCTCGGACACGGAAGCCGGTGACGGAATTTGTGTTTTTGGAGTGGGGGAAGCCGGCGACGTTTTAGAAGGGGTCAGCCGAACGCGACCTCCAGCCTGAAGGGCGAGATCTAGAAGGACAATTTTGTTGATTCTGCGAGAGTTCTGACCGACTGCACTCTGTGTCCATGGGTTGTCTCGACCCTCAAGAGAGACCGTTGCCATCTCCGTTCTCGCATGGCGGTAATCTCTGCATCCTGCTGGGCAATCCTTGCATCAGATAAGTTGACAATAAGTCACTCAAATGCGAAGCTAGAGCAGTTCTAACGTGGTGCCGGGCACTGGTGAGCGGGATTTCCTTATTAGGAGCGGACAAAGATTATGGGAAAAGTAATTGGAATTGATTTGGGAACGACGAACTCCGTCGTTGCGGTGATGGAAGGCGGCGAGCCGAAGGTCATCCCCAACGAAGAAGGTGGCCGGACAACCCCGTCAGTGGTGGCTTTCACCAAGAGCGGCGAGCGGCTGGTGGGGCAAGTGGCGAAGCGCCAGGCAATCACCAATCCGGAGAACACGATTTACTCGATCAAGCGTTTCATGGGCCGCAGGTTCAATGAAGTCAACGACGAGATGAAGATGGTGCCCTACAAGGTCAAGCAGTCGGGCGACCATGTGGCCATTGTGGCCCAGGGCAAGGAGTTCACGCCGCCTGAGATTTCGGCGATGATTCTGCAAAAACTGAAGAAGGCGGCCGAGGATTATCTTGGCAGCTCGGTGACCGAGGCGGTCATCACGGTTCCGGCTTACTTCAACGACGCGCAGCGCCAGGCGACCAAAGACGCCGGCAAGATTGCTGGACTGGACGTAAAGCGGATTGTGAACGAGCCAACCGCGGCGGCGCTGGCCTATGGCCTCGACAAGAAGAAGGACGAGACGATCGCTGTGTACGACTTCGGCGGCGGTACGTTTGACGTATCGATCCTGGAAGTTGGCGAAGGCGTCATCGAGGTCAAGTCGACCAATGGCGATACTCACCTGGGCGGTGACAACCTCGACCAGCGCATCGTCGATTGGCTGATCGACGAGTTCAAAAAGGACGAGTCGCTCGACCTGCGCGCCAAAGGCAATGAGATGGCGCTGCAGCGGCTGCGCGATGCGGCGGAAAAGGCGAAGATCGAGCTGTCGACGGCCCAGGAGTCGGAGATCAACCTGCCGTTCATCACCGCCGACGCTACCGGGCCGAAGCACCTGGTGAAGAAGCTGACGCGGGCGAAGCTGGAGCAGTTGGTCGAGGACATCATTCAGCGTTCGATCGAGCCGTGCAAGAAGGCGATGGCAGACGCCGGCGTCGATGCGAGCAAGATCGACGAGGTAGTGCTCGTTGGCGGACAGACAAGAATGCCGCGCATCCAGAAGCTGGTGCAGGACCTGTTCGGCAAAGAGCCACACAAGGGCGTGAATCCGGACGAGGTGGTTGCGATTGGTGCAGCGGTCCAGGCTGGCGTGCTTGCCGGAGAGGTGAAGGACCTGCTGCTGCTCGACGTGACTCCGCTGACGCTGGCGATCGAGACTTTGGGTGGCGTGGCGACCCCGATGATTCCGCGGAACACGACGATTCCGACCAAGAAGACGGAGACGTTCTCGACCGCGGCTGACAGCCAGACCGAGGTTGAGGTCCACGTACTACAGGGCGAACGGCCGATGGCGAGCCAAAACAGGACGCTGGGCAAGTTCAAGCTGGGTGGGATTCCACCGGCTGCGCGTGGAGTGCCGCAAATCGAAGTTACGTTCGATATCGACGCAAACGGCATCCTAAATGTGACGGCGAAAGATAACGCGACCGGCAAAGACCAAAAGATAACTATTACTTCATCTTCGGGTCTAAGCAAGGACGAGATCGAGCGCATGGCCAAGGAAGCCGATGCCCACGCTTCCGAGGACAAAGAGAAGCGCGAAGAGATTGAAGCGCGGAACGGTCTCGACAATTTGGTCTACAACATCGAGAAGATGTTGAAGGAAAGCGGCGATAAGGTAACTGGCAGCGACAAGACAGACGTCGAAACAGCGCTTGCCGAAGCTAAGTCGACACTGGCCGGCAGCCCTTCGGCGGTAGAGTTGAATGCCGCGCGGGAGAAGCTGACCGGGACTTCGCACAAGCTGGCCGAGGCGATGTACAAGGCCAATGCGGCGGGAGCAACCACTCCCACCGACGGTGCGACGGGACCGACAGAGACCGCCGAGAAGAAGGATGAAGGCGTAATCGACGCCGAGTACGTGGATGTCGAGGACAAGAAGTAAACTTCGACGACAAGCGTGAAATCGGCGGGAAATGTGAAGGATGCGGGGCGCTCGAAGAACTAAAACGCGCCCCGCGTCGTTTTACAGGGAAAGGAGAATTGGTAATGACCGACACTATGTGGAAATGCGAGCAGCTTAGAGCCGGCATGGTATACAACCGGGTCATGTTTAACACCCGTGCCGAGGCCGAGCAGTTTGCCGAGCAGATGGGGAAGGTGGAACCCGACCTATTCTGGAAGATCGAAGCGGTCCCGGCCAAGGCCGTCTGGAATTGACCTGCGTGCGCTTGATCCCGCCCGGCGGGCGGGACAAGTTGCGGCGAGCGGTTCCGAGCGGACCGAAACAGGTTGAGCGGCAAGGCACGCCGAGCCTAGGCGAGCGATCCCGCCCGGGATTTTAGAGTAAGTGCCGCGAACGATGTTCCGATAGATACTATAGAGATCTAAAGGTAAGATGCCGACAACACCTCAACAAAAAGATTATTACGCGACGCTTGGCGTGAAGCGGACGGCTACGCCCGATGAAATTCGGAAGGCGTTTCGCAAGCTGGCGCGCAAATATCATCCTGACGTTAATCCGAACAACAAGAAGGCCGAAGAGAAGTTCAAGGAAATCTCCGAGGCGAACGACATTCTGAGCGACGAGAAGAAGCGGAAGATCTTCGATCAGTTCGGTTTCTATTCGGACAATATCGACCCGGCGGCAGCCGAGGCTGCGGCGCGCGGTGGCTATGGGCCTGGGATCGGCGGACAGCCGCGGGGCGGAGCGCAGGAGGTTCCGTTCGACTTTGGCGGCTTCGATTTCTCCGATTACCAGACACAGCCGTCAGGGAGAGGATCGGCCGGTCAGGCCGGGTCGTCGTCCTGGGGAGGATTTCGGGACATCTTTTCCGGGATATTTTCAGGTGGGCAAAAACACTCGCGGGGCCCGGAAGCGGGAACTGATCTGGAATATAAGGTCTCGGTGGATTTCTGGACCGCCGTTCGCGGCGGGACGACGCGCCTGCAGGTGCAGCGGCAGGAGACCTGCCCTACCTGCAAAGGCAAGGCTTCGACCGGATCGACGCAAGTTTGTCCCGAGTGCGGCGGCACTGGACAGGTCACGCAGATGGGCGGCCAGATGAAGTTCACCCTGCAGTGTCCGCGCTGCGGGGGAACGGGCAAGTTGCAAAACAGCTGCCCGACCTGCGATGGCCAGGGCACGGTGACGCGGACGGAGACCATCGACTTCCGCATCAAGCCAGGCACTCGCGATGGGCAGCGTATCCGCCTCGCTGGCAAGGGCAACGCTGGAACCAATGGCGGAGCCTCGGGCGACCTCTATCTGATTATCAAGGCGGGGAGTCATCCCGTTTTTGAGCGCTCTGGAGACAACATCTTGGTTAATTTGCCAGTGACGGTGGGCGAGGCAGCGCTGGGCGCGAAGATTGAGGTTCCGACCATCGATGGACGTGCACAGTTGAAGATTCCGCCTGGCACGCAGAGCGGGCAAAAGCTGCGTATGCGGGAACGTGGCGTAGCGTCGGCCGCCCAGGAAGGTGCGCGCGGCGACCAACTCGTCACGGTTGAGATTGTTGTGCCGCAGCTCAAAGACGAGCGGTCGAAAGAGATCTTGCGCGAGTTCGCGAAGCTAAACCCGGATGATCCGCGGGCGGAGATTTGGGAGAAGGTTTAGATCAGTCACAGCATAAGATTGCAAGTTAGAGACGCTATAGATGCCAACCAGACGCAAATCCAAAGGCGCGTACATGATCTCGGCGGTGGCCGAGATGTATGAGATTCATCCTCAGACGCTCCGGCTCTATGAGCGCGAGGGGCTACTCAAACCGTCACGGACGGAGGGGAATACCCGCCTTTACACCGATGAAGACCTGGAGCGGCTGGAGTTCATCCTGAACCTGGCTCGGGACCTTGGGGTGAATATTGCCGGCATCGCCATCATTCTGCAGATGCGGGAGCGGATGGAAGAGATGAATCGGCAGATGCAGAGCTTTGTGGATTATGTGCGGACGGAGATGCTGGGACGGATGCAGCAGGGTTTTGGTCAGGAGTCGGCCATCGTTCCCATGCCCCGGACAGTTGAAGGAACCGCATCGCAACGGACGCCGCCGCTTCACGCTGCGCTGAAGGGACTTCCTTCAGCCAAGGGGCGATCTGGCGCCGCGCCAACAATTCATGCGACACCTGGCGGACGCAGGAGCTGATTCCTGCGGTTCGCCCTGCCGGAGGAGGCTCTTGATGCCATGCGCTCCTTGGGACTACCCTTACTACTACTAGCGTAAATTGCCCGACTGCCGTTCCTTCGCTCGGATTGCATCCTTGACTATTGCCGCCATTCCGAAGCTGTTGTTGGCCGCGGGCCTTATTGGCCTGCTGTGCTCTTCGATCTACTGCGCCTTAGTGCTGGTCGCCGCCAGCTCGTTTGCGCGACAGCGGCGATTGTTCCTTGCGCGAGGGCGGGATTTCTTTCCGCGGGTTAGCTTGCTCAAGCCGTTGTATGGGGATGAGCCCGAGTTGGAATCCCGTCTTGAAGGGTTCTTTGCTCAGGACTACCCGAGCTACGAGATCCTCTTTTGCGCGCGGCATCATGGCGACGCCGGATTGCAAGTGGCGCGGCGGGTCGCTCAGCGGCACCCGCATGTGCCGGTCCAGTTCCTGACCACGGGCGAGCCAGCTTACACCAATGCCAAGGTATCCTCGCTGGAACTGATGGGGCTGGCTGCGCGATCGGAGATACTGGTCATCAGTGATAGCGACGTGCGGGTGGGTCCGTCGTATCTGCGCGAGGTTGCAGCGCCGTTTGCCGATCCAGTCGTTGGCATGGTGACGTGCCTCTATCGCGGAGTGGCGGACGGCAAAAGCCTCTGGTCGAAGCTGGAAGCGACGGCGATGAGCGTCGAGATGGCGGCGGGGGTGCTGGTCGCGGAGTGGATCGAGGGAATGCAGTTTGCGCTGGGGCCGACGATGGCTGTGCGGCGCTCGTGTGTGGAGGAGATCGGCGGCTTCGGTACGCTGGGACGCTACTGCGCCGACGACTTCGTACTCGGCAAGCGGATTGCGGCGAATGGCCACAAAGTCGTTCTTTCCCATCACGTGATCGATCACGTCGTGCTCAACGAGGGTTTCTGGCACTCGATCAAGCACCAGATTCGGTGGATGAAGAGCACGCGGTTCTCGCGCCCGAAGGGGCATTTGGGTACGGCGCTGACTTTCAGCATGCCATTCGGCTTACTGGCGTTTGCAGCCGCCGTTGTCTTGGGGATGCCGCAACTGGGGTTTGCCGCGCTGGTATGGAGCGTGATTTCGAGGATGCTGCTGGCGGCGATGGTGGGCGGAGCCGTGGTGGGCGAGGGAAATCTGCCGCGGACGGTACTGCTCTATCCGCTGCGCGACCTGATGGGTTTTGGATTCTGGGCTACGAGTTATGCGAGCAATAAGATTCTGTGGCGCGGCGAGATATTCGAACTGCTGCAGGATGGAGTGATGCGGCGCTATGTTCCGGAAGCGCTCGCCAATCCTATTGGAGAAGAGACGCTGCTTCCGCCGAGAGT